>JBQTIL010000045.1:0-171969 GCA_052388175.1 Planctomycetaceae bacterium | reverse complement strand
TGTCCTGCACAGCACCCGTGGCCATCTCACGCTCCTCCTTGAGCTTGCGATCTCGAAGTCGCTCGACTTCGTCCACCGATGGTCTAACCCATCGCGTCCGGCGCGCAAAGCCCGTTATGGACCCGTGGCGGCGATGCGCTGCCCGAGTCGGTTGACAACGTACAAATGAACGTTATGATGCACGTTCAGTTGTACGTGATGATTCCATTCTGGCCTGCTACCTTCGAAACGCGCGATGCCTCCGCTTCCGCCCTTGCCCAGATCGGAGCTGGAAATTGCCCGCATCGTGTGGGATTTGGGGGAGGCCACGGTCCGACAGGTGGCCGAGGCGCTGCAGCCGACCCGCGACATCGACTTCTGGACGGTGCAGACTTATCTCCGCCGGCTGTCGAGCAAAGGGTACTTGCGTGTCGAGCGGCGTGGACGCGCCAACGTCTACCGGCCGCGCGTCCAGCCGGGGAGAATCCTCTCGCGACTGGTGCACGAATTTGTCGAACGGACGTTTGGCGGGCAGGCGTTGCCTTTGGTCCAACACCTGATTCGCGAGCAGGGGCTTTCGGAGGACGAAATTGACGAACTGCAACGGACGCTCGAACGGCTCAAGGAGCGGAAGAAATGACTCGCATGTTGCAACCCTGGGGTGCGGCCAGTCTTGACTGCTTTTGCACTTTGGGGCACGCCTGCCGCTCGCCGACTGCTCCAGAATTCCAAAGCTGCGACGAGTCACAGCACTCCAAATCCGGACCACGGGAGCACGGTAATGAAAGCTTCCTCAGCGCTTCTCTTCGAACTGTTTGTCCGCCAATGCTGGCAGATTGCTGCAGTGGCGCTCGTCTTGGGGGCGCTGGCCACGCTGGTCCGACAGCGGCGCCCGCATCTTGCGTATGCCTTGTGGGGCCTGGTACTCGTCAAGGCGCTGACGCCGCCGGTCTGGCACAGCCCCGTCAGCGCGCTCGGTTGGGCCGAATCAGCCTGGCAGGCCCGCCGCGCAGGGCCCATGGCGGTGATGGCGCCATCTGAGGCTGCAGACTCCGGTTTCGCAGCACGCGATCCGGCTGCCGCGCCGCGCATGCTCGAGCTCCCCGCTTCCACGGCAGCAGGTACGTCAGGACCGATCTCGCGGCCCGCACCGCGGTCGGAAACGGCGGGGTCGCGTCTGCTTCAGTTGATTCTGTGCCTTTGGTGGCTAGGTGTCGCCGCCACGGTGGCGCTCGTCGGTGCCGCCTGCTGGCGCATCCGCAGGCAGCTTCAGCCGTCGGCAGATGTTCCGACGGAGCTCGTACGACTGGCCGAAAAAACGGCGCGGCGCTTGGGCTTGGCGCGTGTTCCTGCGATCATATTGACTGAATCATTCGGCCCGGCAGTCTGCGGTGTCATCCGCCCGAAGATTCTGCTGCCGGCTTCTCTCTCGCGCGATTCGTCGGCCGCTCAACTGGCGATGGTCCTCGCTCACGAGCTCGTGCACGTTCGGAGAAGGGATCTGTGGGTGGCGTGGTTGCAGACGGCGGCCCAGTGCGTGTGGTGGTTCCACCCACTGGTATGGTGGGCCAGCCGGGCGATGAGCCGCGAACGCGAACGCTGCTGCGACTTCGAAGTCGTCGCTTCCGGTTTGTGCGACCGGGCTGAATACGCGCAATGCCTGGTGGCGACGGCGCGGTTTCACATGCGGGTCAGGTTGGGGCTCGTTCCGGTCGGATTGACGGCGCTCGAGCTGACGCGCCAGCGGCTGGAGGAAATCATGCGGATGGTGTCAGGCGACGGGCGCCGTGCTCGACGGATAGGACTGGCGATCGTTCTGCTCGTGGGTCCGGTTGTTCTCCCAAGTGGAGCGTGGTTGGTGCCGGCGGCTCGTCAAGATTCTTTGACGGCAGGCGTGACTGAAGTACGGCCCAAGAGCAACACAAAGGATCAGAAAGACGGCATACGCACGATGCGAATCAACGTACTCGGCCCAGATGGCAAGCCTCTGCCGGGCGCCAAGATTCATGTCACCAGCTCGACGACCGAACTCGATGTGACCAACCGCGACTACCTGTCGAATGAGCAGGGCGAGGCCGAGGTTGAAGTACATCAGTCACCTCGGCATGTCGACCTTTGGGTGACGAAAGAGAGTCATGTGGGGCTGACGGCGACTTGGCAGTCGCAGCAGCGACCTGACAAACAATGGGTCTTCGCAGTGATCCCACAAAAAGTCACGTTTCGCCTTCAAAAGGGTACACACATTGGCGGCGTCGTCAGGAACGAAGACGGCGAGCCGATTGCAGGCGCGAAGGTACAAGTGAAGCTGGAAGCGCCGGATGGAGTATGGGAAAGGTTGGTGAAGCCCAACCCCTGGCTTTCCGAAGGGGACGAAGCGAGGGTCACTGATCGCGACGGCCGATGGTCGCTAGATAGTGCACCGGCCGGCGACGATTTTGATCTTCAGGTCTTGGTGAGCCATCCCGATTACATCAGCGACTACTCCTGGGGCGAGATGCAAACAAAGCAAGGCGTCACATCCGAATCGTTTCGCGATCGTACAGGCACGATCGTGATGCGTCGGGGAATCTCAGTGACCGGAGTCGTGACCGCCGCCGACGGGAAGGGAATTCCGGAAGCAGTCGTCGTGTGGGGTACGACGGAACCCTGGTTTACCGCAGGCAGCCAGGAGGTCCGGACCGATCCGCACGGGAACTATCGGCTGGCGCCATTGCCGCCTGGCCCAATCAGGGTGACGGTCGTCGCGCAGGGTTGGGCGCCGGATCAGAAGACGGTTAAGCTCGCGCCAGGCAACTCCACCCTCGACTTTCGTCTAGATCTTGGGAAAAAGACGCGGATCCGTTTTGTCGATGACGCGGGCCGAGCGCTACCCAGGGTGGGAGTTGGGATCAAGCAATGGCGCCGCACACGGGCACTGTACAATCTCAAGCACGCTAAGCTGCTGGATACAAAAATACCGAGTCTCGCCAACGAGAATGGGGTCTTTGAATGGAACTGGGCTCCCCACGATGCCGTAGAGTACGACTTTTTCAAAAAGGGCTATGAGGAGGTCGAGAACTATTCAATCGTCGCCGGTGAAAAGGAGCACGTGGTTACCCTGAATCCTGTCGCGGAGGTGGTCGAGACGCCGCCGCAGCCTCCCGACACGAAGCCGTCTAATGCCGCACCCGATGTCGTAGAAAATCCGCAAGCCAACGCACCTCGCACGATGCGGATTCGCGTCTTGGTGCCTGACGACAAGCCCGTTCCGAGTGCCGGCATTCGCGCCAACATCACAACGACCGAAACGATAATAAATCGCGACTATGTCACCGATGCTCGGGGTGAAGTTCCGATCGAGCTACCCGACGCGACGACTATGATGCTTCGGCTTTGGGCGCGGACCGGCAGGCACGTTGGAATGCATGCCCATTGGGATGCGAAATGGCAGCCCGATGGACACCTGATCCCGCCCGAGTACACGTTTAGGCTCGAAGAGGGAACACGCATCGGCGGGATCGTGACCAACGAAGACGGCGAACCGATCAGAGGCGCTAAGGTGCAGGTTCACCTTGAACCGACCTTCGACAGCTTGCAGGAACGATCGTGGCCTGACTTATGGATTGCCACCGGCGACAAGGCCGTGACAACAGACGCGGTTGGCAGATGGACATTGGATCATGTCGCCGCCGACGATCGATTCAAGGTGCTCTTGATGCTCAGTCACCCGGAGTACATTAGTGATACATCCTGGGCCGCGCATCTCGACATTGCAACGCAGGATCTCGTGGCGCAGACTGCAAAGTTCACTATGCACCGCGGCGTCTCACTCAGCGGTTTTGTGCTTGATGACAGCGGCAACAAGATTCCTGAGGCGATCGTGGTTTGGGGAGCAAACCCCTCCAGAAACTCTCAATTCATACAGCACCGCGTTCGCACCGATGATCGGGGACATTTTCGTCTGCCGCCGCTGCCAACGGGGGAGTGCGCCGTCACGGTGACGGCGGCCAGCTGGTCGCCTGCTCAAAAAACAATCGACCTCTCCCCCGCCAATTCGTCTATTGGCTTCAAATTGCAGGGTGGAAAGAAGACTCGGATTCGGTTTGTTGATCCAGTCGGGTCGGCAATCCCTGATGTGCACGTTTCGATTGGGAAATGGCGGGATCATCAAACATTGTACGACCTTGAGGCGTCGACTCCCTTTGATCCGCGCGTCCCCACTCGCGCCGATAGCAATGGCGTCTACGAATGGAGCTGGGCTCCCGCCGATCCGATTGTGTATGGATTTGCCAAACGCGGCTATGCCTATCATGAACAGAAGGTCGCGGCCGGCGACGGCGAGGTTGTCGTCACCCTGCAGCGCGAGCGCCCGAGCCGTGATAGCGGCAAGTAGCGGAACGGTCTACCAAATCCGCACACGTTCGTCCGTCAGTGCCCCGGCTGCTCAAAAGCGGCCGGGGCATTGCGCGGCGCTGTGGGCGCCCCGCCTAATCACAGCTTCCCCGCCGCTGTCAGCTTTCGCCGCGCCTGCATCAGCACCGCGAGCAGCAGCCGGCCAATGTCGTCGCGGCGCTCGGCGTATTTGCGGGCCTCGAATTCGGTGCCGTCGTAGAGCTTGGGGTCGAGGTAGGGAAGCGAAATGCGAATGGCGGCCCCTGTGACGGTGGGGCAGGCCTCATCGGCGTCGCTGCACACCATCAGGGCGGCGAAGCCGTCTTGCGGATTGTCGGGGGCGTCGAAGCGCTTCGAGTATTCGAGCATCTCCAACGGCGCCGCGCCGGCTTTCGATTCGCCCCAGCGAACGCGGTAGATCGCGTTGGGAGTGCCCTCCGGGCCCCGTGCCGCGTCGTTACCGGTCGGCTCAATGTCGACGCCGATTTCGCGCAGGCTGGCGATCGTTCGGGAATTGAAGGCGGTGGGAGCGGTCCCGCCGCTGTAGAATCGGACTTCGGGTAAGCCGCAATAGCTGGCCGCGACGTTTCCCAGCGTGGCGGTGAACAGGCTGCGCCGCGAGTTGCCCGTACAGACGCAAACGACTTTCAATGGTTCCCCGCGTCGATAGTTCGCCACGAGCCAATCCACAACCTTGCTGCCGCGTTCGAGTTGCCTCTGGTCGATCAGATCGAACCCCGTCGTCAGCCACCGGGTATGCGCGGCAACCTTCGGGAACAGCGCCTGTCGTGAGTGCGGAGTGTTGGTCTCCAGCCACTCGCGCACTTCGGCCAGTTCGAGCCGGCCGTCGGTGCCGGCGATTCGATCGAACGTTTCGCGCGACATGAATTCCCGTACTCCGTCGAAAGAAAATGGCGGTTGCCTGCGCAACAGTGCCGAGATTTCGGTCTTCATCAGAGCGTCACGGGCCGGGTCGGCAGCGGCGGGTGTGCCCGATACCTGCACCAGCCACAGCAGGTCGAGAAACGGATTTCCGGCCGGCGGAGATGTTCGGACGTTGGCGGCCGAGTCGTCTGGCAGAATGGCGCGGGGCGCGAGAAACAATACGGCGAGCAGGGCCGGTACGAAGACACGACCGGTTCGCAACACCCTTTTTTCTGAAGGCAGAAAGGCGCCCAACATTTCGTGTCGCCGCGACGGCATGGGCTCGACGCTCGTTCCTGAATCTCGTTGGCGCCTGATCCCAGGCGCCCGTTTGGTCAGATCCAACGGACAGGGCGAACGAAGGATCGAAGTGCCTGCTGCGACACTTTACCCTCACGGTCAGGCCGAATCCACAGCGGCCGCCTGAAGGTAAAGTGCGCTGACAAAAAGGAATCTCCAATGCCTCTATGCTGAAAGCGTGTGCCGGGCGGGGGCCGTTTCAGGCTCGGGTTTCGAAGCGCGCAAGCGGGGCAAATATCGCGGCACGCGACAGCGGTATTCTTCGTACTGCCGGCCGAAATGCGCGATCAGATCGCGCTCTTCGACCAAGGCCGCCAGCGCCATGTAGGCCGTCATCGCCCCGGCGAACAGCAGGTGCCCGAGGGTCATCGTCGGGGCGGCCCAGAACGCGATGGCCCAGCCGACGTATAAGGGGTGGCGGATCCGGCTGTAGAGCAGGGGGGTGCGGAATGGAAGCGAGGTATATTCTTTTCCTTGCAGGTGCAGCCAGACCTGGCGAGTCCCGAACAGGTCGAAGTGATTGATCATGAAGCTGATCGCGGGAACCATGAGCCACCCGATGGCGAAGAGGACGTAGAGAGCGGCTCGTCCCGCGGGTTGCCTGACGTCCCACACGATGGAATCGACGGGCTGCCATTGCCACATCAGCAGGGCCGTGACGGCGCACGAAGCGAAAACGTACGTGCTGCGTTCAATCGGGTGGGGAATGACGCGCGTCCAGACTCGCTTGAACGCCGGCCGCGCCATGATCGAATGCTGCAGTGCGAACAGCGCGATCAGGCCAAAATCGACGGCCAGCGCCAGGCCCCTGGAGCTCGACACAGGGTAGTCGATGGTTTTGGGGAGAAGCAGGTTACCGACGAAACAGGCGAGTGCGGCATAAACCGCGAGGAACAGCAGGTGCCCCAAAACGCCATACGCGAAAAACAAATGCCGCTGCATAGGATCTGCCTCCCCAAAAGGGTAGTTGCCTCAAGACCTCAGCGATTGCCGTCACCCGCGTGCCGGTCGCAGCGCCCGCTGGCTCGTGCGCTGGTATATCGACAGTTATGATGCAGATCGCCCGGTTTGGGGAGTTGACTTGTCGTACACCCCGGGTTGACTTCCGGTACACCCACATGCCCGCGACCACCCGCCAGCGACTGACCGAGGCGGCCGTCAAGCGTTTTTACCGCGACGGCTTCCGAAACGTCGGCATCGACCAAGTGCTCTCTGACGTGGGAATCAGCAAGACCGCCTTCTACAAGCACTTCGAGTGCAAAGACGATCTGATGCTCGCGGCCCTCGAAATGCAGAACGTGTGGCTGCAGAATACGTTCCTGACGATGATCCGCGACCGGGGGGGCGACACGCCGCTGGGGCAATTGCGGGCGCTGTTCGACGTGGTCGAGACGATTATCGAGGCGGACGACTTTCAGGGGTGCATCTTTATCAACGTGGCGATGGAATTTCCGCTGCCGCACGAGCCGGCGCACGTCGCAGCCGCCAAAAACAAACAGGCCATGGAAGCGATCGTGTGTGACATCGCGGCGCGAGCGGGCGCGACAAATCCGCGGGCGCTCGCTCAGGAGCTGGGGCTGATTATCGAAGGGGCGTACGTCACCCGGCAGGTGACGGGAAACAGACAGACGGTCGAAATTGCGCGCCGCGTCGCCGAGCGGGTGATCGCGGGGTACGTGAATCAGCCGTAGCCGGGCTTTCGGGCCGCGCGGCCGCGCCAGAGCGGGTCTGCCGCGCACGCGATGACAGCCTGGCCGCGAAGAAGCAGAAGAGGCACAATAATCAGATGTGCAATCTCCGCACTCTGCACGGAAAACATTCAGAATCCTGTTATGGCAACAGGGTTTTGCCGGACAAGTTTCGGATGGTCGTTGCGATGAATGCGAATCTACAGGGAGTAACGGAGACACGGAGAGAAAGTCGGAAATTCCACTCGGGTCCCCACTCGTCTGCCATGAATGCTCTGCGTCTCCGCGTCTCTTTGTCTAGTGCCTCAACTGACCTCGACTGACATGTTGCCTGTCGCGCGGCGTGCTCGCCGCGAGCGCGCGTCTTCGCACCCTTCCCCCTTGCGGGGGATGGGGGGGGTGCACGTCGGGGGGCTCCGGCTGCCGCGTCGGTAGGTTCGCCCGGTTCCGCGGAAATGCGGGTTATTTCCAGTGGCCCGGATCGAGCCACGTCACGGCGGTTGCCGATATGACGCTCAAGTGCCGCGTTACCCCACCATTCACGATCTTGAGGGGAGATTGCCCCGGGGTGGCAATCTGGTGGGGTTGTGCGGCGGCTGACGGCCGATGAGGGAGGGTTTCCTCAACGAAACGACGGGCCACGGAAGGGTCACTGACGACGCCTGGGCTTTGACGTAACGGACGCTGCGTCTTCCTCGGATACACGACTTGCGCGCCGCCACTGCGGTGCGGGAGAGATCCGATGGAATCGACGCGCGGGAAGCCCGCCTCTTTGCGTGCTGCCGGCTGTGCTCCCGTGATGCGCTGGCACGGGCTCGATACGCTTCGCGGCGTGGCGGCGTTGGCCGTCGTATTGCTCCACGCGGGTATCCCGTACATGGTCGCGCCAATGGAGCATGCCGTCTGGCCGGCGACTGACGCCAACCCTTCGCCTGTCGTCGACGCCCTGGTCTGGGGGGTCGAATGCTTCATCATGCCTTTGTTCTTCCTGTTGGCGGGGTTCTTTTCCGCCGGCCTGATCGTGCTCCTGGGGCCGCGCAAGTTCCTTCTGCATCGCACGCAGCGGGTCTTGTGGCCGCTTGTGGCCGCCTTCGCCGTGATTCTGCCGCCCTGCGTCTATCTGTGGGCGCTGGGCTGGGCGGCCGATGGAAAATACGTGCCGACCGGGTATCTGCGGCCGGGAATGCCCGCCGAGCTCAAAGCCGACCTGTGGGGCCTCGCGCACCTGTGGTTTCTCGAATATCTGTATCTCTATGCGCTGGGGTTGTGCGCAGCGCATGGGCTGCGCGGCCCTGTTTCGAGGAACTCAGCGGCCCGCGGTCGCGCGTCGCGCTGGCGCCGCTGGTTCGACCGGGTGCTGATGTCTGACTGGAAGCCGCTGTTGCCTGCCGTACCCTGCGCGGCAATCTTGTATTACGACCCGCGCATCGTGCTGGGCTTCTACCAGTCGTACGCGCCGGTTGCCTCGAAACTGGCCTACTACGCGATCTTCTTCTTCACGGGCGTTGTACTGTACCGGCATCACCGGTCGCTTTTGATCTTCGCGCGCAACAGTCAAAACCATCTGGTCACCGCCGCTGTGACGTTTGCCGCGATGCTGCCCTTGATCCACGACCATATCGGCACTGAATCGACGGGCTGGCAGCGGCTGGCAATGGCCGGGCTGCTGGCCCTGTTCGCCTGGTCGATGGCGTTCGGCCTGTTCGGTCTGTTTGCGAGGTTGAAGCGCGGGCACAATCTGGCCACGCGCTATCTGGCCGAGGCGTCGTACTGGATTTATCTCATTCACCTTCCCCTGGTGGCGCTGGCGCAGATCGCGCTGAAGCCCCTCGCGGTGCCGGCGTTCGTCAAGTTCTCGCTGGCGTACGGCATCACCGTGTCGCTGACCCTGGTGAGCTACGACGTACTCGTGCGCTACACCTGGCTGGGCGAATTCCTGAACGGCTGCCGGCGGAAGCGGCCTGAGCGGGGGTTGCCCCCGCGCATACCGCTGCCCGAGGCAGGGGTGGTAGCAGGCCGAGAGCAGATCGCGGAACCGTTGCGCAAAAGTGCGTGAGGGCAGGGCCGTTTGTCGTGCCGCCTTCAGGCGGCCGCAGTAAAACAGGCGCGGGTGCAGCCGACGACCCAAGGCGGCACCTGACGCTCGCCGTGACCGACCAACCCCCGATTCCGGCTGAAGCCGGGACTACGAACACACGTTTCGTCTACGTCGCCGGCGTGATTCCCAGCACGATGTCGAACTTGGCAGCGACTTCGCCGATGCGCGAATCGGGGAGCGGCGCAAAGTCGACGGTGATCGCGTCGCGGGCCTGCGGGTCGCGAATGCTCTTGTAGATGCCGTCGCGGTCGTTGCCCTCGTGCCCCTTCACGTAACACTGGGTGGTGAATTTGTCCTGCCCTTTGACTTTGACGGCAAAGTGAATGTGCGGGGTGCGGCCGGGGTACGGAACCGGTTTGATCGTGCGAAAGTAGTATTCGCCGGAGGAGCCGGTCAGGAATCGCCCGAAACCCTGAAAATTGCCGTCGCGGCGGTCGGCGTTGCCGGTGCGCGTGTGGAGGTAGGCCCCGTTGTTGTCGCATTGCCAGATTTCGACGACGGCATTGCGCAAGGGCGTGCCGCGGGCGTTGAGAATTCGGCCCGACAGATGGGTGACGGTGCCGACTGCCGGCGTGATTGTGTCGTTGAGAATCAGCAGGTCATTGTCGGTGTCGAGCGGGAGCTTGTCGGGGTAGAAAGGGCCTTCGGTTTGAAACGGAGTGCGCACGAGTTCTTCGGCGAACGCGCCGCGGGCGGCAAAGGTCAATGCGCCTGCGGCGAGGCCCCCGAGAAACTCGCGCCGGCTGCGGGAAGGGATGAAGATCGACATGGCAGGAACCTTTCCGTGGTGAGAGGCGCGCTCGTGAGGCCCGACAGCATTATAAACCCCGGAATTCGCGCGAAGTAGCGGCTGCATGCCACATTTCAGATCGGCGCGCTCCGCCGCCTCGATCCACTTCTCGGGTCCGCGCTCGAACAGATTCCGACATGGGTTTATGCTCCCTGGAAGAAACCCCGGTCGGGTGGTCGCCGCGACAATTCGCCGCCTGCCTCACCCCTCGCTTCAATCGTGAAACGTCTGAGATCGCGTCGGAAGCGTACTGCCCGGGATTTCGTGGTGTCAAGAACGCAACCCATAGCGCTTTCTCGGATCGGATGCTCCAACGTCTGCGAGCGCATTGAGTTTTCATCTCCGCCCATTAGTGAAAACCGTCGGCCTAACCGGGTGCCTCCAGATCGAGCTCAGCAGCGCTTGTGTCCTTCAGACCTCGTAGCAGGTCGGCTCGAGCCCGCTCGGCCAGCCGTCGATAGCGCTCGCGGATCAGGTCGAGCTCGTCTTCTTCAAGTTCCTCGAGATCCAGCAGGGCGTTATGCGCGCCTTCGACCGCGCGGATCAATTCGTCGATTTTGATCTGAAGCGCCTCGGCATCGCGGTTCTGCGTGTTTTGAATCAGAAAAACCATGAGAAAGGTGACGATCGTGGTGCTGGTGTTGATCACGAGCTGCCAGGTATCGCTGAAGCCGAACGCCGGCCCGAGCGCGGCCCAGCCGACGATCGATGCCACGGCCAGGGCGAACGCCTTTGGTCGACCGGCGAGCCGGGCCGTCGCATTTGCAAACCGGGTAAACCATGATGCGGAATGGGCGGCTGGCAAGGCGAAGTCTCCTGCTGCGGTCTGTTTTCGAGCCCCGCGCGCGATTATTCAGGGGCGCGTTGGCCGTCTTGTCGTGCGGAGTTTTGGCACCTCGATTCTATTCCGCAACGGGCCACGCCACCAACGCGCTCTGGTTTGCAGGCTGCCGCCCGATTATTCTGGCGGCCACAGTTCATCGGCTCAATTCTTTTCTCGCTCTGGAACCCTGACGATGCGCACGCACATTCTTTCGCAAATCACTCTCTGGTCGAGCCTGCTATTAGCGGCGATGCCCATGTCGCCGGCCGGCGCGGCCGAACCCGCGGCGGCCGCCGAGGGAGTTTTTCGCGTCAAGCCAAGCGACGATTTCGAAGTCACCGGCGACGGCAAGAACCCGGCCTGGTCGAAGACCGAGTGGGTGCGTGTGCCTTTGCGCACGAAAGACAAGCTCGACTATCAGACCCGCGTCAAGATGCTGTATTCGCCGACCGGTGTGTACGTGCTGTTCGACGCCGCCGACAAAAAGCTCTCGGCCACGATGAAGGAAGACAACGGCCCGTTGTGGATGGAAGACATTCTGGAAGTGTTTCTGTGGCCCGACGAAGAGTATCCGGTGTATTTCGAATATGAGATTTCGCCGCTGGGGTATGAATTGCCGATTCTGGTTCCTAATTTCGACGGGAAGATCATGGGTTGGCTGCCGTGGTTCTACGGCGGAGATCGAAAAGTTCGCAAAGCGACGGCCGTGACGGGGGGGCCGAAAGAATCGGGCGCGGCCATTTCGGGGTGGACGGCCGAAGTGTTTATTCCTTACGACCTCTTGAAGCCGTTGCGGAACGTGCCCCCCAAGCCGGGAACCCAGTGGCGGGCGAATTTCTTCCGCATGGATTACGACGACGGCAAAGATACGCACTGGACGTGGATGCCGGTCGAGAAGGATTTTCACGAATACAAGCGGTTTGGGAAACTGGTGTTCGAGTAACCGACGATGAGACGGGTGCCCCGGCCGCGTGGCACTGGCAGCCGTTTGACACCCAATTGATCTCACCTGATAATGCCCTCGTCGTGCGGCGCGGGCTCGATTGAAGGTACGCGCCGGGTGTTTCCAAGCCGCTCTGCGCCTAGCCGCACCGAGCGGCTTTTCTGTTTCCTGCGAGTCGATTAGACCCGAGTGGCGACCAACGACGAGGCCACACCATCGACAGAAAGCCAGGGCCCGGCGGCGTCGCATCCGACGACCGGCCCCCTGCATCGGGCGTGCCTGCGGCTCGCCACGTTTCTGCTGGCGCACGCGCGGGGCGTTCTGACGGCATTGGGGCTTTCGGTTGTCGTGTCGCTGGCGCTGATCTGGCAGTTGAAGTTCGACTTCACACCGCAGGCGATCTACCGCGGCGGCGACGACCTGGTCGAGTATTCCGAGAAGTTCAAACAGACGTTTGGTTACGACGAGGCCGCGGTACTGGTGGTGCTCGAGGCGGCAGGTCCTGCCGACGTGCTCGAGGCGCCGGCCCTGGGCTGGCAGGCCCAGGCGTCGCGAGCTTTGCGCGAAACGCCGGTGGTCGAGCGCGTCGAATCGCTGGCCACCGTCGAAATTCCCCGACCGACGCTGAATGGGCTGACGTTGTACCCGCTCATCGAAGGGGTAACGGTCGACGAAGAAGCCGCCGGCAGGGTGCGGGGGTTCCTGTCGATCAAGTCGCTGGTTCGGCAGCGGCTCTTGAGCGATGACGACCGCGTGGCGGCCATTGCGGCCTTCATCGACCCTTACGCGCGCGACATCGACAGCATGCGACGGGCGGTGCAGGCGATTCGCGCGGCCATCGAGCGGCTGCCGGTGCCGGAGGGATTCCAGGTTCATTTCACGGGGCTGCCGGTGCTGCGGGTCAACGTCGTCAATGAGCTTCGATCCGACCTGTGGCGGCTGATGCCTTTGGCGGGCATCGTCTATCTGGTCGTGCTGGCGGGAATGTTTCGACGGGTGTCTGACGCATTCTTGCCCTTGGTTGCCGTGGGGGTGGGTGTCGCATGGACGCTCGCGGCCCTTACCGCGTCGGGCGAATCGCTGAACGTGGTCAGCAACGTGCTGCCTGTGCTTTTGGTGATTGTCGGTGTGTCAAGCTCGGTGCAGATCGTAAGTTGCTATGCCGACGAATGGCAGGGGGGGCGGCGGGGGCGGCTGGCGGCGGCGCGCGAAGCCATCGCGAGAATGACGCCTGCGTGTCTCCTGGCAGCCCTGACGACAGCCATCGGCTTTATCAGCCTTTCGACGGCGCGGTCGCTGGTCTTGCAGCGCTTCGGCTGGCAGGCGGCCGTAGGCGTGGCGTGTCAGTATCTCAGCACGCTGGTGACGCTCGGCACGTTGTTTCGGTACTTTGCCCCGCCCAACGTCGCGGTGAACGCCTCACGGCGGCCGAGCCTGCTGCTGCAGGGCGCGATCGCGGGGGGAACATCCGTCGCACGCCATCCCTGGCTGGCCCTTAGCGCGGGCGCTGGCGTCGTGTTGTGCGCAGTGCTGGCAGGCGGTCGCGTCGAAGTCAATTCTTCGGCGATTCTCGAAACGTTTCCGGAGGATGACCCGACGGTCAAAGCCATTCGACTGGTTGAAGACAAGCTCTCGGGCATCATGCCGCTGGAAGTCAGCCTGCAGACCGATCGGCCCGACGAATTTTTCGAGCCTGCAGCGTTTCACGCCATCTTCCAGCTCGAGCGCGACCTGCTCGCGGTGCCCGGCGTGCTGGCCGTCGATTCGTATGCCGACCTGCTGCGCGAAATCGTCTCGCGCTGGCCCGGCCGGCGCCCCTCGGAATCTGATCCGGAGCTTGTGCCCGAGGGAACGGCCGGCCGCGTGCGGCTGGAACGCGCCGCGCGGTTCGCCGAGGAATGGGCCGACGTGATGCACTATCGCACGTATCTGTCGGCCGATGGCAGACGAGCCCGCATCAGGGTGCGGCTGCGCGAGATCGGGTCGCGGCAGACACTCGAACTGATCGGGCGGCTGGAAGACCGTTTGGCGCAGACGTTTCCGGCCGCGGGGCCCTTCGAGGCGCGGCTGACCGGTGAAGCCTATGTCAACGCGAAAGCGCTCAACACGCTGATTCGCGACTTGCGGCTGTCGCTGTTGACGGCGTCGCTGGTGATTTTCGGCCTGATCGCGCTCGAGTTCCGGTCGTTGCGCGTGGGCCTGATCGCGGCGATTCCGAACCTCACGCCGCTGGCCGTGACGCTGGGCTACATGGGTCTGCGGGGGTACGACATGAACGTGGGGAACGTCATCGTGTTCACGATCAGCCTGGGCCTGGCCGACGACAATACGATTCACTTTCTGTATCGCTTTCGCGAAGAATTGCAGGTCGACGGCGACGTGCAAGGCGCGATTCGGCGAGCCTTCCTGACGACGGGGCGTGCCATTCTGGCCACCAGCCTGCTGCTGCTGGCGGGGCTCACGGTGCTGTTGTTCTCGCATTTCATTCCGACGCGGCGGTTCGGCGAGCTGACCCAGGTGACGGTGCTGGGGAACCTGCTGGGGGTGCTCTTGTTGCTGCCGGCCTGCCTCGTCTTGTTCTGGAAGCCCGGGCGCGCTCTGGTTCAATTTGAACAGCCGGTTGCCGGGGAACAGGGCGTGGGGCTTCCCCAAAGGCACGGGCAGAGACTACATTGAGCCAGTCTTGCGGGGAGCAAAGACCCGTCTGCCTGATTATTAATACCGAGGGACCGATTACAGGGTTCGCCGTGCCCGTCAGGTCACGTCAGACTAAGAATCGGCCCTGCACCGAAAGGCTCAGCCCTTCATGGTTGAACACCAATCGTCCGTTCCTTCTGCCGACCGCTTTCGCCGGATTCTTGCACGGACGATTGTGCTTCTCGATGAGGTGGTAGACCATCGGCAAATCACCGCTTTGGCAGAGGCTTCGGCGACCATCTGCTGGGACTTTCCCGACATCGGCTGGCAGGCGTGGCTGGTCGTTCGCCGCAACCCACCCGGCCTGTTGTTGCAAGCCGCGAATCACGATTCGCCGGCATTGACGGTCGCCATGGATTCGGCGGTGCTTCACGCCGCGGCCATCGGCGAGACATCGCTGGGAACGGCGTTCATCAACGGAAGGCTGCGGGTTCGGGGCTTAAGCCCGCTTTTTCTGGCGCGGTTTGTCAGGCTGGTTGACCCGCTCTTGAGCAGCTATCGGGCCGCGCTGGAGGAAGTGCATGAGCGCGCCGCGTAAGCTTCGCATCTTTCGCGAACCCGATGGCGACCTTCAGTCGCTTTCCAGCCGGACGGTTGCGATTGTCGGGTACGGCCAGCTTGGCCGGCCGCTGGCCCTCAACCTGCGAGAAGGCACGCCGGCAGAAATCATCGTCGCCGACCATGATGAGGCGGCGGGCGGTCGCGCCCGCGCCGATGGTTTCACTGTGCTGCCCGTTGCGCGGGCCACCGCGACGGCCGACATCGTGCTGTTACTGGTACCTGACGAAGCGCAGCCGGAGCTGTTTCGCGAGGAAATGGCCCCGCATCTCAACACAGGCGCGGCGCTCGTGCTCGCCTCGGGCTACAACCTGACCTTTGGCGGCGTGCATCCGCCGGAACACATCGACGTGCTGTTGTTCGCGCCGCGAATGCTCGGCAAATGCCTGCGCGATTTGTATCTGGCAGGGCAGGGGTTCTTCAGCTACGTTTCGGTCGAGCAGGATGCGACGGGCCTGGGGTGGCCGCTCGTTTTGGCGCTCGCCAAGGGCAGCGGCTCGCTGCGCCGTGGGGCAGTGCACTTTACGGCACGCGAAGAAGCGCAGCTTGATCTGTTCGGCGAGCAGGCGCTGGGGCCGTGGCTCGGCGCGGCGATGCTCGCGGCCTTTCAGGTCGGGTGCGAAGCGGGGTTGCCCCCCGCAGGCCTGCTGCTCGAAATGTACCTCTCGGGAGAAATGGCGCAGACGTTTCAAACCATGGCCGACGAGGGGTTTCTGAAATCGACGCTGTTGCACGGCTACGCGGCCGCTTTCGGCGGCATGCTGCGCAGCATGTCGATTCCGCGCGAGACCATGGAAAGCGCGATGCGCGAGGCGCTCGCCGACATTCAAAGCGGCGCGTTCGCGCAGGCGTTGCAGGCCGAGGTCGCTGAAGGGTACCCGTGCCGCGCGCTGCTCGAGCAGATGCTGGCCAGCGACAACCCGATTGCGCAGGCCGAGTCGGCGTTTCAGGAGACGCTCGCGCCGCGGTAGGCGCAGGGCGGGGCAGGCTCGCGCAGGTTGAAGGCGGGCCGGCGCAAACCGATCTGCTGGCGGCCCAACGAAACAGGTCGCCCCGTGACGGCGCCAGCACCCGGTTGAAAAACGGGGACAGGCACCGCCGAGAGATCCGTTTCTCGCACGAGTTCGGTAGTGGCCGGGAGCCAGTCCCCCTTTTTCAACGGCCTCCTACGGCGTCGCCAGCCCCCGGCGTTCGAACCCGTCGATGCGGGCGGCAAGAGTCGCGCGGATTTCGTCGAGCCGCGCCGAATCCTGAAGTTTGCCCCCGTCGTGATCGGTCACGTAAAACACGTCGAGCACCTGGTCGAGGTGGGTCGCGATTTTTGCGAGCGACACCGAAAGCCTGAGATCGAAAAGCGCCGCGGCGATCGTGTACAACAACCCACGGCGGTCGTTCGCGAACACGTCGATGATCGTAAACCGCTCGGACGAATCGTTGTCGATGACCACGCGGGTCGGCTCGCGGAACAGTTGCAGCGTTTCGGCGCGGGGAATCAGCCTGCGGTGCCGCTGGAACAACTGCTCGACCGTCGCCCGGCCCGTCAAGACGTCGCTAATGGCCGTCTCGACTTCGCGCAGCCGGTAGTCGGGTACGGTTCCGACGTGGTCGCCGTCGACGACGCGGAACCGGTCGATAACGACCCCTTCGGTGCTGGTGCAGATATTGGCCGAGAGAATCTGCAGCCCCTTGGCGGTCAAGGCCCCGGTAATCTTGCTGAACAACCCCGAGCCGACTTTGTCGCGCGTGACCACCTGGTATTCGACCGCTTCGCGCGCGCCGTCGAACTCGCCGCGCACGACCAGCGGCGGGTTGCCTCGCAGAATCTGGGCTACGTCGCGCAGGTCAGCGACAACCTGCGGCGGAGGGACTGCGGTCAGATAGTGCAGGGGCAGGGCGCGAAGCTGACCGTCGAGATCGAAAGAGACGCCCGGGTCGGCCGCGTCCGCAGGGCCGGAAGCGGCGGAAGGCGCCGTCTGCGGCGCGGTCTCGAGCCACATCTGATGCACCGACCGACACACCTGTTGCACAGTTTCGGATTCGCGGAATCGGGGGGGAACGCCGGAGAGAATCGGCAGGGCCCGCTCGAACAGGCTGGTCAGCAGCTCGGCCTTCCAGCTTGTCCAGGCGCCCGGCCCGACTGCTGAGATATCGGCGGCCGTCAGCACATACAGCATTCTCAACAGTTCCGGGCTGCCGACGTCGCGGCTGAAGCGAACGAGCAGATCGACGTCGTTGAGGTCGCGCCGCAGGGCGAGGTGCGCCATCATCAGGTGTTTGTGCACCAGAAAGGCCAGCATTTCAGTATGCGGCGCAGAAAGTCGCAGGCGGGCCGCGGTCGCCTGGGCGATATCCCGCCCCACCTCGCTGTGATCGCGCTCGAAACCCTTGCCCAGGTCGTGGAGCAGGAGTGCAAGATGCAGAACCTCTTTGTGCCGAATCGCGCGATACGCCGTTCCGATCGGGCCCGAGTCGACGTCGAACTGCTCAGCGGCCTCGACGGCGCGCAATGAATGCTCATCGACGGTATAAGCGTGATACTGGTTGAATTGCAGCAGGCAGCGGGCGTGCGACATTTCGGGCAGCACGATCTCCAGGAGCCCGGTGGCGAACAGGCTCCGCAGCAGTTCGCCCACGTGACCGGTCGCCCGGAGGATCGCCAGAAACGATTGCCCCGCTTCGGGCGACAAGTCGCGCCCCAGGCGCGGAACGGCCAGCCGAACCTGCTCGGTAAGGTCCGGCGACAGTTTCGCGGAATACAAACCCGCGAGCTTGTACAGGTTCAGGAGTTCATCGAGGCTGCCGCAGACACGGTCGAGATCGCGGGCGCGCACGTCAATCTCGTTTCCGGCGACGCGGAAAATGCCGTTGCTGCGGTGTGATGCCAGAGATCGCCAGATGCGTTCGTTCCAGGGGCGGGGCCGGTGCCGCGCGACAAATCGCTCGGCGACGGCGGCGATGCCCGTCGAGTGGCGAAAGTACATCTGCATGAACCGCTCGACGGGCCGCTGGCCTGCCGTTCCCGCGACGCCGAACAGTCGCGCCAGCCGCAACTGCTCTTCGCGCGTCAGTGTCTCTTGCGGCTTACCGGCCGAAAAATGCAGGTCGACGCGAATGCGGGTGATGAACTCCTGCGCCGCGACCAGTGCGTCGGCGTCTTCGCGCGAGAGCGCCCCCTGGCGGCGCAAGAGGTCAATATCGGGGGTGCCGTAGGCGGCGAAACCAATCCAGCGGATCAGGTGAATGTCGCGCAGGCCCCCAGGCGAACGTTTGACGTCGGGTTCGAGCTGGCGGTCGGAAGCGCCATATTGAGCGCACTCGGACCGCCGCGCGGCGAGGCAATCGTTATAGAAGCGGGCGAAGCGGTTGCGAACGACGCGCCGCTGAAACCGCGCTTGAAATGTCGCCACCAGCCGCTCGGCGCCCCACAGCCTGCGCGCCTCAACCAGCGCCGTTGCGAATTGAGGGTCGGCCATAGCGGCCGCGAGGGCGTCGCCCGGCGTGCGCACGCTGTGCCCCAGCTTGATTCCCGCGTCCCAGCAGTCGCGCACCGCCTGCGCGATGCAGGCAGACAACTGCGGCGGACACCCGCGGCTGTGAAGGAACAAGAGGTCGGCGTCGGAGTAGGGGGCCAGTTCTCCTCGCCCCGTGCCGCCGATGGCGACAATTGCCGAATGCTCGAACATACGCTCGCGATCGGCGTCAGTCAGCCTCGCCAGCGACTCATTGAAGATGTCAAGAATCAGCCGTTCAACCGCGTCGCAGATGAGCGTGGCGACCTGCAACCCCGGTGCACCCCCGGCATACCGCTCGCGCGCCTGGTCGCGCAGCAGTTGCAATTGCGCTTTTTGCGCCAGCAAGCGTGCCGGTAGCTGTTCAACGATGGGTGGCAGAATGACCGTCATGCAGTGAGGCGCGGGGCGTCGAAGGGCAACACCACGGCCTACGGAACTCTAGATGACGAAACCGAAAACGACAACCGCAGGCGGCGGTCGCTTCGTCACCTGAGCGGGCGATTGCGGGTCCGCAATGACGAATGTCGGAATCCGAATGTCGAAATTATGACGAAGCACGAATGACGAAATTCGAATGAAGTGCCGGTTTCGTCAGGCGGGCTTCGGAATTCGTCATTGTTCAGACATTCGTCAGTCGAAATTCGTCATGGGGCGATCGTCATTTCGGGTCGCGATTCAGACCACCGCGAAGCCTCACAGAGCCTCTTCGCCCGTCTCGCCGGTGCGGATGCGAATTACTTCGGCGAGATCGCTGACGAAAATCTTGCCGTCGCCGATCTGGCCCGTGCGGGCCACGCGGATCACCGTGTCGACCGTCTCGCGGACCATATTATCGGGCACGACAACTTCGAGCTTGACCTTGGGGAGAAAGTCGACCGTGTATTCGGCCCCGCGGTACATTTCTTTGTGCCCCCGCTGGCGACCAAAGCCCCGTACCTCGGTCACCGTCATCCCTTCGACGCCGGCGCCGGTCAGGGCGTTCTTCACGTCTTCGAGCTTATAGTGACGCACAACCGCCTCGATCTTCTTCATCGCGGTTCTCCAGCAGCCCAAATGGTGTTTCAGCCGTTCGGCCGAATTGATCAATACCTGTGTTTGCCGCCCGATGTAATTGCGGCGTCGCCCGCGAATTATACGGCCTTCGCACGACGACGCCTATCGCGCTACCCCGGTCACAGAAAGATGTAGCCTTCTTCGCCGTGCTGGCTGACATCCAATCCCTGAAGCTCCTCCTGCTGGCTGACGCGCAACCCCATGGCCGCATCGAGCACCTTGAGGAGAATCACGGTGCCGATCGCGGCGATGATGATTGCCGCCCCGGCGCCGATCATCTGATTGCGGAACTGGTGGAAATTCCCTTCCAGAAGCCCCACCCCGGTCGCTTCCCCCCCGATCAGCACCGCCCGGGTCGCAAAGACCCCGGTCAGTACCGAACCCAGGGTTCCTCCCACGCCATGCACGCCGAAGGCGTCGAGCGCGTCGTCGTAGCCGAACTTTGCCTTGAGGTTGCAGGCGATGTAACAGACGATGCCCGCGGCGACCCCCAGGATTATTCCCGACAGCGGGTTGACCGAGCCGGCAGCCGGCGTGATGCACACCAGCCCCGCGACGGCCCCTGAGCAGGCCCCGAGAATGCTGGGCTTGCCCCGCTGAAGCCACTCGGCCCCCGCCCAGGCGACTGTGCCGGCGGCTGCGGCGAGGTGCGTGGCGACGAAGGCATTGGCCGCCTGGGCGTTCGACTGCAAGGCGCTCCCGGCATTGAACCCGAACCAGCCCACCCACAATAGCGCCGCCCCCACACAGGTGTAGGTCAGGTTGTGCGGCGGCATCGGCTCTTGCCCGTGCCCCAGGCGCTTGCCCAGCACCAGGGCGCAGACGAGCGCCGAAACTCCCGAACTGATATGGACCACGGTTCCCCCCGCGAAATCGAGCGCCATGTATTCTCCGGCAAACAGCCAGCCAGTGTCCGACCAGACCCAGTGCGCCAGCGGACAGTAGACGAAGGTACCCCACAAAACCGTGAACACCACCATCGCACTGAACTTCATCCGCTCGGCATAGGCCCCGCAAATCAGGGCCGGTGTAATGATGAAGAACATCATCTGATACACCATATGAACCGACACCGGGATTCCGTTGGCCTCGTTCATCGGCACGACCGCCTTGGTACCGTCCCAGGTGGCCATCACATTGTTGAGGAACAGGAACTTGCCATCCCCCACAAGTCCCCCGAGGGCGTCGCCGCCGAAGGCGAGGCTGTAGCCCCACAGCGCCCAGACGATCGAGAGGATGCCCATCAGGAAGAAGCACTGCATCATGACCCCCAGCACGTTCTTCTTGCGCACCAGGCCGCAGTAGAACAGCGCCAAACCGGGGGCTGTCATCATCAGCACGAGCGCCGACGAAGTCAGCATCCAGGCGGTGTTCGCCCGGTCGAATTTGTCGGGAATGGCGCGGGCATCTGGCGGCGGCGCCGATTCGACCGCCTCCCCATCGGCAAAGGCGATCGCGGCGACGAATAACAACAACAACGGTCCAATCAGTCGAGCGATTCTACCCCACCACATCGTCGGTCTCCTAAAGAGTGTGCGAGCGCGAAAAACTCCGGTCAACGGGCGCGAGACGAGCGAAGTCGCAACAGGTGTGCCGATGACAGCGGGCGTTGGGTTTCAGACTACACCCGAGTCGAAGCACGAAGTCAAGCGTTCAATCGCTCGCCCTCTGCCTTTCGCGAGACAACCGGGGTCTGTAGCCTGAGTCTCTTAGGCCCGCTGTTGGCCCGCACGCTGCGATCTGCACATGCCCGACTGGGCCCTGACCATCAACGACGCGCTGTTCCGGTTTGTGACGCGGGATACCGCCCCGGCGCACTTCGCGGCATTCGTCCCCCTGGGGATCGTGCTGGGAGTGGTTACCGCGGTCTGGGCGAACCGGCTCGTCGCGCGCGAGAGCAACGGGCGCCGGCGACTGTCTCTCGGCTGGACGACCTTTATCATTCTCACGACGGCGGCCCTGGATGTGGGCCTCGTTCTGGCCGTCATTCACGGCCGATGCCAGTGGCTCGTCGAAGGAGGCTCGATCGACTGGGCCCACTGGAGGCTGCTGTACCACTTTCTGCTCGTCACGCTGCTGGTCGTCGCGACGACGATCGACTTTGACCAATACCTGATCCCTGACGAAATCACCGTGCCCGGAATGCTGATTGGCGTCGGTGGTGCGACGTTGTTCGGAAATCTGCAATTGATTCCTCTGTGGATCGACTGGAACCTGGTCAACCCCTTCCAGGGCCCCTACATACCCCAATGGATCAAAGACCATCCGCACTGGCACGGTCTCGCCTGGAGCCTGGCGGGCCTGGCGACAGGGGCCGGCGTGACCTGGCTGGCGCGACGCATCTCGCAAAGAATGCTGGGAGTCGAAGCGCTCGGCTTCGGCGACGTGACGCTGATGGCGATGATCGGCAGCTTTCTCGGATGGCAGCCGGTTTTGTTCGTGTTTCTGCTCGCGCCTTTGTGCGGCCTGACCATCGGCGTGGGCGCGAAAGTTGTCACCGGCCGCCGCGCGATCCCCTACGGCCCGTTCCTGTGCGCCGCGGCGCTATTGGTGCTGTTCACCTGGCGCTGGATATGGACACCGACCCGCGAAGTGTTCGGCCACTGGCAGACGCTCGTGGGCCTGGCAGCCCTGGTGATTGGCGGGCTAGCGGGGCTCTTGGGGCTGTTGCGGCTGTACCGGTCGATTCCGGTGACGCGGCGGCGCGATGAGACTGATCGAATGAAACACAGTTGAATGCGTGAACGGGAAGCCTCCTCTTCGCACAAACCCACGGACAGCCGTCCGTGGGCTTACTGGTGCTCCCGCGACCACACCCAGGCCCCCTCCTGCGCGTGCTCGAGGATGTAACGATACACGTTCAACTGGTGTGCACGGTTGCGCACGCGAACTTCTTTGCCTCGCTTTCCCCACAGCTTTCCTTTCCAGCCCCGCGCCTTCGCTTCGAACGCCGAATGCTTTTTCGCCAGCCCCATCAGGTTCCGCGAATCGTCCCCTGCGGGCAGTTTCGCCAGCAGGTGCAGATGCTGGCCTCCCTGCGCCAGGCACAGCACGAATCCGCCGAGGTCCTGCAGCCGGTCGCGCACGGCCGCGCCGATAATCTGCCGCCACGGCGGCGGAAGAATTACCGCCGGCTGCTTCAGGCTGGCACGACTACGCCGCAGCTTCTTGTCGTACAACCCCGTCGGCGGCGGCGATTTGTAATCTCCCTCGACGTGCTCGCGATGTTGCCGCGTCCGAAATCCGCGCGGATCGCCATGCAACGATGCGCCGTACACGGTTTCAACGAAGTGGACCCAGCTTCCCGCAAAATTGGGCGAAACAGACATGAGAGATCAACGCTCACGATTAGTCGCGTTCCAAGCCCACGGACGGCCGTCCGTGGGCTTATGCGGCCGTCCGTGGGCTTTCTCGTGAGTCACACCATATCGAGCTTGCGGTGCCGCACGCGCGGGGGGCGGCTGCATTCGCCGCACAGGCCATAGACCTCGAGACGGTGGCCCGCCATGCGGAATCCATGGTCGCTGGCGACTCCATCGAGGATCTTCGCGAGGGGGGCGTTCTCGAATTCGATCAGGGTGCCGCATTTGCTGCAGATCAGGTGATCGTGCTGCGGGTAGCCGTAATCGTGCTCGTACACCTCGCGGTTGTGCGTGCGGGCGACTTTGCGCAACAGGCCCGCGGCAACCATGTCGTCGAGAGTGCGGTAGACCGTAGCGCGGCTGACGCGCTTGCCGTCGGTACGGTGCGACAATCGGGCAACCAACTGGTCGGTGTCGAAATGTTCGTGCGAGCCGAACACTTCTGCGACGATCGTCTCGCGCTCGCGGGTCAACCGCATGCCCCGCGTCGCCAGGTACTCGCGGAACTTCTCCGCCGGGCTGACAGCCACTTCAACCGACGCAAGGTCGCTCACCAGATTCCCCCTTTGAACCCGCCGAGGCTGCCATGCCAATGATGTAAAGCGGAAGGTTCAGGCCTCCCGACTCCCCACGTCAATCATCCGGCGCACCGCTTCAGCCGGCAAACCCCTCGTCAGTGCCAATCTGGGTCAACATTCGTTCGAGGGCGATTTGCAGCTTTTCGGGCGTCTCATACGTACCGGCTTCGATGGCCGATTTGATCTGCGCCAAGCGCTCTTCGCGGACGCCGGGCACGCGGCTGGCATCGTCGAGCATCCGGCCCAGGGCCGAAATCTCAACTTCGTCGCGCGGCATCGTAGGCCCTGCGGCCGGTGTCGCCTGCACCTCGACCGGAGAGGCGGGGGCCAACGGAGTGGTCGCACCGATGGAATTCAGTCCTCGCACTTCCATGCCAGTCGTCCTTCCCACAGAACACCGGCGGTCTGGCGGCACCGCGCCGCATCGATTGAACAATCGCCAGCTCTCTTAGGATTATAGGCCGAAACGCCGAATTGATTCAACGTGGCGTTGCGGCACGCCGATCTTCCATAGCCGCAGGCGGTTATGGCGGCTCGCTTAACCCTGGGAATAGGGGCCCGCGGGGGCGCTGACGGCACCGGCGAAGCCCTCGCTGACAATTGCTGCAACTGCTTCGGCAGCCCGCAGAACCATCGAGCGATCGACGTCGAGATGAGTGCAGGCCCGCAGGCGCTGGGGCCCGGTCGCATTCATCAAGATTCCCTCGTCTTTCAGGCGCGTTGCAAGCTGTGCGGCGGTGCCCAGTTCGGCGTCGATTTGAAAGTAAACCAGGTTCGTCTGGATGTCGGGCGGGTCGAGGGTCACCCCGTCGACCCGGGCGATCGCCTCGGCAAACGCGTGGGCGTTGAGGTGGTCGTCGCGCAGCCGTTCGACATGGTGTTCGAGCGCATAAATGCCTGCCGCAGCGACAATCCCTGCTTGGCGCAGCGCGCCGCCCATCAGCTTTCGCGCCCGGCGGGCGCGGGCGATTTCGGCGGCCGGCCCTGCCAGAATCGATCCCATGGGGCAACCCAGGCCCTTCGAGAAGCAGACCGAAACCGTGTCGACGTTGCGGCAGATTTCGGCGGCGCTGCTACCCGTAGCGACGACGGCGTTGAACAGCCGCGCGCCATCCAAATGTACCTTGATTCCTTGGCGATGCGCCCAGGCGCAGATGCAGTCGATGCTCTCTTGCGGATAGACCCGTCCGCCGCCGACGTTCGTGGTGTTTTCGAGACACACGAGCCGCGTGATCGAGAAGTGCTGATTGTCGGGGCGCACCTTGCCTTCCAGATCGGCCACGTCGAGCAGGCCGTGTCGGCCGTCGATCGTCCGGCAGGTGACGCCGCTCAACGCGGCGGGGGCCCCCTGCTCGAAATTGGCGATGTGGGCGGTCGTTTCAATGAGCAGCTCGTCGCCGGGCTGGCAGTGGGCGCGAACGGCCATCTGGTTCGACTGCGTGCCGGAGCAGGCGAAGACGGCGGCTAGTTTTCCCAGCCGCTCGGCCATCAGGGCCTCAAGCCGGTTGACGGTCGGGTCTTCGCCGAACATGTCATCGCCGACTTCGGCGGCGGCCATCGCCTGGCGCATGCCGGCCGTGGGGCGCGTGACGGTATCGCTGCGCATGTCGATCATGAAGTGACTCGGCATCTGTCCTCGCGGGGTTATGGGCGTTGCGGGGCGGGCGGGCGCTTTTCTGGAAGCGCGAGGCCCCGCCTTTGAACTGTAGTGCGACCGGCGCAACGCTGCAATGCGGCGTCTGACGGCCTGATGGCGCACGATCCTTACCGGCGGCGGCTCGAACGGCTACTATGCGATTAGAGAAGATTACCGTTGCCGCAATTGTTTGCAATCGCGCCGGTCGGTGCCGGCCCGATTCTGAGGCCGTTTGATTGTCGTTTCGCATGTCTGGCGCGGTTCCCCTGAATATCGCCACGATCGACAGCTCGCGTGAAGACGCAGTCGCGCGGCTGCTGCAATTGCGCCAACGATTGAGCCCGCGCGGCGACATCGTGTCGGAATCAGGGCGGCAGAGAACGGTGGAATTGTTCGGCGAGCCGTTGTCGCCGCAACAGGTGGTCGAGCGCATTTGCCGCGACGTCGAGCAGCAGGGGTTGGCGTCGGTTCTCGACTACTCGGCCCGCCTCGACGGCCGGAAGTTGACGCCTCAGACTCTGCGCGTTGCGCCGAAGGAGCTGGCGCTCGCGCACAGGCAGGCTGACCCGAACTATTTGGCGACGCTCCGCCGGGTGATCGCCAACATCACGGAATTTCAAGAGAAGTTGCTGCCGCAAGACACCCACCTGCAGAAAACCACGGCCGGAGGAGGCCGCATCGAACTGAGGCAAAGGTATCTGCCGCTTAAGCGGGTAGGGGTTTGCATTCCCGGCGGGGCGGCGGCATACCCGTCGACGTTGCTGATGACGGCTGTGCCCGGGCGTGTCGCGGGCGTGCGCGAGATTGCCGTCATCGTGCCTCCCACAGCCTTTGGCGGCTTCAACAACGACCTGCTGGCAGCGTGTCACGAAGCGGGCATCAGCGAGGTGTATCGGGTTGGAGGGGCGCAGGGGGTGGCTGCGTTGGCGTACGGCGTCGAGGGAATTCCGCAGGTCGACAAGATCGTCGGGCCGGGAAACCAGTTTGTGGCGCTGGCCAAACGGCACGTTTTCGGGCACGTCGATATCGACAGCATTGCCGGCCCCAGCGAAGTCGTGCTCTTGGCCGATGAGACCGCCCGAGCGGATTTTGTCGCCAGCGACCTGATCTCGCAGGCGGAACACAGTCCGGGGTCGGGCGTCCTGATCACCTGGCACGCCCCCCTGATCGGCCACGTGCACCAGGCGCTCGAAAAGCAACTGGCCCAGGCCGACCGGGGCCATGCGGCGCGGGCGAGCCTCGAACAGTACGGCGCCCTGATTCTGGCGCGCGATGCCGACGAAGCGGCGCGCTTCAGCGACCTGCTGGCGCCCGAGCACCTGCATATCTCGACGGCCGACCCCGATCGCGTGTTGACGAAAGTTCAGAATGCCGGCGCCATCTTTCTTGGCCACTACACGCCTGTTGCGGTCGGGGACTACGTCGCGGGCCCGTCGCACGTGTTGCCCACCGGAGGCACGGCCCGCTTCGCCAACGGCCTGTGCGCCATCGACTTTCTGAAGCGATCGTCGATCATCGTGTATGACGAAACGGCCCTGCGGTCGGCGGCCGACGACGTGCGGCTCCTGGCCGCAAAGGAAGGGCTGACCGCGCACAGCGCCAGCGTCGACGTGCGACTGGCGGGGGCCCAGGGCCTCTGATGGCGAACAGGCACCAGGCATGACCCGCATTTTTCTGTCTCTCTCGCTCATCGGTCTCGTCGCGCTCCTGGCGACTTTTGCGCTGGGCTGGCACATCGGTAATGCAACGTCTCCTGACGCGGCGACGCAGGGTCGGGTCGCTGTTCATTTTCTCGCAGGTGTTGCGGCCGTGTGCTTCGGCGTATTTCTGCATGCGCTCGTTCTGACGTATTTTATGGGTACGGGCCGCTGGCTCGAAGAAACGTGTACCGCCTATCGATTGGGAAACGATTGGCAGCGCGAAAGCCGCGATTTGAAATGGGGGCTCTACCCGACCATGATCGTAGCAGTCGGCCTGTTGATTGTCGCGGGCGCTTCGGGCGCCGCCGCCGACCCCGCGTCAGGGTTTGGCTTTACGGGCCTGGGCCCGCTCAGTGCGCCGCAGGTGCACCTGACGGTGACACTCGCGACGCTGGTAGTCAACCTGGGGTCGTTCGCCCTCGAATGGCGCGCGCTGGCCCGCAATGGAACTCTGGTGCACGGTGTGCTGGCTCAGGTGCGGCAGATTCGCGTCGCGAAGGGGCTGGCGGTCTGACCGCTTATGTCGCGGCGCGATAGCCGTATTCGATCGCGAACCAGTTCGCGAAGCGCTCGCGGTCACCCGAAGAGGTGTTGCGTGAGTCGTTCAGGTGCCCGATCTCGTGGATCAAGACGTTGTTCAGGTAGAACTCCTTGATCGAGTCGAGAGTCCATACCAGTCGCCACAAAGCGCCGTCGTGCGTCCAGCGACCGCCGTACATGCGCGCTTCGATCAACTGCTGAGGCGTCGGCGGGCGACGGTAAACTTCCTCCAGCGACGCTTCGATGGGGTACAGATAGACGGCCGATCCCCACTGCATGCCGTAGCAGGGAAACAAGCGCCGCTTGCGCGTCATGGAACTGAATTGAACGATCTCGAGCCCGCGTGTGAAGCGGTTTGGCAGGCGCTCAATCCGCCGGGCGACTTCGTCGACCGTGACGGCATGCACAAATCCGTCACCTGGCGGCTGGACCACAAACTCTGTCTCCCAATCTCCCCGCGGCGCATGCCAGCGCTCAGGCGCGTTGAAATCTTCAACCTTGAGACCCGAACACAGGCCGCGCTGCCGAAATGCGGCAACCGGTCGTAAATCGCGTGAGACGCGGCGCGACCGATTTGCCGGCGGGCGGGGCGATGCGTGCCGGTGGCTCGTGGAGCTGAATCGACTGCGGTGAGACATTGAAACTCGACCTATAATCAGGGAGATATGCCATCCTAAGAACGCCCTCCCGAGGGCGACAAGGTGTACAATGTAAGTCGTTAAAAGTCATGTATTTACGGATCATCGGCCGTGGCGGCCGGGGTGGACGTGAGACGCCACTTCCCACTCACTGCGAAGTCGTCCCACGCGTAACAGTTACGACCTCAATGAGTTGCGGAGAATCTGCTCTACCTGGGGCGCCCCCGGCTGCCGGGTCCGATTAGAACGAGGCGTACAGTGTGGTCGTAACCTGATGAAGCAATGTGGGTTGCGACGTCCAATTGCACCGCGCGCCGGTGGAGCCCATTGGGGCATCCGCATCGATTCGACCGACCGGAACCCGCGCGATCAGCGCACGGCACCAATCTGAGTGCCGAAACGCTTGCGATCGAGGGCGGTTCCCACCTGACGCTGCGGGCTTCCGTCAGCCGGGGCGAGAAAACTCGGAGAATCGACGTCGAGCGAACGGAATCGCACGTCGTTGGCCCCGAACCGCCCCTGGCCGCTTTCAAACAGGCACGGCAGCTCGCCAGGTGGCACAGGGGCCTTCTGGGGGCGCGTCGTCCAGTTGAACCCGATGCCTCGCGGCGACGCCCGAATCATCAATAGAAATTCCCGCAGGTTGAAATCCTTCTCGACGACCGCGTCGGCAAGGGCCGTGTTGAAGAACAGGTTGTTGTCGAAACCGAGGCTGTGGCTGCCTGCGCCTGGCATATCGGCGAACACCAGCCCCCGCTCATTCTCGAAGAACGTATTGAACGCCAGCGCCAATTCGCGCCACACCCGCGCCGCGCCGTCGCACAAGACCCCTGTTCGCGTCATGAAGAAAATCGATTCTTCGATCTCGAGGTCGAGCGCGTCGCAGGCGACGCGCAAACCGGTGGCAAGCGGCGACAGAAAGCGGCAGCCCTGCACTCGAATGTGCGTCGGGTCTTCTTCATTCCGCGTCAGCAGAACTCCATCGGCATCGGGATGCGCCTCTCGAAACGTCAGCCTCTCGAGAGTGATGCGGGCGTCGGCCGCGCCATAGGTCTGGGCGCCATCCAGATGCACGCCGGCTCGCGCGAAACCCGTGATCGACAGGTTTCTCAGCATGGCGCCGGGCAGCCACCCGGAAAGGCGCACGGCGACCTCTTTGCCGGCGGCATCGAGGTGGAACCCTTCCAATCGAAAATTGCCGAGCTCTCGCGGAGCGCCGCGCAACGACACGATCGGTTCGGGGCCGGGAGGCGCCAGAATCGGGGGCGGCCCGTCGTTGGCGACAATCCGAATTCCGCGCGGCCAACTGCTGTCGAGCGCGACGCGCTCGGCATACGTCGCGCCGGAGGCGACCCGAATTGTCAGCGTCGAGCGGCGATCGCTGGCTGAACGCGCTCGTGCTTCGGCCAACGCGGCTGCGATGGTCTTGAACTGGCCGTCTGGCCCCACCCGCAACTCGCGCGAGGGCGCCGCAGGCCGCTGAAGTCGGGCCGCTGGCCTGGCATCGCTGGCGACGCGGCGCGATCGGGGGCCGGCCGGCGGCGGGTCGCTCGAGGAGGGGGCCGACCTGAGCCAATAGCCGCCTGTTCCCAGCAACAGCAGCAGCCCACAGACAGCCGCTGACGCCAGAACCGCTCGCGACCAGCCTTCGGAACGAGCGGGCCCATGCCGGCCCGACGACATTCGAGTTGCGCCTTCGCGGTTCTCTGACGACGACGTGATGAGAACCGACACATCGTCGTGCAGGACGGAAGAGTGCCCGGAATCGCGGTCGGCCTCCGGCGTTCCACGATTCGCCCCGGCGGTTTGACGTGAGCGCCCGCTAATGGCCGCATCGGCGGGCGAAATCGGTTGACCAGGGGGTCGGTTGAAGTCGGCGGCGAGAAGGGGCGCCGGCGACGCGCTCTCGGTCTTTTGTCGGTCTGCGACTTCGCCAAATGGCGTAGAAGTATTCGTTGTAATGGGGGCGATCGGGTCGTCGGGCAGACGGCGGCGCGCGGCGAACTTGCGCGTGTCAGACGTCGACAAGGGGCCACTATCTTCAGTTGCCAGGTTCGACAGAAAGGCGACGAGTTCGGGTTCGGGTGCGCTGGCACGAGCGCTGACCGGCATTGCCCCAGCCAGGCTCGGTTCCGCAAAGCCACCGGCGGCCGAACCGGCGTTGGCCGCTGAAACGGGCGTCTGGGCGGGGCCCGCGGCAGACGCCGCAGTCATGCCGACCGAACTGGCGGCGGGAACCACAGGGTTCATGCCGGCCCACTTCGAACCTCCGTTTTCATTGAGCCACTGCAGCAGGGCCTGCGCGACGTCGCGGGCCGACTGAAACCTTTGCTCGGGCCGCTTGGCCATCATCGTATAGAGGATGGTCAAGAGGCTTGTCGGAACGTCGTGTCGCTCTTTTTCGACGGCGCGCGGCTGACGGGTTTGATGGGCGAGCAGCCGTTGCGCAAGCGACCCGTCGGGGAAGGGGCCGTGCCCCGTCAATAGAAAGTACATCGTGCAGCCCAGGCCGTAGATGTCTGAGCGGAAGTCGACGTTGTGGCTGTCGAGCGCCTGCTCGGGCGAAAGATAATCGGCTGTGCCGAGAACCTGTTCGTCGTGCTGCCGGGTGAGAGAGCTGTCTTCATCTTCGTCGAAGAAGCGGGCCAGCCCCAGGTCGAGCAGTTTGATTGTTCCTGATTCGTCGAGCAGCAGGTTGCCCGGCTTGATGTCGCGATGGACCATTCCCAGGCGGTGCGCCTGGTGCAGCCCCTCGGCGGCCTGCCGAATGTAATCCGCCGCAGCGACGGCCCCGAGCGGGCCGGAATTCGTCACCAACTGGTGCAGGCTCTGGCCCGGAACGTATTCCATCACCAGAAAGTGATTGTTGTCTTCCTGATCGACGTCGTAAGCCCGCACGATGTTACGGTGATCGAGCGACGCAACGGCCCGCGCCTCGCGATGAAACCGTTCGAGGTACGAGGTATCTTCGAGTCGCGATTTGGGCAGCACCTTGACCGCGACGCGACGCCGCATCAACAGGTGTTCGGCCAGGTACACCGAGCTCATCCCCCCGGAGCCCAGGTGCGACAGCAGCCGGTATTTTCCGAGAAAGAACCCGCGATGCTTGCCCTGTAACAGCTTGTCGGCCTGCCAGCGGGTGATCAGGCTGCGCGAGACGAGCCCCTCTGCCAGCACCCGGGCGTCGTCGATCGAGCCCGCTGGCGCTCGGATTTCGGCGATCGCGCTTTCGAGAGCTGTAGAATCCACCAGACCGCTTTGGCGGAGCAGCCCCAGGAACGCCTCCGGATTGAGCTTGATCTTGGCCGCCATAACGACGCATTGCAGCGAATTCGACTCCGAAATGAGGCGCGCAATTGACAGTAGCACCCCCGGATCATTGTTTCCAGTTAGGGATGGATTTCCCCTTATGGAGCGGTTGCGTCGGCCAGTTCAGGGATACCTTCCAAGGCGACCGCACAGCGGTCGGCTTGGGTCGAAAACCAGTCTCCAATGAATCGGTCCACCTCGAGACTCGGACGATTGCGCTGCCGGCCGGTATACTTCCATTCATGTCCACGCCGACCAAGGTTCGCGCCGTGTGCCCGCACGACTGTCCCGACACCTGCGCCATGCAGGTGACGGTTGACGGCGAGCGGGCGGTGGCCATCGCCGGCGACCGGCAGCACCCCGTCACACGCGGGTTCTTATGTCATAAGGTCTCGCGGTACCTCGAGCGGGTCTATCACCGCGACCGCCTGACACACCCGTTGAAACGGGTGGGCCCCAAAGGGGCGGGGCAATTCGAGCGCATCACGTGGGACAAGGCACTTGCCGAAATCGCCGCCCGGTTTGCCGCGATTGCCGCAGGCCCCGATGGCCCGCAGGCGATCCTGCCTTACAGCTACTGCGGCACGATGGGCAAGATTCAAAGTCAGAGCCTCGATCGACGGTTCTTTCACCGCCTCGGGGCCTCGAAGCTCGACCGCACGATCTGCGCCACGGCCGGCGGCGCCGGTTACGCCTACACCATTGGCTCGCGCGTCGGGATGGCGCCCGAAGGCTTTGGCGAAAGCCGCTACATTATCAACTGGGGGGCCAACACGGTCGTCACCAACATGCACTTGTGGGTCGTGATGCTCGAATCGCGCAAACGCGGTGCGAAGATCGTCACGATCGACCCGTACCGCTGCAAAACGGCCGAGCGGAGCGACTGGCACGTGCCGCCGCGCGTCGGAACCGACGCCGCACTCGCGCTGGGGTTGATGCATGTCATTTTTCGTGATCGGTTGGAAGACCGCGACTATCTCGAGCGGTATACGCTGGGGCACTTCGAACTGCGCGAACGCGCGCTGCGCGAGTATGCTCCTGAGCGCGTAAGCCGAATCACCGGCCTGGCAGTCGACGAAATCGAACGCCTGGCCCGCGAGTACGCCTGCACGAAGCCGGCCGCGATTCGTATCAACTACGGCCTGCAGCGGCATTACGGCGGCGGAATGGCCGTGCGCACAATCGCCTGTCTGCCCGCTGTGGTTGGGGCGTGGCGCGAATACGGCGGCGGCATATTGTTGTCAACCAGCGGAACATTTCCGCTCAATTCACAACGGCTCGAGCGGCCCGACCTCTCGCCCCTCGGAGCGCGCACGATCAACATGTCGCAACTGGCTGAGGCGCTGATGGGAGACTTGCCTGGTCCGCCGGTGCGGGCGCTGTACGTCTACAATTCAAACCCGGCGGCCGTCGCCCCCGACCAGCGCCGCGTTCTGCAGGGGCTGTTGCGAGAGGATCTGTTCACGGTCGTGCACGAACAGTTCCCGACCGACACGGTCGACTATGCCGACATCGTTCTTCCCGCCACCACACAGCTCGAGCATTTCGACCTGCACACTGCCTACGGCCATCATTGGGTCCAGGTGAATCAGCCGGCCATCCCTCCTTTGGCCGAAGCGCGGTGCAACACCTGGGTCTTCCGGCAGTTGGCCGCAAGGCTGGGGTTCGAGGCGGAACACTTTCAGGTCAGCGACGAAGATCTGGCACGCGAGGCGCTCTGGGAAGGGGGCGAGAATGTGCCTGAGGCGCTGCGAGGTATCACGCTCGAGCGATTGACCGCTGAGGGCCCGCAGCGGTTGAATCTGCCGCCACGGTTCACGCCGTTCGCCGAGGGAAATTTTCCGACGCCCAGCGGCAAATGCGAATTCTACAGCGCCTCGTTGCAGGCGGTCGGGTTCGACCCGCTGCCGACCTGGATCGCTCCGGCCGAATGCCTTGAGAGCAGCCCGGAGCTGGCTGCGTCGTTTCCGTTGCAATTGTTGTCGCCTCCGTCGCCTCACTTCCTCAATTCGACGTTCGTCAATGTCGATTCATTGCGCGCCGCCGAGGGCGCACCGCGACTGGAGATACACCGCGACGACGCCGAGCGACGCGGGCTTCGCGAAGGCGACCAGGTGCGGGTGTTCAATGCGCGGGGGAGCTTTGAGGCCCGGGCCGCGATCGGCGATTCGGTCCGGCCTGGTGTGGTCGTGGCCCCGAGCATCTGGTGGAACAAGTACACCGCCGACAGGGCTAATGCCAACGCGACCACGTCATCGCGGCTCACCGATCTGGGCGGCGGTGCGACATTTTTCGACAACCTGGTTGAGGTCGAGGCAGTCGAGCCACGTGAGAGAGACGAATCGCCTTGAAACACTCGCCACAGATCGCACGGGGCGCGGGTGCAGATTGGTGCGGGCCAGTCGCGGTGAGCCCTGCGCACCGCATTTCTACCGACTCGGTTTTCATAAAACGTGTTGATTCGACGAACCCATTCTAATGCCTCCGCCGCCTGACGAGACCCCCTCCGCCCGCCAGTTGGCCGGCGCGCTCGTGCTGTTTGCCGGAATCGGCGTGTGCCTGGCGCTCATTCTCGACGTGACCCTGGGCCTGCCGTGGGATCTTCCGCGTACCTGGTACGTGCATCGCCCGCTATGGGGCCTGGTTGGGCTGGGGCTGTTCGCATTCGGATGGGCCTTGCAAAGAGGGCGCAGGCCGGAACCGGCGACATGGAGACCGGCTGTCGCCGGTCGGCGATTCCACAAACTGGTGATCTATTCGCGTGCCGATTGCCATTTGTGCGACGACGCCAAGGCGCTTCTGGCGACCTACCTCGACTATCTGCCGGAGATTGAAGAAGTCGACATCGACACTGAGCCCGAATTGGCCGACCGTTACGGGACCAGCATCCCGGTCGTCGCGCTGGACGGGCGCGAGTATTTCCGCGGGCGCATTGATGAGGTGCTGTTGCGGCGATTGATCGACGGAACGCAGCCGGCAGTGTCGGAGTCAGAGCCGTGAAATCCAGTTCCTCTGGAAACTCCGCTGCGACATTTGCAATCTTTGCCAAGCAGCCCATAGCCGGCGAAGTGAAAACCCGGTTGGCGGCATCACTCGGAGAGGAACAGGCTGCCGCCATTTCCGCCGCGTTTCTGGCCGATCTGGTCGACCGCTTTCGGCTCATGGGTGCCAGGCGCTTTTTGTGCCACGCCCCGGCGACCGACGCGTCTCGCGACTATTTTCGTGCGCTGGGCCGCGACGACTACGACTTGTGGCCGCAACCTGCCGGCGACCTGGGCCAGCGACTGGCGCAATTCTTCGACGATCGGTTTCGCGCGAGCGACGAGCGCGTGGTCGTGATCGGGGCCGACAGCCCGACCTTGCCGCGCGAATTCGTCGAGCGCGCGTTCGAACGACTGGAAGACGCCGACGTGGTGCTGGGCCCGGCGACCGACGGAGGGTTTTACCTGGTGGGCCAGCGCGCCCCGGGAAAGGCAATCTTCGAGGCGATTGAATGGAGCAGCCCGCGGACGCTCGGGCAGACTGTCGACGGTATCAAGCGGGCCGGCGCGCGGCTGGCGCTCTTGCCCCCCTGGTACGATGTCGACACGCCGGAAGCCGTGCACATGCTGCGCGGGCACGTCGAGGCATTGCGTCTGGCTGGCGGCGCGCGAGACCTGCCCGCGACCGCGGCCGCCCTCGGATTGCGTATCGGGCCGGACGTTCGATCGCTATAATTGAGGCCGGCTTGTTCCAATTGCACGCCTGGGGCTTTCGCGCAGCATGCGAAACGACAAGACGAAAAGAGCCTCAAAAATCCTGATCGCTGACGACAACCAGCAGAATTGCGAGTTGCTCGACGCCTATCTGACCGCGGAAGGCTACCACATCGAGATCGTCGACGATGGGCAGCAGACGCTCGATTATGTCGCCCGGTCACAGCCCGACCTGATTCTGCTCGACATCATGATGCCCAAGGTCAGCGGGTACGAAGTGTGCCAGCGGCTTAAATCCGACCCGAAGACCAGCGGCATTTCGATCATCATGGTCACGGCGCTGGCCGAAATGGGAGACATCGAAAAGGCGGTCAATGCCGGCGCCAACGATTTTCTGACGAAGCCCGTCAACAAGCTCGAACTGACGACCCGCGTCAAAACGCTCCTCGAACTGCGACACCTCAAAGACGAACGCGACCGGTTGCTGGCGTATCTCGAAGGGGTCGAGAGAATGCGCGAAGACGAGTCGGTGGCGCAGTGACGTCCGAGAATGAAGGATGGCGAATCAATGCCTGGTGTTCAAATGACGAATGTCGAATGAAGCACGGTCTGCACTGGCTGCCCCCGAGCCAAATTCCTCGTTCGGGGGCTCATCATTCGTCGTCGGCATTCGGATTTCGTCATTCGACATGAGGACATGAGGCGCCTTGAGCATCCCCGGTTCGACACTCGCCCGCGTCATCCTCAAGCCCCGCCGGGCCGAGCCGTTTTTCGGCCGGCACCCCTGGGTTTTCTCAGGGGCCATTGCCCGCGTTGAAGGAGACCCCGGGGCAGGGGATGAGGTGCTGCTCGTCACAGACCGCGGCGAACCGGTCGCGCGGGGGTTGTTCAACCCGCACAGCGGCATCCAGGTGCGGCTCTACTGCTGGGACGTCGCGCGGCCGATTGATGAAGAATTCTGGAAGGGGCGGCTCGATAATGCGATCGGGCTACGGCGCGACGTGCTGGGCTTGTGCGACCCGCAATCGGCCTGCCGCCTGGTCTTCAGCGAGGCTGACGGGCTGTCGGGGCTGATCGTTGACCGCTACGGCGACTGGCTGTTGCTGCAGTTCACCGGCCTGGCGCTGGCGATGCGCCGCGAGCTGCTGGTGCGGCTTCTGTGTGAACGCCTGCAACCAGCCGGCGTCTGGCTGCGCACCGAGAAAGGCATTCGCGAGCTGGAGGGGCTGGAAGCGGCCGATGGCCTGTTGATCGGGCGCGAGCCGCCGCGGCCGTTGTTTATTGAAGAGCATGGCCTGCGTTACGGCGTCGACGTCGTCGAAGGGCAGAAGACGGGGTGCTTTCTCGATCAGCGCGAGAACCGGCGCGAATTCGTGAAATACGTGCGCGGCGGCCGCGTGCTCGATGTCTGCTGTTACGCCGGCGCGTTCGCGCTCAATGCGCTCATGCACGGAAATGCCAGCGACGTGCTGGCGATTGATGTTTCAGAACCGGCGCTCACGCTGGCCCGGGCGAACGCCGAATTGAACGGGCTATCGTCGAGGCTGCGTTTTGAAAGGGCCGACGCCTTCAAGGCGCTTGAGAATCTGCGCGAGGCGAACGAGCGGTTTGACGTGGTGGTGCTCGACCCGCCGAAACTGGCGCGGCACAACCGGGGCGTGGCCGAGGCGCTGCGCGGGTATCACAGCCTGAACCGGTTGGCGCTGGACGTATTGTCTCCGGGAGGAATTCTCTTGTCGTGCAGTTGCACGGGGCACGTCTCGCGGACGGAGTTTGCCGAGATGCTGGCCGAGGCGGCCACGTGCGCCGGGCGCTCGCTGCAGGTGCTGGAAGCGCGCGGGGCGGCCCCCGATCACCCCGTTTCGGTGCACTGCCCGGAGACGGAATATTTGAAGTGCTGGATCTGCCGGGCGGAGTGAAAAAAGTAGGGTGCGACAAGCGGAGCGCAGTCGCACCGTTGGAGATGACGTCGAGCGCACGAGGTGAGCCAAATCGCAGTTACGTCCCTGCGCGCGACGATCGTGCATTGGACTGCGGAATTCATTCGGCAATACTCGTTCGGGTTTTTGCACCATCCGCAGTTGCCACGCCCTTTCAGGGCGTGCCACCCGCCGTCACCTTTACGTTTCTGCCAGCGCGTGACAGCCACGATTCTCACGACGAAGACATTGCCGCGAAGAAGCACAAAAACCTCAAAGGGACGTCGGCGGAACGGCCCATTCTTGAAATTCGGGGCCAAACACCGTCACCAACGCCCGGTCGCGAAGGCAAATGCCAATATCGTTAATGCGAGGAAGCCCAGAATAACCGCGATTCCGACAGGCGCGGGAATTCTGTTCCACCACGGCTGGAATCGCCGGCCGTGAAGTTGGGCGTCGTATTCGGGCAAGAGGCAACTGCGGGAGAAGCGTTCGTGCGCCAGCCATTCCGATTCATCACGAAAAGGCCAGGAGGGTGCGAGAGGCTTCGTTACGGCAGAAGCTTCGAGGTCCGTAGCAAGAAATGCGACCACGCGCTGGAGCACCATCCAACCCTCGGAGGCGACCGAAATCGGATGGTCGATGAAGTCGTCGTGAATTGTCCAGAGGGCATGCGATATCTCAAGGACACTTCGGTCTTCCGTCCGGCGTTGCCCAAAGTAAACCGAGTTGCGATCGTCGAAGGCGAACGTACGGATCTCGCCGCGCATGTAGGCGACAAGCGCATCGCGCAGGTTGGTTCGTGCTTGGCGATCGGCAGCCATACTTTTCTGGTTCACCGGTTTCAGAATTGCAATTCAGCTTCCGGCGGGCGGTGTGGCATCAAGTTGCGACCGAACAAAGCGGATCGGGCTGTCGAGTGTGCCGTTGAATGCTCCTTCGGACCTCACGACCCAGCCAAATGAACCGGGACCGACCTTCCGGTCCGCCTATCCAAGGCGGCTGTCGATGAGTACACAACGCCGCGTGGCGTACGGGTCAAATCTCATCGCCGCCAACGCAGGTTTCCCCGTTCTGAAGGCGCAGTTCAATCGGACAAGTATCCGAGCCATCGCGGATCGCTTCGGTCAGTTTCCGCGAATGTGTGGTGACCCAGACCTGAGAACGCTCGGAGGCCTCAATGATCAGACGCGCCAGCGGCTCGAGCAAGTCAGGATGCAGGCTCGCCTCAGGCTCGTTCAACGCAATCAGGGCCGGCGGCCTGGGGCTTAACAGCGCCGCGACCAGGCAGAGATACTTGAGGGTGCCATCCGAGAGCTCGCGAGCCACAAGAGGACGATTGCATCCTTCCGTGTGGAGCGCAACGCAAAGTTCCATGCATCGAGGTGACTTCAGCGTGAGGTCAGGCTCGTTTGACAGAATCTCCAGTTGCTGTCCGGGAAGAGCTTCCGTTACCGCCTGCATGAGCCGGTCGCAATCTCCGATCTCCACGATCGTCTGCAAGGCGGCTGCCAGATCGCTGCCGTCGTGGCTGAGCACCGGAGTTTTCACGCTGATTCGCGGGGAGCGCAACGGCGACTCGTCGTCGGTTCGAAAGAGATGATAGAACCGCCAGCCGCGAACTTCCTCGCGAATCGAAAATAACTCTGGAAACAGATGCGGCTCGCGGAGTTGCGACAGGACCGATTCATTTTCGGAAAGCATCAGAGGATATTCCACTCGACGGCCTTCGACGTCGCGAATTTGTGTCATGCCCGGCCCGCGTTCGAGCAGCGTCGTGGTCGGCTTGCGTTGCTTGCCCAGCCAGATGACCTCTTCCTTGATTTGAGCGTCGTAACAAAAGCTCGACTTCGCCGGTTGTGGAAACCCGCAGGTCAGCTCGAACGTAAAATCGTCGGTTCGGAACCCAAAGACCATGCGGTGCGGCTTCTTCGTCGTCCGCGGCCCGGCCCAAAGCGCCGAGATCAGCCCTCCTTCACGAGCCAGAGATTGAGCGAAGTCTCCGTCGCAGATGCGAGCGATCAACCAGAGAACCCGATACAAGCTCGATTTTCCGCAGCCATTTGGGCCGGTGATGACGTTCATCTGTCGTAGCGGAAGCCGAACGTCTCGTAGCGACCGGTATCCTGAGACCTGGAGCTCCTGGAGTGCCATTTCTCAGTGCCAGCGGTTTGCAAGTCGGTGCGGGGTAGGCAATGGCGGCGCGCGATGCGCGCGGGTCTCAATCGTACTCAACCGGGTGGCTGAATGCGCTCGTTTTTCGGTGCCGTCTCAAGGGTCAAATGGGGGAAGCCCATCGGCCAATGCTGGAGGACGATTGCCCGAACAGTGACGCGAGAGTGCTCCATCGTCTATCTTCGATCTCTCGGCGAAATCGACCGGCAAGAAGTCACGTTGCAATCGGAACTCCTATGTCACGGCAGCGGCGCGTGAAAAATCAGATCGAGGCGCCGCGCGTGCCGGTGGCCGAGCAGCTCTTGATCGACGAACTGCCGCACGTTTCCGAAACGCGAATTCTGTGCACGTCGCTCGGGCGCGGGCAATTCGCGGCCGAGGCGGCGCGGCAGGCGCCTGGCGCCTGCGTGATGTGCCATTTCTGGGACGTGTACCTGGCCCACGAAGCGCGGCAGGCCATTTCCGATTCGGGATTGCAAATTGCGGATTGGAACGGCGCCGATTGCGGCGATCGCGACCTTTGCGGTGTCGCCGTCACCTGTGCCGCCGATCTTCCGGCGGCCGAGTTCGACCTGGGAGCCATTCCCGTCGACCCGCGCGGGGAAGGGGAGCTGACTCGTGATGTTCTGCAATCCATTCACGAACAGTTGCGGATCGGGGGCAGACTGCTGGCGACCGTCTCAAACCCGGACGACCAGTGGTTGCACGGCGAGCTGCGCAAGCTCTTTTCGAAAGTCACGCGAAGGCCGACAGAGCAGGGGGTGCTGTACCTGGCGACAAAAAACGAAGCGCTTCGCAAGCTGAAAGAGTTCGCCTGCGAGTTTGCCGTTCGCGACCGCGACCGATTGATCAAGGTGGTGAGCCGGCCGGGAGTTTTCAGCCATCGCAGCCTCGACGCCGGGGCGCGGGCGCTCATTAACCTGATGGAGGTGGGCTCAGGCGACCGCGTGCTGGATCTGGGGTGCGGCAGCGGCGCCGTCGGTTTTGCCGCGGCGCTGCGGGCCGAGAACGTCGAGGTGGTGGCGGTGGATTCGAACGCCCGCGCCGCACAATGCACGATCCGCGGCGCGGCGCTCAACCATCTGGAAAACGTCACGGTGCTCTTGAACGCCGAGGGCGATACCGGGGTGCCGGAAACGTTCGACCTCGTATTGGGGAACCCACCCTACTATTCCGACTACCAGATTGCCGCGATCTTCCTGAATGCGGCCCGGCAGGCGCTCAAACCCGGTGGGCGGGTATTGATGGTGACGAAAACCCCCGCGTGGTTCGAGGAACAGATGCCGGCATTGTTCACCGGCGTGCAGACGATTCCGCACAAGGCGTACTTTGTGGTCTTGGGAATGCTTCGGCCGCGCGCGTAAATCTGTCTGTCAGCCTCACCAGTACGTCGGGTTTTCAGCGTGAGGAAAGCGACCAACGACCGGCGCGACAGGCCTTACGGTCCCGACGCGGGGTGGCGATGTTCCTGTCGCAGCCGGTTGAAATTCAATTTCCCGAGGTCGACGGTTTCAACCAGCTCGCGGGAATAGACGTTCCAAATGCGGATCATTCCGTCATCAGCACCAGAAGCTAACGTCGCGCCATTCGGCGCAAATTGCAGCGCCCTGATGGTTGCCGTATGTCCTGAGAGAGACGCAATCTGAACCCGATTCTGCAAATCCCAGAGCGCGACCTCTCGGTTGAATCCACCGGTGGCCGCAAGCGCGCCGTCGGGTGTGACAGCCAAGGCAAGTGGACCGCAGGAGTCGACCGACTTCCGCCACAGCCGTTCGCCGGTGGCTGTGTCCCACAGGTAGAGTGCGGCATCGGACGCTGCGGTGACCGACGCCAGACGCTGTTGTCCCTTGACGAATGCTACCTTTACCACGGGCGAGATCGGCCCCGACAGCACGCTCTCGCATTCGCCGCTGAGGCGATTCCAAAGACGGATCACGCCGTCGGCCGCCGCGATCGCGACCAACCGGCCGTCGTCAGAAAAAATCACGTCGCTCACGAATGGTGCCTGGTGGGGCAACTGCAGCAGTTCGCGCCCCGAACGGGAGTCGCACAGCAGGACGTCGAACTTCAGCGCGACGGCAAAGTTCGCTCCATCTGACGAGACGGCCAGCGCGCTAACGTCGTAGCGCGCGGGAATTTCGAGCAGTTGAGCTTCTGCTTGCGATTGCAGGTCGATTCGCCATAGTCCGCCAGAATCGCCCACGACCAGTGCGGCTGAACCATCCGGCAGCAAGACGGCATGCGCCAGGTGCACGCCTCCCATCGGCAGGGACAGCGCGGCCGGCCCGTTCCCGGCGGCGTGCAGCCACAGCCGGCCGTCGCAGTTCTCGCCGCCTCGTGTCCGCGAGAGCAACGTGCGACCGTCTGCCGACCAATTCAGATCGACCACGCACGTTTGCGGTACGTCGCAGGGGTTGTCAGCCGTCGGGTATTGCGTCGCAAACCAGCACACCCCGGCCAGGATGACGCCCGCCACCGCGAGCGCTCTCGCGAGCTCATACAAGAGTGACATCGCCCGCCCCCATTGAGTTGCAGGAAGGAATTCGACCTGGCTGCCAGAACTGTGGCCGCCGGGGTTCGTTGTCCCCGGCGGCCATTGGGCACCGGTCGAGAGGCGGCATTACACTTGCCGCAGGCTGAGGCGGAATGCGTTGTTGAACGGGCCGGGATTGGTCAGGTAGTACGTCGCCAACGGGTTCGGGTCGAAATCGACAGTCCCCTGGTAGAATCCGGCGAGATGAATGACGCCGGCGGGATCCACAGCGATACCCATCGCCGCATCGTTCCCGGTATCGCCAATCGTCTCGGCCCAGCTGAAATTGCCTGTCGAGGTAAGCTTCAGCACATAGAGGTCGCTGCCCCCGGCCGTTGTCCGGCTTTGAACGCCGGCGCCCGGGTCGAAATCGACCGTGCCGAAGAAGTTTCCTGTGGCGTAAATGCTGCCAGCAGCATCCACGTCGAGCCCGTACACGAAAGTCGAGCTGCTGGATTCCAAGGCCTTGGACCAGACGAGATCGCCCCGGCTGTTCAACTTCGCGACGAATCCTCCACCGATCGTCGGCAACGTGCTCGTCTTACCGCTGGGGTCGAAGTCGACCGAGTTATCATAACTTCCGCCCACAATGATGTTGCCGCTGCCGTCGAGCGCCACACTTTGTGCGGCGGCATAGCCTTTCGTGGAACCGACGGTGCGACCTACGAAGGGGCTGACCCAGCCGAATTTGCCGTCGTTCGTGAGCTTAAGGACAAACCCGGCGGTCATTTGACCGTTGATGCCGCTGGGGTTCGCGCCTCCTGCCGAAACATTGTACGTCTTGGAACCGGGGTCGAAATCAACCGTCCCCTGGAACGACCCGGCGACAAAGACGTTGCCGGTTGCATCCACTGCGAAGTCGGACGAGAACACGGGATGAGCGACGATCGACTTCGACCAGACGGACGAACCGGTCGAGCTGAACTTCATCACGTCATAGGCGTCAGTCAGCCGCGCCCCGAGGGCATACACGTTTCCCGCCGCGTCGACGCCGACCCCGGCCGCCGAATCGCCTGTCCCGGCGATCCCCCAGCGATTGGCCCACTGGAACGTCCCGCCGGCATCGAGCTTGGTCACGAACCCATCCTTATCTCCCGGCGTGGCTGACGTGGACAGGACGATCGAACCAAAATCGGCGGAACCCGAGAATATTCCGGCGACGTACACGTTACCGAGGCCGTCGACCGCAATGTTGGCCCCCCCGTCGGCGAAGCTGCCGTCGGTGCTGACGGTATCGCCCCCCATCCGCCGCACCCAGGCGAGCGTGTTGTCGGGCGCGTATTTCGCGACAAAGGCGTCGTTCGAACCTCGTGCGGTGAGGATGTCAGTGTCGCCCGCATTCGACGCGCCCTGGTCGAAGTCGACTGTGCTGCTGAAAACGCCAGTCACATAGCTGTTTCCGGCGGCGTCAGTGGCGACATCGAAAGCCTTGGCCCCCCCGATGTCGTTGCCGATGCTCAGGGCCGAACCGAACGCGGCCGAAAGGAGCGCCCGCTCTTCGAGGACTTCGGCAGCCCGGTAAACCGGCGCGTGGTTACGGCGGCGCAGGTCGCAGCGCCGCAATCGTCTCCGCGGCGCGCCACTTCCGAACAAACGATGGGCAAACCCGGACAGTACGGTGGTCGCAGCAAGCATGGAAGGCTCCTGGCGGCCTGCGTACAATGAAAACGGCAACCGCAGCGCGCAAGCCGTGCGCTCGCGGGACGTCCCGGCCGGTGAGCCCTCTGGCGTCAACCTGGCGCTCACCGGCCGTTGTTGTTTCCGTCGACTCGTTTCCTCGATTCCGCAGCCGTCGCACGCCGAAGGCGCCGCGGCTGTCAGCCGGGGTTTGAATCCGCCGTGGCGGACGATACCCCCGGTTGAATTTGATTGTCGGGCTCCGGGACCGAATCCGGCCGCGCATCGGCTCCTGTTTCGGTGCCTTCCGATTTCTGAAGTTCGGCCGCGAGGAAGCGCCGAAGTTCGGATCGGTCCGGCCGGCGCTCAATCAACCGATTAAGCATACGGACATGCTCGCTTCGGATTGCAGCCGCTTGCTCGTGCTTTCCGCGTCGATGCAGAAATGAGATCAGGTTGTCTGCATGCCCAGGAAACCCGACATTGGCAAAGGGTCCGGCGTTAGCCGATTCTTCTTCCGCGAAATCGTTCGTCGTTCGGTAATTCTCCCGATATAGCGCTTCAGCTTCATCGTCCTGAGCGCCCTCAGCTAGGATATCGGCCAGCCAGCCGCGACAAAGCGTCAAGATGAGCCGATGGTATCTCAAATTGGGGCGAGCGGCGACGAGTGGGCGCAGTACGGTGATTGCGCGACGGTATAGGTTTTCGGCCTCTGCGACGTCATCCCGGCTGCGGTGTTGGTCTGCCCGAGTCAGCAAGATACTGACGAGCGCCATCTCCGGATCGTCGCCCACTGTGGTGGGGGCGTAGTCCGCATGCTCAGTGCCGACGAGCTCTTCGGCCAGCGCCTGCCCCTCCGCCCACAAGCTCTCGGCTTCCTCGGGGTTTGATCGCGAAACCATGTCCGCGAGCTGGGTCATATTATAGACCCAAACTACACGCTCGCGCAACTTCTCGGGAGCGTTCGACAGCAACTCCCGCTGTGTGGCGAGCGCCTCGCGAGCCAGGGCAATTCCTTCGGCGGTGCGCCCTGTTCTATGGTAGCAATCCGCCAGATTCTGCTGGCATTCTGCCGCCATCAGGCGGTATTCCAAGTTGTCGGGAAACATGCGCTGCAATCGCAGGCAAGCCGCAAGACCGCGGTAGAAGGGCTCTTCGCTCAGTGAAATGTTTTGTGGTAGGTGGTACGTGCCGCCGATGCTCTTGTAAGCGTTCGCCAGCAAGGTCAGGTATCGTGGATCGTCTGGGTATTCGCCTGAAAGCTCTTCGCCGATACGCACCGCGTCCTGCAGCGCGGGCAGTCCCTCGAAAGGATACCCCATTCGGCCTTGAATCAAACCGATCCGGCACCAGGCCTGTGCAACGGCAAAGCGCAGTTCTGGATCATCGTCGCGTTGTTCGAGAAACCGTTCGTAGAACCTGAGCGCGTCGTTCAGCAATTGTTTCCTTACCGGCTCGACGCCGGGAACGCTCGCCAATTTCTCGTCGGCCGCGCGCGTCAGCATCGTGTCGACTGCGTCCACCGCCCTTCGGAGGTTCATCTCGGCGAGCTGGCGCTGCTGGTTGGCCCGTTGCCGCTCGATTTCGGCCCGCTGCCGCTGTGCTTCCGCCTCGCGGCGAGACTGCGTTTCGCTCTGCAGCGACGTTTCGGCCAGTTCTTTCGCGCGGGTGGCCTCCACCGCCTGCCACACACTGACCGCCGTTCCGGCGATGACCGCCCCCGCCAGCAGCGCGGCCGTGGTCAGCAAACCCCGGCGACGCCGGGCCAGCTTCCTTAGCCGATACAGCGCCGATGGCGGGCACGCCTCGACCGGCTCGTCGCTGAGGTACCGCGTGACGTCTGCGGCGAAGGCACTCGCGGATTCGTAGCGCCGCGTGCGGTCTTTCTCGAGCGCCTTCATCACGATCCAATCCAGCTCGCCGTGCAGGAGCGACGCCAGCCGCCGCCGATCGACTCGCTGGCGCTGCACGATTGTCGACGCCTTTTCGGCAGCCAGTGTGCTGACCCGCTGGCTGGGGCGCGCGGGCTCCTCCTCCCGGATGATCCGCCGCATCTCGTCGAAGCCCGCTTTCGAGAACGTCTCTTTGTCAAAGGGGGTCGTCCCTGTCAGCAGCTCGTACAACAGCACGCCCAGCGAATACACGTCGCTGCGCGTGTCGACGTCAAGACCGCTCAGTTCCGCCTGCTCGGGGCTCATGTACAACGGCGACCCGACCATCTGGGCATGCCGCGTATAGACCCTATGTTCGCTCAGCCGCTGGTTCATTGCCTTGGCGACGCCGAAGTCAATCACCTTGGGGACCGCCACACCGTCGTGCAGCGTAACAAGCACGTTCGAGGGCTTGATGTCGCGATGGATGACCCCCTACTGGTGCGCGTGCTGGATCGCCTGGCAGACCTTGACGAATAGCTCCAGGCGCTGGCGGAGCGGAACGTGCTGCTGGTCGCAGTAGTCGGTGATAGGAATTCCGCGAACCAGCTCCATGACGAAGTACGGGCGGCCGCTGCTCGAGGATAGAGGATCGAAGATCGAAGATCGCGTTCCGGCAGAGTCTTTTTCGATCCTCGATTCTCCACCTTCAATCTTCGGTTCCCCACCGGTCGTTCCTCCGTCGAGCACCTTGGCGATGTTGGGGTGGTCCATCAGTGCCAAAGCCTGCCGCTCAGCCTCGAACCGGGCGATCACTTCCCGTGTATCCATCCCCGCCTTGATGACCTTGAGAGCTACCTTCCGGCGGACCGGTTTTTCCTGCTCGGCCACGTAGACCGTACCCATGCCTCCTTCGCCCAGGATCTCGCGGAGCTTGTAGGGACCGATCAGCGTGCCCAGGGCTTCGGCGACCGGGGAAGATTGAAAGAACGTCGGGCCCGGGCCCGCCGCGGGATCAATTGTTCCGGCCGACCGATGGGCCGCGAGCAATGCCCCGACTCGCGCCCGCAAACCCGCGTCGGCCTCGCAAACCTGATCGAGATACGTATCGCGTGCATCGTCCGGCAGGCCGAGCGCTGCCAGAAAGATGTCGCGGGGAAGATTGGCGATGACGGCCACGGCGAGGCCCTTTCACAAACTCGACCATATCTCTGTGCGAAAAAGACCAGCAACTCGTCCGAAGAATTCGGCCGAACGCCGACAGTTTCAGGCTGGTTTTTCGTTCTCGCCGAGTTCCACCTGCAGCCAGGCGCGGGCGTAGGCCCAATGCTCGTAGGCGGTCGAGCGCGAGAGATTCGCCACCCGGGCCGCTTCGTCGACCGACAGCCCGCCGAAAAGCCTGAGCTTGGCGATCTGTGCGGCCAGCGGATCTTCCTGTTCAAGCCGGTGCAGGGCCTCGTCGAGGTCGAGCAGCTCTTCAGGAGGGAGGGTGTTGGCGATATCGACAGCATCGAGGTCGATGCGCCACAGCCCACCGCCGCGCTTGACGCTCTGCTTGCGCCGCGCGCTTTCGATCAGAATTCGGCGCATGGCTTCGGCGGCCGCGGCGAAGAAGTGCCCCCGGCTGTTCCAATTTGATTTCCCGCCGGAATCGACCAGCCGCAGGTACGCCTCGTGCACGAGGGCCGTGGCCTGCAGCGTCTGGCCGGGTGACTCCTGGGCCATCTTCTGGGCCGCGAGCCGCCGCAGTTCGTCGTAGACCAGGGGCAGAAGCTGCTCGGAAGCCTGCGGATCACCGTCGTCGATCGCAGAGAGAATTCGCGTAACGTTGCCCATGCCTGGCCCCGCCACAGGACCCTTCGAGAAGCCTCCTGAGCATACCCGCACCAGCCAGGGTAAAACCACTGTCGTACCCGAACTCCTGGCGATGCAGGGTATTTCGATTGCGCGCCGAGTCGGCCTGTTTACGGTCAGGACCTGCCGCTTTCGTGGCAGACGTGGAACGTTCGATGTTTTCGATTGCGCGGCGTGGCAATCTCTTTGCAAATCGACTATGCAGAATCGTGAACCGAGAGTCCTTCCCAAACGTTAGATACCTGCTGCCAGACGTCTGGTCCGATTCAATCCGTTGAATCAAAGGTGATCCATGTCATTGATCCTCGCGACGGTCTTGCTGTGTCGCGCGCACGAGCCGCAAGTGGTGCGGGGGCCGGCATGCGATGTGGCACAAGCGTGTGGCGCTGACGTTCAGACCGGCAGCCTGATCTTTTGTCAGGGAGACTGCCTGGCGGTAAGGGTCTACACCAGCAGCCGCTTTACGCACGTGGGCTGTGTGGTGGTCAACGCTGGCGAAGCGACGGTTTACGACAGCATGTCGGGCGTCGGCGTGCGACGAATGCCTCTCGAGCAGTTTCTGGCATCGCAAGGGGAGGCCGAAATCTGCGTGTATTCGCCAAATGGCGCTTGGTCTGTTGCGCAGCAGGAGCAGTTCGCGCAGCATCTCGAAAGCCAGCTTGGCCGCCCATATGCCATTACGCACCACCTGACGGGGCGGCGCGGCAAGGGGCTGCATTGCGCCGAGTATGCGGGCGACGCCCTGATTGCGTGCGGCAGGTTCACCGCGGCGAACCCTTCGAGCATTTCGCCCGCGAACCTCATGGCGGCAATTACCGCGTCAGACGACTACCGGAAGGTGGCGGCCGTGCAGGTGGAACGGGCCGTCGAGCAACCGCCTGAAAACGCATCGTGGTGCCGGCGAATGTGGTTCGATACGAAGCAAAGCACGCAGCGGTGTTGCGCGAAATTGTGGGGTTGGATTTGCTGCAAATGAGCGGGTGCGGCGCGCGGTCGAGTGGCAGGCGGGCGCCCGGCGCGGCGTCGCGGGAGGCCACGTTGACACCTGTCAGAACAGCCCCTACGCTTTAGAGTAATGCGGCGGTCGCGTCGACCGATGCGAGGGTCGTGGTGTTCGAGTCATGTGTCCCGGGCGTCAAGAAGAGATGGTCGTGCAACCGCGTTTTTGGCGGCCGGGCCCTGCCTGGGCGTCGGCAGGCCTGTGGCTGTGTTTAGCCGCGCTGCCACTGGCACATACCGCGTTTTCGAATCAAGATGGGTCGTCGTCGACGAGCCTGGGCTCGGGCGAGCAAGAGGTGGTAATCAAGCGCGAGGCGGTGCGGTTGATCGACCCGCGCACATATCGCGCCCCGATGCAGTTGCGGGCTGCCCGAAGCCTCGAGTTGACGGCGCCGGTCGACGGGTATGTTCGCGGCGTTGCGTCGAAGCCGCAGCAGAAAGTAACTCAACAGGCTGAAATCCTGCGGCTTGATGACAGGCGCGCGGCGCTCGTCGTCAAAGGCTGCAAGGCGCGGCTGCACGCGGCGCAGATCGAAAGGCGGCTAGCGCAAAACAAGGCCGATGCTGACCTGGTGTCGCTGGCCGAGGCGCGGATCGAGGCCGCACAGGCCGAACTGGAACTGGCCGAACTGGCGGCGGAGCAGATGATCGTGCGCGCGCCATTTGCGGGCGAAATTGAGCGGCTGTCGGTGGTGGAGGGGCAATTTGTGCGCGCCGGCGAATCGCTGGCGACATTGGTCGATGCGTCGAAACTGTCGGTCGAGGTGCCGGTCGAGCGCGCGGCGGCGGCCGCGGGTCGGCCGATCGAAATCAAGGTGGAAGAGACCCCCGTGAAAGCCACGGCAGGGTCTCTCTTGCCCTTGAATCCGCGGTTCGACTCGTTGCGCGAGCTGTTGATCTCGCCGGCCTCGGCCCAGGTGACGATCGACAATTCCGAAGGCAGATTTGCGCCGGGCCAGACGGTCTACTCTGATCTGATACCACTCGCGCCGGTAGCGCTAGTCTCGTCGGCGACGATCAGCAATCTGCCCGATGGCAACCGCAAGCTGCAGGTGCTGCGCGACAACGTCGTGCGCGACCTGACGGTGCGAATACTCGGCAAGGTCGGCGCCGAGGGGGTATTCGTGTCGGGGCGATTCAGCGAAGGTGACGAAGTCATCATCAGTTCGACACGCAGCCTGCCCGACGGAACGCCCCTGCGCGCGCTGGCGGCCGGCGCTGCCGCGCAGAAAACAGCGGGGGCGGCCGCCGCTGGCGCGGGTGGGGCAGGGGGTCGCAATGCGCCTCGCGGCGGTTTTTGACGGCGATGGGAACCGGGAAGGAATGATTCGGTGTCTAGCGGCAATACCAGCGACAACCTGACGATCGGGAAGTACCGACTGGCGACGTGTATCGCCACGGGCCAGCACAGCCAGGTTTGGGAAGTCGTCGACAACGAAACGACGCGACGCTGCGCGATGAAGTTGTTGTTGCCTGAAGCTCTCAAAGACAAGACCTCCGACGCGCTGGGCACCCTCAAACACGAATTCAAGGTCGGGTCGTCTTTCGAGCACCCGAACATCATTCGCTTTTATGAGATTTCGGCGTCGCGCAAACAGGCGTACTTCACGATGGAGCATTTTCCGGCGCCGAACCTCAAATCGCAGATGTTCGGTGCGCCTGTCGGGGTGCAAGTGCGGGTCAAGCGGCTGATCGAGCTGGTCGCGATGGCGCTCGAGCACGTTCACGACCGCGGCTGGGTTCATCGCGACATCAAGCCTGAAAATATCCTGCTGAATAAGTCTTCTGAAGTGCGGCTGATTGATTTCTCTCTCACCTGCCGCGCGGCGACGGTGCTGTCGAAGATTTTTGCGCGCAAGCAGGCGACGGTGCAGGGGACGCGCACGTACATGGCGCCCGAACAGATTCTGGGCAAACCCCTCTCGCCTCAGACCGACATCTACAGCCTGGGGATCACGCTCTTCGAAATTCTCGCAGGCCAGGCGCCGTTTGCCGGCGCGACCCCCAAGGCCTTGCTCTTGAAACACCTGGGCGAGACGGCCCCCAACCCCTCGCATTTTAACCCCAATGTGACCGAGGAGATGGACCGCATCGTCGGCAGAATGCTGGCGAAGAAACCTGAACAGCGGCACAAGAAGATTTCGGAGTTTCTGGTCGAGTTTCGCAACGCCATACCGTTCAAAGAACCGGTGCAGGAGGAAGTGGTGCAGTCGGAGGAAGAGAAAGCGAAGCAGGAACTGGCCCGCACGCTGGGCGAAAGGCTCGACAGCCGCATCGATGCTTTGCGAACCAAGGTTGGCGGCGGGGCGCCTCAGGCGCCCAGGAAAGCCGCTCAGCCGACTCCCGCGCCACCCAAGCCTGCTGCGCCGCAGCGGGCGCCCGTGGCGCCGGCGGCGATGCGGCCGGGCATTCCGCCGCAGATGCCGGGAATGCCGGCCGGCATGCCCATGCCGCCGCAAGCGATGCCCATGATGCCCGTCCCGATGGCTCCGTATCCAATGCCGCCCATGCTCATGCCGCCGCAACTTCCCATGGGCACACCGGCGTTCAACCCGGCAACGGGCGGGCTGATGCCCTGGGTTGCCGCGCCGCCACCGGCAGCGCCGCGCCCTGCGCCGGCGGTGCCGGCGATTCCGCCCGCCACCGCATCGCCACCCGTTCGTCCGCCGGCCCCCCCCGCGGTCGCCGCGCCGCGCACCGTGCCGCCGGCCGCTGTGCCGCCGGCCGCCGCGCAGAAACCGAAGCCCCCGGCACCCAAGCCGGCGGCGACCAAACCCGCGGCGCCAGCCCCCGCGCCCTCTTCGGCCGCGTTCAAGGTCGACGATTTGCCCGATTTCGATTCGCTGCCTTCCGTCTGACCGACTGTTTCGATTCGTCGCGCCGAATGCCCCCCGCCTATCGCCTGCCGTTTGAGCGCCCGATCGTCGAGCTGGAGGATCGGCTTGCGCAACTTGAAGCGCGGCCCGAATCGGATTTTCAGACGAAAGAAGCCATCCGTCTGACGCGCCTCGAACTGGTGCGGATGAAGCGAGAAGTTTTCGAGAAGCTCGACGCCTGGGAGATTGTCCAGGTCGCGCGACATCCTGATCGTCCGCACGCCAGTGACTACATCGAATTGATTTTCGAAGAGTTCGTTGAGCTGCACGGCGACCGAGCGTTTGGAGACGACGGCGCGATACTGGCCGGTCTGGCAAAGCTCGAAGACCGAAAAGTGATGTTCATCGGCCAGCAGAAGGGACACACGTTCAAAGAGCGCGACCAGACGCACCACGGAATGCCCCATCCCGAAGGGTATCGCAAGGCGCTCATGCGTATGCAGATGGCCGCGAAATACAAACTGCCGGTCGTCTGCTTCATCGATACGCCCGGCGCCTACCCGGGCATCGGGGCCGAAGAACGGGGGCAGGCGTATCAGATTGCGCTGAACCTGCGCGAAATGTCGCGCACGCCGACGCCGATCGTTTGCGTGGTGATCGGCGAAGGGGGCTCGGGCGGGGCCCTCGGTATCGGCATCGGCGACCGAATCGCCATGCTCCAGCACACGTACTACTCGGTCATCAGCCCCGAAGGGTGCGCGGGCATTCTCTGGAAAGACGCCAAATACAAAGACCGGGCGGCACGGGCCCTGAAATTCACCAGCAAAGACCTGTTGAGCCTGGGGGTTATTGATGAGATCATCAACGAGCCCTTAGGGGGCGCCCATCGCGATCATCGCCAGACCGCCATGTTGATGAAGGTCGCGTTGATGCGCAATTTGAAGGAACTTTCGGCGATCCCGGTCGACCGGCTTCTCGATTTGCGGTACGAAAAGTTCCGACGGATCGGGGTGTTTGAAGAAGGGGGGGCGGCGGGGGCCGTCGCGGCCGGTTCGTAGCTTTCGGAACCGCCGATTTGCGACGAGCCGCGCTGGCGGGTGTGTTGGATTCGCGCCGCCGCAGACTGCGGCAGACTGAAAGTGGTCGGGCGTTCGGCGGGCGGCAACGTCCGATAATGTCTGTTATGTTTAGTTTGAACCCCGCGAAAGACCCGGAATTCAGCGGCCATTCGGCTCGTGCAGTCGCCCCGCCCGAGCGCGTCAATTCAACGGTCCTCTGCCCCGCGCAAGCGATCGCGAACCGGCCTGGGAAGCTTTTCGAAATCGATGCGCGCCGCCCGCAAGCTCCTCAGAATTCGGATGTCTAAAGGCGTCGTCAGATCAGTCTCGGGGTCGGGGTCATTCTCGAGGCCCCGCAGGTCGGCTTGCCAGTCTTGCAGGACGTCGGAAGCAACCGCCGGTGGAATTCCGCGGAGCAGGGCTGCGATCCCCTCGCGGTACCCTTGGCGTTCGCCTTCCGAATCGGCCAAAAGCCCGCTGATCGTCTCCAGCCAGGGGCCAACCGATTTAACCCAGTCCTTGTCGGGTGAGGTTCGGTCGGCCGGTTCCGGCGCGTCGTCGTTCTCGTCGCCGGGCCTGCTTTCGGGCGATGGGTCGGTCGAATCGCCAAGGAGTTCGTCAATGACGGCAGGAAGTTGAAATCGCATGCCGCCCGGACGCGAGTCGCGATCGGCTTCAACCGCCTCGTCGTCGCCGGAGCGATCCGGCAAGCCTTCGGCGGCGGCGATCAGGCCTTCTTCGTAGCGTCGCACGTAAGGCTCGACAATGCCGTCGATTTCAGACGGCATCACGGCCGCAAGCTGATGAATGACCCGGGCAGCGAACCGCCCGCTGGTCGAGCGCAAGACATCGTCGCGAAAGCTCGGAAGCAGGCAGACCACAAAAAACGTGAGTACGAGACAGATGGTGGCTCCCTTGATGAAACCAAGAATTGCTCCGAGATGTCGGTCATACTCTTCGAATTTCCAGGCTTCGAACGAACCACGCAGCATCCGCGCGGCAACGAAACAGGCGAATGAGAAGGCAAGGTAGATGCCCAGCATCGCGACCCAGCGGTTGAGCGGGGGGTCGAGCGCTAGCCGCGGCGCAATGATCAGAGACAAAGGAGTCGCGAACAGAAAGCACAAGACCAGGGCCGCGATGGCCGCAAGCTGCCAGGCCATGCCTCGCGCGGCGCCGCGAAAAGTGGTGTAGGCGAGAATCGCGAGCAACACGACGTCGTAGAACATGGGCCTCATCCTTGAGACAACCATCCGTGGTTTCAGCGCCTTTGGCGACGCACTATACCCGCGCGACCAATTCCTGTTGAAGTCCAATTTTTGGAGGTCGCACCGGTCAGGCCGAGTCGAGCAGCAGGGTGACGGGGCCGTCGTTGACGAGTTCGACCTGCATGTGCTGCTGGAACCGGCCGGTAGCGACGACGAGCCCCTGCCCTTTGAGAGTGTTGACAAACGTCTCGTACAGCGTGCGGGCCGGTTCGGCACCGGCTGCGCGATCGAAACTCAGCCGTCGGCCCTTACCGCAGTCGCCCAGCAATGTGAACTGGCTGACCACCAGTATGCCACCGCCGACGTCAGCCAGTGACAGGTTCATTTTGCCACGTTCGTCGTCGAACATGCGCAAGCCGGCGATCTTCTGCGCGAGGTATTCGGCGTCGCGCGCCGTGTCAGTTACGGCGACGCCCAGCAACACCAGCGCACCGCGCTCAATGGCGCCCGTGACCTGGCCGTCAACGGTCACCTGCGCCCGCGACACCCGCTGCACAACGGCTTTCAAGCTGACCTCCCTCGATCGTCAGGCGCCTTTCGGAGCTCTCGCAACAGGCGATTCGGGCGACTGAACCCGGTCGACGGCGTAGCAATCGAGAGGTATCGTCGTGGCCCGCCCCAGAATGAGCTGAGCCATCACGTGCGCCGTGCCCGGCGACATCTGCAGACCGGTACGAAAATGCCCCGCCGCGACAAACAGGTTTTCAATGCCGGTCGCGCGGCCGAGATAGGGCAGCCCGTCGGCCGAGTACGGACGCAAACCGGCCCAGGTGCGTTCCACAGTGGCGTACCTCAAATCAGGCACCAGGCTGATGGCGAATTCGATCAGGCCCCCTACCCCTTCGGCCGTGTTTCGTTTGTCGAACCCCACAGCTTCTTCGGTCGAACCGACGAGAATGCGCCCGTCACTGCGCGGCACAAGGTAACGCGGCCCCACCTGAATGATCTGACTGGCGGGGCACGCGTCACAGGCCAAAAGCACAATCTGCCCGCGGATCGGCTGCACAGCGACCCGGCACCCGACGTGCGTCAGAAGGGGCGCCGACCAGGCGCCGGTTGCGACGACAAAACTGCCGGCGGTCAGCCGGCCGGCCAGCGTTTGTGCCGCGACAATCTTTTCGCGGTCGCGGATGAATTCGCTGACGGGCGTGCCCGGCAAGAGCGCCACGTGACGCCGGGCGCATGCCGCGATCAGCGCCTTCAAGTGACGGGGATTGCGCACCTGCCCCATCTCGGGCCAGCGGAGGGCGGAAGTGGCGCGGCGCGTGAGGGCAGGTTCGCTGTTAAATAGCGCAGCACCTGAAAGTTTCTCGACGGCCACCCCTTCGTCGTACCATCGACGGTATTCGGCATCGAGCGGGTCGCCCGGCTCGTCGCAACAGACTTCGAGCCCGCCGCAGCGCACGAACCCATTATCTATTCCGGTCTCTTCGAGCAGGCGGGCGCTCCATTGGGGCCAGAGCTCGTGGCTGACAGCCCGCAATCGCGCTTCGGGTGTGAGGGCTCCGCTGAGGTTGCCGGGCGGCAGAATTCCGGCGCCGGCCCACGACGATTCCTGCCCCAGGTCTCTCTGGTCGATGACGGCGCAACGGCCCCCCTGCCCGGCCAGTTCGTAGGCCAGCGACAGGCCGATCACGCCGCCGCCGATCACCAGAACGTCGTGCACGGTCGTCACCGTCGCGCCTTGGCGGCGGGCTTGGGGAAAGCCTTCGCCGACGCGAAGCCCGCGGCGTACGCCTGTGCCAGCGATTCCGGCGTGGTGCCGTAGGCGGCCTGGAGCGCCGTTTCGAAACGTTTGCCGACGGCCAATTCTTTATAGAACGAAACGAGCCGCGGTTCGCCCCCGGTCTGTTGCAAGTGGGCGACGAGCGTGTAGCTTACGGCGGCCGCCTCTCGCGGCGAAAAACCCCGGTCTTCAAAGGCGTCGACGGGGCGATCGAGATCACGCACGACGTTCGCGGCCGTCGACCGCAACTCTTTCCAATATCCGTTCTGAGGGTCTCGCTGCGATGCCTGCGACAGGCCCAAGCCGCGAGCGGCCCAACCGGGCAGGCGGTGCGATCCGCGTTGCAGGAACGCTTCCGTCACCAGGGCGCTCAGGCGCGCTCGTGCACCAGGCGAACGTTCGTCGGGCGTCTCGCCGGCGTCTGCGAAACAAAGGTATCGGTCGTCAGGGCCGCGGCCGTTGTGCAGGTGACCGGTCAGGCCAGGTGGCGGGTCGCGGTTTTCATTCGTCTGCATGAATTCAGAATATCCGAATCGGTCAGCGAATATGAAGACGGTCAGCCGGCCGGGCCAGACGGGCGTTTCGGCAGCGCGGAACAGCGACTGCAGCGCCTGAATCTGATCTTCGGCCCAGCCGGCGAGTTCTTCGAGCCTCGATTCGGCGACGTTTCCCAACAGCAACAAATCAGCTCGCTCGCGCTCGATCGCGTTCTGGGCCGGGAAGGCAGCCCGCCAGAAATCGTGGGCCCGAGTCTGGCAGCGCGCCACGAGCTCGTCGGGCGAGAGAGCCGCCAATTCACTGGCGTGCCGCTGTTCGTCGCTGGGAACGATCGTTCGCAACAGGGCTTTCGCATCGGGGCCGTCGAAGCGGGCCCCCTGTTCGATCCAGGTGCGCAGATCACTGTGGTTCTTACGTGTGATCAGCGCCGGCGCCGGGGGCATTTTGATCGGGTCTTGTTCGCCCACAAGTTGCCAGAGCCGGCTGTTCTCGAGGCTTCCCGCAGTCACAACTGAACCGCTGTCGCCCCCCCGCATGAGCTTCTCAAAGGTTTCCACTGACAAACCGCCGCGCGGCTCTTTGCCGCTGTGGCATCGCAGGCATAGATTGACCACGAAGGGTGCGACGTCTCTGACGAACGACACCCGACCGCCGGCGTCAGAACGCCCGCTTTTGGCAGATGGGTTTGCGGTAGCCGGCCCCTCTGTGCTCGAGGCGGCCCCCTGCCCTTCTCTTGGGCGCCTGGGCAGCGCCGCGCGCTTTCGTTCGACCTGCCGCAACAGCCCGGCGATCAGTTTGTCGTTCTCTCCGACCTGCGCCGCCTGCGCCACCTGCCGAATGCGGCGCTCGACATCGTCGAGCATTTGTGAAGCTTCATCCCACTGCCGCCTGGCGACCAGCGTCTGAACCTTTCCCAGGCTCTTTCGCGATTCATCGAGTTGTCGCTGGTGCTCAACCGAAAGCTCGGCGGCGAGCGTCGCGGCGACGGCGCAGGCCAGAAGCGCAGTTCCCAGCCCGAGACGCGCCCATCGCCGGCGAGGCTTCCGTGCGGTAGACATTCTTTGCGACCGTTCTGCTTTCAATACTCCGGCCCGCTCTCTGATCTTAGCGCGCCCGGCTGGCGTTGTGAAGGTGGCGGCGACGCAGTACAACCAAAAGTGTAGAATGCAGATTCGAGTCTCGCGGCGAGTAAGCCGCCTGTTTTTCGCCGGCAAAACGCCCCACATGACGCCCCTTGCAGCCGACGTCGGTTCCGAAATTGCCGCCAAGCGCGATCACCTGCTGGCGGCTTTGCGCGATTGTGGTCGCGTCGCCATCGCCTTTTCGGGCGGAGTCGACAGCGCCGTCGTGGCGCAGGCGGCCTGGCTGGCCTGCGGAGATGCCGCCGTCGCGATCACCGCCGTCAGCCCCAGCCTCGCATCGGGGGAACTCGAACAGGCCGAGAACCTGGCGCGGCAGATCGGCATTCGTCATCGGGTGCTGGCGACCGACGAATTCTCATCTGCCGACTATGTGCGTAATGCACCCACCCGCTGTTATTTCTGCAAGACCGAATTGTATACGGCGATTGGGCGTCTGGCCGGCGAGTTGAATTTCGATGTGATCGTCAACGGCGCCAATGTTGACGACCAGGGAGATTATCGCCCCGGAATGCAGGCGGCGCGCGAGCATCAGGTGCGCAGCCCGTTGATCGAGGCTGGGCTGACCAAGGCAGACGTTCGCGACCTCGCCCGCGCGTGGTCGCTGGCGGCGTGGGACAAGCCGGCCGCGCCTTGTCTTTCAAGCCGAATCGCCTATGGCCTCGAGGTGACTCCTGAGCGCGTGGCGCGGGTCGATGGGGCCGAGCAGTACCTGCGAGACGTCTGTGGATTTCGAGAGCTGCGGGTGCGCTACGAACCGCACGACCTGGCGCGGGTTGAAGTTCCGGCCACCGAACTGTCGCGGATTTTTTTTGACCCGGCCTTGCGCCAGGCCGTGTGTGACAAACTGCACGCCCTGGGTTTCCGGTACGTGACGGTGGATCTCGACGGCTTCCGATCGGGCAGCATGAACGAGATGCTGCCCGTGCTGGAATTACCCACAGCCCCCCTGCCCTGACGGGGTCTGCTGGCGCACTTCCCGATTCAGACCCTGCCGGCGCCCCCGGGGAGTGATCAGCTCCGAGAGTCTTAGACGACGGCCGGCCGGTTGGAAATCCGATCGACGGGCGTTTGCGACAACGCTTCGCCGCGCGGGGATTGAATGAGCCCGGCTTCGGCCCACCAGTTCTGCGCCAACTCGTCATTCCACCCGTCGGCCTCGGCACACGCCGCCAGGGCCCGTTCGAGCTCGACCGCACCTGCAAAGCGGTCTGCGGGGCGTTTGGCAAGACATTTGAGAATCACACGTTCGAGGTCGGCGGGCACTTCGGGGCGTACCTGCGACGGCGGAACGACGGCGTCGCGGGCGTGAGCCACCAGCACTTGCACGGCGTTAGTCCCCTCGAAGGGAACGCGGCCCGTGAGGGCGAAGTACCCGCAGGCGCCCATCGAGTAAATGTCGCTGCGCGCATCGGGGCGCTCGCTGACCTTCGCCTGCTCCGGGGCCATGTACAGCGGCGAACCGCTGAATGCCTGATCGTGGGCAGAGGCCCCCGGCGACTCTTCGGCCGCCTGCCGCACGAGACCGAAGTCGAGCAGCTTGACCACGTCACAGATGCCCCCCAGCCGTGCGACGAAAATATTCGCCGGTTTGATATCCCGGTGAATCATGTTGGCAGCATGCGCTTCGCGCAGGGCACGGCAGGTCTGCCGCAGCAGGTGAATTGTGCGTGCCGCCGACAGTGCACCGAACCGCTTCACCAGATCGTTCAGGCTCAAGCCCGGAAGATATTCCATGACGTAGTAGAACGTGCCGTCGTCGGTGCGGCCGTAGTCGAAGATATTGACGGTGTTCCAGTGGGTCAGGGCGGCCGTCGTTCGTACTTCGCGCTCGAATCTCGCCAGCGCGACCGGGTCGGCGCGGTCTCCGGGGCGGATCAGTTTGATCGCGCAGGGGCGTTTCAGCAGACTATGCTCGGCCAGATAGACCTCGCCCATTCCCCCCGCGCCCAGCAGTTCCTTCAGATGATACTGCCCCATCTGTCGCGCCTTGAACGCTTCGACCCGCAGACTGTTGATGATGTGTGTGCCGTATAATGCGGATACCACTCCCAGCGTCATCATGATGACGTGGTCGCTGATCTGCTCGAAATTGGCGACATGGCGTGCAAACTGGTCGACGGCGGCATACCGCATCCGCAAGAGGCCCAGCACCACAAACGAAACCAGCGCCATGGGAACAATCGTCCGGGCGGCCCGCTGCCAGGTGTTGGGGATGAACGTTCCGTACAGCAGAATCACGGCGAAGAAATACAAAATGCAGCTTTTGATTGCCGCCAACGCGTAGGTGGGGTCGCCCGCACGCGCCTTTCTCAAAACAAGCTGATATTCGTAGACCCCCAGATACAGCGCGATCAGTCCAAACATCGCCGCTTCGATCACCCGCAGCCGCTTGAGGCTCAGGGGCGCCGACGAAGACAAGATGGTGACCGCCGCCGCGAACAGGGCCAGCGTGGCGGCGCGAAACCAACCCAGCGGGGCATCGGGTATGAACCAATCGCGAATAAAGAACGCGCCGACGCCGGCAAACAGCACCAGGGCTGCCGCCCGCAATCGGACGCGTAAAACCGATTGGGTCTCGCCTTCCAGCCGCGACCCGCTGCCGGCGACCAGTTGCACCCGCCTCTGCGAGTCGGCACTGCGATCGGTGTCGGCTGACAGAGGCGAGACGACCAGCGTCTCCTCAAGTTGTGCCGGTTCGGGGGGGCGAGGAGTCATGCGTGGGAGGAATCGTCAGGTCGGCCGGCAGCATGAATACGACGTCGGTGGCAGGATCGTGAGGGATTTTACCGGGTCGGCCCGGACAGGGGAGGTCGTGCATTCGGCATTTCACCCGATCCGGCGGATTTGTAATATCAGAAGGCGCCGCTTGTTCGCGAACGCGTCACGCGGCGCGAGTGGGGCGCGCACGCCGGTCGGCGGCTGGGGCGATACCATGGATTCAAAGCGAATTCGGCGACTGCTGATGTTGCTGCTCTTGGTGGGAGGGCCGATGGTCGGCTGGGCCATTCGCGGCTCTCGCGGCGTGCTGTTCGGCCTGGCAGTCAGCCTGCTGGCGGTGATCTGGTTTTTTATCGAAGAGAAGCGGCTGCTCTGAGTTTCTCAAAGTTCCAGCGCCTCTTCGGCCGTGACCACCATCGTCGCAATTTCGATCAGTTTTTTGTTTTTGTCGCTGGCGAGCTTCTGCAGCCGACGGAAGGCATCTTGCTCTTCAAGCCCGCCGCGCTTCATCAAAATGCCCTTGGCGCGTTCGATCACTTTACGGTCGGCCAGGGCCTGCCTGAGGTCAGCCGCTTCCTTTCGCAGCTCTTGAAACTGGGCAAATCGTTTTGTCGCCAGCGCGATGGCTGGTTCGAGATCGGCCTGTTTAACGGGCTTCACCAGATAGGCCATGATGTGGTCGGCCTCGGCGCGCTCGATCAGCTCGGCGTCGTGATAGGCCGAGACCAGAATGACCGGGACAGGCCGCTGACGGTACAACTCGAGGGCGGCATCGATGCCGTCCATGTCGGGCATCTTGATGTCGGTAATCACCAAGTCGGGCGGGTGCTCGCAGCAGTTCGCCACCAGCTCGGCCCCCGTAGCCGCCGCCGACACAACGATATGCCCCAGCACCGGCAGCATCTTCTGAAAGTAATCGCGCATGTCGGCTTCATCATCGGCAACCGCGATACGCAGCGCGTGGGCCATGGTCTGTCTCCTCACAGTGGATTTCGCAACAGCGTCACGACAATCGCTGCGCCTGCGCCCTTTTCGCCGACGGCAATCGTTCCGCCGTGCGCCTCGACGAGCCTGCGGCAAATCGCCATCCCCAGCCCGGTACCCCGAACTTTGGTCGTGTAAAACGGTTCGAAGATCTTCTGCTGCGCTTCGGGCGAAAGCCCGGGGCCATTGTCGATCAACGCCACCTGGACGGCCGGGCGACCTTCGAGACTCGTCTCGCGGAGCTTTGCCGCAATCTCAACCGGGTCGCGGCATGCGGCCAGAGAGTTTTCGATGATGTTGCGAAAAACCTGTTCAACCGCGCGGCGGTCGACATTGCACGTCGTGTCGAGGCTGCCGGCTTCCACCGTCAGCCGGGCGTCGCGCGCGGCGCGGCTGACAGCCAGATCGGCCCAGGTGTCGTGCAAAATATCGACGAGGCTGTGGCGCGAACAACGCAGCACAATCGGTGCCGCGTAATCGCGTACTTCTTCGTACAGCTCGTGAAGATCGTCTTGCGCCTGCTGCAGGCGGGCGACCAGATTGAGGGCCTGCGGTCGATCGTTCACCTCCAGCACAAGCATCTCGAGACAGGCCTGGCTGCGCTGCAGGGCGTTGCGGCTTTCGTGCGCCAAGCCCGTGACCGTTTGTCCGATGGCGGCCAGCCGCTCGGCCTGCAGGGCCCGCTGTTGCAGCCGCAAGGCGTGCTCGCTCTGATACGCGCTCTCGATGATCGCCAGATCGAGATCGATTTGCAGGCTCAGCGACCGCAACGCGGCCAGAAGTCGCGGTACGTCGTCGGCAAGGCACCGCTCGAGGGCGGAATTGAGCCCCTGCCGCACACGCGACAGAGCGGCGTTCGTATAAGCCTGGTCGAGCCCGATTTCGACGTGCTTGAGCCCCACGCGCCAGCGCCGCGCCACATAGTCGGCGTCGTAACAACCCGAGAACAATTCCTGCAGCCAGGAAAGGAGCGAATGTTTCAGCCGCTGAATCTGGGCGTCGCCGCCCGTGATGACCTGTCGCGTCGCCGCGTGGCGGGCGATCTCGGCATAAAACTCGTCAACCAGCGACGGGAGGAATTGCCCGATCGGTACGCTCAGTTCTGCCATTCGCCGGGCATCGGCGTCGCTGTACCCGACATACTGCTGCAATTCGACGTAGCGGGCGTAAACCTCGTCGTTCATGCCGGGGCCTTCGGCAGATGAGATGGCGACTCGTGCGCGCTTTGCAGAGCGAGCGGCGGGGGAGACACTTCGAGTTCATTTCGCAACGGCAAGTCGATGGCAATTTCGCGCACCGTCTCCTGGGCGCGCTGTTTAAGGTAAAAACTGGAGACTCGCCCCTGCAAGACAATCGTCGTGCCATCCCACTCGACGCGCACGTCGCGCAATGCCAGATAGCCTGAGCACCGCAGGGCCTGGCGGATCGCCGCGACTCGCGGATCGTGCAGGCGGCGGTGCGACCGAAGCGCATTCCGCGGACCAATTTCCAGTTCGCCAGAATCGTCATCTGCCAGCACGAGAAACGGCTCTCGAAACGCTTTCGTCGATCGCATGGCACATCACTCTGCGTTGAACAGCGAACCCGCGTATCAGCCACGCCCGTGAAAATCCTTCAAAGCATCGATCGCGTTGAATCGCCCCAAGCGATGACCCGGCCCGCGGCGCAAAAAAAATCCTCCGGCCGGAATGACCGGCGGAGGCTGACGCAACCTGTAAGAGCGCGCCGCTTCAGAACGCGCCTACGGCTCACGATACACCGTGTCACACGCCGCGTCAACGAGTGCTGGTGTCACCGGCTGGGGAGAATTCCGTTCGCCGCCGGCAATCTCGCCGTCTTGACAGGCAGACGTCGCCGATTTAGGGTGCAGGGTGGGTCGCTGATGAACGGTGGCCTTCATCGACACAGGCTACGAGGGCCCCGCCCGTTTCGACGGTGGGGCCATTTTGTTTGGACGGTTCGGATGCCTGCAGGGACAATTGTCATGAAAACCTGGAACGCTCTGATCTACCACTGCCAGCGCTGTGGGCGCGTCGTACACCAGGCTGGCGACGCCCCTCCGCCAAGTTGCTGCGAGCGCACGATGTCGCTGGCGGCAACAGAGACGGTCGTCGAGTGCGAGTCGCCCAAAGGGAGTGCGACCCGCGATGCGGTATTGCGGGAAGGCGAGGGCGCCGGCTATCGCCCTTTGAAGCCCAAGTAGCTTGCGGCGCGGAATGGCGATCGAACTCGTCGATCGTCGAGCCGCCGCCGGCAGCGTGGCGACCGGTTGCGAATCGCCTCAACCTGTGAGCAAGGTTGCCCTCGCGCCAACTCGCCGTTTGAGGCTGGGCCTGTGTGTGTGCAGGAACCAGCGTTCGATCAAAACGCGGCGAGTAAACCAGCCGGTCGCCAGCAGTTTGCGGGCTGCAAACCGCCGCCAGGCCCCCGCTAAGCCCGTACCCTGCCCCGGTGGCGATGGCGGCCTGCCAAACCAGGTGGTCAGCTTCTGGCGATAGGCGTTGCCCAGCCGATCCAATCTGTCGGAGGGTGTTTCCAGGATGGTCTCAGCGGCCATCAGCCCGGATTCGATCGCGGGTCGAATTCCCTCGCCACTCTGCGGGTAGGCCAGCCCGGCCGCGTCGCCGATCAGCAATACGCGGTCGTCCTGGGACTGACGCACGCCACCGAGGTACAGGCGGTAGGCATGCCCGCGAAACCTTTCTTCGATGTTCCAGCCGATTCGTTCGCGTTCGCGCAACCAGGCGCAGAACTGTTCGACGTGCGAATTCAACCGAGATTCCCCTTCGCGCCCCAGCCCGACGTTGAGAAAGTTGCCTTTGCGGAACACCCACGCATACCCCTTCAGGTCGGCGCAGAAGAACAGCTCGGGAACGCATCCATCGACAGCGCACTGACGGCGCTGGTCGGCATCGAGTTCGAATTCGATTTCCTGCGCCATCACAACGACCTCGGCCCCTGGGCAGGTCGTGGCCGTCTGCCGCGCGACCGGGCAGAAGTGTCCACCGGCGCCGACCAAGAGCGGGGCCACGATCGAATCGTTGATTATCCAGCGCTGGCCATCGCGGCGCAGCGAATGCACGGGGGTACCCGTCATCAGGCGTGCGCCAGAGCGTTCGAGCAGATAATGATCGAATTCGCACCTGCGAATTCCGTAGCTCACGGGGCGCGGATAGCTGGTGCAGACTTCACCGCCTCCCAGAACGCTGGTGCGAAAGCCGGTGATCGGTTGGAGTACTCTTCCATGGCGGTAGACGTCGAGGTCGAGCTGTAATTCGTCGATGACCGCGGGGGTGATCCAGCCGGCGCACACTTTGTCGCGGGGAAAGCCGGCCTTGTCGACGACGACGACGTCGAGACCTGATTGCCGCAACTGCCAGGCGCACGTCGAGCCTGCCGGGCCACCGCCCACGATCACCACGTCACAGGAATCCATGCCGTCAACAATCGGCGGAGGGAGTGTAGAGTTGTGCCCGCGTCCACGGAACTTCGTTATTGGCCTCGCGGGCGAACAGAATCTGAAAGAGTTGCAGCGACCCGGTGCGAAACGCGGCAACCGACCCGGCGAGGTAGAGCCGCCAGGTGCGGACGAACTGTTCGTCAAACATCCGCCGCACCCGATCAACCGACCGTTCGTAGCGTTCGAGCCAGTGTTCGAGCGTGCGGGCGTAGTGCAGGCGGATGTTCTCGACATCGAGAACCGAGAATCTCCAGGGCTCGAAAATATGGGTTATTTCGCTGAGCGCGGGGGGGTAGGCGCCCGGAAAGATCCGCTTGTCGATCCATCCGTCGAGCGGCCGCGGTGCGTTGCGGCCGATGCTGTGAATCAGGCCGCGACCTTCGGGAGTGAGCGCGCGATCAACGACCCGCCCCAGCTCTGCGAAGTTTTCCTGCCCTACGTGCTCCAGCATCCCGACGGAGACGAACGCGTCGTAGCTTCCGCTGATCGTGCGGTAGTCGTCTTCGATGAATTCGACGCGCTGCGCCAGCCCCATCGACCGGGCCTGCTCGCGTGCATACCGCACCTGTTCGCGAGACAGGTTAAAGGCCCGGACTGAGACCTCGTATTTTTCAGCCATATGCAGGGCCAACGCGCCCCAGCCGCAACCTGCCTCGACCACCCGCTCACCCTTGCGCAATCGCAGCTTTCGACAGACGTGGTCCATTTTGGCTAGCTGAGCCTGCTCGAGCGTCATGTGCAAGTCAGCGTAGTAAGCGCAGGTGTAGAGCAGTCGCTCGTCGAGCCAGAGGCGATAGAAATCGTTGCCGATGTCGTAGTGGTGGTGGACGCTGTCGCGAGAGGCGTGTACCGAGTGCGACCGCCGGCGCCGGGTCGACCGGAAGAGCCAGCGGCGCAGCCAGCCCGGGGGGGACGCCTGGTTCTGCCCGTGTGTGAGGGCGCACAACACGTCGACCAAAGGACCACGCACGTCGATGCGCCCTTTGGCGTATCCATCGCCGAATGCGACGTTTGGATCAATCGCCAGTGCGAACAGCGTGGCCCGGTCGCGAATAACGACCGAGCCCACGATAGGGCCTCGCGATTCGACAATTTCGTCGCCGTTCCACAGGATCATCCGCACGGGAGGCGAGCCCCCTGATCTGAGCACGGCGCGCAGCAATTGTTTTTCGAGCCGGGTCGGAGGCAATGAATGCGAGGGCGCGATAGAGAGTTCCTCAGCCTCGCTTGGGTGGCCCCCGGGCGCGGCCCCAAACGGTTCGCTGTGGGTTCGCGCGGGAGATGGCTCAACTTGTGAAGCCGTGGGGCTTTCCAGCTTCATCGACGGCGCCTTTCCGGTGAATGTCGACCGCTCAAGGGGGCCGACACGACCTGCGCTACCACGGTTGCCGTCCTGAGAGCACTATATCTTAGCGCGGCCTCCTGCCCCGCTCCTGCCACTTCCGCTACAACCCGATGGTCAACATGAGCACCTTATGGAGGGTACCCGCACTCAACTAGAGTGTCAAACATAGTCCGCCGCTGCGCGAATCAGTCGCGCGAACGGATCGGCGGCAGTCAGATTACGCAACCTGGCCCGGGTATTCGGGCACAGGCACGCGCGCTATAATCGTCAATCGTTGAAGGCAGGTCAGGAGGACGAAATTATGGACGCGGATGTCTTAAGTCGACTGGGGTTGGAAGAACTCAACAGCGGCACGGGGGGTGGAGCTGGAATTGACCGTCCAAGCGGCCCCGTAATCGTCTCTTCGAACCCAGCCACGGGGCAGCCCCTGGCGCGCGTGGCATGCGCCGGCGTCACCGATTACGACGCGCTCGTTGAGAATGCCCAGGCGGCCTTCCTGAGGTGGAGGCTGTGGCCGGCCCCCCACCGCGGAGAAATCATCCGTCAACTGGGCAACGCGCTGCGCGGCGCCAAGACTGACCTGGGTCGCCTCGTGACTCTCGAAACGGGCAAGATCCTGACTGAGGGGCTGGGTGAAGTCCAGGAGATGATCGACATCTGCGATTTCGCCGTCGGTCTCTCGCGACAGCTCTACGGGCTGACAATGCCCAGCGAGCGCCCGGCGCACCGGATGTTCGAGCAATGGCATCCGTTGGGACCCATCGGCGTCATCACGGCGTTCAACTTTCCGGTCGCCGTGTGGGCCTGGAACGCGGCGATCGCCGCCGTCTGCGGCGACACGGTCGTCTGGAAGCCGTCGGCCGAAACGCCTCTTACGGCAATCGCCATTCAGCGGATTTGCGATCAGGTGCTGGCCCTGCACCGAATCGGCGGGGTTTTCAATCTCTGCGTCGGCGATGCCGACCCGATCGGGGTGAAAATGACAACCGACCGCCGCCTGCCTCTCATTTCCGCCACGGGAAGCTGCGCCATGGGGCGCAAAGTGGGCGTAGCGGTCGCGCAACGGTTGGGGCGCAGCCTGCTCGAACTGGGGGGCAACAACGCCCTCATTTTGACTGAGTCGGCCGATTTGGAACTTGCACTGCGCGCGGTTCTGTTTGCAGCCGTAGGGACCGCAGGTCAGCGCTGCACGAGCCTCAGGCGCCTGATCGTGCATGAGTCGATCAGCGAACAATGCCTAGGCCGGTTGATCAGGGCGTATGGCAGCGTGCGCATCGGCGATCCTGCGGAAGAGGGGGTCTTGATGGGGCCGTTGATCGGGGAACGCGCCGTCGAGGCCTACTTGCGCGCGATCGTCGCGGCCAAGGCGCAAGGGGGCGAGGTTCTGTACGGTGGACGACGGCTGGCACGCGCGGGTTTCTACGTTGAACCAACCGTTGTGCGGGCCACGCCCGATATGCCCATCGTCCGCGAAGAAACGTTCGCCCCGATTCTGTATGTCATCAGCTACCGCACGCTCGACGAAGCGATTGAGATACACAATTCCGTCGGCCAGGGACTATCGTCGGCGATCTTCACCGACCGGCTGATTGACGCCGAGACCTTCTGGTCGCCTCGCGGAAGCGATTGCGGAATCGCCAACGTTAATATCGGGACATCGGGGGCCGAGATCGGCGGGGCTTTTGGCGGCGAGAAAGAGACCGGGGGGGGGCGAGAAGCGGGTTCGGATGCATGGAAGGCCTACATGCGTCGCCAGACATGCACGATTAACTGGGGTCGTGACCTTCCGTTGGCGCAGGGCGTGAAATTCGAGCTAGGCTGAAGCGGGGTGTTTTCGGGGATGAAAATCGTCCCGCGGGGAACGCCAAATGCATTCGATCGATCAATGCGTTGCCCTTTTTGGCTCAATGCCCATTGTCAATCGGACGTCGACTGCGCAAGGCATCGGAGATTCCTGATCCGCCGCAAGCGCAATATGGTTTGTGCCTTAGGAGTTGCAACCAGGGTCGCTCGACCTACGGTTGCCGTGGGCCGAATAGGCAGGTTCCGCAGGCGGTGTCGTACCCCCCTCAAACCGCGTGATGCAATTTGAGACTGTCGGCGTTGCCGTGGGGTTTAGTCGCTGGAGTCGGCGCGGGATATGCAGAGCTGTCATGATCTACCGATTGCTAAGCTTGGGTAAATGTGGGAAGGTGGGGTGGATTTGTGCTTGCGAAGGGACGTTGCAATTAGAAATACTTATCCATTCGTAGGCTAAGCTTGGCGACTGCGTGGGGGAAGCTTACCGGAAAATACATCCTGTCCTCTGAGCGTTACACCTATGTGTGGCATCATCGGGTACGTCGGTCCACGCGAAGCATCTGAGATTCTGATCAACGGATTGGGGCAACTGGAGTATCGCGGCTACGATTCGGCTGGCCTGGCGACGATCGAGCGCGGCGAACTCGATCTGCGAAAAACGGTTGGCCGCGTCCGGCAATTGGCCGAGGCGGTCAACACGCACCCCGTTACGGGAAGCATCGGCATTGCCCATACTCGCTGGGCAACCCACGGCCGACCCAACGACGTCAACGCGCATCCGCACGTCGACACCGCCAAGCGGATCGCCCTGGTCCACAATGGCATCATCGAGAATCACGCGGTGATCCGTGCTTTCCTCGAGCAGCAGGGAATCGAGTTCCGCAGCGAAACCGATACGGAAGCGCTGGTGCAATTGATCGGTTTTTTGTACGGGCAAACGGGCGACCTGTTGGGCAGCGTCCGTCGCGCTTTGCGCGATATTCAGGGGACTTATGGCATTCTGGTGCTTTGCGCCGATGCTCCGCGGACTCTGATCGCCGCGCGCCGCGGCAGCCCACTGATTGTGGGTATCGGCGACGGCGAATACGTGGCCTCGTCGGATGCCTCAGCGATCATCACGCACACGAGCCGCGTCGTCTACCTCGACGACAACGAGATCGTCACGTTTGATCCTGAGGGGATGCACGTGGCGACCGTCGATGCGGCTCCGGTCGAGAAGCAGGTGCACACGCTCGAAATGACGCTCGAACAGATCGAGTTGGCCGGTTACGAGCATCACATGCTGAAGGAGATTTTCGAGCAGCCTGAAACGTTGCGCAACGCCATGCGGGGTCGCGTCAACCTCCAGGCCGCCGACGTGACTCTCGGGGGGCTGAAGGGGTGCGAGCGCGAGTTGGCGCGATGCCGGCGCGTGTTGCTGTTCGGCTGCGGCACCGCCTGGCATGCGGCCCTGATCGGTGAATACCTGTTTGAAGAACTGGCCCGCATTCCGACCGACGTCGATTACGCGAGCGAGCTGCGGTATCGCAACCCGATTATCGAAGAGGGAACTCTGGCCGTCGCTGTCAGCCAGTCGGGTGAAACGGCCGATACGCTGGCCGCTGTTCGCGAGGTAAAGACCAAGGGAGCGATGGTCTTGGGAGTGGTCAACGGGGTCGGGTCTTCAATCGCCCGCGAGACCGAAGCCGGAGTGTACCTGCACGTCGGCCCGGAAATCGGCGTGGCGAGCACCAAGGCATTTACCGCGCAGGTTGCGATCCTCACCCTGATGGCGTTGTACCTCGGCCGCCGCCGCCACCTGGCGACCGAGCAGATGAGCCAGATTCTTCGCGAGCTTGACGCGATTCCCGACAAGGTCCGCCAGGCGCTCGAACTCGACGCCCAGGTCAAAGAGCTCGCCGAGCGACTCTCGACCTGGGACAACTGGCTCTATCTCGGCCGCGGCGCGAATTATCCCTTGGCGCTCGAGGGGGCCCTGAAACTCAAGGAAATCAGCTACATTCACGCCGAAGGGCTGCCTGCTGCCGAAATGAAGCACGGCCCGATCGCCATGATCGACCCCGGAATGCCCGTGGTCGTATTGGCGCCGCGCGACCATACCTACGGCAAGATTCTGTCAAACATCGAAGAGGTCCGTAGCCGCGACGGCCGCGTGATTGCAATTGCCAACGAACCTGACGGCGAGCTTGAAAAGCTGGCGGAGGAAGTGCTGTACGTTCCGTCGACGATCCCCTGCCTGTCGCCTTTGGTCACCAGCGTTCCCTTGCAGCTTCTGGCGTATCAGACGGCGGTTTGCCGCGGGCAGGACGTCGACAAGCCCCGCAATCTCGCCAAGAGTGTCACGGTGGAATAAACCGCCGGCAAATCGACGCTTCATCGGCGCACCACGGATTTTGCCGGATCGCGCGGCGCCCGGGTTGAGATACAATCTAGTGCAGGCCGACGGGGCCCACCCCCCTTCGGCGTTCCGACGCTGAAACTTTCAGGCGCTCGCACGTGCCTTCTCGCCCCGTCGTCATCTACGAAGATTCCGGCTGGCAGCGCCTGCTGCCTCTGGTGTACATCCGCGCCACGTTTCAGCTTCTGTGTGGCACGGTCGATTTACTGTCGCGGGTCAAACGGCTTGCCCACGCGACTGGTGAGGGGGCCGCCAATGGTCATCCCCCGGCAGTCGAGGCGTGGTGCCGCCCGAACCTGGCAGATGTCGTGGCGCAACAGACGGCCCTGTCAGTCAATCATCCGCTCTCTCGCGCGGCCCTGCTTGTCAACGGGCGCGGGCTATGGCATTCGCTTCCGGATTCCGACGCGCACGATTCGGCGTGGGTCGGCACGGTGGGGCCTCAGGGGCCCGTGGCCTGCATCTACGCCGACGCGACTCTGATCTCACGGCTCTCAACCGACATCCTGCTTGACGACCTGCAGACTCGTGCGGCACTCGCCGGGCTGCCCCGGCGTGACGTTTCGGAATATGTCCGCCTGCTCGACTGGCCCTGGGATTTCGTAGACGCGAACGAGAAAACGCTCGCTTCCGATTGGCGCGACGATCATGCTGGCGTTGCCGGCACAGTCGCAACAGGCAGCTATCTCGAGAACCCGCGCGCGGTCCACATCGGCCGGGGAACGCGCGTGAGACCGTGCGTCGTCATCGACGCCGAAGAGGGCCCGGTCTGGATCGGCGACAACGTGACGATTCTTCCGCACAGTTATATCCAGGGCCCGGCCTACATCGGCGACGGGTGCCTGTTGCAACCGGGGGCCTGCGTACACGCCGGAACAACGATCGGCCCGCGTTCGAAAGTGGGAGGAGAGATCGAATGCAGCATCATCCAGGGTTTTTCGAACAAGCAGCACGATGGATTTCTGGGGCACAGCTATGTCGGCTCATGGGTCAACATCGCCGCCGACTGCATCAACAGCGACCTGAAGAATACGTATGGGACCGTGCGAGTCCCCATTAACGGCCGCGACGTCGAAACGGGCCGGATGTTCGTGGGGATGTTCGTGGGTGATTACAGCAAATCGGGGATCAATGTCAGTTTCCCCACCGGCGCCGTGATCGGGTTTTGCAGCAGCGTGTTGGCTGCACGCAGCCCGAAGTTCGTGCCTAGCTTCGCGTGGCTCGACGGCGAATCGGTGCAGCGGTATGACGAACAGCGGGGCCTGGTAATTGCGCGGAAAGTGATGGCCCGCCGGCAGCGAGTGATGAGCGCTGCCGACGAGCGTCTGTTTCTCGCCGTCGCGCGGCAAGCGCAGGCGTTGGAAGCCCAAACGACTCTGCCGCCGACCGGATCGGCGCTCCGGCCGACGCCCTAATCGCGAGTGCGTTGCGGTCAACGGCGACACAACGGCCCCGGCCTGGCAGGCAAAGGGCGGCGTTCGCCCGGGATGTCGGCAGGAGTGCCTGAATCGCGTCCGACGCCCCGCAGTCACGGCAGTGCGTGATGAGCGACGCCGAAGAGCGCCTCTTTCTGGCCGTCCGCAAACAGGCCCTGGCGGTCGAGACGCAGAGGATGCTGAACACCCGCGAAACGCCGCTTAGGCCGGCGTTGTAACGAACGGCACCCCCAACGGGGTGCAGGACGCCTGGCCATGCCTGCTCGACTCTTTGACGTCGTCCATGTAGCGTAATGCATGCCAACGCCCTTTTTTGGCGCGGCCGAGCTGATGCCGGAATTCTCCTGGCGCCGACGTTGGAGTGTTCACGGGAGACTACGTGAGCCGCTGCGACATTGCCGAACTGCGCGCCGCCGTCGCCGGGACCGGGTTCATTGGTCCCGTTCACGTGCAGGGGCTGCGCGGAGCGGGAATTGAGGTGGTTGGAATCGTCGGCTCGACCCCCGAAAAATCGCGGCAGACCGCAGAGCGTTTGGGGGTCGGCACAGCATTCGCCAGCTACGACGAATTGCTGAACGACGACCGCGTGCGCGTCGTGCACGTGACGACGCCAAATCGCCTGCATTTCGACATGGCGGCACGCGCCCTCGCCGCCGGAAAGCACGTGATGTGCGAAAAGCCGCTGGCGATGACGTCGCGCGAGTCGGCCGAGTTGGTGCGACGGGCGGCCGAGAGCGGGCTCGCGGCGGCGGTGACATACAATATCCGATTCTATCCTTTGTGCCACGAGGCGCGCGAGCGGGTTCGGGGCGGGCAGGTCGGTCACGTGTTTCATGTGTCGGGCTCTTACGTCCAGGACTGGCTGCTCCGCGAGACCGATTTCAACTGGCGCGTGCTGGCTGCCGAGGGAGGCGCGTTGCGGGCACTCGCCGATATCGGCACGCACTGGCTCGACCTGTTGCAGTTCGTGGTCGGCCGGCGCGTGACGGCGGTTTGCGCCGACCTGGCAACGGTGCATCGCACGCGTCAGGCCCCCTTGGGGAGCGTCGAAACGTTCGGCAGCGCGGGGGCCTCCCCTGCCCCGACGCGCGCCGTGGCGATCGACACCGACGACTGCGGCGCGGTCATGCTGCGATTTGAAAACGGCGCCGTCGGCGTCTTGTGGGTCTCGCAGGTGACGGCCGGACGTAAGAACTGTTTGCGATTTGAGATCGCCGGCTCAAGCGAGTCGCTCGCCTGGAACAGCGAGAGGCCCGATGAATTGTGGATCGGGCATCGCGACCGGCCGAACGAGGTCTTGTTGCGCGACCCCGCGCTTCTGTCCCCGTCGGCGCGCGCTATCTCCAATTATCCCGGCGGGCACAACGAGGGCTTTCCCGATACGTTCAAGCAGTGTTTCCGCGTGTTCTACGATTTGATTGCCGCCGGTGAATGCGCTGACTCTACCGGCTTCCCGACGTTCGCCGACGGTCATTATGAGCTGCTGTTGTGTGAAGCGATTCTGCTGAGCCATCGTGAGCGACGATGGGTTGAGGTCCATGAGGTACATCCATGAACAACCACACGTACAGCGACGTCGCGAAAATGATCGACCACTCGCTGCTGAACCCCACGCTGACGGCCGCCGACCTCGACGCAGGCTGCCGGCTCGCGCGGGCCTACGACGTCGCCAGCGTCTGTATCCTGCCGTATGCGCTGGCACGCTGTGCCGAGCTCTTGCGAGGGAGCACCGTCAAGGCCAGCACGACCATCGGCTTTCCGCACGGCGGTCACACGACGTCCGTCAAAGTCGCCGAGGCCCGGCAGGCGCTGGCTGACGGCGGCGAAGAGCTCGACATGGTGGTGAACATCAGCCAGGCGCTGAGCGAGAATTGGAGATATGTTTCCTCCGATATCCGCGCGGTCATCGACGTCGCCCACTCGGGAGGCGCGCAGGTCAAGGTCATCTTCGAGAACTGCTATCTCCGCGACGACCACAAGCTGAAGTTGTGCGAGATCTGTTCTGCGGCCGGGGCCGACTGGGTGAAGACGTCGACGGGTTACGGCACGGGCGGCGCGACTATCGACGACTTGAAGCTCATGCGCCGATCGTGCCCGCCGAGCGTGCAGGTGAAGGCGGCCGGCGGCGTGCGCGATCTCGACAAGCTTCTGGAAGTGCGGGCTTTGGGAGTCACGCGCGTAGGGGCCAGCCGGACGAAGGAAATGCTCGACGAATGCCGAATGCGGTTGAAACTGCCGGCGATTGAATTGGCCGTGCCCATTGATCGTGCTGGATCCTACTAGCACGGCAGGCCGGGGAACGATCTTCTACCAAAAGCGCGCCCTCGACGATTTTCGAACATGCGCGCCATGGTATGCGCGCGTCGCGAAGATTATGCGCTTTCGGGGCGGCCCAACCGCTGGGGAGCGAGGCGAGGCGGTATGGATTCCGACGGGCATCCCTCAGGTCGCCCGACATCGAGGTCGCCCAGCTTCGAAGCAGATGTGCCGCGATTGCGCGCAGGGGCCGGGGTGGCGGCATTATTAAAAAAGCGATTGTTGTGCGTTTTCCGGCCACGCCCGTTGCAATCCGAGGTAAGCTATCAGCCGCCTTCATCAGGGCATTGAACTTGCTTCCACTGGTCGATTTCGGGGTGCGCCATGTCCATCCGGGTTGCTCTCAATCACCAGACGCGCTATTTCTACGACCGGCTGGTCACATTGCAGCCGCACGTCGTCCGCCTGCGCCCTGCGCCGCATTGCCGCACACCCATTCTCGGGTATTCGCTGCGGGTCGAGCCGCAGCCTCACTTTCTGAACTGGCAACAGGATCCCTACAGCAACTACCTCGGGCGGCTCGTGTTTCCTGAGCCGACGAGGGAATTCGGCGTGCAGGTTGACCTGGTCGCCGAGATGACCGCGATCAACCCGTTCGACTTTTTTGTCGAAGAACAGGCTGAGCGGTACCCGTTCATCTACGACGCGACATTGGCCCGCGAGTTGGCGCCGTATCTCGAAGTCGCGCCAGCCGGCCCGCGGCTTGTCGAGCTGGCCGCCGCCTGGCGCAAAACAGGGCTGCGGACCGTCGACTACCTCGTCGACGTGAACCAGGAACTGCAACGGCGGATCAAGTATTTGATCCGCATGGAGCCGGGGGTGCAGACGTGTGAAGAAACGCTGCAACTGGGCAGCGGGTCGTGCCGCGATTCGGCGTGGCTGATGGTTCAATTGCTGCGGCACCTGGGTCTGGCGGCACGCTTCGTCTCAGGGTATTTGATCCAACTGACGGCTGACGTTCCCGCGCTCGACGGCCCTTCGGGGCCCGACAAAGATTTCACCGACCTACATGCCTGGGTCGAAGCCTATGTTCCGGGCGCAGGCTGGATCGGGTTGGACCCGACTTCGGGCCTCTTGGCGGGCGAAGGTCACATTCCGCTGGCGTGTTCGGCTGATCCGCAATCGGCGGCTCCCATCACGGGGGCGTATTCGTGGTCGTCAGGTGGCGCGCCGGCCCTCGAAAAGTGCGAAGAGCACTTCAGTTTTGAGATGTCAGTGGTGCGGGTGCGCGAAACCCCGCGCGTCACGAAGCCGTACAGCGAACTGCAATGGCGCGCCATTGACCAAATGGGGCACGAGGTCGACGAAAAACTGAATGCGCTCGACGTACGCCTCACAATGGGGGGCGAGCCCACGTTCGTCTCGATCGACGATCGTGACGCGCCCGAATGGAACACCGAAGCGCTCGGGCCAACGAAAAAGAAGCTGGCCTCCGGGCTGTTGCGACGGCTGCAATTTCGGTTTGCGCCGGGCGCTCTGTTGCATTTCGGGCAGGGAAAATGGTACCCGGGCGAATCGCTCCCCCGCTGGGCATTCGGCTGCTACTGGCGTCGCGATGGCGTACCCCTCTGGACTGATGCCGCACTCGTCGCCGACCTCGATCGCAACGACGACTACGGTCCTATCGAGGGGCTGCATTTCATCACGGCGCTGGCAGAGCGGTTAGGGGTCGACCCGGAACTGTGCCTGCCTGGTTTTGAAGACGCCTGGTACTACCTGTGGCGCGAGCGCCGACTGCCGGCGAACGTTGACCCCCTCAAGAGCCGGCTCGACGACGAAGAAGAACGGCGACGTCTGGCGCGGGTCTTGGAGCAGGGCCTGGGGCATATCGTGGGATACGCGCTCCCCTTGCGGCGCCGCGGCTTTGGGGCGGAGGCCCTGTGGGAAAGCGGCCCGTGGTTTCTGCGTCGCGAACATCTGTTTCTGAATCCCGGCGATTCTCCGATGGGGTACCGCCTGCCCCTCGATTCGCTGCCCTGGGAAAGCGCTGAGAGTTGCCAGCAGACGATCGAGCTCGACCCGTTTGCACCGCGCGACCCCCTTCCGCCAAGACAGCCCCACGTCAGGCAACAGCGCCTGCGCGTCGCCCCGTTGATGTCGGGTGACGGGGCCCGCATCGACCCGCTGGCCAACGGCAAGGCCGGTTCGCGCGGGCCTACGTCTCCCCTGCCCTTGCAGATTGTGCGGACGGCGCTGTGTGTCGAGCCGCGCGAGGGGCGTCTGCACATCTTCATGCCTCCGGTCGCGACCCTTGAAGACTACGTCGACCTGGTTGCGGCCGTGGAAGAGACCGCAGCCGAGCTGCAGCTTCCGGTGCTGATCGAAGGCTACAAGCCTCCGGTGGACGGGAGGTTGAACCATTTTCAGATCACGCCTGACCCGGGTGTGATCGAAGTCAATACGCAACCCGTCCACAACTGGCGTGAGCTGGTCGATCTGACGACGGTGCTATACGAAGAAGCCCGCCAGTCGCGGTTGTGCACCGAAAAATTCATGCTGGATGGCCGCCACACCGGCACCGGAGGAGGCAACCACGTCGTGGTCGGGGGGCCCACCCCGGCCGACAGCCCGATTCTGCGCCGCCCCGACGTGTTGCGCAGCCTCATCGCCTGTTGGCACAATCACCCGTCGCTGTCGTATCTGTTTTCTTCGCAATTCGTCGGGCCGACCAGTCAAGCGCCGCGCGTCGACGAAGCACGGCACGATAGCTTGTACGAACTTGAAATCGCGTTCCGCCAGATTCCTGACGCAGGTGGATGCGCGCCGTGGCTGGTCGATCGCGTATTTCGTCATCTCCTGGCCGATGTAACGGGCAACACGCATCGCGCCGAATTCTGCATCGACAAATTGTATTCACCCGATACCGCCGACGGCCGGCGGGGCCTGGTCGAATTGCGGGCCTTCGAAATGCCCCCGCATGCGCAGATGAGCCTCGTGCAGCAGTTGCTGCTGCGGGCCCTCCTGGCGCGATTCTGGGAGCAACCCTACCGGCACAAACTGGCGCGGTGGGGCACCGAGCTGCACGATCGGTTTCTGCTGCCGCATTTCGTCGCGCATGACTTTGACGACCTGCTCGACGAGCTGGCGCAGGCGGGGTATCCGTTCGATCGGGCGTGGTTTGCGCCGCATTTCGAATTTCGCTTTCCGCAGTTGGGTGAGGCGGTGCATCGTGGAGTGCGCCTCGAGCTGCGGACCGCGATCGAACCCTGGAACGTGCTGGGCGAAGAGCCCGGGGCCGGCGGCGCGGCGCGGTACGTCGATTCGTCGGTGGAAAGAGTGCAGCTTCTGGTGCAGGGCCTGACCGACGCGCGGCACGTCGTGACCTGCAACAGACACCGCCTTCCGCTCTGTCCAACGGGCACCAACGGCGAATACGTGGCCGGGGTGCGCTATCGGGCCTGGCAACCGCCGTCGTGCCTGCACCCGACCATCGGCATTCACACGCCGCTGGTGTTCGACGTCTACGATACCTGGACGGGCCGAGCAATTGGGGGGTGTCAGTACCACGTGATGCACCCCGGCGGGCGGTCGTTTGAGACCTTCCCCGTGAATGCGTCGGAAGCCGCTGCACGCCGGCAATCCCGGTTCTTTCCGTTCGGCCATTCGCCAGGTTATTGGCCCGTGCCATTGCATGAACGGCTGGCAGAGGCCCCGCTGACGCTCGACCTGCGAAAGGCGTCATTCCCCGCAGAATCGGCAATGGCGATTGAAACGCCCCGCGAACGGGCGTCGTCAGCGGCCCCGGCCGGCGTTATACTGGAACGAAACGGGTCCCTGGCAATCGAATCCGCGGCGGAGACGCAGTTCGCGTCATGATCGGCAGCACGGATCAGGCGGCTTCTGAGAGCTCTGCGTCCGCGCTCGGCGCCGGGTGGCTGGATTACGTTCCGCATGCCGAGACGCCCGATGAATGCATGGAAGCCGGCGGGCGCGTGCGCCCGAATTGGGATCAGTTGCTCAGTTCGCTCGATGAACTCGGGCTGAGCGAGCTGACTCGCCGTTGGGAACAGGCTCGCCACCTGATCCGCGAGAATGGCGTCACCTACAACGTGTATGGCGACCCGCGCGGCACGAACCGGCCTTGGCAGCTCGATCCGATTCCCTGCGTGCTCGCCGCCGATACGGCCGCCCTGCTGCAGCAGGGCCTCTCCCAGCGAGGCCGACTGCTCGAGGCCGTGGTGCGCGACGTGTACGGACCCCAGGGATGCCTCGCCGAGGGGCTTTTGCCGCGCGAATTCGTGTTCGGCAACAGAGCGTTTCTGCGCCCCTGCCACGGCATCGCAGTGCCCGGCGGCCACTATCTGCACCTCTACGGCGCCAACCTGGGGCGCGGTGCAGACGGGCAGTTCTACGTCCTGGGAGACCGCACTCAATCTCCTTCGGGCGCCGGCTATGCGCTTGAAAATCGCATTGTCATGACGCGAATGCTGCCGGAGACATTTCGCGACTGTCGCGTGCAGCGGCTCGCGCCGTTCTTTCGCACACTGCGCGACACGCTGCGGTCGATTGCCCCGCACAATCGCGACAACCCCCGCATCGTGCTGCTGACCCCCGGTCCGTTCAATGAGACGTACTTTGAACATGCCTATCTGGCGCGGTACCTCGGGTATACGCTCGTCGAGGGGGGCGACCTGACTGTACGCGACAATCGAGTGTATCTGAAGGTTCTGGGAGGGCTGCAGCCGGTCGACGTGATCTTTCGGCGGGTGGACGACGATTTCTGCGACCCGCTGGAACTGCGTGCCGATTCCTTCCTGGGGGTCGCGGGGGTGGTTCAGGCGATGCGCGCAGGTCACGTAGCCGTCGCCAATGCGCTGGGCTCCGGGCTGCTCGAAGCACCCTCATTACTGGCGTTTCTGCCGGCGCTGTGTCGCCGGCTGTTGGGAGAAGAGCTGCGGCTGCCTTCGGTGCCGACCTGGTGGTGCGGCGATCCGGCGTCGCGCGAACTTGTTATTTCGCGGCTCTCAGACATGGTCATCAAACCGGCGTTCGCCGGGGTGCGGCTCGAGCCGGCATTCGGTGACGAATTGACCGCCGATCAGCGGGCCGAGCTGGCGGCAAGAATTCGCGCCCGGCCGCACGAATACGTCGGGCAAGAACGGTTGACGTTGTCGACCACGCCGGTGCTGGTCAACGATCGTCTGCAACCGCGGCATCTGGTGCTCAGAGCGTACCTGGCGGCACATGGCGATGAGTTCGAAATGATGCCCGGGGGGTTGTCGCGCGTCAGCGGTTCGGCCGACACGATGATTGCCTCGATGCAGCGCGGCGGGGGCAGCAAAGACAGTTGGGTATTGTCGTCCGGCCCGGTCAGCGACGTCAGCCTGCTGCCACGGTCGGGCCTTCCCGTGGCGCTCAGTCGCGGCGGGAACGATCTGCCCAGCCGCGTGGCCGACAATCTGTTCTGGATGGGGCGGTACGCCGAGCGGGCCGACGCACTCACGCGGCTCTTGCGCGGCGCCCTGGTGCGGATGACCGAAACATCGGGTCTGGCCGAATCACCCGAGCTTCCTGCCCTGTTGCGGGCCGTTACCGTGCTGAGCGAGTCGCCGCCGGGTTTCGTGGGTGAGGGGGCGGCGGAACGGCTGCGAAACCCCGAAGCCGAATTGCTGGCGGTCATCTACGACCGCCGTCGCCCCGGCAGCGTGGTCTCGGTGCTCGAGGCGCTGGGGCGCACGGCCGGCACGGTGCGCGATCGGGTGTCGAAAGACATGTGGCGGGTGCTCAGTGCTCTGGCAGATTTTCGTGCTCCAGTGCGTGCCCAGGGCTATCACGAAGCAGCGGCTGACGCCGATGGAGACGAATTTCCCGCGGGCCGCACTCTCAGCGCCGCTCTCGAACGGCTCGATCGCATCGTGCTGACGCTGGCGGCCTTCGGCGGACTGGCGATGGAAAGCGTGACGCGCGGCTACGGCTGGCGATTTCTCGACATGGGGCGCCGGCTGGAACGGTCGCACTCTCTCGTCAACCTGCTGCGCCACACCCTCGTCGCCGTCGCCGACCCCGAGCCGCCCCTTCTGGAGGCCCTGTTGGAAGTGGCCGACAGCTCGATGACCTATCGGCGGCGATACCAGGGAAGTTTGCAGGCCGCCGCGGTGCTCGACCTGCTGCTGGCCGACGAAACCAATCCGCGGGCGCTCGCCTTTCAGCTTGCGGCGCTTTCCGAAGACGTCGACCATCTGCCGCGCGACGTGGTGATTTCCGGGCGCAGCCCTGAGCAACGGCTGGTGTTGAGCGCCCTGACGGCCGTGCGTCTGGCAGACGCCGATGTGCTCGTCGAGCCAGATCATGCCGGGCGCCGCGCGCCGCTCGAACGACTGCTCGAAGAGCTGGCCGCCACGCTTCCCGCGCTTTCGGAAGCCATCACGCAGACGCACCTCAGTCATCTGCAGGCGGCGCGTCAACTCGCTGCCTGGCCGAAGTGAGACGAGATGCTGTATCGCATTGAACACACAACAACGTACGAATATTCCGAGACAGCCTCGCTGTGCCACAACCTGGCGCATCTGACGCCCCGCAAGACCGCGCGGCAGGCGTGCCGCGATTGCGCCATCGAGATCCTTCCGGAACCGGCGGCGGTCGATTCACTAACTGACTACTTCGGCAATACCGCGACTTTCTTCGCCGTTCAGGAACGGCATCTGCAAATGACCGTCACAGCGCGCCATAAGGTCGACGAGGCGCCCGTGACGCTGCCAGACCCGGCGCAGTCTCCGGCGTGGGAAACAGTTCGAGAATTGTTACAGGTCGATCGCAATCTCGATTCTCTCGATGCCGCCCAATTCGCCTACGACTCGCGCTACGTTCCTTCGAGCCGCGAACTGGAAGACTACGCGGCCGCGTCATTCAGCCCCGGCCGCCCGCTGCTCTCAGCGGTCTTCGACCTGATGACGCGGATTCACAACGACTTCATCTACGACACGCGCGCCACGACCGTAGCGACGTCGCTGCCTGAAGTGTTTGCCATTCGTCGCGGCGTGTGCCAGGATTTTTCGCACTTGCAGATCGGCTGCCTGCGATCGCTGGGGCTGGCGGCGCGGTACGTCAGCGGATACCTGTGCACCGAACATCCCGCCGGGGCGCCCGCGCTGGTGGGGGCCGACGCCACCCACGCCTGGCTGGCGGTCTACTGCCCGGGTGCGGGCTGGGTCGACTTTGACCCGACGAACAATCAGGCGGCCGACGAACGCTACATCACCCTGGCCTGGGGACGCGACTACGACGACGTCTGCCCGCTGCGCGGAATCGTTTTAGGGGGTGGGCAGCACCGCGTTCGGGTCGAGGTGCGCGTGCGGCGCGAGCGGGGAATCAATTCCCCGGCGACACAGCAGGCTTGACCGGCGGGGAGAACCGCCTCGTCTGAGTTGTGCCCTCTTCGCGCGTAAAAATGGGTAGTTTCGCGAAAGTCTATCGGTCTGATGGACGATAACGACTTCCAGAGCGACACCGGGGGGGCGCGTGCGCCAAGAATGCGCACAGACTCGGCGTCTCCTCCGTGCCTGTAATTACCTCTCAGAAAACGACTTGTGCGATTCGCTGGGGCCCGCCCCGGCGAGCGCCCGAGGCATGCTCCTCCTTCGAGCGCGGCGGCCGTTGCCGTCTCTTTGGAGACGCCGAGCGCCAAGCGGCTGCACGCGCGGCGCGCTCTGTCGCGCTCGCTTGTGGGGCGATGTTCTGCCTGCTCGCCGGCGGGTGTTCCACGGCCGAGAAAAGCCTGACGTACATCGGTCAGTCGGAATTGCGGGACTATCAGGATCATGAGATGCGGCTCGAACGGCCCGTCGAGGAGGTTCGCTATAGCGACCCGGCCCTGGCGACGTTGCGTCCGCACACGATCAGTGATCGGGGTCACGATGAAATCTGGGACCTGACGCTCGCCGAGGCGATCCACCTGGCGCTCATCAACAATCGCCTCGCCCGCACCCGCAACGACTTTCTCTCACCGGGCAACAGCGTACTCAATAACCCCGATGGCATCTTGTCGGTTTACGACCCCGCGATTCGGGATACGGGCGTTTTGTTCGGGGCCCGCGGCGTTGAATCGGCGCTGGCGGCATTCGACACCCAATGGAGCACGAGCATGCAATGGGGCAGCAACTCGGCGTTTCAGAACAACAGTTTTCTCGCCGGCGGGCTGCCCGAAGGCGCGGTCTTAAACCAGGACACGGCCCAGTTCTCGACGGGCCTGACCAAGAACCTCGCCTACGGGGCGACGGTCGGAATCTCGCACAACTGGAACTATCTGCTCACCAACCAGCCGTTCCAGTTGTTCCCGTCGTTCTACAGCGGCAACATTCAGCTCAACTACCTGCAGCCGTTGTGGGCCGGCGCGGGGGCCGAAGTCACGCGCATCGCCGGCCCGTTCAATACGAACATCAACGGCGTGAGCGGCGTCAACCAGGGGGTGATCGTATCTCGCATCAACACCGACATGTCGCTGGTCGACTTCGAGGCCCAGGTGCGCAATATGATCAAAGACGTCGAAGACGTGTATTGGGAGCTGTACCTGGCCTACCGCACCTACGACAGCCTCGTTGTCGCCCGCAACACGGCCCTGGCGACGTGGCGCGTCGTCAGCCGCAAGATGAAGGTCGGGTTGCCCGGCGGCGGTTCAGCCGAAGAGGCCGAAGCGCTCGAAGCCTATTACGATGCCCAGGCCCGCGTGCAGACGGCGCTCGGGGGCCCGGCTGCTCGCGCCGAACCGGGCGTCTACGGTCTCGAGCTGCAATTGCGCCGGCTGCTGCGCCTGCCGGCCAACGACGGACGAATCATTCGGCCGGCCGACGAGCCGGCCGTTGCCGAACTCGCCCCTGACTGGCATGTGTGCCTCGCAGAAGCGGTGACGCGCCGGGAAGAAATCCGCCGTCAGAAGTGGAACGTCAAGAGCCTCGAATTGCAGCTTGCCGCGGCCGAGAATTATGCCCACCCGCAATTGAATTTTCTGTCGACTTACCAGATCAACGGCATGGGCAACGACCTGTTTGCAAGCCATCGCGACGAAGGAACGCGGCGGGGCGAACTGGCCAGCGCCTACCGGACCCTGTTTCAGGCGAATCAAACCGGCTGGACACTGGGTCTGCAGTTCACGATGCCTCTGGGGCTGCGGAACGCGCTGGCACAGGTGCGCAATATCGAACTGCGGCTGACAAAGGCCCGCGAGGTGCTGGCCGCCCAGGAAATCGAAGTCAGCCACGAGCTGGCGAATGCCTTTCAGTTGCTCGACTACTGGTACACGGTGCTCAAGACGAACTACAATCGGCTCGACGCAGCCGAACGTCGGCTGACAGGGGTGCAGGCCGAATATGACGCCGATCGCAAGCCGCTCGATTTTCTGTTGCAGGCGCAGGCGCGGCGGGCCAACGCCGAAGCGTCGTATTTCCGGGCGCTGACGGAATACAACAAGGCCATTTGCGAAATCCATTATCGCAAAGGCACGCTGCTCGAAAACAATAGCATTCATCTGGCAGAAGCGACCTGGACGCCCGAGGCGTACAAAGATGCCATTCGCCGCGCTTGGGCGCGCACGTTTGCGTTCGACGCGCCCGAGATCGACCCGTTGCGACATGAGCCTGAAGCGTTCGTGTACCCCCCGCAGCCTCCTGTGTACATGCCCGAAGCGGGCGAGCCGATGTCGGGATACGAAGCTGCCCCGCCGCTGCTCCCGAGCGAACCCGCCCCGCCCTACCCTGCGCCGTCGAACGGAATACCGGAAGCGGCGCCCGGAATCTTCGATTTTTCAGAAATCCACCGCCGCACCAGAACGCTCTTGGGGTCGCGGAAGTTCCTTTCGAGCGGATACGAGACGACTGACGAAAAGCCGCCAACGGGTGTCGAGGCCACGGCAGACGCTTCTAAGCCTATGCACGATGAATAAGCCGCGGCGTGTTTACCGATTGATGGCGACGAATGGAGACTTCTCGACGTAAGGAGCTCGCCATGTGCCAGACGCACAGAACGACCGCACGAAACGCCTGCAATGTGACGGGCAAAGGCCCCCGGCCGGCCTTAGGTCACCGCGCCTTGCGGCAGCCGGCCGCGTTGAGCCTGATGGCGTGCCTGCTGTTGGGGACTTTCGCGGCGGCTGAGCCGGCCCTGAATCGCTCCAAAGACGTGGCAGGTCGGGCGCGAAACGTTGAGCTCACGAAATGTACGATCAAACTGATCGATGAAGCGATTCTGGCCGCCGATCGTGCCGGCGTGATCGGGGCCATTACGCCGCGCGAAGGCGATCTGGTGAAAGACGGGCAGGTGCTCGCCGCGCTCAACGACGAAGTTCCCCGAGCCGCCCTGGCAATTGCCGAGAAAGAGGCCGAGTCGGATGTCGACATTCGCTATGCCGAAAAGGCGGGGCAGGTTTCGCAGGCGGAATATGAAAAGGCCGTCGAGGCCAACCAGACGCAGGCGCGCGTGGTACCCGAGGTCGAAGTGAAACGGCTCAAACTGGCCGCCGAAAAAAGCCTGCTGGAACTCGAAGCCGCGAAACTCAGGCAGGCCGTCAATCAGCTCAAGCGCGACCAGGCGCAGGCCGAATTGCGGACGTATCAGGTGCGTGCGCCGTTCGACGGCTTCGTGCGGCGCGTGTATCGTGTTCAGGGTGAGGCGGTGCGTCAGGGCGACCCGGTGCTGGAACTCGTCAACCCACGCCGCGTTCGCGTCGATGGCGTGATTGACATCCGCGACGCCTGGCGGGTGAAACCAGGGGCGGAGGTCTCGGTGCGGCTCGATATTCCTGATTTCGACCTCGATATCGAGAAGCAGTCCTTCAAAGGCCGCATCGTGTTTGTCGATGTGAAGGCCGAACCGGTGGAACAGAACGTGCCTGTGTGGGCCGAAGTCGACAACCCGGAAAATATTCTGCGCGCGGGGCTTCAGGCGCGAATGACGATCGACCTCGGTCAGCCGCCGGCTGCCACGCCACCGGGAGGCTAGCCCATGAGTTCCGCCTCGGGGCTGTTACCATCGACGAAACGCGCCATTCCGTTGCGCGCCCGAGCCGACCTTGAGCGGAAGCAAATTGCGTGTCAGGGGCGCGGCTATTGGGTCGTCAAAGACCCCGTGGCGCTCAATTACTATCAGTTGCAGCCCGAGCAGCATTGCATTCTCGAATTGCTCGACGGCCGGCGGAACCTCGAAGAAATACGAGACGGTCTGCTCGCGCGCTACCCTTACGCCCGCCCGACCTTGGCCGACATTCAGCAGACCGTTGTCGATCTGCATGCCAAGCGACTGGCGCGCGGAACCCGGTTTGGGCAAGGCACGTCGCTGGTGCGCGACAGCCGCGAGAAAAAGCGCAAGCGCTGGCTCAGCGCGCTGCAGAATGTCATGTACCTGCGGCTTCCGGGATGGGACCCCGAACCCACCCTGCACCGGCTGTACCCTGTGGTGCGCTGGATGTTCGAGCCGTGGGGCGTCGCCCTGTGCCTGACGCTGGTGCTGTCGAGCTGGCTGTTGCTGGCCGTGAAGTTCGAGTCGTTCCGTGAGAGATTGCCCGAGTTCCATCAGTTTTTCGGCTGGCCCAATCTGATTTACCTCTGGGGAACGCTCGCGCTGACGAAAATCATTCACGAACTGGGCCACGGCCTGACGTGCCGGCACTTTGGGGGCGAGTGCCATCAGATCGGCATGATTCTGCTGGTCTTCAGCCCGACATTGTATTGCGACGTGTCAGACTCGTGGATGCTGCCCAACAAGTGGCAGCGAATTCTGATCGGCGGCGCCGGGATGTCTATCGAAGCGGTGCTCTCGTCGCTGGCCCTGTTTGGCTGGTGGTTCACGCAGCCGGGGCTGCTCAACCATCTGTTCTTGAATATCTTTTTCGTCTCGGCGGTCACGACTGTCATCTTCAACCTGAACCCGCTGATGCGGTACGACGGCTACTACATGCTGAGCGACCTTTTGGAGATTCCCAACCTGAGTCGCAAGGCCTCGCGGATGCTGCATGACACGTTTGCCTGGTGGTGCTTCGGCATCCGCACGCCACCCGACCCGTTCATGCCCGATGAAGGCCGGTACTGGTTCGTGGTGTATGCGATCGCTTCGGCCGTTTACCGCTGGGTTGTCGTATTCGGGATTGCAGTTTTTCTGTATATCGTATTGAAACCGTATGACCTGCAGAGTATCGGGGCGACGATGGCCTGCGTTTCGCTGGCGGGCATGGTTTGGAGCCTCGCGAGAAACCTGATTCAAATGCTGCGTGCATCGCGACAAGAGCCCTTGAGCCGGACGAAAATGTCGGTGACTGCCGCGATCGTGCTGGCGTTGGCGCTGGGGGCCCTGACCATTCCCATTCCCTGGCACCTGGAAGCCGGGTTCTACATCGAGCCGCATCGTGTCCAGCACGTGTATAATCTGGTTCCCGGCGAGCTTCGACAGATCGACGTGCGGCCCGGGCAGACGGTGGCCCGCGGAACGCGACTCATCGAACTGGTTGACGCCGAGAAAGACTTGCGCCTGCAGGAAATCTCGACCGAACTGCGCTCGCAAGAGACCGAGCTCAACACGCAACTGGGGCTCAATGACGCCGTCGGCGCGGCACTGGCCCGCCAGCGGATCGCCCAGACCCGCAAACTGCTCGACGACTATCGGGCGCAAATCAGCCTGTTGCAGGTTGCGGCGCCGGCCGAGGGCGTGGTGATCGCTCCCCCGCCCGTCAAAGAGCAGGAACTGAGCCAGCCGCGAATCGAGCTGGGTCAATGGTATGGCGTCCCGCTCGACCCCCACAATGTCGGATGCCTGCTTCCGGCCGGCACTCATCTGCTGAGCATCGCGCCCGACGGGCGCTTTCAGGCGGTGCTGCTGGTCGATCAGGCCGACCGCGTCGATCTGGCAACCGGCCAGGAGCTCGACATCAAATTCGATCATTTGCCCAATCGCACGTACCGCGCCCTGGTCGAAGAGATTTCCGACAGACACTCGGAATTCGCCCCCAACATGCTGTCGAACAAGGCGGGCGGCGACCTGCCCACGGTCACCGATCGGCGCGGTCGCGAACGGCTGACCAGCCACGCCTACCAGGCGCTCGTGCTGCTCGAAGGAGACACCGAACTGCTGCGATCGAACGTGCGGGGTCGAGCGCGGTTTTCGGTCGGCCATCGTTCTGCGGCTGGCTGGTTGTGGCGCGCCTTCCGGCGCACGTTTCATTTTCGACTTTGATGACTACCCCGACCGCTTTCGAGCGGCCGGGGCGGTGGGCGGCGCAATCGCATGTTGCACAGTTTGATCGACCGATCCCTGTCGGCCACGTCGGACATTAGCGCCCACACGTCTCGCACACCAGAACCGTATCGCAACATCCTCTCCCTTCCGCCCTCGCGGGGGAGGGGTTGGGGATGGGGGTGCGAATGGCGCGCTACGCGCCGCGCGTACCCAGTGGCGGACTGGCAAGGATGACCGCGCGCATGAACGGCCCCGACACGACCGGCGTCGAGAGCGTACGAGAGCAGATTCTCGCACTGGTGCGCGAGACTGAAACTCTCGCCGGCGCTCGCCTTCCCGATGAGTTTTTCTTTCCCGAGTACCTCAAGCGGGTCATTGTCGCGCTGGGGGCCGAGGCAGCCGCCGTGTGGTTGGTCGATCCCCAGCAGGGGCTCGTCTTGAAATATCACTTGCAGCGCGTGCCGATGGGGGTGTTTGAAAACCCGCAGGCGCTGACGAAATACCGTCCGCTGCTCTCTGAAACATTGCAGTCGGGCGGGGTGCGGGTCTATGCGACGGGCGACCCGAAGCTGGCCGACCTGCCGACCGCCCACGTGCAGATTTTCGGCGCGCTCGAGCGCGGGGGCCGGCCCACGGGCGCGCTGCAGATCTTTCAGCGGAACGACGCCCCGCCAGAGGCCCGCGCCGGATACTTGCAGTTCATCGAGCGCATGTGCGGGTTCGTCGCGCGGCACTTCCGCACGGCCGACCAGCCCGCCCAAGGCGGCGCGTCGCTGGCCGACTTGCAGGAGCTGCAGAAGCTGGCTGCCGAATTGCACGGCAGCCTGGATGTGAAGCGTGTCGCCGCGGCCGCCGCGACCGATGGAGCGATCTTTCTGGGATGCGACCGCGTCAGCATCGTTGAAATGTTTGGGGGCAAGCCCGTTGTCCGGGCCATCAGCGGGCAGGATGCGGTCAATCCACGGTCGAACCAGGTGCGGCTCCTGGCGCAGCTTGTCGGTCAGGTGTTGTTGACGGGTGAACGGCTGAGCTACGCCGGCAAGGCTGACGGATTGGCGCCCCAGATCGAGGAGCCTCTCGCCGAATACCTGCATGTCAGCCGCTCGAGGCAACTGACGATCGTGCCTTTGCAAAGGCCGACAGACAATACAGACGATTCCGAGGAAAAAGATCGAGGGGGGCCTGAGCACAAGCACCGGGCCCGGCCTCTGGGGGCTCTGGTGGCCGAGCAGGAGACCGACGGGCGCCTGCGGCCCGATTTCGACGCGCGGCTGGAACTGCTGTGCGGGCAAACCAGCCAGGCGCTCGTCAATTCACAGACGTACCACAAGATCCTGTTTCTGCCGGTCTGGCGGTTCCTGGGTGAGAAAACCGCGTGGCTGAAGGGGCGGCGGCTGGCGCAGCTTGCGGCGGCGCTCGCGGGTGTGGGGTTGCTCGCGCTGGCGCTGGCGTTGATTCCCTGGGAATACCGCGTCGAAGGGAAAGGACGATTGATGCCCGTCAATCGCCGTGGCGTATTCGCCCCATGGGACGGCGAGGTTGTCGCTCTGGAAGTTGCCAGCGGAAACCGCGTGGAGGCCGGGCAGATTGTGTTGCGCCTGCAGAACGAAGAGCTGCGCGCCCGCGTTCTGGCGACCGAATCGGAGTTCAATGAAAAGCGAAAGCAGGTGCGGGCCCTGGGCCACGAGCTGAGCGAGGCCCGAAGGAACCTGTCGCGGGAAGAGGTCGTGCGTTTGCAGGGGCGCATCGCGCAGACCCAGATCGAGATGGAAGGGGCCGAAGCGCGCCTCAAGGTGCTCACCGACCTTGAAAAATCGCTCGTTATCGACGCCCCTGTCGCGGGAGTCGTCGCGACGTTTCAATTGGCGGAACTCCTGGCCAATCGCCCGGTGAAGCGCGGCGATCTGTTGCTCGAAATCATGGACGACACCGGCCCCTGGCGGCTGGAGCTCGAAATTCCCGAGAACCGGCTGGGACACGTGCTGGAGGGCGAGCAGAAACTGGGGACTGAGCGGCTGCCCGTCGATTTCATTCTCGCGACCGCAACTGAGACGACGCACCGCGGCGAGCTCGAGGCCAGCGCCACGCGTTCGGTTGTGTCTGACGAAGGAGGCGCAGTCGTCGAGATGTTTGCTACCGTCGATGCCCAGTCGCTGCGGCACCGACGGATCGGCGCTGAGGTCATCGCCAAAATCCGTTGCGGCAAACGAAGTCTGGGGTACGTTCTGTTCGGCGACGTGATCGAATTCCTGCGGAAGTACCTGTGGTTGTAGTGCCCCGGGCGCTCGAAAGCGGCCAGGAGCACCCCGTGCGGTACTGCGACGTCGCACGGCAGCGTGGAATTCTCCTGGGCACGTTTCTGGAATCTCGTTTTTACGAAAACTTTCTGTGATCCGTTTGCTCGCGCAACCGTTCTCATTTACAACGGGGCGAAATCGACCGCGGGAATGGGCCGATGGGTGCCGGGATGCAGCGATTTGAATTGCACTTCCGATGCGCGCACGCGGCGACGGCCCCTGACGCCGCGCTGTCTCTCGGCCGCCTGCAAGGTGCCCGAGCCGTTGCGGCGATTCTGCTGGTCGGATTCGTCTGCTGGCCGCTTTGTGCGCAAGCGCAGATTCCGTCGGACGCGCTGCTCAAGCGGCTTGCGGAGCAACTCGACGAGCGTCTCGCCCGTCTCGCCGTACACGACTTTGCGGGCGTACTGTCTGCAGCCGAGCGCGAAGAGCTCGACCGGCGCTGCAAGGAAGTGAGGCAAAAAACCGGCGCGGCACTTGTCGTGGTGACGCTCAAGTCGCTCGAAGGGGGTGAAATCGACGACTTCACGAACAAGCTCTTCGCCGCCTGGAAGCCGGGTGAAAAAGGCCGCGACAACGGCGTGATGCTGTTGGTGGCGATGGAGGACCGGAAAGGCCGCATTGAAGTCGGGTATGGGCTCGAGCCGATTCTGCCCGATGCGCTGGCCGGCCGGGTCCTCGACCAGCAGCTTTTCCCGGCGTTCAAGCAAGAGCGGTATGCGCAAGGGTTGCAAGCGGCAGTCGAGCGGATCGCACAGATCATCGAGCGCAACGAACCGGCACCCGCAGAAGTTCAGCACCCCGGCCCCGAATTGAGCGGGGCGGCCTGTCTGATTCTGTTCCTGGCAATTTTCGTCGGCGTGGGTGCGGGCCTGGCCGGTTTCACGCTCGCCTCTCCCAAACTGACCGACTGGGGGCCGTTCTGGTTTGGCTTGCTGTTCGTTAGCGTCGGAATGGGGATCGGGTGTATGGTAGCGCTGCTGTTGGCGCTCGCGATCCATGTGCCGGTGGCGGCAGTCGGCGGCTGGCTGGGCTGGCTCATGGCGCGGTCGCGCGAAGGTGGCGGGCCGAAGCCGTTCGACTGGACGAAGTGGGATTGGGGTAACGCCGGCGATATCTGGGGGAGCGGCAACTGGAGCAGCGGCGGTTGGACCGGCGGAAGCTGGACGGGCGGTGGTTCGAGCGGCGGCGGGTTCTCAGGTAGCTGGGGCGGGTTCGGCGGAGGCAGTTCAGGTGGCGGCGGCGCCAGCGGCAGTTGGTAGGCAAGTGCAGCATGACTCCCGAGCAACTCACCGACAAACTGAAAGCGGCGCTGCCCGAGGCACTCAAGTGCGTCGCGCTGTTCGGCTCGGCAGCGGCGGGAGATTTTGTCGCCGGCGCATCAAACTTCAACCTGCTGCTTGTGGCTGACCCGCTGGGCCCGGCTGAACTCAAGGCGCTGATGCCGGCTGTGGCCGACTGGGCGCGGGTGCATCGCGAGCCGCCACTTTTCTTTACGCCCAAAGAGCTGGCTTCATCTGGGGACGCCTTTCCGATCGAGTTCCTCGACATCCGCCAGTCGCGGCGGGTGCTGTTTGGGGAGGACCTGCTGGCAGGGATCAAGATCGACAGCCAGCATCTGCGGCTGCAACTGGAGCGGGAATTGAAGGGAAAGTTATTGGCGCTGCGGCGCAAGTACGTCTTGACTCAGGGGGGGGGCGAGGCCGTCTCTGAACTGCTGACCGGGTCGCTGTCGACATTTCTGGTGCTGTTTCGGGCCGCGCTGCGGTTGTATGAAGAGTCGGTGCCGGCGCTGAAAATCGAGGCGCTCAAGCGGCTGACAACGCATATTCCATTCGACGCGCAGCCGTTTCTGGCGGTTGAATCGCTCAAAGAAAGACGGGCCGGCGCAGGCGACGCCGATCACGCAGCGCTGTTCGCCGAGTATCTGAAGAATATCGAAATCGTGGTCGACGCCGTCGACCGGCTTATTCATCCGGAAAGCTAAGGAGACCTTCCTGTGTCCAACATCGAACGGCAACCGACGGCGATCGGTAAGTGGATTCCCTGGATTGTCGTCGGAGCCTTGGCGCTCATCGCCGGATTCTGGGGAACCGGAATCTACAACAAGCTGGTCGGCCTCGACGAAAAGGTGAATACGTCGTGGGCCCAGGTTGAGACCGTCTTGCAAAGGCGTTTCGACCTGATTCCGAATCTGGTGAATACTGTGAAAGGCTACGCGGCCCATGAAAAAGAAGTTCTCGAGAAGGTGACCGAATTGCGCAGCCAGTGGGGCGCGGCAAAGACCATCGACGAAAAAGCGCAGGCGGCCGGCGCGTTGGAATCGGCCCTGTCGCGATTGCTATTGGTTGCCGAGCGGTATCCTGACCTGAAGGCCGATCAGGCGTTTCGCGACCTGCAGTTTGAATTGTCGGGGACCGAAAACCGAATCTCCGTCGAGCGGCAGCGTTACAACGAGACACTTCGCGGCTACAACACTGAGGTGCGCACCTTTCCCACAACTGTGGTGGCGCGTTTCACCGGCTTCGAACCGCGCGACTCATATTTCGAAGCGGCCGAAACGGCAAAGGATGCCCCCAAGGTCGATTTCGGGACGGAGAAGGCCCCCGGCGGGGCATGATTGACTGAGCCGTGCAAGGTGACATTTCTGCGATTGGTCGTCGCCACGATGCGGCGCGACCCCCCTGCCCCCCCTTTCTAAAAGCTAAGGGGGGGATGTGCGTTGGGTCAGCGCCATCACCGACAACAACTCGAATACGAGATTCGCCGCGAGGATGGCGGTGATGCCGCCGTGATCGAACGACGGGGCGACTTCGACCAGGTCGCCCCCGATCACATTCAGCCCCGCCAGCCCGCGCACCAACTGCAGCGCTTCGTAGCTGGTCAGGCCGCCCACCTCCGGCGTGCCCGTGCCGGGCGCGAAGGCCGGGTCGACTGCGTCGATGTCGAAGGTGACGTAAAGCTTTTGCTCTCCCACGCGATCGCGAATCTCCTCGACGACCGCGGCGACACCTGAAACGCGAAGCTCGTCGAGCGTGATCAGGCGCGAGCCCAACGCCCGCGCGTCGCGGTAGTCTTGAGGCCCGGCCGTCGGCCCCCGAATGCCGACTTGCACCCAGGCGGCCGTCTCAATCAACCGCTCTTCAGCCGCCCGGCGGAAGGGGGTGCCGTGGCTGTGCGGGGCGTCTCCGAACTCGGCGTTCCACGTGTCGGGGTGGGCGTCGAAATGCACGAGAGCGATCTGACCGTGCTCTGCGGCAACGGCCCGCAGCAGCGGCAGCGCGATCGAATGGTCGCCCCCGAGCGTGACGAGGTTCGTGCCCGCGGCGACGACGGTGCGGGCATCGCGTTCGATGGCGCGGTGGGTGGCGAGAATGTCGACCGGCACGACGTCGACGTCGCCATAGTCGATCACGCGCAGCGCTTCGAACGGCGCCACCCCCAGCGCGTTGTTGTAGCCCCACAGCAACAGCGATTGCTCGCGGATCGCCCGTGGCCCGAACCGCGCGCCCGAACGATACGACGTGGCGCCATCGTAGGGCACCCCCAGAATCGCCACGTCGGCTGCGGTCAACTCGCGCGTATGGGGCCGCCTGCCAAACGTGGCGATGCCCTGGTAAGGCTGCTGGGGAAAGGGAGAGTCGGCCATGTGGGCTTGCTCGCCAGGTTAGGACTTGTTGCGCGGAACGAATTCAAGCCGCGAAGAGGCTCAAGATGCGCAAAAAATAGGCCAAATTCCCAGATCGGCAACAGATGCGGGATTATGGCGAGAGTCTTCCGAGGCAAACGACCGGCGAGTACTGTAGTAGCAATGCCTTCGAGGGGTCTTTCCGTCCAATCATTTCGAAAGTGAGGTCGCTATCGTGGACGAACGCATCAAGAAACTGTGTGACGCGATTCGTGAAACCAGTTTCGCGATCCATAGTTACCATCGCAATGGCCATTTGGAGAAAATCTACGAAAACGCGCTGTTGCATCGCCTGCGGAAGCAGGGATTCAAAGTGCGCTACAAACTGCCGTTGCAGGTGTTCGATGTCGATGGCCCTGTCCTTGGGGACCTCGAGGCTGATCTGCTGGTTGAGAAGACCTTGATCATTGAAGTCAAAGCTGTGAAGGCAATCGTTGACGAGCATGTCGCACAGCTCTTGGGATATCTGCGCAGCTCAAGGCTCGAACACGGTCTGCTCATCAATTTTGGAGCGCCAAGGCTGCAGATTCGCAAATACGTCATGTCTGCTGGTCACTACGATCACCGCTCCGCCGGCTGACAGACGTTGCAGATATCATTTTGGGCCTTCTGAGCTTTTTCGCGGCCAGATTTTTGTTTCAAAAGTTGCAGCCGCAATTCGGCCGTTCAAATCGTGCAGGTATTCACTCCAAGTACGTTTGCCAATTCAAGGCGGCGGCGTATTCCGATTCCAGTCGGTTTGCGATTTCTGGCGACAGCGCGCCGGCGGCGACCTGTACGGCCAGTTGTTGCCGAAACCGTTCCTGCAATTGGGCCGGGTCGTAACGGGCGAAGGCGAGCATGTCGGCCACGCGGCTGCCGGGCACGATCTTCGTGACGTGAAACCGTCCGTCGTTGTCGATGACGATCTGCGCCTCGTGCGGCTGCCCGAACAGGTTGTGATAGCTGCCCATCACTTCCTGATAGGCGCCCAGCAGAAACACGCCGAGATAGTAGGGCTCGTCGCGAAGGGGATGCAGTTCGAGCGCGTCTTTGACGTCTTTCAGGTCGACAAAGCGGTCGATTTTTCCGTCGGAATCACACGTCACGTCGACCAGCGTTGCAAAATCCGACGGGGTTTCGTTCAGGCGGTGAATGGGCATCACGGGAAAGAGCTGCGCGATGGCCCAACTGTCGGGGGCCGAGCGAAACACCGAAAAGTTGCACAGGTATTTCGCGGCCAGAATCCGCCGCAGCCCCTCGAATTCTTCTTCGGGAACTTTGGCTGAGCGCGACAGTTTGTAGGCCCGGGCGCACGTTTCCCAGAACAACACCTCGCCTTTCGCACGGTCTTCAAGGTCGACCAGCCCCAGGTTGAACTGAGTGTGCAGTTCGTCTTTGTGCTCGAGCGCGTCGTGATAGTACTCGCGATAATTCTTGCCGTTGATGCCGTCACACAGCTCTTTCAACTCGGTAATGACCTGTGGATCGTCGTCGTCAACCTGCACCTGCGGCTGATCGTCGGCAAACGTTTCGATTTCATCGCGAATCGACGTGACCAGCACCGCGTGGTAGGCCGTCATCACCCGACCGCTTTCGGTGACCAGATTCGGGTGCGAAACCTCTTCGTCGTCGCAGACCGACGCGATTGTATAGACCGCGTCGTTGGCGAATTCCTGCATGGTGTAATTGATCGACGCCTCGAACATCGTCTTCGAGCCGTCGTAATCGACCCCCATCCCGCCGCCGATGTCGAGAAATTCGACGGGCGCCCCCAGTCGGCGGATTCGGCAATAAACCCGCGCCGCCTCTTTCATGGCGTTCTTGACCCGCTTGATGTCGGTGATCTGTGAACCAATGTGAAAGTGCAGCAGCTTGAGCGCGTCGAGCATCCCCTCATTGCGCAACAGCCGCAGGCACTCGAGAATCTCGGAAGTGGTGAGCCCGAATTTTGCGGCCTCTCCGCCCGACGAGGCCCATTTGCCGCTGCCGCGCGAGTACAACTTGGCTCGCAGGCCGACCCAGGGTTTGGCCCCGGCTTCGCGGGCCCGGCGCAGAAGCGTCTTGAGCTCGTTGAGTTTTTCGACGACCACGATCACCCGCTGGCCGCCATGCACGCCCAGCAATGCCAGGTTGATAAACGCTTCATCTTTGAAACCGTTGCACACGAGCAGCGAATCGCGGGGGCGCTCGAGGGCCAGGGCGGCGTAGAGCTCGGCCTTCGAGCCGCATTCGAGCCCGCAGCCGATTTTCGATCCTGCGCGCAAGAACTCTTCGACGACTTCCCGGCGCGGGTTCACCTTCATGGGAAACACGGGGAAATGCCGGCCGCTGTACTGAAACTCACGGATCGCTTCTTCGTAGGCGCCGTGCAGCTTGCGCAACTGGTTTTCAAGCAGTTGCGGAAAGCGCAGCAAGAGAGGCGCCGTCAGTTTGCGCTGCCCGATCAGATGGTCGACGATTTCCTTGAGATCGGCGTGGCGCGCGTCGCCGCGGGACGGGCGCACCAGCAGGTTGCCGCGCGGGCCGATCTCGAAATATCCGGCGCCCCAGGCGGCGACGTCGTAGACATCGCCGATATCGTTGCGTGTTTGTCCGTTCATCGTTGTCCGCTCCGTGCTCTCGCGCGACCTCATCATCACCCATGGAGAGGGTCGAGAAAGTCATGGGATTGTAGCAGGTCGCATGGCCGCCATCGGCGCAACGGAACGATCCGCCATACCGTGCCGTCACGCCGTCTGTTTCTTCAACAGGTCGCGAATCTCCATCAGCAGTTCCTCCTGCTTCGTGGGGGGCGGCGGAGCCTGCTCTTTCGTTTTCATGATCCAGCCCAGAAACTTCACGATGAAGAGGTACAGGGCGAAGGCCACGATCAGAAAGTTGACGATTTCGCCCAGGAACTCGCCATAGGGAACCTCCTTCCCCTGCACGGTCCACTTCCAGTCGGTGTACTTCTGGTCGGTTGGCAGAATCAGGCTGATCAGGGGCATCAGCACTTTTTCGACGAGGGCCGCGACGATCTTTCCGAACGCCGCCCCGATGATCACGCCGACCGCCAGGTCGACCACGTTGCCCTTGAACGCGAAGTTCTTGAATTCTTCCAGCAGCGATAACGCCTTGGTTGCGGCCTGCTTCGCAGGATCCATGGCTACCCCTTCCGGCAAGTGAACAATGAAACGCGCGACACAGCCCGAACTAACGTGGCCCGGTAAGATCGTAGTCGCCGCCGAGCCGCTGACAATCGAAACGAAGCGACTGGCGGCCGAATCATCACGGCGAACTGCGTGACTCGCCCGGCGCGCGGGCCGAATTCTCAAAACCTTTGCGACATCGGGCAAGCCGCGCAGACCTTGACGGCGCTCGATGCTTGCCCATCGAGCCGAAAGCTGCGAGCATCACGGGGTGCCGTGCAACCCTCTCATCTCCTTCCACGTTGATGCCTCGGAGCCGTTGTCATGTTTCTTCCTCGATCTGCCTTTGTCGTCGCATCGTGCGGGGCGCTTGCGGGCCTCGTACTGATCGCTGCAGGCGAAGATAAGCCCGCGGGCCGCAAGGCGCCTGCCGGCGAGAAGAAACCGGCTGCCAAGTCCGACGCTGCCAGAGGGCAACCGGCCGGCGACGATGTCGTCGCGGCGATTCGCGAATCGGCGTCGCGGTTCGTCGAAGCGTACGCGAAGCACGACGCCAAGGCGCTGGCGGCAGGATTTACGAACGACGCGCAGTTCGTCGATGAGAACGGCATGGTTCTAAGGGGGCGCGACGCCATTGAAAAGCACTTTGTCGGGCTGTTTAAGGTCGCCCCGCAGGCCCGCCTGACGATGCGGGTTGACGCGGTGCAGTTGATTGCCGCAAACGTCGCGCTCGAAGAAGGGACGGCGTCGTCGACGCCGGTCCCCGAAGAAGTGCCCGAGAGCAGCCGGTACGTCGCGTTGCACGTCAAGCAGGATGGGCAGTGGCTTGTTGCGCGGGCCCGTGATTTTCCCGCGAGCGAGCCGCGGCCCGCCTCCGAACACCTGCGGCAGCTCGAATGGCTGGTAGGCGACTGGGTTGACGAAGGAGAAGATTCGCTGATCGCCACGTCGTGCAAGTGGGTCGACAACCGCAACTTCCTGTTGCAGGAGTTTCAGGTGCGCGTTGCCGGCCGCAATGCCGTCTCGGGCACGACCCGCATCGGCTGGGACCCACTCGTCAAGCAGTTCCGTTCGTGGATCTTCGATTCTGAAGGAGGGTTTGCCGAGGGGCTTTGGTCGCGCGACGGCGACACTTTTACAGTCCGCCTGACCGGTGTCACCCGCGACGGGTTGCCGACGTCGGCCACCAACATCATTCGCCGGATCAATGAGTCGACCATGACCTGGAAATCGAGAGATCGCGTCGTCGGCGGACAGGTGGAAGACGACATCGGCGAATTCACGGTCACCCGCCGGGCGCCCCCACCGGCGGATTAGCGCGTCACGCCACGAACGTGCCCGCCAAACTGATTCGCCTGTATTCAATCGACGCCGTTCGACTGGAGGTTCTTCGATGCTCTGCACCACGAGACGAAATCGCCCGGCGAGGGTTTTTCTGGCCGCATTGCTGTGCGGGCTGTTGCCGATTCACGAGGCACTGGCCCGCGGAGGCGGGTTTGGCGGCGGAGGCGGCGGATTCCGTGGGGGTGGCGGTGGAGGCTTCGGGGGCGGCGGCGGAGGATATCGCGGCGGCGGGGGAGGTTTTGGCGGGGGCGGGGGAAACCGTGGCGGTGGAGAGTTCGGCGGCGGTCGTGGAGAATTCGGGGGCGGCGGTGGCCGCCCCGAGTTTGGAGGTGGCGGGCGGCCCGAGATTGGCGGCGGAGGCCGGCAGGAATTCGGCGGGGGCAACCGTCCTGAAGTCGGCGGCGGAGACCGATCACCCTTCGGCGGCGAGGGGCGCGGCGAATTCGGCGGTGGAAATCGGCCGGGCGCGGAAACCCGACCTGATGCCGGCAATCGGCCTGCCGGCAATCGCCCCGGAGAAAATCGAAACATCAATATCAACAACATTAACACGGGCAACATCAACGCTGGCAATCGCGCGGCGTGGGGCAATCGGCCGGGCTACTACCACAACTACAACAACTACTGGCATCACGGTTACTGGCATGGCAACTGGGGCTCGCCCTGGTGGTACGCCCATCCCTGGGCGGCGGGCCTGACCGCCTGGGGCATCGGCTCGCTCGTCTACGCCACGGGTTATGCCCTGTTCGCGAACCCGTTTTATGGCGGCTATGCGACGCCCGCGATGGCCGGAACATATCAAGACTATTCGCAGCCGATCATGGTGCAGTCGGATCAGCAGGCCGACCCGTACGCGGCGGGCGCAACTGACGACGCGTCGCAGGTGCCGCCCGACGTGCAGGCGGGGCTGGTGCCATTCGACGCGGCCCGCGAAGCGTTCAAGACCGGAGACTATGCCTTGGCGCTGACAAAGGTCAACGAGGCATTGCAAAAGCTGCCCAAAGACGCAGCGCTGCACGAATTCCGGGCGCTGGTGCTGTTTGCCCAGGGGCAATATCAACAGGCGGCGGCGACCGTCTATTCGGTTCTGGCGGTCGGCCCGGGGTGGGATTGGACGACCCTCAGCAGCATGTACCCCAGCGTCGACGTTTACACTAAACAACTTCGCGCTCTCGAGGCGTACCGCAAACAAAACCCCAACGCGGCCGATGCTGCGTTCCTGCTGGCCTATCACTACCTGACGGCAGGGCACACCGAAGCGGCGGCCCGCCAGCTTCAGGCGGCGCAGCAACTGCTGCCCAATGACACGCTGATTCCGCAGCTTTTGAAGTTGATTACCGGTAGCGCGCCTGCGGGCGACAGTTCGGCCGACCAACCGCCGGCGATTCAACCGGGCACAAAGCCCGACGATGCCTTGGGCGGTCCGCCCGTGGACAAGAAACTGCTTGCCGGCGACTGGAAGGCTTCGCGCGGCAGCGACCTGACCATCGGGTTGTCTCTCAAGCCCGACGAATCTTTCGTCTGGAAGGTGACACAAGGAGGCAAGAGCAGCTCAATCGAGGGGAAATACTCGGTCGAAGGAAATCTGCTGTTGCTGCAGCAGCAGAACGGCAACACGATGGTGGGAAAGGTCACCCAGCGCGACAAGGGGTTCAATTTCAGACTGATCGAATCCGGCCCGACCGATGAGGGATTGAATTTCACGAAATAGCGGATTGTTCTTGATGCGTTTCAAACCCGGGAGTTCTGCTGTGACGGTTGAGACCTCTCTAAAACGGCAGGTCGGCTGGTGGCTGCTGGCGGTTGGCGTGACGGCGGCGGGCCTGGCCCTCGCACAACCACCGGCCGGTCGCAAAGAACAGCGCAAGGCGCCGGCGGCCAAGGCCGAACCGGCGGTGCGCACGACCGAGACGCCTGAGGCGGCCGTGCGGCATTCTGCTCAGGCGTTCGTAGCCGCCTACAATGCCCACGACGCGGCAGCGGTTGCCCAGGGTTTCGCCGCGGATGCAGAATTTGTCGGGGAGGACGGCCTTCCCATTCGAGGCCGCGAAGCGATTCAGCGGCATTTTGCGGCCACGTTTGCGCGCTTTCCCGACGCGCGGATTTCAATTGAAATTGAATCGATCCAGTCGATTGCGCCCAATGCGGTTGTCGAAGAGGGTCGCGTCGAGTTCCGCCCCGAGGCCGACAGACTGCCCCTGACGAACCGATACTCGGCGGTGCACGTACAGCAGCAGGGTCGCTGGCTGCTGTCGCGCGTGCGCGACTTCCCCGTGAGCGGCGATCGGCCCACGGCCCGCGACGCCCTGCCCGCCCTCGACTGGCTCGTAGGCGACTGGGTTGAAGAAACCGAGGCCGCGTACGTGCGGCTGTCGTGTCGCTGGGTCGATGGGCGGAACTATCTGCTGCAAGAGTTCAAGATTCGCATGACCGACCAGCCGACCGTCACGGGCAGCACCCGTATCGGCTGGGACCCGCTCGCACAGGAGGTGCGTTCGTGGACGTTCGACTCCAGCGGGGGGTTCAGCAACGCACGGTGGACGCCTGCACCGGGCGGCTGGCTCGTCAAATCGCAGGGAGTGACGCATTCGGGCCGGCTCGCGGCCGCCACGACGTTGCTCAAGAAAATCGACGGGCAGACGTTTGCGTGGGAATCGCGTGATCGCCTCGAACCGCGCTGGCTGCCGACGTCAACCGACGCCGTGGTCTTCAAACGTCGTGCCCCGCCCGCCGCGAACTGACCTCTCGTAATCAAAGGCTTTCGTCAGGACACTTCATGCCCGCCAATCGCCACGTTTGGCTCGCTGCCGCGATGCTCTGTGCATTCACAGGTCTCGGTGAAGTCGCCTACGGCCGCAGCGGGCTGACATGGGGCAATCGTGGCTACAACATCTTTTCGAACTATGCGTACACCAGCGTCTGGGGCGCCTTGATGGGGGCGGGAGTTCCGCATCACAGTCTCGATCCGCCGAGGCTTGACCTGTCGCCGGCAAGTTCGGGCAGCTCAGGGGGCTATTCAGGTTTAGGGGGTGGTGTGCGCGTCGGCCCCCACGACCAGATGCTCAACACGACAATGACGACCCTGCCGGTCGGCCCGCGCTACATCAACTATTCGTCGGGGCCGTCGGCGGGCCGGTCGCTCGGCAATCCGCCGCCGATCAACCTGTCGGCGCCACCGCGCACGATCGACCCGCCCTACTACCACAACTACGACAGTTATTGGCTGCGAGGCTACTGGGGGGGTGGAATGTGGGGCTGGGGTCGCTGGGGAGGCGACCTGAGCATTTGGAGCTTCCCGCGCTGGTGGCTCGGCTATTTGTACTATGCGTCTGGCTACGGCCTGTTCGAGAACCCATTTTTTTCTCCGAACGCCGATGTTCCCGAATATCTCGAATACTCGAGCCCGGTGCAGGTCGAGGGCCCGACCGACGACGAGGGCGCCGTCGACGCGTCGCGCGAACAGGTTATTCGATCTCCAACCGAATCGGCCGGGTTGAGCGAGTTCGACGCGGCGCGATCGGCCTTCAAGGCGCAAGACTATCAGACAGCGCTCGAGCGGGTCGAAGCGGCTCTGAAGCATCTGCCGCGCGACGCCAGCCTGCATGAGTTTCGGGCGCTGGTTAAGTTCGCCCAGGGCAGGTATTCCGATGCGGCCGCCACAATCTATGCCGTTCTCGCCATCTCACCCGGCTGGAATTGGACGACGCTCAGCAACATGTATTCGGGCTCGGAAGAGTTCACCCGGCACCTGCGGGCGCTTGAAACCTACTGCAAGGCGCACCTCGAGGCGGCCGACGCGGCGTTTCTGCTGGCATACCAGTACGTCACGTGCGGGCATTACGCGCCGGCCGTGCAGCAATTTCAGACCGTCGTACGGCTGGTGCCAAAGGATGAGCTGGCGCCGCACCTGCTGACGCTCATCGAGGGGGCTGATGACGATGTTCCCGGTCAATCTGATTCGGCCGTTACCCGCGCGAGCCTCAAGAAAAAAGTGCCCCGTTCGTCGGTGGCGATCGATCAGGCGCAAATCGTGGGGGCCTGGCGCGCGCAGCGCGGCCCGGCGATTACCCTCGAACTGACACTGGCCCGCGACGACAAGTTCGAGTGGAAAGTCGTTGGCGCCGAAGACCAACTGCAGATTCAGGGGCGATATTACCTTCAGGGCGATTTGTTGGTGATGGAAGGAGATGGCGGCGAGCCGCTGATCGGCACTATCGCCCTGAACGACGGCGGTGGTTTCAGCTTTCGATTGCTGGGCGCCGACCCGGCCGACCGGGGTTTGACCTTCTCGAAATAGCATGCCTTACCGTCGCTGGCTCAGAAGTGCCGCGCTGGCGGCCCTGTGTGTGTTATTCCTCGCGGGCGATGCATTTCCCCGCGGGGGGCTGCAGTGGGGGGGCCGCGGTTTCAATGTGTTCCAGGATTTTGGCTTCTTCACGGTGTGGGGCGCGCTGATGGGTGCCGGTATCCCGCGGCGCAACCTCGAGGCGCCGCGACTGAACCTGGCCCCAACGACCACGAATCGTCCGCTCGGTTCTTCGGCCGGCCCCAGCGCCGGCCCGCGCAATCCGATGCTGCGCAGCACGTTCGCGACCGAAATGACGGGCCCGCGCTTCATCAACTACAGCCCGACAGTCTCTCGCGGACGCTCGCTGGGAAACCCACTCTGGGACGATCCGGCCGAGGAACCGTCGCGCAGCTACGAGCCCCCGTACTTCCGCAACTACAACAACTATTGGTTGCGGGGCTTCTGGGGGGGCGGAATGTGGGGCTGGGGGCGCTGGGGGGGCAGCATCGGAATTTGGAGCTTCCCGCGGTGGTGGCTCGGTGACCTGTACTACACGTCGGGTTACGGGCTTTTCGAGAACCCGTTCGTCGGGGCTGGCCGGCAGGAACCCGACCCGTTCGACTACTCGCGCCTGCTGCAAAGGCTGGGCGATTCGGTCAACATCGTTTCGGCGTTCGACCCGGCCCGCCAGCGGGCCTTGCGGTCGCCGGCAGAGGCGGCTGGCTTGCGGGTGTTTGACCGGGCGCGGGAGGCCTTTCGCGCGGGCGACTACGAACGGGCGCTGGGCGACATCAATGCCGCGCTGGGTCATCTGCCGCGTGACACCGCACTGCACGAATTTCGGGCGCTGGTGCTGTTTGCACGAGGCGATTTTTCGCGCGCGGCAGCGGCGATATATTGTGTTCTGGCTGTTTCGCCCGGCTGGAATTGGACTACGCTCAGCAGCCTGTACCCGACTTCCGACGAGTACACGAGGCACCTGCGGGCGCTCGAGGCCCATTGCCAGGAAAGCCCGGATGCGGCCGACGCCGCATTTCTGCTGGGGTATCAGTACATCACTTGCGGACACTTCCCTCCGGCCGTGCGGCAGTTGCAGAGTGTGGTGAATCTGCTTCCGCACGACCAGCTTGCGCCGCACCTGTTGACTCTGATTTCGGGTGCCGAGACCGACGTGGCGGCAGAAGACCAGGAGGAAACCGCTTTCGAGTTTGCCGAATCTGAGCGCTCTGAGCCGCGGCCAGTGGTCGATCAGGCTCGGCTTGTTGGTACCTGGCGTGCGGCACGCAAAGGGGCGACCTCTGTCGGCCTGACGCTTGCCCCCGACGACAAATTCGACTGGCGGACCGCGACACCCGAAGGCGCGCGCACTACCACCGGGCGCTATTTCGTTTTGTCCGACGTGCTCGTCATGGAGGGCCTGCGCGGCGAACCGATGATCGGGACGGTCGTCTTGCGCGAATCGGGCGGCTTCAATTTCCGTCTGATCGGCGCCGACCCGGCCGATACCGGTCTCGATTTTGCACCGTAGCGCCCGCGACGACTATCCGCCCGCCTTGGTCGGCCGCATTCCCTTATACAGCTTCCGTTCGAGCCGCGCATTGTATGGCGTGAAGCTGGCGGCCCGATTCGGGTCGTCGGCGATGTCGCGCGAAAACTCGTGCACCTTCGCATCGAGGTTGTCGATGTGGTGCAGGGCGATGGCCTCGGGCGTCATGGGAAGTTTCGGGCTCCCGAATTCGTAGCTGCCGTGATGGCTCAAGATCAGGTGCTTCAACCGCAGTGCGGTTTCGACAGGAAATGGTTCACCTGAGAGCTTCTCGACGGCGGCGATTTTTTCGGAAAGCATTTCGACCGCGATCACCAGGTGCCCGAGAAGCTGGCCTTCGTCGGTATAGGTACAACCGTTCTCGAAGTTCAATTCGCGCGTCTTACCGATATCGTGCAGCAAAATACCCGCCAAGAGCAGGTTGCGGTCGACGCCGTTGAGCAGGCCGGCGATGCGGTCGGCGATTTCGAGCATGTTGACGACGTGCTCCAACAGGCCTCCCCGGTAGGCGTGATGCGCCTTGATGCCCGCCGGGCTGTTCCGCAGAGCGCTCATCAGGCTGTCGTCGATCAGAAAGCAGTCGACGAGCATTCTCAGGTTGGGTTCGTCGATCGACTGCAACAGCTCTCGCAACCGCAGCCAGAGTTGTTCGACGTCGCGGGTCGTCTGGCGGACGAAGTCTCCCGGGTCGAGCCGTTCGGAAGGAATGGGCTGAATATGGCTGACGATCATCTGCAGCCCGCCCTGGTACAATTGCACCTTCCCCTTGACTGCGACAAAATCGCCCGGGTTGACCTGCGCCACCCCCTCTTCGGTGACGTTCCACATACGGGCGCTGATCGCCCCCGTGCGGTCGCGCAGCTCGACCAGCAGATACAGGGCGGCATTTCGGTTCGCCCGTAACTGCTTGTCGGCCACCAGATAAACTTCTTCGATCGTCTCGCCATCGGCGAGCGTATTGATGAACCGGCGGGCCATGTACGGTGTCACACTCCTCGGCCCTCGCAACATGACGTCGTGCGATGGCGAGATTTGGCGGCAGGGTAGAAAAACACAGGGCGGCTCGAACCAGTTCGTGATTCGCAGAGCCCGCAGTGCGAAGGTGCGATTCTAGGCCGTGTGGCCGCGACGAACAAGCGTTGCAATTCTTGCTTCCTTCGCACGGGTGTTGCCAAGGCGCTGCCGCACGGGTAGTCTGACCCGCGATGGCGTTGCGCCGACACGCCTATTTTCCCTCCCGAGGATGCACTCATGTCGACCGATCGCAAGCAACCTGTCGAAATGTTACTCACTTTCTGGCGGCAGGCGGCGTGTGTGTGCCTGGTCTGGTGTGCCGGGTGCGACGCACTGACGGCCATCACCTCCGACGACGAAGGCGCGGCACCGACCCCGGTTGACCCGTTCGTCGCCGCGGCGGCTGACGCCGAGCCGCAGGAGAAACCTTACATCGAAGCATCGCGGCCGATACTCACGGCCGTCGTCAACCGCGACTACGCGGGGCTCTACGGCCTGATGTCGAATTTTGCGCTGCGAAAGGTCGACCCGTTTCAGTTCATGCCGCCCTTGGAAGAAAGCCCCGTGCAGCAGCCGCCACTGAAGAACCTGACGCAGGAGAAATTCGTGGAATGGATGCAGAAAGTGGAGCAGCGCTATGGGCCGCCCCTCGAGATTGACTACATCAGCGTCGAATCGGTTGACCCACTGGTGCTGTCGGGGCGCGGCGATCGGTTTGACGTGATGATGGCGATCGGCGCCATGCCGCAGGATATTCCCGTCGAGATTCGTCGCGCGAGCATCCGGGCGCAAATCAATTGCCAGTTTTCTGACGAGGCCGTGAAAGAAATCGCCCGCGATCTGAAAATCACCGAAGAGCAGGTGCGCTCGGGCAAGTGGCCCGAGAACGAGTATGGATACGACTCGGACGAGCGACCGTATTTCAAGCTGAAGTTCGTGCTGATCGAGGACGAGGGCCAATTGAAAGTCGGCTATTTCGAATTCCTGCCCCCTTCCATGCTCGATTAAAGCGCGCGGCTAGGTGGGAACAAGTACCGCGCCGAGATTGTGCCGCGTTAGGGGTTTGGAGTGCGGCGAAACTTCGCCGCTTTGGGATTTTGGGGGGGTGCAGTCGCCTGTCTGGTGACGCCATGACGAGTCATAGCACTGCCGATCGAACGCCGCCATTGCACCTCGCCGCCCTGCCCCGTAAAAATTCGCAATCGGCAATCCCCAATCCGCAATTCTCTCAGGAGTTTCCGTGCGCTGGACCAAGACATTTATTCCCACGATGAAGGAGATTCCTTCCGACGCGGAGATTCCCAGCCATCAACTGATGCTGCGGGCCGGAATGATCCGCCAGTTGATGGCGGGGGCCTATACGTATCTGCCTTTGGGCTGGCGGGCGGTTCGCAAGGCCGAGGCCATCGTTCGCGAAGAGATGGAAAAAGCCGGCGCGATCGAGCTTTTCATGCCGGCGCTGCAGCCCATTGACCTGTTCGAGCGCACGGGTCGCAAAGACGCGTTCGGCAAGGTGCTGATCAATTTTCAGGTGCAGCGCGGCGACAGGCTGGTGCATCTGGCCCTGGGGCCGACGCATGAAGAAGTCGTCACCGACCTGATCGGCCGGCATCTGAACTCGTACCGGCAGCTTCCGATCTGCGTGTATCAGATTCAGACGAAGTTCCGCAACGAAGAGCGGCCGCGATTTGGCGTCTTGCGGACCAGCGAGTTCCTGATGAAGGATGCCTACAGCTTCAGCACGAGCCTCGAGCAGCTTAATTCCGTCTACGACCAGATGTACCACGCTTACTGCCGCATTTTTGCGCGCGCCGGCCTGAACTATTTGCCGGTCGAGGCCGAAAGCGGCCCGATCGGCGGCGACGCCTCGCACGAATTCATGGTGCCTGCCGGCAACGGCGAAGACCGCATCGTGCATTGCCCGGCGTGCCAGTACGCGGCCAATCTCGAGCGAGCCGAAACCGGCCGCAAACCGCCGCCGCTGGCAACGCCCGGCGGCGGCGCGCCCGTGCAGAAAGTTGTGACACCCAATGCGACCAGCATCGAGCAGGTGTCGCGGCTGTTGAAGTGCCAGCCGGCGCAGATGATCAAAACGCTGATCTACGTGGCCGACGGCCAGCCTGTCGCCGCCCTGATTCGCGGCGATCACGAAGCCAACGAAGCCAAGATCCGGCGGGCCCTGGGGGCCAAAACGCTGGCACTGGCGGATGAGAAAACGATTCGGCAGGCGACGGGGGCGCCGGTCGGTTTCGCCGGGCCGGTCGAAATCAGGTGCCGGCTGATTGCCGATCACGACGTGCCGCTCATTGTCAATGCCGTCACGGGGGCCAACGAGGCCGACGCGCACCTGACCGGCGTCACCATTGGTCGCGACTACCAACTCGACACGACGCACGATCTGCGCATGGCGCAGGCAGGCGACCCCTGCCCGCGCTGCGCCGCGAAGCTTGAATTGGTGCACGGAATCGAAGTCGGCCACGTCTTCAAGCTGGGGACGAAATACAGCGTTTCGCTTGAGGCCGAATTCCTCGACGAAAAAGAACAGCGGCACCCGATGATCATGGGATGCTACGGCATCGGCATCAACCGCATCGTCGCGGCGCTTGCCGAAACCAGCTACGACGAAAACGGCCTGATCTGGCCTTTGTCGATCGCCCCTTATGAAGTGCTCATCATTCCGCTCAATGTCACCGAACCCGAGACGATGCAGGTGGCCGAGACGTACTACGCCGAATTGCAGCAGGCCGGAATCGACGTTCTGATGGACGATCGCGACGCCCGGGCCGGGTTCAAGTTCAAGGATGCCGACCTGATCGGCATCCCATTGCGCATCGTCATCGGCGGCAAGGGTCTCAAAGAAGGACAGGTGGAGTTGAAGTGGCGGTGGGAGCCGCAGGCGACGAAGGCGCCCGTCGCTGAAGCCGTAGCGACGGTAAAAAAATGGCTGGCTGCCCGGCGCGACGAAGAAGTGAAACGAGTGCCGGCGTAGCTACCTTGCTCTCCAACAGGAAGACAACGGGTGACATGTCTCCCCTCTATCAAAAGATCCTTAACGCCCTGGCCCGTCCGGACTATCGCCCCGTCACGGCGGCGGTTCTGGCGAAGGACCTCAACGTCAACAAGAAACGGCTCAAGGAGTTTCGCGAGACGCTGGCCGGGTTGCTCGCCTCAGGCCAGGTGCATGAAACAAAGTCGGGCCTGTTGCGGCGGCGGGCGGCGGCCGGGTTAATCGAGGGGACGATCAAGAAGACGGCTGCCGGCGCCGGGTTTCTGATTCCGCACAAGCGGCCGGGTGTGGCCCCTCTGCCCGACGTCTATATCGCGCCGCACGATCTGCACGACGCCCACACGGGCGACGAAGTTCTCGTGCAACTGCATGGGCCGCCGGCTCGCGAAGGCCGCGTGCGCGGGCGCATCGTCGAAATTCTGCAACGAGCGACGCGCACGTTCGTCGGAACGTACTTCGAGCGCGACGAACAGGGGTGGGTGCAGGTGGATGGCACGATGATCAACGACCCGGTTTTCGTGGGCGACCCGGGGGCCAAAGGCGCCAACCCGGGCGATAAGGTCGTCTTCGAGATGGTGCGGTTCCCCAGCCACATGCGCGCGGGCGAAGGCGTGCTCACGCAGGTGCTCGGCCCGCGCGGACAGCCCGGCGTCGACACGCTGTCGATCATTCACGAATTCGGCCTGCCGGATGAGTTTCCCGATGACGTGTTGCAGGAGGCCCGCACGCAGGCCCAGCAGTTCGATGAAGACGACATCGACGGCCGACTCGACCTGACCGGCGAGACGATCGTCACGATCGACCCGGTCGATGCCCGCGACTTCGACGACGCGATTTCACTCACCCAATCGCCAAATGGTCACTGGCAACTGGGGGTGCATATCGCCGACGTGCCGCATTTCGTGCCCCTCGGTTCGGCGCTCGACGCCGAAGCGTACCGTCGGGGCACGAGCGTCTATCTGCCTGACCGTGTGTTACCGATGTTGCCCGAACTGCTCTCGAACAGCCTGGCGAGCCTGCAGCAGGGCAAGGTGCGGTACACCCGTTCGGTGCTGATGGAGTTCACCGAAGAAGGAATGCCCGTCCATACTGAATTCGCCAACTCGGCCATCAAGGTCACGCGCCGCTTCGCCTACGAAGAAGTGATGCCGGTTATTAACGAACCCGAACGGCACAAGGCCCGCGTTGGGGCAAAGATTAGGCAGTTGCTGCACCGCATGTATGAGCTCGCGATGCGGCTGCGCGCCAGGCGATTTGCGATGGGGGCCCTGGAACTGACCATGCCCGAGGTGAAGATAGATTTCGACAGGCAGGGCAAAGTGTCAGGGGCGCATGTCGTGCCGCACGACCCCAGCCACCAGATCATCGAAGAGTTCATGCTGGCGGCGAACATGGCCGTCGCCCGGGCGCTCGACGATCGAGAGATTTCGTTCATGCGGCGCGTACACGCTGATCCTGAAGAGGTCAAGTTGCGGGCGCTGGCCGAATTTGTGACCACGCTGGGCTACCCTCTCAAGCGGTACCAGAGCCGGCCTGACCTGCAACGGCTGCTCGATCAGGTCCGCGGTTCACCACACATGCACGCGGTGAACTACGCGCTGCTGCGGAGCCTGAAGCAGGCGCAGTATTCTCCCGAAACGCTCGGGCACTACGCGCTCGCGGCCGAGCACTATTGCCACTTCACGAGCCCGATTCGGCGCTACCCCGACCTGACCGTGCACCGCCTGATCGACCGGTTGATCGCGGGAGAATTGCACCGTTCTCCTGAGGGGCCGGTCGAGCTGGCCGCCGCCGCCGAGCATTGTTCGCGAACCGAGCGACGCGCCGAGCAGGCCGAGCGCGAGTTGGTCAAAGTGAAACTGCTGACGTACATGTCAGGGCGGATCGGGGAAACTTACGACGCCGTCATCACCGGCGTCGCCGATTTCGGGTTTTTCTGTCAGGCGCTGGAAGTTCCAGCAGAAGGGCTGGTCCAGGTGACGACGCTCGACGACGACCACTACTACTTCGATCAAGCCGCCCATACGCTGGTGGGCCGCCGCAGCGGCCGAACCTACCGCCTGGGAGACAAGACGCGCGTCGTCGTCGCCCGGGTGGATGTCGATCGCCGACAACTCGATTTTCGGCTGGCGGCATCGCGCGCCGGTCGGGCGGTCGAACGCGGAGAGGCGATCGAGAGGCCGCACCCAGGACCGCGCGCCTTCATGTCGGGCGGAAGGCCGGGGCAACACACGCGGCGGGGCGCGCCACCGCCACGTAAAGCATGGGCGCCGAAGGAGAAACGTCGGAAAAAGAAGCGTCGCCGATGAATTGAACTTGTCTTTCGAGCCCCTATAATCCTCGAAGCGAACACAGTGGCGCGAAGAACATCGAACCAGAGCATAAGGAGCGGGTTTTGAGCCGGATTGTCGAGAGCGTCGGCTCGTTCTGGCTGACGCGGGCCCTGACATCCTCCATCGGTCGCAAGGCGCTGATGGCGATTACCGGGTTGGGGCTGTGCGGGTTTCTGGTGATCCACCTGGCGGGCAACCTGTTATTGTACGTCGGGGCAGACGCGTACGACAAATACGCCCATTCACTGCACGCCCAATGGGCGCTGTTGGTGATCGCCGAAATCAGCCTGTTGTTGTTGTTTCTAGTGCACATCTGGCTTGCCTTCACGACCAATCGCGACAACAAGGCCGCCCGGCCCGTCGGGTACGAGGTGAAGCAGACCAAGCAAGCGCAGGAGCCGCTCGAGGCGCCGGCCTCTTCGATCATGTTCGGGACGGGGCTGGTCGTGTTGCTGTTTCTGCTGTTGCACCTGTCGGACTTCAGGTTCGAGCTCCGCGAACATCCGCACGTCGGAGATAGCCCGTTTGCCAAGGCGGTGGCGATCCTTCGAAACCCGGTCTCAGCGACGGTCTACGTGGTGGGCAGCCTGGTGCTGGGTTATCACGTGCTGCACGGGTTTCAGAGCGCATTCCAGACGCTGGGGGCGAATCACCCGAAATACGCGCCGTTGATTCGTCGTCTGAGCCTGCTGTTCGCCATTGCCGTCGCGGTCGGATTCGCGAGTTTTCCGATCTGGGCGTGGGCGGTGCGACCGTGACGCCCGATAGCGCGTTCCGACGCCCACGGAGCGAGGGGGGGGTGACGTCAGCCCCCGTTGTGACCGCACGAGCCCGCCAACAATGTGCAAAATGAGTAGAAGTTCATGAGCACCGCAACAACGTCGATATTGGACGGGCGCGTTCCGACCGGCCCGATCGACCGGAAATGGCAGAGTTGCAAAGACCATCTGCGGCTTGTCAGCCCTAACAACAAGCGCAAGTACGACGTGCTGGTCGTCGGGACGGGCCTCGCCGGCGCGTCGGCGGCGGCCTCTCTGGCCGAATTGGGCTACAACGTCAAGGCGTTTTGTTTTCAAGATTCCCCGCGCCGCGCACACAGCATTGCGGCGCAGGGGGGCATCAATGCGGCCAAGAACTACCCGAACGATGGCGACAGCGTCTTTCGGCTGTTTTACGACACAGTCAAAGGGGGAGACTTTCGCAGCCGCGAGGGAAACGTCTATCGCCTGGCCGAACTGAGCGGCAACATTATCGACCAATGCGTGGCGCAGGGCGTTCCGTTTGCGCGCGAATATGGCGGGCTGCTGGCGAACCGCAGTTTCGGCGGAACGCTGGTCTCGCGCACCTTTTATGCCCGCGGGCAGACGGGGCAACAATTATTGCTCGGGGCCTACGGCGCGCTGATGCGGCAGGTTCAATTGGGCCGGGTCAAAGTGTTCGCGCGGCGCGAAATGCTCGATCTGGTGGTGGTTGATGGCGCTGCGCGGGGCATTGTCTGCCGCAATCTGGTCAACGGACAGCTTGAGTCGTACGCGGGGCACGCGGTGCTGTTGTGCACCGGCGGATACGGCAATGCCTATTACCTGGCGACATACGCCAAAGGGTCGAACATCACGGCGGCGTGGCGGGCCCACAAACGCGGCGCATACTTCGCTAACCCTTGCTATACGCAGATTCACCCGACCTGCATTCCGGTGACGGGGCAGTATCAGTCGAAGCTCACGTTGATGAGCGAAAGTCTGCGGAACGACGGCCGGGTCTGGGTGCCGCTCAAACACGCCGACCCGCGCCCCCCGCAGCAGATCCCTGATAGCGAGCGCGACTATTACCTGGAACGGCGCTACCCGACGTACGGCAATATGGCCCCCCGCGACGTGGCGTCACGGGCGGCGAAAGAACGCTGCGACGCGGGCTTCGGTGTGGGCCGGTCGGGCCTGGCGGTCTATCTCGATTTCGCCGACGCGATTCGGCGCGACGGCGAAGCGACGATTCGCGCCAAGTACGGCAACCTGTTTCACATGTATCAGAAAATTACGGCCGAGAACCCTTACGAGACACCGATGCGGATCTACCCAGCGGTGCATTACACGATGGGGGGGTTGTGGGTCGACTACTACCTGCAGAGCACGATTCCGGGGTTGTTCGTTTTGGGCGAAGCCAATTTCTCAGACCATGGCGCAAATCGCCTGGGCGCGAGCGCCCTGATGCAGGGGCTGGCCGACGGTTACTTCATCGCCCCCTACACCGTCGGCGACCATCTGGCGTCGACGAAGCTGCCTGCGGTGACGACCGATCATTCGGAGTTTCGCGGCGCGGTCGAACAGACGCGCGACCGGGTGCAGCGATTGCTGGCGGTCAACGGCAAGCGCTCGGTCGATAATTTTCACAAGGCGCTGGGGGCGATTCTCTGGGAATATTGCGGTATGACGCGCAACCGAAAGGGGCTCGAAACAGCCATCCAGAAAATCAGGGCGTTGCGTGAAGAATTCTGGCAGAACGTGCGCGTGCTCGGGTCGAATGGCAGCTTCAACCAAGACCTGGAACGTGCCGGTCGCGTGGCCGATTTTCTCGAGTTCGGCGAAGTGCTCGCCCTCGACGCGCTCGAACGCAATGAATCTTGCGGCGGGCATTTCCGCGAAGAGTTTCAGACCAAAGATAACGACACCTTGCGCGACGACGTCAACTTCAGCCACGTAGCCGCCTGGGAATACCGGGGCGATGGGGCGAACCCGGTTCGGCACATCGAGCCGCTTGAGTTTCATGAAGTGACGCCGTCGCAACGAAGTTATAAATGAGGAGCCGCGACTGATGAGCGAAACGCTCAACCTGACGTTGAAAGTCTGGCGACAGGCATCGCCCGCCGCCGCGGGTGAATTCTGCACGTACAAGGTGCACGACGTCTCACCCGACATGTCGTTCCTCGAGATGCTCGACGTGCTCAATGAAGACCTGATCGCGCGGGCAGAAGAGCCGATCGCGTTCGATCACGACTGCCGGGAGGGGATCTGCGGCATGTGCAGTCTGATGATCAACGGTCAGGCGCACGGCCCCGACCTCGAGACCACCACCTGCCAGCTTCACATGCGGCGTTTTCGCAACGGCGATACGATCGTCATCGAGCCTTGGCGGGCGCGGGCCTTTCCGGTAGTCCGCGATCTGGTGGTCGATCGCAGCGCCTTCGACCGCATCATGCAGGCCGGTGGCTACGTGTCGGTGAACACGGGAAACGCCCAGGATGCCAACTGCCTTCCCGTGCCCCGCGACGACGCCGAACGGTCGCTCGACGCAGCCGTCTGTATCGGTTGCGGAGCCTGCGTGGCGGCCTGCAAGAACGCCTCGGCCATGCTGTTTGTGTCGGCCAAAGTTTCTCAATACGCCTTGTTACCGCAGGGGCAGCCCGAACGCACGAGCCGCGTGCGGGCCATGGTCGCCCAGATGGACGCGGAAGGCTTCGGCGGCTGCACGAATACGAACGAGTGCGAGGCTGCCTGCCCTGTCGGAATTTCGGTCAGCAACATCGCCCGCCTCAATCGCGAATACCTGGGGGCCACCCTCGCCGGGGCACCCTGAGTCGATAGCGGGTCGCTGCGGGCGAATTGACCGGGAATACCGCTCTTGCGGCAGCACGCCGCACGAGGGGCATTTTTTCCACGACGGCAAATTGCATCGCGTGTGCCGCTGGCATAGAATTACGTGGGGTCGCTCTTGTTGCCGGGCCAAATTCCCCTACACGCAGCGCCGGCCGGCGTCTAATGGGGGTTGGTGGAGCCGAAGATGGAAACTCCACTCGTTGCCGACGCGTTTCTTGATTTTCTCGATCGCAGCGGGTTGCTGACGCCCGAGCAGGTCACCGAAGCGACCGGAAGGTTGCGGCTGCGTGAACAACCCAATGCCCGCGAAACGGCCCGCGCCCTGATGCGCGACGGCCTGCTGACGCGCTTTCAGGCCGAACGGTTGCTTGAGGGCCGCTACCGCGGGTTCTTCATCGACCACTATAAGGTGCTCGAGATTCTGGGCGCTGGCGGCATGGCGTGTCTGTACCTTTGCGAAGATGTTCGCACGGGCGACCAGGTGACGCTGAAGGTGCTCTACGACCGTCACAAGAACGACGCCGGAATGCTGGCTCGATTGAAACTCGAAGCGCTGGCGGGAAAGCGCCTCAAGCATTCGGCCATCATCCATACGCACGACATCAAACTTACCGACGACATCTTCGGCGACGTGTACTACCTCGTCATGGAGTTCATCGAGGGAGTCAACCTCGAAGAGTTGCTGAACCTCAAAGGCCCCATACCCTGGCAGCAGGCGGCCGACTTCGTTCGGCAGGCGGCTTACGGTTTGCAGCAGGCGCACGCCTCGGGAATGGTGCACCGTGACGTCAAGCCGGGCAATCTGCTGGTGGACCACGAGGGCACGGTTCGAATCCTCGATTTCGGGCTGGCCCTGATGGATTCAGCGGAAGACGAAGAATTCTCACTGGCGATGATTTTCGGCCACAGTTGCCTGGGGACGGCCGACTACATTTCTCCTGAACAGTCGCTCGACAGCTTTGCGGTCGACGCGCGCACCGATATCTACAGCCTGGGGTGCACGCTATATGTGGCGCTTTCGGGAAAGCTGCCGTACCCGGTCGTGACGGCAAACGAAAAACTGGAAGGGCACCGAAATCGGCCCGCCCCGCCCCTGCGCGGGTTTGTGCCCGAGGTTCCGGCCGAATTGGCGGCCATCGTTGAAAAGATGATGGCCAAACGCCCGGAAGAGCGGTTCCAGACGATGCAAGAAGTGGATCGGGCGCTCGCGCCGTTTGCCCGCCGGCAACCGGTGGAATTCGACTTTCCCCAGGTTCTGGCCTGGCGCGCCAAGCAGGCGCGCCGTCGTTTCGCGGTGCAGCAGCGGCGCCCGCCGGGCAGTACCGTGGCGTCTTCCAGTTGGGCCTTGACGGGGCTCGCCAGCACCTCGACACGGCGACTCCCGCAGGCGAGCGCCGACACTGCCGTCGAGAAACGAAGCGTCGCGCCGGAATCTTCCGTCTCACTTGTTGACCCGTTCGAGGGTACTGCCGGCGTCGGGCCGCTGTCGGGGCCTGAAATGACGACAGTCAACACCGCTTCCGACGGGCCGGCGCTGGTTTCGCTCGATCGCGACGCATCGAGATACCCGCTGGTGGGGAAAAAGCTGCTGATTGGGCGCGACGCAAAGTGCAACGTGCGACTTTCATCGTCGCAGGTGTCGGCCCAGCATTGCGAGCTGCGCCGCGAAGGCGCTGGTTGGCGCGTGGTCGATCTGGGAAGCAAGAACGGGGTCCAGGTCAATGGAGTTGCCGTCGTTGATCATGCCTTGGCGCCGGGCGACCGGCTATCGATCGCGCGCCAACATCATTATCGCGTCGAATACACTCCGAAAACCGCGATCAGCCCAGGGCGAGTGCTGGCCTGGCTGCTTGCGGCCGTTGTCGCTGCCACCCTGGGCATGACGGGCCTGTACGTGGCGCGGCTGCTGATCGAATAAGGCCGAGCCTCTGTCGCGGGCGGTTGCCTCTTCAGAACTCGAACAGCGACTGCGTCTTCACGACGGCACGGTTGTCCGGAAAGGTGTGGAACGCGTGCACCAGCAGGCTTTGCGGGCGCTCTTCGATCTGAATCAGGCTTAACGGGGCAGGAGAGAGCCGACTGGTCGGGCTGAAATGATGCACGACTTTGGCCCGGGCGGCGTCGAGCAGCAGCTCTTCGTGGCAATGCAGAAACACGTCGGTATCAAGCTGCTCGACCTGAAAGCTGACGTGATACAAGAGCCCGCCGTCACGTTCCAGCGACTCGTTGCGGTGACCGCGCAGCCGCCGCGAGATCACCTGGCGCTGATGCGGCAACGGGGTCTCAATGCTGCCGGCGACCTCGCACAAGGTCTGGTCGCCGTGGCGAAAGCTGATCACGTGCCCGGCCCCGCAAATCTGCAGCGACGCCGAATACTTGGGCTGCCGAACCACGGCCCCCGCGCAGACTTCCAGCAGCTCGGGATGGATCGAACGGCAGAACAATCGAAACACGAGGTTGCCCACGTCGGGGCGTGCCGCTTTGACGCGCATGACAGGTTGATCCAACAGAACGAGGCGCATACCAGCTACTGCAGACTCGAATTATATCACGACTGCCGGACCGCGTTCCACGGTCAGGTCACCACAGTTCGAAGGCAACCCGGCCGGCGACTGCCATCCGTTGGGCCGCAGAGGGGTCCCGCTTACCCCTCTTCACCGACCAGGCTGCCCCGGTCAGCGGCAGCCAGAACTGCTCGCACGATGCCATCGGCGTCGAGGCCCAGGACGGCCAGTTGCTCGTGGCGCTCGGCATGCTCGACATAGGCGTCAGGCAGGCCCAGGCGTCGAACGTGGTCGGTCCGCAGGCCGGCCGCGCAGGCGGCTTCGAGAACGGCTGAGCCGAAGCCTCCCTGCAGGGTGCCTTCTTCGACCGTTACTACAAAACTCGCTTCGGCAATGGCGCGCAGAATCGTATCGCGGTCGAGGGGCTTGAGAAACCGGGCGTTGATCACGCCGACGTCCAACCCTTCATCGCGCAATCTCTCGGCGGCAATCACACATTGCGTGAACAGTGAACCGTAGGCGATGAGCATTCCGTCGCGGCCCCAATCGAGCACTTCGGCCTCTGCCAGTCGCACGGGCTCAACGGCGCGCGACACGCTCTCGGCTGTCGCTTTGGGGTAGCGGATCGAAACGGGGCCTGCATAGTTGAGGGCGAAATCGAGCATTCCCCGCACATCAAGCTCGTCGCCCGGCGCCATCACCACCATGTTGGGAAAGACGCGCATGTACGTGTTGTCGAACGCTCCGTGGTGCGTCGGGCCGTCGGCGCCGACGAGGCCTGAACGATCGAGGCAGAACGTGACCGGCAGGTTCTGCAGGGCGACCTCCTGAAAGATCTGGTCGAAGCTTCGCTGCAGGAACGTACTGTAAATATCGACGATGGGGCGCAACCCGGATTTGGCCATGCCTGCCGCGAACGCCACGGCATGCCCTTCGCAGATTCCGGTGTCGAAGAACCGGTCGGGAAAGACCTCGCGCACCTTTTGCAGTTTGTTGCCTTCGCACATCGCGGCCGTCAGCACTGTGACCTTCGGGTTCACCTCCATCGCCGCGTAGATCGCATCGCTGACAACGTCGGTATACGCCCGCGACGAGCCTTTCTTGAGAGGGACCACCTGCCCGTTGCGATGTTCGAACGGGGCCGGCGTGTGGAACTTGACCGGGTCTTCGCACGCGGGCTCGAACCCGTGCCCTTTTTCGGTAAAGACGTGCAACAGCACCGGCCCGCGCCGGTCTTTCAGCATGGTGAGGTATTCACGCAGCGTTTTCAGGTCGTGGCCGTCGACCGGCCCGATGTAACAGAACCCCAGCTCTTCGAAGAGCATTCCGCCGTGCAGCGAGGCCTTCACCACATCTTTGGCCTGAACAAGTGCGCGTTCGACCGCGTCGCCTACCACAGGCACCTTGTTCAAAATCCAGCTCACGTCGCGTTTCAGTTCGTCGTAGAACGGCGCCGTGCGAGCCCGGTCGAGGTATCGCGCCAACCCGCCCACTCGAGGGCAGATCCCCATCTTGTTGTCGTTGAGAATGACGAGAATGTCTTTCTCAAGGCCCGAAGCGTTGTTCAGAGCCTCAAACACGATTCCTGAAGGCAGCGCGCCATCCCCGATCACCGCGACGGCCCGTCGATTCTCACCCAGCAGATCGTCGCCGGTCTTGAGTCCCAGAATCGACGAGACGCTGCACCCGGCATGGCCCGTCATGAACAGGTCGTAGGGGCTTTCCTGCGGGTTGGGGTACCCCATCAGGCCCCCTTTCTGCCGGATCGTCGGAAATTCGTGATAGCGGCCTGTCAGCAGCTTGTGCGGGTAGATCTGATGGCCTGTGTCCCAGATCAGGCGATCGCGGGAAAAGTCGAACACCAGGTGCAGTGCAATGCACAGTTCGACAACTCCCAGATTGCTGGCGAAGTGGGCAGTCCGGTTGCTGACGACCTGGCACAGAGCCTCGCGCATCTCGACGGCAAGCTGTTCGAGCTGCTCGTCTGACAGCCCGCGCAGGTCCTGCGGAGACTCAATCCTTGAGAGAAGTTGCGTCCGCGGCATCAGTGATCTCTTTCCAGAACGAAGTGGGCCAAGGCCTCGAGTCGCCGGCCGGATTGGCCCAGCGATTCGATACTCTGGCAGGCTTCGTCAATCAGGCACCGGGCTTTGAGCGCGCTGGCATCCTGCCCCAATAATGATGGATACGTCAGTTTTCCACGGGCCGCATCCTTTTGAACCGTCTTGCCCAGCAGTTGACAATCGCCACGAACATCGAGCAGGTCGTCGGTGATCTGAAACGCGAGGCCGATTTTTCGACCAAAGAGAGCCAGTCGTTCGACCGTTTCGGAGTGGGCGCCCGCAACGCGGGCCCCCATCGTCAGGGCGCTGGCCAAAAGCGCGCCTGTTTTGCGCGTGTGAATCGCTTCGAGCTCGTCGGTCGTTGCCAACGTGCGCCCCTCAGCCTCCAAATCTCCGACCTGGCCCCCGACCATGCCGCACAGGCCCGCCGCCCGCGCCAGATCGGCGCAACATGCCGCGGCAATCGCCGGGGGGTGAATGTCGTTGGCGAGGACCTCAAACGCCAGCGTCAACAAGGCATCACCCGCAAGAATTGCGAGCGCTTCACCGAAAACCACGTGGTTTGTCGGGCGACCGCGCCGCAGCTCGTCATTGTCCATGGCGGGCAAGTCGTCATGGATCAACGAGTACGTATGAACCATCTCGATGGCGCACGCGGCCGGAAATGCCGCCTCAACGTCACCTCCACACGCGTCGGCGGCCAGCAAAACGAGGATCGGGCGCAATCGCTTGCCCTCCGCCAGAAGGCTATATGCCATCGCTTCGCGCAACTGGGCTGGCGCTGGCCCAGCCGTTTCGAGATAGCTCTCGAGGCGTGAATTGATCGTGGCTCGCATCGACTGGCAGAACTCGTCGACGTCAACGCCAATGGCCGGTGGGGATAGAGACATGTGCGAACCGACAGATCCTGCGTCCCTGCAGAAGTGGCAAACCGTTAAACGCCGCTAAGTGCCGAATTCACAACGCTTTATAGGTGAGCCGCCAGTCCGATGGTCCCGAGCATTTTAATCTGTCCCCCGGAAGCCGAGAATAGCAACCCTTTGCAGTTCTCCCAGATTCCGTGGAAAAAGATGCTTTCCCGCTTTCACTCAATGACTCTTTGGAAAAGGCTCCGTCTGTCGGAAACTTTTCCTGTTCCACATAAGGCGTTTAAGCGTGTCCGCAAAGTTTGCTCGAATGATGCAAAGTGACGGAACTGAAGCCTCTGACGCTCATTGCCCCGCGGCCAGCAAGAGGGCGATCCGGCAGGCCGCGAGGTATTCATCTAAATTCAGCGATTCGTTCACCGTGTGGACGTCCTGCTGGCCCGAGCCCAGCGTGACGGTCGGAAGACCGCGCGCCGTCAGCCAGTTGGCGTCCAACCCCCCATTGCTGACCCGCGTCTGGGGGGTCAGGCCGGCCGTCCGAATGGCCCTCAGTGCGACCTGGACACACGGCTCTGATTCGTGAAGACGGAATGATTCGTATCTGAGTTCAGCAGCCATACGCACGTGCCCCGTGCGGCCCTGGTCGTTCGTGACGTTTCGCGAAGCTTCGTCAAAGGCTCGGCGAAATTCTGCGACAAGCCGCTTGCGAAAGTCGGCATCGTGGCTGCGCACCTCGCCCCGCAGATGCACAAGCGGCATGACAACGTTCGTCGCATCGCCACCCGAGATGATTCCCAGATTGCTGGTGCCTGCTGCGGCCCCATTCGTAATCAGCCCGTGCCAACCATCGCGCTGCAATCGGGCGACGGCCAACCCCGCGATGGCCAGCGCGCTGACGCCCCCCTCAGGACGCACGCCGGCGTGACTGGCAATCCCTTCGACGTCGATACTCAGGTCGTAAGCGCCCGTGGCCCCCAGGCAGGCGATGCCGGCCGCTCCGCCGTCCCAATTGAAACACAGCCTCGGGTTTCCCAGTCGGGGCAGGCTCGCAAAACGAGCGCCAACGAGCCCGACTTCCTCCTGCACGGTCCACAGCAGGGTGAGCGGCGGATGCGGCAGTCGGCGGCGGAGAACTTCGACGACCGCCGTCAGAACAACGGCCGCCCCGCTGCGATCATCGCCACCGAGGGCCGTGGCAGGGTTGGCCGATGTGACGGTATTGCCCCGCCGCACCGGCCTAGCGCCGACGCACAGCGGAACGGTGTCAAGGTGCGCCATTAAGAGCCGCCGCGGGCCACGGCGAGTGCCCGGCAGCCGTACAATCAGGTTGCCGCAATCGCCCCCGCCGGGGCTCTTGCGATGCGCATCGTCAAACACAATAGCCGACTTGACGACTCCGGCCTTCCGCAACTCTCTGACAATAAACTGCGCCACCGGCGTCTCGGCGCCGCTAGGGCCACGAATCGACATCAGGCGCAGCACCCTCTCGACGGCAGCACGGGCACCCGACTCAGATAATTCCGGCGGGGCAGCGACAGATGTGCGAGCAGCCATTATTTGAGGCGATAGGTCTTTGTGCGGGAGTCGTGCGCCACTTTGTCGGAGTTGTTGTAGATGACCTGATAGATGGTATTTTCAAAGTTCGCGCTGATGGTCTTATATCCGCCTGAACGCACTTTGTCAGCCAGCTCTCGCAACGGCAGCCCCTTTTTGTGCTGCCCCAACACCCCGATGACGGCCTGCAACAGCGTGGTCTTGTTCTTCGGACGCCTGCGGCTCGACCGCGACTCTCGAAAGGGCCCGCCGACTGAGGCGATTTCGATTTCGATTCGCGCCAGTTCTTTTTTAAGCCGCTCCCGCCGAACCATCAGCTTCCGCAGCCGCTGTCGTTGCCGCCCCAAGAGGCGCTCCAACTCCAATACCGAAAGCCTGGTCGGCATAGGGACCCTCCGAACTCAAATTGTCGCGGCCGTCGAAACGAGCGACAACGCCAGGCGCGAGGCGTCAGCCGGGCAGGCCGACGGTCAAGTCTCAATAAGACTATCAATGCCGCTGCAAGCCCGTCAACAAGAGCGCCGACGCATTGACAATTCGCAGGTTAAAAGATGCCGAGCTGGTCGCGGGCCTCGTCGGTCATCCGGTCGGGAGTCCACGGAGGGCTTAAAACCAATTTGATTTCCGCGTCTTTGACCCCTTCCAGCTTCTCGAGCGCAAGCTTGGCCTGCTGCACCAATTGCGGGCCGGCCGGGCAGGCGGGGCTGGTCAGCGTCATTTCGACCTTTACCCTGTCTTCTTCCTGCTGAATGCCGTAGACCAGTCCCAGGTCGACAATGTTGATCAGCAACTCCGGGTCGACGACTTCCCGGAGCGCTTCGAGCATGGCGGCTTCATCAGGCATGAAAGCACCTTCAGCATCAGTCTGACCGGCGGAGCAATAAGTCATCTCCGCGAACCTGTACCTCAAACGTCGCGATGGGTTCAACGGCCGGCATGCACAAAGGCTGCCCGGTGCGCAAGTCGAAGCGCGCCCCGTGCCGCGGGCATTCAATGGCAAACCCTTCGAGCGCCCCGTCGGTCAGCGGCTGACCATCGTGCGAGCAGACGTCTTCCACGGCGAAAAACTGCCCACCGATTTTGAACAGCAGTACCGCCCGGCCATCGACCACTAGAGGCTTGCGCCCGTCAGCCGGAAACTCTTTCACGCTGGCGACTGCCACGAACTCTGACATCGTTTCAAACTCAAAGGATTTCGGTCAGAAGCCTCGGGGCGCAAGGGCCCTGAAACCTGCGCGTTAGCGCCCGATGCCCAGCTTCTTTTCTACGGCGCGGCTTAGTGTGTCGCGCACCGCGTCGACGGCGATGCGATCGTAAACCTTATGGAAGAAGCCCTCGACGATCATGTGCATCGCTTCGTAGCGCGACAGCCCCCGGCACATGCAGTAAAACACCTGCTCGGCGTCGACGCGGCCGGCCGTGGCGCCATGCGTGCAGCGCACGTCGTCAGCCTCGATTTCCAGACCGGGAATGGCATCTGCACGACAATCCGGGCTCAAGAGCAGACTGTCGTTTCGCTGATACCCATCGGTTTGCTGCGCCTCGGGCTCAACACGGATCATCCCTCGCCACACGACACGCGCCTTGTCGCGCAGCACGTCTTTATACAACAGGTCGCTCTGGGTCTGAGGTGCGCGATGCGTCTGCTGCGTGTAATACGACAACAACTGGCGATCGGTGGCGAAATTGACGCCGTTCACCTGTGCGGCCGCGCCCCTTCCATCGAGCGCTACTTCCTGATGAATGTGCGCCAGGCGGGCGCCGATTCCGGCCACCGTCCATTGCAGCGACCCCTGGCGGTCGACGCGGCCGGTCTGCCGAGCCAGATGCCACACGTTCTGATTCCAGTTCTGCAACTGCACGTACCGCAGGTTGGCGCCGGGACCGACAAGCAACTCGACGGCCCCCACGTGCAGCCCCGCCGCATGGGGCGTGGCGGAAGACGTTTCTTCGAGCAGCGTTGCAGAAGCTCCCTCTTCCAGCACCACCAGTGTGTGGCTGAAGTCGGCGCGACTGTCGACCGACAGGCCGATCAGGCTGTAAAGCGGCTCGTTGACGACGACCCCACGGGGAACGTAGAGAACGGCGCCTCCGGTCAAGTAGGCGGCATGCCACGCGGCAAACCGATCGGCATCAGGACGTACGGCCCGCGTCAGCAGGTGCGGTTCGATCAGTTGGCGATAATCGTGCAGAACGTCATTCAGGCTGCCGAACAACACCCCCTGCCGCCGCAACCGCTCGTCGAGCTTCGAGGCCGTACAGTGCCCATCGACATGCGAGACTAAGCCGCCGAACTCGGCACGATGTTCCAATAGCGTTTCGAATGACGTCGGGCCCGAGGCATCGGCAGCGATCGCGAAGCGGTCGGGTTGAAAGCCGCGCAAATCGACCCGTTTGAATTCTTCAGGATTCAATGGGGCGGGCAGTAGGCGCTGGTAATGCGCAAACGCCTCGCGCCGCCGAGCGGTCACCCAGCCAGGTTCAGAGCGCCCGTCGAGAAATTCCTGGAACGCGCGATCATCGAAGCCAACGGGCGGTGCCGCAATTGCCTGTCCACTCATGAGTTCGCCTGAGGTCCGTTACCCTACAGTCCCTTCCATCTGCAATTCGATCAGTCGATTCATTTCCACGGCGTACTCCATCGGCAACTCTTTCACGAGCGGCTCGATGAAGCCCGTGACGATCATCGACGAGGCTTCGGCTTCGGTCAGCCCGCGGCTCATCAGATAGAACAATTGCTCTTCGCTGATCTTCGATACGCTCGCTTCGTGCTCGACAATCACGTCGTCGTCATCGATTTCGATATATGGGTACGTGTCGCTGCGGCTGGCGCTGTCGAGAATCAGCGCGTCGCACACGACGTTCGATTTGCACCCCTTCGCCCCGTTGGCGACTTTCGCCAGGCCCCGATAGCTCGCCCGCCCGCCGGCTTTCGAAATACTCTTGGAAATGATGCGGCTGTAAGTGTGTGGCGCACAGTGCACCATCTTGGCGCCGGCATCCTGATGCTGGCCTTTGCCGGCAAACGCAATTGAAAGTGTTTCGCCGCGGGCACCGGGCTCCATCAGGTAGATCGCCGGGTACTTCATGGTCAACTTCGAGCCCAGGTTACCGTCGACCCATTCCATCAGCGAATCGGCATAAGCCATCGCCCGCTTGGTCACCAGGTTGTACACATTGCTCGACCAGTTCTGGATCGTCGTATACCGGCAGCGGGCCCCCCGCTTCACGATGATCTCGACGACGGCCGAATGCAGGCTCTCGGAACTGTACGTCGGGGCCGTGCAGCCTTCGACGTAATGCACGGCGGCCCCTTCGTCGACGATGATCAAGGTCCGCTCGAACTGGCCCATGTTTTCGGAATTGATCCGAAAATACGCCTGCAACGGAAAGTCGATCTTCACGCCCCTGGGCACGTAGATGAACGAACCGCCCGACCAGACCGCCGAGTTCAAGGCCGCGAATTTGTTATCGGCCGACGGGATGACGGTGCCGAAGTATTCACGGAACAGCTCGGGGTGCTCGCGCAGGGCCGAATCGGTGTCGGTGAAAATCACTCCCTGCTTGGCGAGGTCCTCCTGCAGGCTGCCATACACCACTTCAGACTCATATTGGGCCTTGACGCCCGCGACGAGCCGTTTTCTTTCAGCTTCAGGAATTCCCAGACGCTCGTAAGTCCGGCGGATATCGTCGGGCACTTCCTCCCAACTTCGTTCCTGCGATTGCGAGGCCCTGACGTAATAATGGATGTCCTGGAAGTTGAGTTGATTCAGGTCGCCGCCCCATTGGGGCAAAGGCTTCTTGAAGAAGATGTCGAGAGCCTTGAGGCGAAACTCGCGCATCCAGGCCGGTTCGCTCTTCATCTCCGAAATCTGGCTGACGATTTCGCGATCGATGCCTTTTCGCGCCGTAAAGACGTATTTGTCGGTCGGATCGTGGAACCCGAAGCGGTATTCACCCAGCCCCAGTTCGTCTCCGACGTCGGTTTTCAGGTCGGTTGACACGCTTGCATCTCCTTTGCCGCCATCCAAACGACGGCATGAACACGCTTCTCACTACACTTTCACCACACCCTGTTCGGCCTGCTTGCGGGCTTCGACCTGTTTCTGTTCTTCGGCAGCCGCATCCGGGTGTCGCGCTCGAATGCCGGCGTACCCCTGGTCATGCAGCTCGTGAGCCAGGCGGGCGTCGCCATGTTCGACGACGCGGCCAGCCAGCATGACATGCGTGTGCTGCGGCCGATTGAATTCCAGCAGTCGCTCGTGGTGCGTGATGATGACCAACGCCATGTCGGGCCCGCACAGGCGCGACAGCGATTCGCTGACAAATCGCACGGCGTCGCTGTCGAGCCCGCTGTCGGTTTCATCGAGGATCGCGAATTTCGGGCGGAGCATCGCGAGCTGCAGGATTTCCATGCGTTTCTTTTCGCCGCCCGAAAAGCCGTCGTTGAGGTACCGCCTCGCGAATTCCTGATCGATCCCCAGTTCGTCCATGCGGGCCCGCAATTCCTTGCGGAAATCGCGCATTGGAATCAGTCCCTCCCCTTCTTTGCGCTGGGGATTGCGGATATTCGATACAGCGTGCCGCAGGAAGTCGGCCACCTTCACCCCGGGGATCGTCACGGGGTACTGGAACGCGAGGAACAGGCCCAGGCGCGCCCGCGCGTCGGGTTCGAGCTCCAAGAGGCTCAAACCGTCGATCGACATTTGGCCTTCAGTCACCTCGTATTTGGGGTGCCCCATCAGGGCGTAGGCGAGGGTGCTTTTCCCCGACCCGTTCGGCCCCATCAGGGCATGGATTTCCCCCTGCCTGATCTCGAGGTTGACCCCCTTCAAAATCGGCTTCTCGTCGACCGCCACGCACAGGTTTTCAATTTTCAACAGGCTCGACATAACGACTCGCAATGCAATCACAGAAACGCAGGCTTGTTCATTGACCCGGTAAACGCACTCTTCGAGAGGGTTAAACCTCCACCAGTTGCGGGGTCGCGGCATACCCGCTGTGATGCGGAACGGGAAGCTCGTCGTCGATTTTCTCTCCGCGCTGACCGGGCCCCGCCGTACCCGCCACTTTGCCGTATTTGCGGGCCTTGATCTTGTCCTGGATTCGCATCAGCCCTTCGAGCAGCGCTTCAGGGCGGGGAGGGCAACCCGGAACGTAAACATCCACCGGCACCACCAGGTCGACCCCTTTCACCACATGATAGCCCCATTTGAAATAGGGCCCCCCCCCTACGGTGCAGGCGCCCATGGCAATCACGTACTTCGGGTCAGGCATCTGCTCGTACAAACGCCTTACGCGGCTGGCCATCTTGAACGTCACCGTGCCGGCGACGATCATCAGATCGGCCTGACGCGGCGTCGCCCGGAAGGCGCCGGCGCCAAAACGGTCGAGATCGAAACGGCTGGCGCCAGCCGCCATCATCTCAATCGCGCAGCAGGCAAGCCCGAAGGTCATGGGCCAGATGCTGGCCTGGCGGGCCCAGTTCATCCCCTGCTCGACCGTGGTAATAATCAGGTTCTCTTCAAACCGTCCGTCAATCCACGTGTTGTTCACATTGCACCTCGAAATCACAACAATGATGGCCATCCAGGCAACACTGCGTCAGCCGCACTTTTGCCCCCAGCGACTGCTCGAAAACTTCACGCTCGAGACCGCAGATATCGCGATCTTCTTCAGCCAATTCCTGATAGGGGCAGTTGTTCTCGCGAAGGATCGGCAGATCTGCCGCGTGCGTCAACTCGACGTCATAGCCGCGGCGGACCAAGGCTTCGCTCAATCTTCGTGCCCGCTCTTGCAGCGTGCCATCCATCTGGCGACCGAGCCGCGCCACCAAAGCGTCGCGCACCCGGCTTGTTATCGAAGCACGGACCCCGGCGTCAGCAATTGCGCGAATCTCGCGCCACAGAATCAGCGCCAGGTCGCCGTAATTGTCACCCAGTTGCCGCAGTGCCGCGTCAGTCACCCGGTACACAAAATGCGGCCGCCCGCGCCCTGCACGCACCAACTCGCGTTCGACGAGCCCGGCCGACTGCAGCCGCTGCAACCGCTGCCTTACAGCCGTCGCCGTCACGCCAATCGCAGCACAAATCGCCTGCACCGTCCGCGGCCCCATGCGATGCAGCTCGCTGAGAAATTGGCCGTCGGATTGTTCAAATGCGGTGCGCACTGTTATCAACCTGAGTTGCCATAATCCCAAGGCCGACGTCATTCTAGGTGTTGTCGCAGAATTTTGACAACTAAAACTGCATAAATTTCTGAAAACTGGGAATTATTTCACAACATTCTATCTAGTAATCAGTTATGACTGAAAACCTCGAACAGACTTTGGACGGGTATGCCGGCGCGGTCAATCGGTGGCTGAGTGCTGTGATCTTCTACGACGTCTGGGGTATCCCGCTGGTGGTGCTCTGGCTGGCGGTTGCCGCGTTATATCTGACGCTGCAAATGCGGTTTATCAATTTCCGAGGTTTTCATCATGCCGTGCGCGTTACCCTCGGGCACTTCGACGATCAGCGGCAGCCGGGCGAGGTGACCCATTTCCAGGCCCTTTCGGCTGCCCTCTCAGGTACCCTCGGGCTGGGAAACATTGCCGGCGTGGCGATCGCGGTCGGCCAGGGGGGGCCGGGGGCGACCTTTTGGATGATTCTCGCCGGACTCGTCGGAATGTCAGCCAAGTTTACGGAATGCACGCTGGGGCAGAAGTATCGCGAGCTACGAGCTGACGGGCAGGTGATGGGTGGTGCGATGTACTACCTGTCGAACGGCTTAGGCGAGCTGGGGTTGCCGCGATTGGGACGGTTTCTGGCCGTCCTGTTCTGCCTGATGTGCATTGGCGGTTCGCTGGGAGGTGGAAACGCCTGGCAGGTCAGCCAGTCACTGAACGGCATTGGCGAGGCGGTGCCCTATGTTGTCGAGAACCCCTGGGTCTATGGCTTCGTGATGACCGTCCTAGTGGGGCTGGTGATTCTGGGGGGCATCCGCCGGATCGGCGCGACGGCCGAACGCATCGTCCCCTTCATGTGCGTTTTGTACGTCGGCGCGTGTCTGTGGGTGCTGGTGGTGCATTATGCCGTTCTGCCCGCCGCGCTGGCCCGCATCGTTCGCGAGGCCTTCACCCCGGACGCCATTTATGGCTCGATGCTGGGGGTCTTCGTGAAAAGCTTCCAGCGGGCCGCCTTCTCGAACGAAGCCGGAACAGGCTCAGCAGCCATTGCCCATTCGGCGGCTCGAACGCTGTACCCGGTTCGCGAGGGGATTGTTGCACTGCTCGAGCCGTTTATCGATACGGTTGTCGTCTGCACGATGACGGCCCTCGTGATGGTTGTTTCGGGTGCGTACAATGACCCGGCGCATGCGGCGCTGGTCGACGCTGGAAAGGGTAGCGCTCTGACCTCGCGGGCTTTGGCAGGCTCGATCGCGGGGGCGCCTTTCGTGCTTGCCGTCTGCGTGTTTCTGTTCGCCTTCGCGACGCTCATTTCGTGGTTCTACTATGGAGAACGCTGCTGGTGCTATTTGTTCGGCGACCATAGCTCGCTGTGGTTCAAGCTGTTGTTTCTGGTCTTCACGTTCCTGGGCGCGATCATTTCGGCCACCCAGGTGCTGCAATTCGGCGATCTGATGATCCTGGGAATGGCGTTTCCCAACCTCATCGGCGTCTTCCTCTTGAGCGGACAGGTGAAACGCGATCTTGACGACTATTGGAAACGCTACCGGGCCGGCGAGTTTCACGAAGCCCGCTGATTACACGGTCGGTTTCCACACCGAATTGATCGGCAGTCGGTTGCCTGAGTATCATGTCAGCGGGCGATTGAGAATCGCCCGGTCACTCATCTCGAGGGCGACAACGCATGCCATGGCTTCCCAGAAAAACCGTCGTTGTACCGGTCGATTTTTCCGATTCGTCGGCTGACGCGCTCGCCACGGCGAAGCAACTGGTGGCTAACCCCGCCGACCTGCACGTGATTCATGTGCTGCTGCCGCTCGACTACATGTCTCCCGGCATGGTCTTCGATACGCTCACGGAAGAATCGCGTGTGGCCGCCACCCAAAAACACTTTGCCGAGTTCGTAAAGCAGCACGACGTTGCGGGCGCGCGAATGATCGTGCGGCACGGTGACCCCGGCCTGGGGGTCACTGAGTATGCTCGCGAAGTCGGGGCGGAATTGATTGTTATCCCGTCGCACGGTTACCACGGAATCCGGCGGTTCGTATTAGGGTCGGTCGCCGAGCGGGTCATCCGCCACGCCGACTGCCCGGTGCTCGTGCTGCGAAGGCGCGATGCCAAGTGATGCCATCATGACGCTTTCTCAAATTCCCAAAGCACTCAAGGCCGACAAGTCGTCTCTGGAAGTCGAATGGAACGATGGCGTCGTGCAGCGCATCGCGTGGCAGGTATTGCGAGATGCCTGCCCCTGTGCGACGTGCCGTCAGACGCGCGCAGAGCCTGCCACTGCGCTCCGAATTCTCAAGCCCGAAGAGGCGGCGCCGGTTCACGCGGTGGCCATGCACCCGGTCGGCAATTACGCCTACCAGATCGACTTCAGCGACGGACACATGACCGGCATCTATTCGTTTGAGCTTTTGCGCGAGCTGGGGCAAACTCCCGCCGGCAACCGGCATGGTTGATTCTGAATCGTCTTCGATGACTGACCTTGCGGCCCTGCAAACCGGCCTTCAGGTTCGTCTGGCCGCCCGACGCGGCACGCTGAAAGCACACACGTCAGGCCTCGCGCCCGGGTACGCGCAGGCCAACCTGGTCGTCGTGCCTCGCTCGATTGCGGCCGATTTTCTGCTTTTCTGCCAGCGGAACCCGAAGCCCTGCCCGCTCTTGGACGTGACCGAACCGGGGCAAACCGTCGCGCCGCGCGTTGCCCCGCAGGCCGATCTGCGAACCGACCTGCCGCGCTATCGCGTCTGGCGTGATGGCCTTCTGGTCGAAGAACCAGCGGATATTCTGCACGTCTGGCGCGACGACCTGGTGAGCTTTCTGATCGGGTGTTCGTTTACGTTTGAGGCGGCACTTTTGCGGGCCGGCGTACCGGTTCGACACCTTGAACTCGGTCTCAACGTGCCCATGTATCGAACGAAAATCGCCTGCGCTGCGGCGGGAGCATTTCATGGTCCGCTCGTGGTTTCCATGCGCCCGTTGACGCCTGCCGACGCAATTCGCGCCGTGCAGATCAGCGCGCGGTACCCCTCGGTCCACGGAGCGCCGGTGCATTTTGGCCGGCCCGAACAGATCGGAATCGCCGATCTTTCAAAGCCCGACTTCGGCGATGCCGTGCCAGTTGAGGCGGACGAAGTGCCCGTGTTCTGGGCGTGCGGCGTGACGCCTCAGGTGGCCATGATGGCCGTACGGCCCCCCCTGGCGATCACGCATGCCCCGGGTTGCATGTTCGTGACTGATGTGTGCGACGAGGAATTGGCGATCGGTTAGCGGCAGCCCGCCAATCCCTTGTCCCTTTGTCCACTCACGCTGCGGCAGTTTGTCGGCCGGAACTTTTCGCGGTCTTCCCCAGGGCGCGCTGCATGAACACCAGCACCAGCGGGCTGGCGATGTAGACGGTGCTGTACGTGCCGGCGATGGCGCCGATGACCATGCAGAAGGCGAACCCGTGGATCCCTTCGCCCCCCAGAACATAGAGGATCAGCACAGTCAGAAACACAGTGAACGCCGTCAGAATTGTCCGGCCGAGGGTCTGGTTCACGGTCAGGTTGATCATTTCTTTGGTGATGAGCGGATTCTTCCCCCGCACCTCGCGCAGCCGGTCGAAGATCACGATCGTGTCGTTGATCGAATAACCCACAATCGTCAGGAAGGCGGCAATCATGGCCATGTTGATTTTGAAATCGGTCAAGAGCAGCGGCGGCCCCAGCGGAGTGGCTGCCAGGTACGACGCCAGAGCGATACAACCGAGCGACACCAGCACGTCGTGCGCGAGGGCCACGACGGCCGCCAGGCCAAAAATCAGGCTCTCGAACCGGAACCAGAGGTAGGCCACGATCGCGATCAGGCTGGCGACGATTGCAATCAGCGCCGACTGCTTCGTTTCACTGGCGACCGAGCTTTCAAACGTAGTGACTTCGTCGAACAGAGGTGTGTTCTGCATCGTCGAAGCGATGGCGGTCAGCGCCGTTCTGAGGTCTGTCGGTTCGATCGCCGGGGCGGCTCGCAACGTAATGGCCGAATAGGTCTTGACCTGTCCCTCTCGGGCATGTGTGCCCGAACCGGCTGTGCCTTCAAGCATCAAGAGAGCCTCAGGGTCGGGATACTTCGCTGCCAATCGCTCGTTTAGGTAACGGGCGAATGTCGCCGGCGCGATTTCGGTCGGACGGCCCCGTTCGTCAGTAAACGTCAAAGGCACCTCGAAACCCGGCGCGCCTGCCGCAGCAGCCCCGGTCTTTTCGGCTTCCTTGGTGCGATCTGAACCTTCGCCCCCCACAGCCTGAATCTCGCCAAACGAGACGTTCTTGCGCGCCAGCAGGTTCGGGAACGTTTCGTTTACCCGGCGTTCGATCTCGCGCGGGTCGACGTCCTGTTCGCCTTCGTTGGCCACGCGCAGCCGAAAATACGTTCCTTTCGCGACCTGTGCCGAGGGAGTCAGCTCTTCGACGGTGATGTTCTTGTTGAACGTCTGTTCGAGCCGATCGCGGACGGTTTGGGTTTCCTGCGGCGAGCTGAACTGCATCGTCACCGACGTCCCGCCGGTGAAGTCGATATCGTAATTCGACCGCCCGCGGGCGAAGAACGCCGCCAGGCCGGCAACGATCAGCACCAGCGACGCGGCCGATGCCACGACCTGCTTGCCGACAAAATCGAAATTCGTCGTGCCGATCAGGCTGAGCATCCGCAGGTTCTTGATCGACCGCGAGCGCTCGAGAATATTCATCAACAGCCGGCTGACGTAGACGGCGGTGTACAGGTTCATCGCCAGCCCGATGAACAGCGCCACGGCAAAGCCCTTCACCGTTTCGGTGCCGATCATGTACAGAATGACCGCCGTGATCAGCGTTGTGATGTTCGAGTCGAAAATGGCGGTGAACGCCTTGTCGAACCCGTTGTGGATCGCCATCCGCAGGCTGGCGCCGCGCGCAAGCTCTTCGCGCATCCGCTCGTAGATCAGCACGTTGGCGTCGACGGCCATGCCGGCGCTCAGTACCAGCCCCGCCAGGCCCGGCAGCGTGAAGGCGGCCTTTACGAACGCCATGATCGACACGATGAACAGCAGGTTCAGCAAGAGCGCCAGATCGGCGACGAGCCCGGCGACAAAGTAGTACACCGCCATGAACACAATCACGGCGATCGACGAGACCCACAAGGCCAGCTTCCCCTTCGACTGCACGTCGAAACCCAGCGTGGGGCTGATGCTGAACTCGCTGATCGGGGCGGTTTTGATGGGCACCGGCAGGGCCCCGGCGTTCAGCAGGTTGACGACCTTCTCAACCTCTTTGCGGTTGAAATTGGGACTCTCAATGATGCCTGTGCCGGTGATAATCGAATTGATCGACGGCGCCGTGAACACCTCTCCATTGAGCATCACCGCCAGCCGGCGTCTCGAGCCGTCTTTGCGCGGCGAATACTGTTTGGTGAGCTCGCCGAACAGGTACCCGCCTCTCTGATTGAATTGGAAGCCCACGGCCGGCCGGGCGTTCTCGTCGGTGGTGGGGTAGGCGCGCCTCAGCAACTTGCCCGTGATCTGTCGATCAGGGTTGGGCTCGTTCAGGATCAGTACTTCCTTGTACCCCGGGGCGCGCTCGGCCATCTGGCGGACGGCGATTTCCGGGTCGTTGTCGAACTCGGTATTTGGACTTTCCGTTCCATCGGGCGCCCTTTCCGGCGCGATGGGGCGCCAGCGGGCCACAACTGAGTTGTTCGCAAAAATCTCTTTGCCGGGGTTCGCCAACGCGCGCGTGATGATGTCGTTGTGGTCGCGACGGTTCGCAACGATCGAAAACGCCAGGCTCCCCAGCTTGGTGATCTGCACCTTGGTGTCTTCGACTACCGCGGGGTCGGCCCCTGGCAGGATGATCTCGATGCGTGCGCGACCGAGCCGACGCACAACGATTTCTTTAGTTCCGGCCGGATTGACGCGCCGACTGACCGCGCCGACCAGCCTGTCCATCAGGTTGTTGTCAATCGTGATGGTATCGCCCTGCGCCCGCTGCTCGTCGACCTCGTATACCAGGTTCGTCCCGCCGGCGAGGTCGATGCCGTAGCTGATGGCGTCGTTCCATCGCGAGAAGTCGACCGTGGTGCGATTGACGACTTGAATCGTCGGGTCTTTCGCGAGGACCCAGCGCCCGTCTTCCTTGACGATATCTTTTCGGGCCAGCGGTTCAGCGCGCACGCGCTCTTGCGTCGCGGCAATCACTCTGGCTGGCTGCTGCGTCTCGGGATCGGTGCCGTCGACGACCCGATCGGCCGACACGTACTCATTCGTCTCGGTCCGATAGGCCACCCGTTCGGTCTGCACGATCCTTCGCGCAAACGGCAGGAATGCGATAAAGACAGTAAACAGCACACATGCCAGCGGCACGGCGTAGTCTCTGACGCGCAGCGCCCGGCAGATCCCAATCCCCAGAGCAAACGGGGCGACCAGAAACACCAGCAGCCAGCACAGGATCTCAAAGTATTCGGCGACGGAACTCATAAAGCAGAGGTCCTCGAGTGAGCGGCAAAACGGCGCGATCCACGCCCGCGCCAGGGGCGAATCATTTGGATTCGGCGGGCTTTTCCCCCTCGGCCTCGGGCGTCAACACGCGCTGAATGCTGCTGCGCACCATTCGAATGCGGGTGTTGTCGTCGACCTTCAGGGTCACTTCCTGGCCGTCGGCGGAAATGTTGGCCACTGTGCCGATCATTCCGCCGATGGTGACCACCTTGTCGTTTTTCTTGAGCGCCGAGAGCATCGCCTCGCGCGTCGCCTGCTCGCGCCGCTGGGGCCGAATGAGCAACACGTAGAACAGCACAGCGATGACCAGAAACGGGGCGAACATGACCAGTTCAGACCCCCCGCCCTGATTTTTCTGCGGGGCGTTCTGCTCGCCCTCGGCAAACAACAAGCTGGCCGACACCCAGTCCATGTGAATAGTCCGTGCCCTTGAGTCAGCAAAGAGAAAGGACGCCCGTGGGCATCCCGGCTCGCCCTTTCCCCAGGCGGGCGTCGCGACCTGATAGCCACATCGGTGGCCGCCTCGCCCCGAAACGACCGAGGCGGACGCCGGCATCTTAGGGATTGTCGTTCCACCCGGCAAGCTGAACCGCTCGAAACTCATGGGCCCGATCTTCGCGAATCGCCCCACGCAGCCGGGCCAACAGCTCCTGGTAGTATGCCACGTTGTGCCACGACACGAGAATCGGCCCCAGCATCTCGTGCGTCAGAAACAGGTGCCGCAGATAGGCGCGGCTGAATCGGCGGCAGACCGGGCAGTTGCAGGCGGCGTCAAGCGGCGCCGGGTCGCGCGCGTACCTCTGATTCTTGAGGCGAATTGCCCCCGTGTGCGTGAAGGCCATGGCGTTGCGCCCGTTGCGCGTGGGGAGTACGCAATCGAACAGGTCGATGCCCCGCAGTACCGACTCGACGAGATCGACCGGCCGGCCGACTCCCATCAGGTATCGTGGCCGGTCAGCGGGCAACAGCGGCACCGTAAAGTTGAGCGTGGCGTACATCGCTTCAGGAAGTTCTCCCACGCTCAAGCCGCCGAAGGCATAACCGGGAAAATCGAGAGGCAGCAGGCCCTCGGCCGAACGTTCCCTCAACTCGCGGCTCGTGCCCCCCTGCACGATGCCCAGTAGCGCCTGGTCGGCGCGGGCGTGCGCGTCTCGGCAGCGCGCCGCCCAGCGGGTCGTGCGATCGACCGCGGCCAGCAGGCGTTCGTGGGGCGCGTCGTGCGGAAGGCACTCGTCAAGACACATGATGCAGTCGGCGCCGAGCTGCTCTTGAATGCGGATTGCCCGTTCGGGCGACAGCTCGAGCAGGTCGCCGTCGATGTGCGAGCGGAAGACGACCTGCTGGTCGTCGAGGCCGGCGAGCTTCGCGAGACTGAATACCTGAAACCCGCCGCTGTCGGTGAGAATCGGCCCGTTCCAGCCCATCATGCGGTGCAGGCCGCCAAGTTCCGCGACGACGTCAGCCCCCGGTCGCAGCGCCAGGTGGTACGTATTCGCGAGCACCATTTGAACGCCGGCTTCGCGAAGCTGTTCGGGCAAGAGCCCTTTCACCGTGGCTGCCGTTCCGACCGGCATGAATGCCGGAGTCTCGACCGCCCCATGCGGGGTAAGCCAGCGGCCGACGCGCGCACCCGTCGCGCGGTCGACATGTTCGAGCTGGTATTCGAACGGGCGCGTCGCGGACGTTTCAGACACCAGTGAGCGACTCGGGCCAAGAACAGCGAACCAAGAAGGACCGCCCAAGTATCGCTTCAGATGCAGTCGCCCTTCAAGGCGGCCGGGGCCGCTCGATTGTGCCGGTTATGCCGGACCTGAGGGGTGCGCCGCCTGCGGTATCAACCGGCGGGCTTTGAATTGCGTCGATTGGGGAATTTGCTGAGGACCGCTGAAACTCCCTCAGGATCAAGCCCCTGGGCCCGCAGGTTTTCGCGCTGAATGGCCTCGTACACTTCCTGCCGATGCACGGGGATCTCGGTCGGCGCCTGAATGCCCAGACGCACCTTGTCACCGCGGATATCCACCACGGTGATCACGATGTTCTCGCCGATTATGATGCTTTCGTCGCGCTGCCTCGACAGAACAAGCATCTTCCCCTCTCCTTACGTCATGCAATGGGTAGGTTCGGTGCGGTCTTCAGTGACCAGGCGCTTGGCACCCGCCGCGGGCTCTGGGCATCGTAATCTTAGCATATCGAGTTTCCGGCCGAGCGCACGGCCCTTCCGGCAAACTCTCATGGAAGATCGTCAAGCATTGCTGCAAATCAGAGTCGCGAAAGGAGAAAAACTCGCGACACGCACGACCCGGCCGGCAGCCGCAGCGGTTCTGACGTTAATTCGGGTTCGCCGCCGATGGCGAGTCTGCCGGTAGTGCCTGTTGCACCCGAGGCTACGTCGGAAGGGCCAGCCGCTCGACCTGGGCCGCAGGCGGGCGGGTGATGCCGCTTAAGAAAATGCGCAGCGCCTCGGCCAGCAGCAAGCCCCCCAGCGAGGCAAGCACCAGCGCCACCCAGGGAACCGGGTTGCCTAACGGGCCAAGATTCCCGGTGTCGAAAGCGTGCTGCAACCCGGCCCCCAAAGGCCAGAGGATCCGCACCAGGGCCCACATGCTCATGACGTACATCCATACGCAGGGCAGCCCCGTAACGAACAACACCCATTTCGCCCTGTAGGTCCGCCACAGCCAGACCGTCACCCCCAACAGCGTCAAGGCGGCCAGAAGCTGGTTGCTGGCGCCGAACAGGTCCCAGAACACGCGCCAGCGCTCGACCATTTTCCCCTGCGCGTCAACCGGCTGCCACATCAGAAACACCAGCGGAACGCCTGCGGTCAAGGCGGTGGCCACCCATCGCCCTGCCCGGCCGCTGGCCCCGGTCAGTTCCTGAAGGATGTAACGCCCCAACCGCGTGCAGACGTCGAGCGTGTCGTAAACAAACGTAGTAAAGGCCATCAGCCCGAAAGAAACGCCGAATGCGGCCGATACGTTGAGCACGCTCAGGAAACTGCCGATTCCCGAGGCGTACAGAAAATTCGGGCCGCGCTTCAGGTCGGGGTTGTCGGGCGCCAGCATCATGACGCAGCACAGCGAGACGACGGCGACCATCGCTTCGAGCAGCATCGCGCCATAGCCGATCGGCCGCGCGTCGGGCTCGCGCCGCAACTGCTTCGAGGTGGTGCCCGAGGCGATGATCGAATGAAACCCCGAACAGGCCCCGCAGGCGATCGTGATGAAGAGTATCGGAAACAGCGGAATCAGAGCGCCTTGCGCGCCCACCTCGAACCCCCGAAACGCGGGGTACGCGATCGCCTTGCCCCCGAACATGATTCCCAGCGCCCCTGCCCCCAGCGCCGCATACAGGAAGTACCCTCCCAGATGACCGCGCGGCTGGAGCAACAGCCACATGGGAACGACCGACGCGATGACGCAGTACACCAAGAGCACCAGGTTCCAGCAGCGCTGCGAGTCGCTCATGATGCGATTGTATTTCAACAGCGGCGCTTCGAGCGTCGCCGCCAATTCTGACTTCTGCGCATCCGACAGCGCCAACTCACCCGCGAAGACGGCATCGGCGAACTTCGCATCGGCCAGTTGAAACACCTGCCGGTCGTGCGACGCCCTCTTGCGAAACGCCGCAAACTGTTCGGGGCTGAGCGTTTCTTCCACCGAGGCCACGGTGCGCGGCAATTCGTCGGCCGCGAATTCCTTCAGGCCGAACCAGTTTTCGATCGACAACGGTGCGAACTGACCGACCCAGATCGAGAGCGCCACCAGCGGCAGGAAAATGACGGTCGCCCAGCCAACCGTCAGCTTTGTGAACCGCAAAAGCAGTCCCATGATGATGGGCAGCGCCAGGTACAACAATGACGACGTGGCCGTACCTCCCCCTTCGATCACCTGCCCGTTTTCAAGCGTCTGCACCCCCAGAAACGACGTGGCCGTCACGTCGGTGAATGCCACGATAATGTACACGAGCGCCAACCACACGAACGCCAGGAACAGGATATACGACCGCCGGCTCATGTTGTCGCGGACCACTTCGGCAATCGACCGCGCCTTGTGACGGATCGACGCGACGAGCGCCATGAAATCGTGGACGCCGCCGATAAAGATTGACCCAACCAGAATCCAGATCAGCGCCGGCACCCACCCGAACATAACTCCCGCCAGAATCGGCCCCACGATCGGCCCTGCGGCCGCGATGGCCGAGAAATGCTGGCTCAAGAGAAATTTGGGCTCGATCGGCGCGTAATCGACGTCGTCGCGCAGTTCGACGGCGGGGGTCTTGACGTCAGGCCGCAAATCGACAAGCCGCGCCAGAATCCGGCCGTAGGTCACATAGGCCACGCTCAGGCAGGCCGCGGAAATCAGCACGATTGTCAACAGGCTCATCGGCGAGGCCTCGTCGGGTGCAAGTGCAGTCGGCCGGCATCTGTCGGACGGCGCCCGTTTGGCGTGAGCAGCCGGCTGCGAAAGGTCAGTTTACCCCATTTGAAGCGCCGCGCGCAGTGGAGAAAGCCGAGAGCCGGGCAAAGATACGGCAGTTGTCCTGAGTAATTTATAAGTTACAATAGTCCGGATGCGCGAAAACCTGCACGACGTGACCGCATCCGGAAAAAACGTATTCGAGCAATGGCTGGCATCACTTCGAGATGACCGTGCGGAAGCCCGCATTGCGGCGCGCATTGCCCGCCTGTCTGCGGGAAACTTTGGTGATTGTCGGAGTTTGCGTGGTGGCATCTGGGAAATCCGAATCGACCACGGACCGGGTATCGAGTGTACTACGCCGTGACAGAATCGACGGCCGTTTTGTTGTTGTGCGGCGGCGACAAGCGGACCCAGACGCGCGATATCGAACGGGCGCTCAGGTTTTGGGCCGATTCTCGGAAAAGGACGACTACCCCATGAGATCGAAAGCCAGCATTTCGCACGACGAGGTGATCGCCCGAAAACTGCAGCGCAACCCGACGTTTGCCGCCGAGTACCTGCGGGCGGCGCTGGAAGACACCGACGAGCCACAAGTGCTGCTGATCGCGCTGCGCCACGTGGCCGAGGCGCGCGGCGGTCTGGCGAAAGTCGCCAAAGCCGCGGGCATCAAGCGCGAGAGTCTGTATCGCGTCCTGTCATCCCGCGGCAACCCCAGGCTCTCAACGCTGGTGGCCGTCACAAAGGCGCTGGGGCTTTCGCTGACGGTTCAGGCGGCGCGGTCGTGAATGACCACAAGTGAACAGGCACATGCCATTGGCATTGGTGCGGACCAGTGAGATTTGCAGCGACAACAAAAAAAGGCCTGGAACAGGAGCCAACAGAGGAAACAGAACGCCGGGTACTTCGCAGTTCACTGTGTTCAGCGTCGCGCAAAATAATCGACTAGTGGACCGACTGTTCTGGCCTGACAGGTTGAATCGCGATGATCGTGAGGCACTGCGAACGACACATCCGCGAGGTCAGGTTGTCAATTCAGGTCAGGCGGTCCACTGTCTTAAATCGGTACCTCCCGAAACGAAGCCTCAAATGCCCGAAACGGGATTTCCAAACTTTCCCAGCGGCCGATGCCGGAGTTAGTCGGAACATGCCCAGCAAGATCCGCCGGGGTGAGCACTACCAATCTTTTGATATCCGTGATTGACCACAGATGAAAGACATATCGCCCGCCGGTGGACGCAACTTCCCACTCGGTCCGCGTAATGTGCATCGATGCGGAGTCAATCGGCTGCTCCGAGGCTTTTACCTCGATTTGCAACTTGGAACAATCTTCCCTAGAAACAAGTGAAAGCAGATCATAACCGCTCTTGTTCGACTCGATCGACTTCCAAATCGGACGCCGCCCAACCCGCCGCTCTTCATACTTCAACGAGCAACGTTCCCCATCACGGCCGACCCTTGTCAGATAGTCAGCAAGCCGGCCGCGGGCGGCGGCAGCTAAGTCATCCCACCAGGCGATAACATCATCCGTCGGCGGATTGACTGCGAGCCCAGCTTCGTTGAAACACTGCCTAGCATCCGGCGGCATCACCGGTAAGGATTCGGCACGCCCGGCGGGTAGCAGGCGAGCCCAAGCGGGCTGTACCGCCTGAATGAAGTCCCTGATTTGTTGCCGGAGCTTCGCTTGAGCGCCGCCCATCGATTGAACTTTCCGCCCCATCTCTGTCACATCAAGGGCAAATTCCTCATCGATGTTGATCCAACCGCAGCGCGTCGAAAGGGTTAGCACTCCCTCGGCTGGCGATACGAGTATCGTCCGGAATGAAAACAGAAACTCTTCGCGGTTCATCCGGTTGTTCCCAACCGTATCCACCAGCCTTTGGGCGGAATAGAGCAAGCCCGGAGATAGGCTAATCATTTTGCGACCCCATTCCTGAGGCCGCTAGTGATTGCCGCGATGTCCTCTTCGATGATACCCGCACCGTAGTCATCCGATTCTTCGAACCTGGCCGGATCGAACGGCAGCGGATCGACGTTCAGCGACGGATCATCAAGCACTGCGCTCATGCGGTCGATTTTGAAACCGAGACGTGAGCGAACGATTTGATCGATCGTTGACCGGCACTCCACAATTTCGATGACCGGCACCTGGTCGCGACTCAATCCCAATCGGTGAATTCGATCCTCTGATTGTAGGTAGTGGGCGGCATTGAACGTCCGATCCACATAGATAGCGTTATGGCAAACCGTGTGCAGGCTGACTCCTTCGCTGGCGGCTGCCGGGTTCGCCACCATTACGCGGATTTCAGGATCATCATGAAATGCCTTGATTTTCCCTTCCCGCGTGTCTTCATCCTCGTCATCACCAGCTTCCACACCGCCATGGATAAACAAAGCCCCGATGTCGGACAGCCGCTCAGAGATCAGCTCGACGTTGGCTACGAACGAAGTCCAGATCAGCGACTTGCGCCCTTCCTTTGCCAATTGTCTGGCACGTGAGCACGCATATTCGACCTTCGGTGCCCGTCCTTCCTCCAGAAGCTCCCCGAGTAGCCCCTCATGGGCGAAGCCGACCTCGCGGGCGAGAAGCGACGGATTGGACACGACCTGGATGAGCCGCACGATGCTTCGGCCAAGTCGCCGGAAGGAGAGCCGGCTGCGCACGCTTAGCGCTTGCTCAGCAGCCTGGGCCACGTCGAAACGCATCAAACTGTAGAGCTTCGCCTGCACGGGCGACATATCAAGCTCGATCAATCGTCGATCGGGCAACGGCAGATTAAGCTCCAGCTTGGTTGTGCGGACGTAGACCGGCTTGATGAGATCCGCGACCGTTACCGCGTCAACCGGCATTTCCGGGTACAGAAAGGAGAACTGCGGAATCAGATCAGAAACCGCTTGCGGCATGGGCGTACCTGACATCACTAGCTTGCCCACTGGCAAGTGTGACAAGCTCAGTACGTTCTCCGCAGTCACCGACTGCTTGCCGCTCTTTATCCGATGACTTTCATCCAAGTACACGAAGACCCGATGGCTGCTGACATGCTTTGCAATAAGGTCTCGCACCCGCGGCAACTGCTGATAAGTAATCAGCATGAACCGCGGGCTTGCATGCAACAATTGCTCTATCCGATCCCTTCCACCCCGAAGGCGAGTGAAGCCAGCCGACTTCGGCACGCAGATTTCCGTCTGCTCATCCCACGCACCAAAGGCATTTTTCGGGGCGATTACCAATAGTTTGTCTTCATCGCCCGCCCGGAGGAAAAACAGCGCCAAGGCTTCCGTAGTCTTTCCGGCCCCCGGCACTGAAAAAGTAGCTGCCGCACTCAGGCCAGCCAGCTTCGCGACGTTACGCAACTGCTCGTTGGTCAGTGTGCGAATGAAGCCCTTCTCCTTCAGCCGTTCGGCGACAACGCCAGTCGAGGCCGCCGTGGCGCTTTTCGCATTCGCGTAGGAGACTTCATTGGCGTTCGACTTTTTTAGCAGCTCTGTCGCCAACTCCCCGACCTTGAGCGGAACCTTGTACCCGCCCAGGACCTGCTTTATTTGCGACCTGACAGACAGGAACGACCACCACGGCAGAGCAATCGCCTCAGCGGAAAGCTGTGTGCATTCATCACTATGGTCGTTCAATACGCGCTTGAGCAGCCTGACCCATTCTGCATCCCTTTGCGAGGCTTCCCAGCTCAGAATCGCGCGTCGCGTATCGGCTTCGTAGGCGATCCTAAGCATTTGTCGCCAGCCACTCCCGGATTTCCGCGAGCCCCTTCTCTATGGCTTGAAGCTGCTCTTCGACGCCGGCCTTCTTGGACTCCGGCCGAAGGCCGCTGGTAATGCCGTTCTGAATCAGGCCGTTCGCCTTTTGAAGTTGGATCAGCAAGAAGTCGGACGATTTCTTCTCCTTATCAAGCAACTTCAGGTATTCGATTAGGTCGCGTATGATGCCGCTGGCCTTGTTACGCGTCTCCTCGTCCTTGCTTATTTCCTGCGCCAGCGGCACGTCAACGCTAGTGACCGTGCCACCGCCGAGGATATCAAGCCCGCCCCCATCGCCCGACGCTGTCACCGGAAACACCTCCAAAAGCCCCTTGCGGATTTTTTCGAAGTGCTTGTGGGCATCCGGAATCGCTTCATAGAGTCGGCCACCTTCCGGGTCGTCGATCAGCACATAGGCGATTTCCTCAAACAGCTTCTTTTGTCCGGCATCACCGAACGCCTCGCGCCGCTTCACCATTTGTCGGAACGCGTATTCCTTGTCGGACACCTCGCTCCATTGGTGAGCCTTGTCGCGTTTTTCCAGATAGGCCGCGGCATAATCGAGCATGTCGAGCAGCTCTTTGACATCGACCTCTCGCTTCTTGTAGAAGTCCGCCAGCGACTTCGTGTCCAGCCCGTGCATTTTCTGCCGGATTTTCATCATGTTGGCGAGCGAGTCCCAGGTATAGTCATCTCGGATATCCGGCTCGACTTGGAGTTCGCCCTCCAGCTTGTCGATGGCCTTGTCGTCCCCCGGCGGCAGCACGATCACATCGACGTGCGACAAGTGCCCGTATTTCGTCTTGTCTTCCTTATAAAGGTTTCGCCAAGCACACAGCCGCCGATTGCCATTGAGGACGAAGCCATTGGAATCAAGGATGATCGGCTCATTCTGCTTGTTTTCTGCCTCCTTGAAGTAGAGCAGGAGACCGCCGCCCTTGATTAGCTTTTCTAGCAGCTTGTGCTGGACTTTTTGCACTTCATCCGACTCAGGATCCTTCCGAAAAAAATCTTCTGGCTTGTCCGGATGCTTCGCCAGCCACTCTTCTTGCGCTGAGGCAGTCCGGCCGTTGAGCAAGCGATACTTCGGCGCGTTGATCGGCACTCGCAGGACCGGCAGGGTCCACAGCTTGCCCATGAACTCCCGCTGCCGGCTGTGCGATGACCCCGGCTTCAACGCATCAAAGAGTTCCCGGCGTTTCGGCAGCGGCCAGCCCCATTCACTCGCGGACGAATCAGATTCTGTAGTCATGGCTATTTGATTCCGATGACGGCAAGCGGGACGGTGATCGCCCGATCAAATATCTCCAGTTCGCGCCGAAGGCGGTCGCAGTTCGCGATGTTGTCGCCGAGCAGCTTGGCACACTCATTTTCTGGCAAGATTAATATAGCCGCCTCTATCGAACCACGCAGGTAGACGGCCTGTAGCTTGAGGAGATCGGCATACATCCGGCTCATGTTTCCCGTCTGGAAACAAAGCCCGATGCTTTGCTTCCGCGATGTGATGCTAATCTTCGAGGCGGTGTCCAGCGTCACCTCGCCTGGCCAGCCCTTCTCTGCCAACGATTCCAGAATGGCTTCCTTGATCTTTTTAGAAGATCTTTTCCGTGTGACGACGGAGCAAGAATCTATCGCCGCTATGGCTTCATTGATTAGACCCTCGGGAATGAGCTTGTCCCCGAAGCGGTGGCCATAGACTTTTGCCTTCATGGAGCACCCCTGTCACGACCATTCAGATGGCTTCCGCGACAGGTTGCTCTGGGTGTGGTCGTAAATTTCTTTATCGTGCGGCCGGTACCTTGCCCTTCCGCCAAGGCAGTCGGTAAGCCGGGCGCGCCCGATTTCCACATACTCTTTGGCGATCTCGCAGCCCCAGAACCGCCGCCCGTACAGCGCTGCAGCGACCCCGGCTGAAGCGACGCCGGCAAAGGGATCGAAGACCAATCCACCTTCATCTGTCAATGCCAGGACGAGTCGCTCAATAAGACCGACTGGGAACTGACAGGGATGTTGGGTTTTTTCTATGTGGTTCGACTTGCAATTGGGGATAAACCACACATCCTCGGGGTTCTTCCCCAAGGGGTTGCCGGAGAGTTCGCCGACCCGCGGCCCTTTGAAGTGCCGCTTGCCCGGATATTTCGACGGGATTCGCACGGCATCGAGGTTAAAGATATAGTCCTTGCTCTTGGTGTACCACAGCACCACTTCGTACCTGCCAGAGAAACGTCGCTTGGTGTGCAGGCCGTGGCCAAAGTGCCAAATGATTCGATTGCGGAGCTGGAGCCGGTGCGCCCGGAAGATCGGCGCGAATTCAATATCCAATGGTAGGATTTGCCCATCCTCAACATAATTCCCGACCTGCCAGCAAAGGCTCGCAGTCGGCTTCAGCCGCGGCACAATCTTGTTGATGACCCTCGATTGCCACTGGAGGTATTCTTCCAGGTCGGATCGCTTCTCATAGGGCTTGCCGATGTTGTACGGCGGGGACGTGACGACCAGGTCGAAGATCGGCTCCAGCGGCAGCGTACCGAGGAACGCATCTACATCCCCATGCCACATGAGATAGTCAGGCTGTTCCGCCCCGCCTTCTCGGGGCGCATTCAGCAGGCGAACGCCGTTTGTCCTTTGTAGACTTGCCCTCATGGCGATCCTCCCTATCTCGCGTCTGCCCGAACGCGCTTAGCAGGTTGCGATACTTGCAACCCGTGCTTGGCGACATAGTCCGCGACCAGCCACTCCAGTGTGTTTGCCATGCTTCGATTCTCGCGGGCGGCAATACTACGCAGTGCTCGCTTCGTAGCAGGTCTGACCCGCATGTTCAGGAATTCAGTCTTGTTCACGGCGATTCTAACCTCATCACGCAAAGCGCGTTACATCCGCGTGCATGGTAACGAAATGCGGATACGTTGAATAGTATCCGTGCCGAGTTACTCAGGCACTCGGATTTCGTGAGGTCTTTGAGCAATCGCGACTCCACACTGGATGACACCAGCGAAAGCTCGTATTCCCGGCTTCAGCCGCTTCAGCAACCAATGGTGAACCGATTGCGCAGTCACGCCACCGCCTGGCGGAACTACGAACACTCAATACTCGTTCGCCTCGGCGGCGTCGCTGCCGACGCTCGCCGCCGGTGGTTTCACCGTCTGGCGAATCCGCCGCTCGTCAACCTCCGCGGTCAGGTCGGCAATCGCTTGGCCGACCGGAATCGTCCGCTGGTGCTCGGCGTCGAGCCGGTCGCGCACGGTGACGGTTCCATGCTCGGCCTCTTCGCGCCCCACCACCAGCATGTAGGGGATCAGCTCGAGCTGCGCGTCGCGAATCTTGCCGTTGATCTTCGAGCTGCGCAGGTCGGTCGTCACGCGGAAGCCGGCGGATTTCAACTGCCGCTCGACTTCGGCGGCATACTCGTTGAATTTTTCGCTGATCGGCAGAATGCGCACCTGCTCGGGCGCGAGCCACAAGGGGAACGCGGCGGCGAAGTGCTCGATCAGCACGCCCACGAACCGCTCCATGCTGCCGAACGGCGCCCGGTGGATCATCACGGGGCGGTGCGGGCGATTGTCCGGCCCGATGTATTCGAGCTGGAACCGCTCGGGCAGGTTGTAGTCGAGCTGCACGGTCCCCAACTGCCATTCGCGGCCGATGCAGTCGCGGACCATGAAGTCGGCCTTGGGGCCGTAGAAGGCCGCCTCGCCCAACCGCGGCTCGAACGAAAGCTTGAGGTCTTCCAGCACGCGCCTTAGGCTGGCTTCGGCCTTGGACCAGTTCTCATCGCTCCCCACGTACTTGTCGCTCTTGGAATCGCGCAATGAGAGCTGCACGCGATAATCGTCAAGCCCCAGGCTGCCCAGAACGAATTGCACGAGCTTGACCGTCTCGCGGAACTCGTCTTCGACCTGCTCGGGAGTGCAGAACTGGTGGGCGTCGTCCTGAGTCAGGCCGCGAACGCGCAACATGCCGTTGAGCTCGCCCGATTGCTCGTGCCGATAGACGGTGCCGAATTCCGCCAGCCGCACGGGCAGCTCGCGGTAACTGCGTTGCTGCGACTTGTAAATCTGCACGTGGTGCGGGCAGTTCATCGGTTTGAGCAGGTACCGCTCCTGTTGCGATTGCCAGGCGCGCAAGGCGGCGATTCTTTCGTCGCGGGCCCCCGCGAGGGGGTAGTTCTCGATGCGCGCCTCAAGCAGCGGCGAGAATTCGAAGAACTGCCTTTCTTTGGCGGCATCCAACTCGTTCGCTTCCAGCAGGCTGATCCAGCGATCGACCACCGCCCCGCCGGGGTGCCCGAAGATCGGCGAGAACTGGGCGTCGCGATAGTACGGAAAATGCCCGCTCGTTTCGTACATCTCGACGCGGCCGATGTGCGGCGAGTAGACCGGCTGATACCCCCGTTTCAGCAGCTCGGCTTTGATGAAGTCTTCGAGAATCCCCCGGACGATCGCCCCCTTGGGAAGCCACAAACACAAGCCCGGCCCCACGTCGTGGCTGATATGAAACAGGTTGTGCTGTTTTCCCAGCACGCGGTGATCGCGGCGCTTCGCCTCTTCGACCTGCGCGAGATAAGCGTCGAGGTCTTTCTGGCTGAAGAACGCGGTGCCGTACAGCCGCTGCAGCGATTTGCCGCTGGCGTCTCCTTTGAAATGCGACGCCGCCACCGAGAGCAGCTTGAACGCCTTGATCTGGCCGGCGTGCGGAATGTGCGGCCCCCGGCACAGATCGACGAACTCTCCCTGCCGGTAGAATCTGAGGGTCGGGTGGTCGGCGAGGCCGGTTTGTATATGTTCGGCCTTCAATTCCTGCCGCAGGTCGCGCACGAACCCGATCGCCTCGTCTCTGGGCAATTCGAACCGCTCGAACGACTCGGCCTCCTGCACAAGCTTCTGCATTTCGGCCTCGATCCGCGGAAAGTCATCCTCGCGGATGCGGCCGGGCATGTCGAAATCGTAGTAAAAGCCGGTGGGCAGAGTCGGGCCGAACGCGAGACCCACGTCGGGAAACAACCGCATCACGGCCCGGGCCATGAGGTGCGCGGCCGAATGCCGCATCACGGCGAGCGCCTCGGCATCGCGGTCAGTGAGCAGGCGGAGGCTGATCGGCGCAAGGGTGGCTGGGGTCGACCGGAGGGAGCCCCCAGCATGACCGGGGGCTGCGCTGCGCTCGGACCCCGGCGACCCTGAGCCGGCTGACTCGGCGATGGGGCGCGTCAGGTCGACGACCTTGCCGTTCACCACGGCCGCGACGCACGCCCTGGCGAGCCGCGGACCGATGCTCTGCGCGACATCGAACGGGGTCGCGCTCTCGGGATATTCCTTGATGGAACCGTCGGGAAGCTGGACCTGAACCATGAGAGCGTCACCACGTTCCTGCCTCGCGCGACCTCGCGGAAGTCCGCCGGTACAAAGGGCGGAAACGGCTTCCCCTCAGGACGCACAAGCGGCGTGTACTATAGGAGACACGTCAAATGCCGAAAAGGTGAAGGAAAGACCCTAACGATTTGGCAGACTTTTCCGCATGCGCGGGCGCCTGCACAAGCGCTACAGACGGCAAATTGCGACGCCCGATAACATCCCGCAGGGTCCGCATTTCCGGGAGCATCGCTACGTTCGCTCTCGCCGGAAATGTGCTTCACATCGCGAACGGGGTGGGCGGGGAGGCCTTCCGATGGGGACTCGACGTGGGTGGATTCTGGCCGCGGCCGTCGTCGCGGCCGTGCGGCTGGGCAACGCGGCTGCAGCCGAGCCCGGGGCTCTTTTCGACCCTGAGGTTCTGCCGGCGCAGGCGGAATCGGAGTGGTGGACGGAGGAGGGCCTGTACAACGGCCAATCGGGCGGCCTGCTCACCGACGAAGAAGATTCGCTGCGGTGGTACGCGGCCGCCGAATTCCTGCTCGCCTGGGGCAAATCCCCGGGCGACAATCTGATCGGCGCGCCTCAGTTCAACAACCTGTATTTCTTTCCCGATGCGCCGAATTCGTTTCCGCACCAGTCGACCGGTGAATTCGGCGACATGCTGCACTATGGTGCCCGCGGCCGCTTCGGCTGGGACAACCCCGACGACTCGGGCCTGCAGCTCAGCGGGTTTTACGTCTTTCAGCGCGGCCAGCAGCGGGGGCCGGGGCGAATCTTTTTCGGCACCGACATTTTTCAGCTTCAGCCGTTGGCGTCGATTCCGCTCAACGACGGCGGCGACGGCGAGGTCGTGCCGTTCGACAGCATGTTCGCCCAGCAGTACAACCAGGACGTGTACGGCGGCGACATCGACGTCTACCTGACACCGCTTTTGTCGCGCCCCAGCTTTCTGCTGCGATTTCTGTTCGGGGCCAAATTCCTGCAGGTGCGGGAGCAGTTTCGGGTGCTGGCCGGCGACAGCGGGCTGGGGTACACCGTCAACACCACGACCAATACGATCGACTACGCGACGGTGCAGGATATCGGCATCCCCCCCTACGAGATGGAACTGCAGACGGCCGTGCGAAGCCGGATGGTAGGCCCGCAGATCGGGCTGCGCTACGACCTCGGAGACGGGCTGTTCAAGGTCTGGGGCCAGACGCGGTTCGCGCTGGCGGCCAGCTTTCAGCGGACGGAAATCTCGGGCCAGAACGTCGTGAACGGGTTCGATGCGTTCGCCCAGCAGGGGCCGCCATTTTCGCAGAGCGATAACACGACGCGGCTGTCGCCCGTGTTCGACACGTCGGTTTACATCGACACCTACCTGTTCGCGATGCTGCCCCTGGTGAATCAGGTCGGGTTCTTGCGCAGCGCCCAGTTTCGGGTCGGCTTCGACTACCTCCTGGTCGGCGAACTTGCGCGGCCGACAAACATCATCCGCTACGACACGCCCATTCCGTCGCTATTGGGCAATCGCACGGCGTTCTCACTAAAGACGCTGAGCCTCGGCGTGAACTGGAACTTCTGAGCCAGAGGGGCCGATCAGGGGCCGGAGCCGCATCGTCTTTCTCCGTTATCTCTGTTTGCTCCTGTCAAGATTTATTGTGCGTCGTTCAAGACGCCCGCCCGCATGCACCCGCTGTTCCACAAAGCAGACTCACTGACCGACCAGATCATTGGTGCGGCGATCGAAGTCCATCGCCATCTCGGCCCGGGGCTGATCGAGTCGATTTACGAGTGGTGCCTGATCCGGGAACTGCAACTTCGTGGCTTGGCGTCGACCAGCCAGCGGACCGTAGTGATCGAGTACAAAGGAGCCAATCGCGAAGAACCACTTCGATTCGACCTACTTGTTGAGGCGTGCGTTTTAGTCGAGGTCAAAGCGATTGAGACCGTCGCCCCGATCCACAAGGCAAAACTGCTGAGCTACATGAAGCTGTTGGACGTACCTCTGGGGTTGGTCGTGAATTTCCACGAACTCAAGCTTACCGACGGTGTGAGCCGTATGCTGCTGCCAGGGGCGAATCGGTGACGTCAGTCCCTTGGGAACAAAATAAACAGGAGCTAACAGAGGGAACGGAGACAATGGGCCAAGAGGACACTCGGCAAATGCGCGTATTCGGTCCGTTCCCCGTGCACGCCTCGGTTGCCTTTGTTCGCTCCTGTGTCAGCGTTTTTGATTTTCGTTCCGGGGGTTCTACCGCAACGTGCGCCGCTTGCGCCGGCCGTGCGTGAAACTGTCGATGACCATGTTCCCCAGGTCGTCGGCGTTGCAGTAGGCGGCGACGCCGCCGGCGACCGCTGCCAGTTGCTCGACGAAATTCACCAGCCCCAGGTAGAAATAGTCCTCGACGAGGGCGAAGGCCGAGAGGTGAATGCCGTCGTTCGCGCAGCGCCTGGCCTCGGCCAGCGTCAGGCTGGCGGTCTTCTGGGCGGGTGGATAGATCAACACCAGGTCGCGGCCTTCGACGTGCGCCGTCGGCTCGCCGTCGGTGATCACAATCACCTGCTTGTTGACCGCCGGCTGGCGGCGCAAGGCGCGCCTGGCGAACTGCAGCCCGGCGTGAATGTTCGTGAAATGCTGGGGCACCCGCCGCGGTGGATTGTCGAGGTTGATGCGCAGGTGCACGCGCGAGTCGAAAATGCTCACGGGTTTGGGGGCTGAATAGAGAAGTTCGCGTTCCGACAAAGGCGAGGCGTAGGTGTAGAACCCGACGGTCTGGATCGCGTCGCCCTGATACCTGCCCCGCACGAGCGCGGTGAGCGCGAGCGCCACCTTCTTCGCCTGACCGTACTTCCCGAAACGGGCCATGCTGCCCGACATGTCGAGCAGCACGATGGTCGCGCAGCTCGTCTGGTATTCGGTGTCGTACACCACCAGGTCTTCTTCGGTGACCTGAATCGGCGAGCCGCCCCCTTGCCGGTACAGCGCGTTCTTCAGGGTCTCGTGCATGTTGAGGTTGGCGACGGGGTCGCCATACTCATACGGCTTCGACTCTTCATGCTGGGTCTGGCCGGCGCCCCGAAAATCGGTCTCGTGCCGCCCCAGCTTGTCGCGGCGCGAGACGTCGAACAATTCGTCGAGGGCCCGGGTCTCAACGCGCCGCACGCCGCGAGGAGTCACTCGAAACCTTCCGTGCTCGTCTTTCTCGATGTACCCCTGCTGGATCAGCTTCTCGAGCACGTCGGGTTCGTCGGCCTGCAACTGGTCGAGCGCATCGAGCACGTCTTCACCGTAATCGAGCAAATACTGGCTGAGCTGGTCAAAGACGCTGTCGGCCGACTGGGCCGCAAACTGCTGGCTGCCATCCCAACGGGAGTATTCGTAGATGGGCATAAGGCGGACGTTCAATCGACTGGGCTTGCCGGCAAAAAGCGGGTACGGGGCAGGCCGGAACCTGAGAACATTATAAAAATGCCGCGCTGTCGCGGCGAGTCGCGGGTGCGTCTGGGTACCAGGCGTATCGTGCACAATGGCCACTTGTCTGCGTCAAGAGTGCTGGATCGCCAGCGTGTGCCCGGGCGCCGGGTTCTCCGCCTGCTCTGGGCTCGGAGGTAGCGATTGGATCGATCGCGCCGAAGGTGGTGTGGGTTCCTCAGGACAGCGAGTGTCAAGTCGTGGGGAAATCGGCTTGAAATGAATGAAAACCGGCCTGCCCCTTGTTCTTACGGTAAGTTTGGGATGCCGATCATCGTTCGCGGCGGCCCGTCAATTTCGGCCGGCCGCCTCGTCAAGAATTGTTCCGGCTCGCAACACCGCCACCGCCGCCATGGCCCGTCCGCACGTAGTCGTCATTGATGACGATCCGCTCTTTCGCAGCCTGCTGGCGTCGATGCTGCGCAAGGAATTTCTCGTCTCGGTCGCGGCCGACGGCGCCGAGGGTTACTACAAGGCGCTCGAACACCCGCCGCACCTGGCGATCATCGACATTCAGATGCCCGGCTGGGACGGATTGCGGACCCTGAAGGCCTTTCGCACGCACTACCAGTTGTCGCACGTGCCGGTGATGATCACGACCGGAGACGGCAGCCAGGAGACGCTGGCCTCAGCAATGCAGGCGGGCGCCAACGACTTCGTCGTCAAGGCGACGCTTTCAAAAGAAGAATTCCTGCGCAAGGTCGCAAGCCTGACATTGCCGGTTGAGTGCCGGGCCGGCGACGCCCCCGCCGCCCCTGGCAATGACAATTCGCACGGATCGTCGCCGACAATTGAATCGTTGCTGAATGAACTGCACGGCGTCGGCTCGACCGCGCCTGTGGCCACGTGCGAAGAACTGACCGAAGACGACCTGCTGCAATCAATCGTCGACAACTGGGATTGAACCGGTCGTCAATGGACGATCGTTCCCTGGCAGCTTGACCCGGCCCCCGCGGTGCAGCCGAAGCAGTGGCGACCGGTAACGATGGGCCGGGCCGCAAGCGCGAATGCATCGAAATCTTCGATCTGCCGCGGCAGCCCCGGGGCCAGCGGCAGATCGAGCATCTGGTTGAAATCGCAGTCGTACAGGCGGCCGCGCCAATCGACCGAGAGGATCGTGCGGCACATGACTCCCTCCGCGGCGCGCGGGTTGAACGCCGCGACCAGTCGCTCCATATATTCTTCGTACCGCCCTGACCGCAGAAGGTCGTCGAGGAATCGGCTGATCGGCAGATTTGCGAGCGCATACAGGCGGTGAAACACGACGCCATGCCGCGCGCAGAGTTCGCGGCGATAGGCTGCTTCGAGGGCGGATTGTGCGGGGGGCAGCGCGGGCCCCAGCGGGTTGTAGACGAGGTTCAGCGACAAATCGCTGTCGGGTTGCCCGTAGCCCAGGCGGTTGAGCCGCTTCAAGGCCGCAATCGAGCGCTCGTAGGCGCCCTCTCCCCGTTGCGCATCGGTGTTCTCTGCGAGATAGCAGGGCAACGAGGCGATCACTTCGACCTTGTGTTGTGCGAGAAATTCCGGCAAGTCGTCGTAGCCGGGCAACGTCAGAATTGTCAGGTTGCAGCGGTCGATGACGTGCCGGCCCAGTTTCCGCGCCTCGGTCACGAACCAGCGAAAGTGCGGGTTCATCTCAGGGGCCCCGCCCGTAATATCAACGACGGGAATTGCGGTGCGCGCGAGCACGGCGAGGCACTCGGCGAGCGTCTCGCGCGACATAATCTCGCGCCGCTCGGGCCCGGCGTCGACGTGGCAGTGCCGGCAGATCTGGTTGCACAGCCGGCCGACGTTCACCTGCAGCGTCTCAATCGAGGTTGCCTGCAGGGGCGAGAGCCCGTGCGCCGCGCAGACCTGCGCGAACCGTGGCAACGGCGCATCGCGCTCCAACAGTTCCACCTGCCGCCCCGCATCGGCCAGCGGGCTGCCCTGTCGCAACAAGGTGAGTTGCGCCATGTGTGTATTGTTTGTTCGAGGGCGAAGAGACAAGTCGCGGCGACCGAATAGACGGTAGCAGGCGTGATATTGGGCCGCAAACATGTACACTTTCTCGCATGGCAGACATTGTACTGACGACGCTCAACGCGAAGTACGCGCATGCCGCGTTCGGGTTGCGTTACCTGCTGGCCAATCTGGGCGACCTGAGCGAGCGGGCCGAGATTGTCGAATTCGACGTGTCGCAGCGCCCTGTCGACGTGCTCGAAGCGATTCTCGCACGCAACCCGCGCATCGTCGGAATCGGCGTCTACATCTGGAACGTCGATCAGGCGACGCACCTGGCCGCCGACCTCAAGCGCGTGCGGCCCGACGTGTGGCTCGTTCTGGGGGGGCCTGAGGTCAGTTACGAAACGGCTGGACAGGAAATCGTGGCGCTGGCCGACTGCGTTGTCACGGGTGAGGCCGATCTGGCGTTCGCCGACGTCTGCGCGCGGCTCCTGAACGACGACAAACCGCGCGACAAGGTCGTGCAGGCCCCCCTGCCCCGATTCGAAGACCTGCGGCTGCCCTACGAGCTATATACGCCGCAGGATATCGCCCAGCGGGTGATTTATGTCGAAGCGTCACGTGGATGCCCCTACGAATGCGAGTTCTGTCTTTCGTCGCTCGACATTCCCGTGCGACAGGCGCCGTTGGAGGCGTTTTTGGCGGCGATGCAGCGGCTGCTCGATCGCGGCGTGCGGCAGTTCAAGTTTGTCGATCGCACGTTCAACCTGAATTTGAAGGTGGGCCGCGCCATCCTCGAGTTCTTTCTCGAGCGCTATCAGCCCGGTTTGTTTTTGCATTTTGAAATGATCCCCGACCGGCTGCCCGAGGCCTTGCGCGAATGGATTGGCCGGTTTCCCGCGGGGGCGCTGCAATTTGAGGTGGGCATTCAAACGTTCAACGAAGACGTCGCCGGGCTGATCAGCCGCCGGCAGGATAACGCGAAAGTCGCCGAGAACCTGCGCTGGCTGCGGGCCGAGACCGGCGTTCACGTACACGCCGATCTGATCGTGGGTCTGCCGGGCGAATCTGTCGCGAGTTTTGCCGCTGGCTTCGACCGCCTGGTGGCGCTCGCCCCTCAGGAAATTCAGGTGGGAATGCTGAAGCGGCTGCGGGGGACGCCGATCGTTCGGCACGATGCCCCCTGGGGAATGATCTACAGTCCGCACGCGCCCTACGAAATCTTGCAGACAAGCCTGATTGATTTCGCGACGATGCAGCGGTTGCGGCGTTTCGCCCGCTACTGGGACCTGGTGGCCAACAGCGGAAATTTCACCCGGTCGGCGCCGCTGATCTGGCATACTGGATCGCCTTTCGAGCAGTTCCTGCGGTTCAGCGACTGGCTGTATCGCGCGTCAGGAAAGACGAATGGCATTGCGCTCAAGCGCCTCGCCGAGCTATTGTTCGATTACCTGGTTTCCATTGCCCGCATCGACGAGTTCACCGCCGCGCAGGCGATCTGGCGCGACTATCGGCATGGCGGGCGTAGCGACCGGCCGGAGTTTTTGCGGCCGTACCTCGCGCAGCTCGAAACCATCTCGGCGCCCGACGCGCCCGCGGTGCCTGAGCGCGGTCTGGCGCGGCAAGCGCGACACGCCCGGTGATGGCCCATCAGGGCCGATGAATTAACCAAAGAGACTCACTGGTCGTGTCGTCGTATCGTAGCAGCCGCACCGATCAGCGGGAAACCGGAAATCGGAGTACGATCGATATCACAAGTTGCTCCAATCCATCAACCACAAGGCACAACAACGCAACCGCAGCCAGCAGGATCGCAAATTCAACTGTCTGGAGGACCATCCCCAACGGTCGGCTTCGCAACGATTTTCTGACAGGCACGATATAGAAGAGAATCGCCGCGCCGATCGCTGCAATCCACTTGTATTCATTGAGCACAACGCGATCCGACATCCATACAAGATAGGACACCGACAGCGGTAGCTGCGCGCCGTCGCCGTGCATCCCTGACCACATAGCTTTCAAGCGCGGTACGAGCTCGTAGAAGACGTGCCACGCGACAGCGAGTCCGATCGCAAATCGGGCAATATGAAGAACAAAGTCCCAATGAGAAACTCTGCCCGACTCAATTGGACATTCCCGCTTTTCTACCCCGTCAGGGGGGCGGCAACTTGACATTGCAACCCTCTTTGCAAAAGTTGCGTGGTTCCGACCGAACCTTACCCTGCGCGCCCCATCAGTTGAGGGAGTAGTTCGCATCAGCGCGATCAGCGCTGATTGGCGTCCTTCGAATCGTTGTGGGCCGCAAGTGGAGAAAACGGACGGGGCCGCCAGGAGGCTCAAAAGAAGCGGTCTTTTTTGCGACTTTTGAGCATTTTCGCGGCCGAATCGCGCCTCGGCGGTCTGCTGATTTGTCGCCGATGTTTCCCGATGGGACTGTCGTTGGGTGGCGTGTTGCGCTGTCCCGCCAGCCGCAGTCGTCTCCTGGAAACCCATCGCCGGCCGGCAGTGCCGACCCGCTGGAACGCCGCTCGTTCTCGGCTCAATATTCCTTGCGCGGCGTCTGGCAGTTCCAGCAGAGGTCGAAATCGGCCTCGACCAGCTCGCCGCAATTGGGGCACTTCCACGCATCGCGCGCGTCAGAAAAAGGGTGCGGCGCCCGCTGTCTGCGTTCGTATTCTTCCAGAACGTTTTTCGCCCGCGATTCGTCACGGCGATGGACCCACAGTCGCGGCGCGCTTTCCTGGCCGGGGGGCAGATTGGGCAGCGCATCACCGACGACTTGCGATTGAATTCCCTGATCGGCGAGCAGGTCGCGCAGAAAATAGGCCTCGGTCACGTCGGCGGCCGAATACACTTCGACGATATCGTCATCCGTCTCGCTCATGTTGCGCTCCTGCGGTGGGGACTTTCTCGTCGGTGAATAACGAGCTGTCGAATCGACAATCCATCGCCAGCCACAGCGCCCGAGCATACCGGAAGTAGAACAGCGGAAACAGCACACAGAAGGCCGAGGCCCCGATCAAGAGCCACTTCGATTCGATTCCTGCGCCGAACCGCAGCGAGACGTAGCCCACCACCAACAGCATCGCCGTCATCCCGTAGTTGAGGTAGATCGAGCCCAGGAAGTACCCCGGCTCGCGCTCAAACTTCAGCCCGCACGCGGCGCAGGTGGGGTGCATGCGAAACAGCCCCGTGAACATCTTCGCCTTGCCGCAGCGCGGGCAGCGCAGCCGCAGGGCGCGACCGATCAGCGTGCCGGCGGGGGGACGGTTCAAAGGGTGGCTCCTCGGCCGGGCCTACCAGGCGGTTGAAACACGGGGTCCCGCTCTCGGAGACTGCTGGGATTTGGAAAAGCACATTTCGCGAGTGTGTCTGTCGCCGTTTTTCAATAAGGTGCAACGACTACGCGAATTCCAGCGGGTCACTTTCGACGCGGCTGGCCGTGACATCGAGATCGGGACACCTGGACTTCAACATTTCGGCAAGCCGCTCCATCGCGGGGCGTTCGGTGGCGTAATGCCCGGCCAGCACCAGGGCGATACCCGCCGCACGCGCTTCAAGGCACGTGTGGAACCGCGCCTCTCCTGTCAGAAACACGTCACACCCGCGGCTGACGGCCGCCGACAATAGTTCGCCGCCCGAACCGCAGCAGATCCCGACGCGCGACACCGCGCGCCCGGGGTCGCCGACAAACTGGAGGTGTTGCAGGTGCAGTTTTTCCTTCACGAGTTGAATAAACTCGGCAAGGCACATGGGGCGACCCCCTCTTTGCAAAGGGGGGGAGACCAGGCCGAGACGGCCGGCTCCGCAGTTCAATGTGTCGGGTTCCAGCGAATAGACGTCGTAGGCGGGCTCTTCGTACGGATGGGCGCCCCGCAAGCGCCTGAGCGCGTCAGGAAGGCTGCTGCGGGGGCAAACGACTTCCAGGCGGGCCTCGGCGACCTGCTCGAACTGCTCTGCCTTGCCGACGGCGGGGTTCGCGGCGCCCGACCCCAGAAAGCTTCCGGTTCCGTCGAGCACGAAGCTGCACTTTGAGTATTCGCCGATGACGCCGGCCCCCGCTGACCAGAGCGCCTCTTGCACCCGTTCGAGATGCTCGCGGGGCACGAAACAAACGATCTTGCAGCGCGCCGCGCCTGGCGTCGGGCGCAACGGGGCAACGTCGGCGAGCGCCAGCAGGTCGGCGAGCTGGCGGTTGATGCCGTCCTGAGCACTGTCGTAACCCGTGTGCGGGCTGTAAACCGCACTGCGCGCGGCGGCCAATTCAAGCAACATTCGTCCCTGCGGGTCGTCTGCCGTCAGTCGCTGAACGGGTCGGAACAGCACCGGATGATGGGTGACCACCAGCGACGCCCGCTGCTCGATCGCCTCGCGGGCCACGTCGGGGGTCAGGGTCAGGCAAGTGAGCACCCGTCGTGCGGCCCAATCGCGATCGCCCAGCAACAACCCGACATTGTCCCACTCTTCGGCCAGTTCGGTCGGGGCCAGGCGCTGCAATTCGGCAATCAGATCGGCGACGCGCGGCATATCGGGCCATTAGACAGAGAGCCCTTGAGACTGTCTACCGGCCCGATTCCCGCCGTCGTATTTGCGGCGAGTGACGCATTGGCGAGGCCGAGGAAACGTCACTATGATGTCGCCGCGCGCTCGCACCCGCGCTCGCGCTGTGGATACCTCATGGCTCGCCTGCAAATCGCCATTGCGACCCGATATTTGAACGAGCCACTGCGGCAGGCGCTGCGCAGCGCCGCTGAGATGGGGGCCCAAGGGGTGCAATTGGATCTACGCGACGAATTGCCGGCCGGGGAACTGACCGAGACGGGCCGCCGGCAGTTTCGGCATCATCTGAACGAAATGGGGCTGCGCGTCGCTGCGGCGCATTTTCCCACGCGGCGGACGTATTTCGATGAAGAATCTCTCGACGCGCGGGTTGCCGCGACGCGCGCGGCGATGGATTTCGCCTGGGATTTAGGGTGTACGGTGCTCATGGTGCGCTGGGGAAAGATTCCCGGCGACAAGGCGTCGAAGGAATACCGCACGCTGGTCGAGGTGATTGGCGATCTGGCCGCCTACGGCAACCGCGTCGGCGTCACCCTGGCTGCCGCCCCCATGCACGATTCGGCCGAGGCGATGCGCGAGCTGATCGGTGCGATTCAGACCGGGCCGGCGGGGGTCGATTTCGACCCGGCCGGGTTTGTGCTGGCGGGGCAGAAGCCGCACGAGGCGTTGCAAACGCTGCTGCCGTTCGTCGCGCACGTGCAGGCCCGCGACGCGATTCGTGAGATCGGCGGCAGCGGGCTGGAAGTTCCCCTGGGTCGGGGCGAAACCGACTGGGGGTTGCTTCTGCCGGTGCTCGAAGAAGCGGGGTATCGCCGGTGGATCTCAGTCGTCCGCACGCAGGGAGACGACAAGCGGGGCGATATCAGGCGCGCGGTTCAATTCCTGAAAAACGTGCTCGTGTAGTTCTTTCGCCATGGCTGCCCCGCCAATTCTTTCGGTGTCGCAGGTGACGCGGCAGATCAAAGAAACCGTCGAGGGGAATTTTCCTCTGGTTTACGTGGTGGGAGAGATCTCCAATTTTTCGCGGGCCGGCTCGGGGCACATCTACCTGACGCTCAAAGATGAGTCCGCCAATCTGCGCGCCGTCGTCTGGCGAAATACGGCCACCCGCTTGCGCTTCGAACTGCACGACGGTCTCGAAGTGATCGCGGCCGGGCCGATTGAGGTTTACGAAGCGCGCGGCACGTACCAGCTTGTCGTCGAGCAGTTGGCGCCCAAAGGGCTCGGGGCGCTCGAGCTGGCGTTCCGGCAATTGTGCGCGAAGCTCGAAGCCGAGGGGTTGTTTGCCGCGACTCGCAAGCGGCCCTTGCCGCGCTATCCCCGGCGGGTGGCGCTGGTGACGAGCCCCAGCGGGGCCGCGGTGCGCGACATGCTGCAAGTGATCACCCGTCGCTGGCCCGGCACGAACGTGCTGGTTGTGCCGGTGGCTGTGCAGGGTGAAGGGGCGGCCGAGCAGATTGCGCAGGCCCTGAGGTCGGTACACCTGCTGAGCGAGGTGGATGTTGTGATTGCCGGTCGCGGGGGTGGCAGCCTCGAAGACCTGTGGGCGTTCAATACCGAGATCGTGGCCCGGGCGATTTTTGAATGCCGGCTGCCTGTCGTCAGCGCCGTGGGGCATGAAATCGACGTGACTGTCGCCGATCTCGTCGCCGACCGGCGGGCGCTGACCCCCAGCGAAGCGGGTGAACTGGTTGTGCCGCACCGCGACGACGTGCGTGGCGTGCTGGCCGGTTTCGAGCGGCGGCTGGCGCAGGCGCTAGCGCGGCAGGCCTGGTCGGCCCGCACGCGGCTCGAAGGGCTGGCGTCACGCCGCGTGCTGGCCCGCCCGCGCGAAAGGCTGCACGAAAGCTCGCAGCGACTCGACGACTGGGAGGCCCGCCTGCGGCGCGCGGTTTCGCTCGGGCTGGAACGCAATCGGCAGCAGATCGCCGCCGTTTCCGGACGTCTCGACGCCCTGAGCCCTCTCAAAGTGCTCGATCGCGGGTATTCGGTCACGCGGCGCGTGGCGACGGGCGAGGTGCTGCGATCAACCGCCGGACTGTCGGCGGGCGACGAGGTCGAAACGCGGCTCGCGCAGGGGAGTTTTGTCAGCCGAGTCGAGGAGCCGGCGAGCAACGTTTGAGCTGCCGCGGCATGCCATGCCCGCGGCGCTCGCGATCTGATAAACTTGAACGGTCGGGTTACCTGTCGGCACACGTCTTTTCGCTCTTGCGATGTCTGAATCGAACTCTGAAGCGCCGCAATCGTTCGAGCAGGCGCTCGAACGCCTTGAGCTGATCGTGCAGGAGCTGGAAGAGGGCGAGGTCGGCCTCGAGACGTCGCTGGTGCGGTTTGAAGAGGGCATCCGGTTGTTGAAGAATTGCCATCAGGTGCTGGAACAGGCTGAGCGGCGGATCGAAATTCTCACTGGGACCGACGCCGGCGGCAACCCGGTGTGCGCCCCGTTCGACGCCCGGGCCACGGTGGAAACTTCCACGGGGGAAACATCCGAGCAGGCGGTGCGTAAGCCGGGTCGGCGCCGGAACGCCGCCCGGCCGGCGCCGCAGGGCGAGCACGAATCTGGCTTGAAAGACGAGAATGACGAGAAAGGATTGTTCTGATCATGTCTGACGACCAGCATTCCGAACCGCCGGCCGACGGGCCGCGCCCGGTCGGAGGGAATACATTTCAGCAGGAAGTGCAGCACAACCCGGCGACGGCGCGCGTGCCCGATGCGGTGGGCCGGGGCGTGTTCGCGACGGGGGCGATCGTGATGCACGGGCCGCACGATTTCGTGGTCGATTTTGTGCAGAGCCTGGCGGCGCCGCGGCGGGTCGTGGCGCGGGTGGCACTTCCGTCAACGGTCATTCCGCTGTTCGTTGTGGCGCTGCAGGAAAACCTGGGAAAGTATCAGCAGAGCTTCGGCCCGGTGCCGCGAATGCCGGCCCCGCCGCCGGGCACCGCCGCCGCGGCGCTGCCGCCCCCGATTACCGAGGTCTACGAACAGCTCAAACTGCCCGACGACCTTTTGAGCGGCGCCTACGCCAATACCGTGGTCATCTCGCACAGCCCCGCCGAATTCTGTTTCGATTTCGTGACGAGTTTTTTCCCGCGCTCGGCCGTGTCGAGCCGCGTCTATCTGGCGGCGCCGCACGTCCCCGAGCTGCTCGACTCGCTGTCGCGCGCGTTCGACCAGTTTCGCCACAAGAACCAGCAGCAGGCCCGCCCGCCGCAGCCACCCCCGCAGGGCAACTAATGGTCCGGAACGCGGGGCGCAGGCACGGGCGATCAGTCAGCTCCGACCGCGGCGCGCAACGGTGGCTAATCGGCGTCGTCGAGATGACCCGCGGGCACGACGTCGGCCGTCGGCGGCTGGACCAGCGCCTGCAGTTCGGCGAGTAGTTGGTCGTGGCTTCCTTCGGGCACCAGGGGCTTGAGCTGCGAGGCGAACCGCCGCACGACCGCGCAATTCTCGGCGGGAACATCGCGCACCATCTCGGCGAATTCCAGCAGGGCCGCCAGACGCGCCAGACGCAGCGCCGATTGCCCGCGAATGAACCCGTCTTGCGAAGTCTTTTCCGATTCGGACGTCTCGTCGATCGCATTCATCGTGTCGGCCAGATCGGCCACTTCCGATCGCGCCATTTGAATCACCCGTTCGATGTCGACTCGCGAGTCGATACGCACGCGCATGATGGCGCAACTGACTCGCCGCACGAGGCCCGCGAAATCGGCGCCGGAAACCCGCCGTCGTTTGAACGCCTGCGCCCACAACCGGTCGCGCTGCCAGGCGTCGCCCTGCCGCCGCGTGTCGAACACCGCACGAAACCGACGCCCGCACTCGGCCACGAGCGCTTCCGCGGGCAGGCGGTAATCGAGGTCGCCGCTCTCTTCAGGCGGCTCGAATTCGGGGATCAGCGACTCGCCATTCGACTTCACGACCGACAGAAACGTTTCGAGGTCAGCCGGTGTCAGCCGCTCGGCCGACCGGTTTGCGTCACTCTGGGCTTTCGAGCCGGCGTCGCCGCCACACCCTGCGGCTGCGAAAACCAGGTAGACGGGAATCGCCAGGCAGAATCTCGACATCGGTGCGGCCTCCGGTGAAAAAAGAGGGGCCGCAGAATGCCGATTCGGCCGACGACCGTCAAGAGGGAGTCGCTCGAACGGCGATTGCTCGCCCGATGCGACTGTGCCATAGCGACTTGCGTCATGAGAGCCGCATCCGACTCGCATTGACCCTGCCGCGCGGCCCCCGGTATACTCCGCCCCCATTTCTCGCGCCATGGAGGCGCAACGGAACGCAAACTGGTCAGGGACGACCACCGATGCATGCTGCGCACCAGTCCGTCGTGATTCCTTCTGCGGAGGTCGAGCAATTGCGCGAGGCGCGCGACATGCTGCGGCACGCCGCGCAGGAACTGACGACGCTCTCGCGACGGCTCGACACCAGCTTCTGCGCGGCCGTAACGATTCTGGCCGAGTGTCGCGGAACTCTGGTGATTACGGGAATGGGCAAGGCCGGGCATATCGCGCGAAAGCTGGCCGCCACGTTTTCGTCGACCGGCACACGGGCGCAGTTTCTGCACCCGGCTGAGGCCGTTCATGGCGACCTGGGGTGCCTGGCCCGAGAAGACGTCGTGCTGGCCCTGTCGAACAGCGGTGAAACCGAAGAACTCTGCCGGCTGCTGCCCTATATCAGGCAGATCGGCCCGGCGCTTTTGGCGCTGACCGCGAAGGCCACGAGCAGCGTCGGCCGCGCGGCCGACGTCGTGCTGGCGCTGGGCAGCATCCGCGAGGGAGGGCATCAGGGTCTGGCCCCCACGACCAGCGCCACGGCCATGCTCGCCCTGGGCGATGCGCTGGCGCTCGTGGTCAGCCGCACCCGCGGCTTTACGCGCGAACAGTTCGGCCGATTGCACCCGGCGGGCAACCTGGGCCGGTTGTGTCAGGGGGTCGCCGATCTGATGCGTTCCGGCGACCAATTGCGGATTGCGCCCGAGACGGCGACGATTCGCGAAGTGCTGGTCGGAAAGCCGACCGCGGGCCGCCGGACGGGCGCGGTGATGCTGGTCGATGCCGACGGCCGGTTGTCAGGGGTGTTCACCGACAGCGACCTGGCGCGGCTGCTCGAGGGCCGTCGCGACGCGCAACTCGACCGCCCCATCGGCGAGTCGATGACGCCCTGCCCCAAGTGCATTTCGTGCGGGGCGCCTCTTTCCGACGCGGTTGACCTGCTGTCGCAGTACCGGATCAGTGAATTGCCCGTGGTTGATGGGGCGGGTTGCCCGGTCGGGTTGATCGACATCACCGACCTGATCGGTCTGGTCCCCGAGGAAAGGGCCGAATGAAGGCCGATGAGCAGGATGCAACTGACGGCGCGACGCGCGGCGTAAACACCGCGGCCAAACCGCAAGCGTTTCAGACGCCGCCAATTGACTGACTGCGTTAGTCCTGTTCTCTGTTCCCTGTTTCCTGCTCCCTGTCGCCATGGACCGCCGCACGGTGCTGACGCTGTCGACGGCCGCTGTCTTGAGCGGGCTGTATGCGCTGTATGGCGTGGTGTTCGGGCCGCTGTTGTCGCCGCGGCTGGAAATCAATCGCCGCGCGGTCACCCGGTCTGACGACGCCCCCGCGCGCGATCTGGAATGCGCGCGCGAGGCCGCCGAGCATTTGCCCGAGCAGATATGGGCCGCCGATGCCGCCTATCAGGCGCATTTCGGCCGGAGCATTGTGTTCGCCGAGAAGTGGGAGATGGTTGAAAACGAGGGGCGTGAAAAGACAGCCGAATCGCGCCGGGTGCGATTCAGGCCGTTTGCCATGATCTGGCGGTCGGCAGACCAGAAACCGGACGAGGCGCCCTTGACGATTGTCAGCGAATCAGCGGTCGTCGAGTTCGCACAGAAATTCAGCATCACCAATCCGCACCCGGGGCGGGTCGTGGGGGGGGCCCTGGAGGGCAAGGTGACCGTGCGGGGCGCTGAGAATCTGGCGCTCGACGGCCAAACGTTTCACTTTTCAGAAGACGCCTTGCGCGTGTGGAGCGACCATCCGCTGAAATTCGCCCGCGGCCCCCACACCGGCCGCGCCTCGGGCCTTGAACTCGCGCTGATCCGCCAGGCCGGGCCGCCCGAGCCCGACCGCCCCGCCGTTTCGGGCGTGCGCACCGTGCGGCTGCTCAAAGACGTCGAAATGCACCTGGTCTCGGAAACGAAAGGTGCGTCGCGGCCTGCCGAGCGGGTGCGGGTCACCTGCGCGGGGAGCTTCGAATACGGCGTCGAAACACACGTCGCCGTCTTTCAGAAACAGGTTCGTGTCGTCCGCCCGACGGGAAACAACCAGTCCGACACGCTCGAAAACTGCGACCTGCTGACCCTCATGTTCGAGCCGAACGAAGCGCCCCAGGCCGACGCGGCGCCTCGCGCGGCCGAACGCCCGCGCGACGGCGACCCGCTGGCGATGAACCTGGATCTGAAGTTCCGCCGGTTGCGGGCCGAGGGCCCCGCGACCATCGCCCGGTCGCAACGCAGCGACCTGGTCGCCCGCATGCAGGAGCTGGTTTACGACGAGGGGGCCCGGCTGGTCGCCTTGCGCGACGCCCGCGAGGTGCATCTGGTCCAGGCCGACAGCGAAGTGTTCTGCCCCGAAATCACCGCTCAGCTCGACGAAGACGGCCAGATCGACGAGACCGAATGCCGCGGTGCCGGCCGAATCTTTCGCTATCAGCGAAACGCCCCGCAGTCGGGGAAGCCGGGCCAGCGGCCTGTCGAGTTCGAGGGCAAATGGCTCAAGTTGCTGCGGCTCGGGCCCGACTCCGAGCCCGACAGCGACCTCGACGAGATCATACTCGTCGGGGACGCCTGGCTGAGTCAGCCGCTGCGTATGAATCTGCAGGCCGACCGGGTGAAGCTGTGGGTGACGCCGGTGCGAAAATCGGCCGACGGCCCGGCACGCAAAGACGACGGGCGAACTGATACGGGAGAACAAACCCGTCTGAAGCGCATGCTGGCAGTGGGCCAGGCGAAGTTCGCCAGTCCGCAGATTACCGGTCACAGCGACGAATTGAAAATCTGGTTCGAAGAGGGGCGCTTGCCGCAGCCGCCCGAGGTTTCAGGCAACGCGTCGTTGCGACGGAATGCCCTGCGCGTGCCCCCCAAGCCCGTCGCCCGCGGCCGTGCCGGTCAGCCGGCCGGCGAGCGGCCTGTGAGGTCGACCGCAGCCAAACCCGTGGCTGATGCACGGCGTCAGGGCGCGACGCCTGCAACCGTGGCTTCGGGCAGCGAAAGCGCGCGGAAATCGGCCGCGGGAGCCGACGCGCCCGGCGCGACAAAGGAATCGAAATCTCGCGCCGCCAACCCCCCCCACGTCGTGGCGCAGTCGATTCAAGTGCTGGCCATGGTGGATGGAGACGACACGCAGGTCGCCCAGGTGATTACGGACGGCCAGGTACACGTCAGGCAGGAGCGGCGGCCGGGCGAGCCTCCGTTCGAGCTGCGCGGCGACCATCTGCACCTGAAAAACTATTCCGAGCGGCACCAGGTCGTTCGCGTGCAGGGAGCGCCCGCCCAGATTTCTGATCGGGCGCTGCAGCTTGAAGGAAAAGACATTCACTTCGACCGCGCGCGCAACGAAGCTCGCGTCGCGGGCGCCGGCGTGCTGCGAATTCCCGTCAGCCGCGGCATCGATGGCAAACCGCTCGACCAGCCGCAGCGTCTCGACATCTTCTGGACCGAAAAGATGGATTTCGACGGCGAGACGGCGAAGTTTTATCGCAATGTGCAGACGCGAATGGACGGCAGCGAGTTGAAATGTGAAGAGATGCACGTGTTGCTCGACCGCCGCATCGACTTCGCCGAAGACGCCGAGGGATCGCCCGAGACGGGCGTGCGGTTCATTCGCTGCCACGACGGAGTGAAGCTTTCGAGTCACGAGTACGAAGGGAATCGACTGGTGCAAATCCGCACGGCGGAAGGGTTCGAATTCGCCTTCGACTACGCCAGCGGCGACATGACGGCGCAAGGCCCGGGGACCCTGCGCTTCTGGCAGCGAGGCGCGGGCAATCGCGCCGCGCTCAAGGCCCCCAGCGGCGCTAAGGCCAACAAACCCCTGGCTACGGAGACAACGGAATGGGACTACACTCGCATCGAATTCAAGGGGCACATGCAGGGGAACTCGAACCGTCGCAGTACGACGTTCCACAAGCTGGTCGACGTCGTTTACGGGCCGGTCAATTCAGCCACCGACATCATTGACGTCGACAAATTGCCCTTGAATGGCGGTTGGATGCGGTGCGACGAGCTGGAACTGACCCAATACGAAAAGTCAGCGACCAACGACGCGTATGTGGTGGTCGTCGGACGCCACAACGTTGAACTCGAGGGACGCTCAGAACAAGGCCTGTTCTCCGGCATGGCCCAGACAATCACGTTCGATCAGTCGAAGGGGCTCTACACGCTCACGGGCGACGGCCTTGTGCCGGCCGAGGTCTGGCGGGAAGTGCGGCCCGGCATCAACCGCAGCGCGGGCAGGGCGCGGCGCATGGAGTTCAACCCCGGCCTGAACGCGGTTCGCATCAATGAATCGAGCGGCGCCCAGGGAAGCGGCTGAGGCTCCGAGTCTTCTACCGGCCCCCTCCGGTCGGCGATCCGGTCGAGCTGCCTTTTGCCGGTTCAGCGGCCTCGCCAATCGTCGGCAGCAGCTCTTCGCTGGTGATTTCACCGCGGATGCCGTACAGGGCCCGCAGCCGCGACAGCGGATAGATGCGAATCACTTTGCCCTTGTACATCAGGCGCCCTTCGCCGTCGCGCGACAGTTCGACGGCGACATTGTCGGTGGCCAGATTGGCGTACAGTGCCGCGAACGTTTCCGGGTCGACGACTGCATTGTTTTCGAGGTCGCGCAGGGCGTTGACCCCGCCGGTCAGCACGGCGAACCCGTTCACGCCCTTGGTCGCCGGTGTGTATTTTCCTTCATCGACGAGAGCGTCAGCCGCGGCCCGCAACGAATCGGCCGCCGCCTTGATGCGATTCTTCGTCTCATCGGTCAGCTCGACGGCTGACGCACGACCCGAAGCCTTGGCGCCAGCCGGCTGGGCGTACGAGGCGGCTGCCGAGAGCACCTGCAACGCCCCGAGCGCATAACCGAACGCCACCAGCCCCAAGCCCCCCAGCACCGTGAAAGATATCCGCATCGGAAGGTACCCCCTGTTCCCAGGAAACGCCAAATCAGCCTTATTCCATAGTGGCAGTCGGCGCGACGCGGTGCAAGGGCTCGGGGGTTCGCGCTTCAAGGCCCGGCCCATCAGGCCAAAAACACGGAGAACGATGCAGCCGCTCTGCACTGCAGGCCCGCAGAATCTTGTCACCTTGCGCAAATCTCTTCGGCGCCGAAACTCAACTCATTGCGCCCGCCATGGTTGCAGGTCCAGTAGAAACCGCCGTACACAGGGAGACACGGAGAGGCAGAGAAGAGACGGCATTCACAGAATCTCGGCGTCCCCCTGTCCTGATCGTGTTTCTCCGGGCGGTTGTCGCGGCGCAAACTTAAAAGACGCCCGTCGCATTGACATGGCCGCGCCTGGTGGCATTCGCCTGATCACTCGAGCGTGTGCGTCCCGTGCGTCACCGCACCGCCAGCGCGGAGCGCCGCGGCAACAAGCGTCGTCTCGGCCAGTTCCTGCTCGGTCGCACCGGCCTTTCTGGCCTTCTTCGAGTGAATCTCGATGCAATACGGGCACTGAGTGGTCAGCGCCACCGCGACGGCCATCAGCTCTTTGTATTTCAGCGGAATGGCTCCTTCGCCGAAGGCCGCGGCATCGAACGCCAGAAAGCCCTTGAATGCCTCGGGAGCCAGTTCGCCCAGCTTCTTGAACTTCGTCAGGTTCTTCATGTCGTACATTGCGATCTCCTCGACAGAAAAATGGCACTGCAAAGGTGGCGGACACCGTCCTGCCCAGTGTTCGACTGCTGAAACGTGTTGGCCGGCTCAGATTCCCGCGGCCGACCAATCGACGCCGCTTGACCCGCCCGGTTGCGATCCGTGCGCGAGCGCCCGTTCGGCAATCTGCATTCCCAGACCGACGAAATCTTCAGGCCGCTCGGGGGCGGCCTGAAAGGCGCAGTCGGCCAAGGGGTCGTGCGAGGGGCCTGCCGGCAATGACCTGACGCGCAGGCGATTCAGGTCGTAAACGCTGTAGACCACAGGCAGCGTGCCGACCCCCAGCGCCCGAATCTCGCGATTCAGGTCGTAGGCCGTCACCGCCGAGTTGAGATACACCGCCGCCTCAACCAGCACGTCGCGATAACGGGGGTGGCGGGCGATGTCGTTTCCCCCCACCTTCTTGAGGGCCCGGGCGGCGCCGCGCACGGCGATCTGAATGCGATCGACCAGCGAGCGCAGGGAATGGGTGAACGCGATGCTCACGAAATCTTCGAGCGACAGATAGCCATCGACCGCTGCGGTGACCGCGCCGCAGCCGGTGTGCCCGAGTACGACGACGACCTTCAGGCTGTCACCGAGGTTCCGCGCGGCGTAGTCGATGCTCCCGAGGCATTCGGTCCCCAGCACGTTGCCGGCGATGCGCACGACAAATAAGTTGTTGAAGGCCAGGTCGAAAACGGCCTCGGTGGGGACGCGCGCGTCAGAGCAGCCCAAAACGAGGGCAAATGGGGCCTGAGTGGGAGCGGCCCCCGAGAACAGAGGCAGCCCGAGTGTGATCGGGCTGACGGGAATGACCAGAGGCTCTCCGGCGTCGCCCCCGATCGCGCGGCGCTGCATTCGCGTGGCGATTTCGACAAAGCGGTCATTGCCCTCTTCGAGCACGGCGCAGGCGGCTTTCGAATCGGCCACCTTGAGCGTCTGTATCGGTTGAAACGGGTCAAAGCGATAGACGAGATCCATGACTTTCCCCAACTACTGACCGCGATTACACTAGCGGAGACATAGTATCGTTGTCGAGCCAGCCAAATTTCGGGCCGGCTACCAACGATTGACGCATCTGCGGCGTAGCAAGAGGTATGCCGCAACTCAGAACTCGCCTGGTTCGCATGTCGGAACCTGAGACACGGGCGCTCGACCATTACCCGCCAGGAGGTGGCGTGGGGGATGCGCGCCTGGTGGAAGAGGTTCGGCGCGGCGATCAGGCGGCGTTCGAGACGCTGGTCAAGCGGTATGAGCCGCGGTTGTTGAGCGTGTTGATGCGGTTCGTGCGTGATCGCGAGCTGGCCCGCGACCTGGCGCAGGAGACGTTTCTACGGGTCTACGAACGGCTGGACCAGTTCGACCCGTCGCGTCGATTCGGCCCCTGGCTGTTTCGGATTGCGGTCAATCTGGCGCTCGACTTCATCCGGAAGCGAAAACGCCGCATCTGGCCGACGTTGTTCAGCGAAAGCCCGGTGGAAAAAGGCCCCGACCCGGCCGAGCCCGATCCGCGAATGGCGCTCGACCTGACGCAGGAGGTTCGGCGGGTGCTGGAGCAGATTCCGGAAAAATATCGTACGGTGCTGATCTTGCGCGACCTCGAGAACTTTTCAAGTTCCGAGGTGGCGGCGATTCTGCATCGCAAAGAAGCCACGGTTCGCTGGCGGCTGGCAGAAGCCCGTTCGCGCTTTCAGCAGTTGTGGAACCGCCGACAGTTGCCCAATGTGCCGCCTTTGGCCGACGCCGCCGATGACGCCCCACAGATTGCCAACGAGGAAGACAATGAGCTGGAATTTTAAGTGTCGCCGCGTACGCAAGCTGCTGGCCCTGTGGGCGGGAAACGACCTCGAACCGCAGGAGCGCGTCGAGGCTGAGCGACACATGACGGTTTGCCCCGTGTGTCGCGAAGAGTGGGTCGGCTTGCGCAGCGGCCAACAGGCCCTCGAGCAGGCCCGGGGGGCCCCGGGGGATGAAACGCCCCACCCGCACTCGGTCTGGCCGGCCGTACACCGGCAGATTTGCGCCTTGACCGACCAGTCGGCCGCGCCTGCCTGGCACGGGTGGCTGCCGGTGGGGGCCCTGGCGGCCGCCTGCCTGCTGGTCGTCGTGGTCACTTCGCAAGGAGTCGGGCCGCAGGGTGCGGCAGGCACAGGGGCTCCGATCGTCGTGCAACCTGTTCTCGACCCCGAGGCGGAAATGTTCGGCCGCCCGTTCGACAATTTGCCTCTGCGAGGCGATACTACAGGCGAGTGGGGTGGAGTGCGGCGCGACCGGCCGCATGAAACCAAAGTTCGCATGTTGCTCGACGGTACTGACACCCGCGACCTGTAAACCCGGCCCGACGCGATGCCCCTGTTCGAATTTCGCTGCGGCGAATGCGACCGCGAATTCGAGCTGCTGGTGCGCGCCGGCGACGTGCCACAGTGCCCGACGTGCGGCCGAGAGCGCGTCGAGAAACTCTTGAGCGCGACGGCGGCGCCTGCCGCCCAGGGGCGCAGCAGGCTGCCCATTGCCGCAGATTGCCCGCCGGGCGACGCCCCGTGCGGCCCCGGGTGTTGCCGGCTTCCCTGAGGCAGGGTCATGCTTCAAATCGTGCCCGCGACCGGGGGGTTGCGCGACGCCGCCCTGTCGCTGTTGTATCGCCATCTGCCGCGGGGCGAGCGCGAAGCCCACCTGGCGGAACTGATCGCCGCTTCGCGGCGCGGCGACGTGTCGCTCGACGGGGTCATGGCGGCCGTTCGAGACGGCGCGCTCGTCGCCACGGTGCTGACGGTGCAGCGGGCCGGGCGCATGGCCATGCTGTGGCCCCCCTCTTTCGCCGACACCCGCGAAGCATTTTCTGTCGGCCGTCCGCTTCTGGAGAAAACATGCGCGGGCCTCGATGCCGCGGGGGTGCTTTTCGCGCAATGTCTGCGCGACCCTGCCGACGACGCGCTGGCCAGACTGCTCGAGGCCGCCGGCATCCCGCACATCACCGACATGGCGATTCTGTCGCGCGAGACTGTTGCCGGTGACCGGCGTCTGGCGGTCGACTTGCCGTCGGTCGCCTACGATGAGACCCGGCAGGAGCAGTTTGCCCGGGTGCTGGAACAAACGTGCGAACAATCGCTCGATTGCTCCGAGCTGGCGGGCCTGAGGTCAGGGGCTGAAATCCTTGAGGCCCACCGCGACACGGGCACGTTCGACAAGGCGCTGTGGCGCATTTATCAATCGAACGGCCACGACGCCGGGTTGCTGCTGGCGGCCGATCATTTCGGCCGGCACGCACGCGAGATCGTGTACCTGGGGGTGATTCCTGCGCAGCGCGGGCGGGGCCTCGGGCGCGCGATGCTGCAGTCGGCGCTTGGCGAAGCGGGTCGAACGGGTGTGCGCACGGTCGAAGTGGCCGTTGACGTGCGAAATTCCTATGCCGCCGATATCTATCGTGAATTGGGGTTCGAAGAGGTGAGCGTTCTGGCCGTGCATTTACGTCTGCGGCCGGGCGTTTGCGAAGGCCTCGCCTGATCGTTGAGTTTTCGTGCAGCCTTCAGTGGCGTACGGAGTGGGGGCGCGGGAGACGATTTCGCGCGTCATCGACAGGATATGCACAACCCGGCGCATTCTCTGCGGCGCGGCACGGAGAACGAAATCGTGCCGATTCGCCGCAGGCTGTCGAGCGAAACTCGGGTTCGTCGGGCGCGACGGGGGAAGATTTTATTTTTTTGTTTGACACCTGCCGCGCGGCAGGTACTATCTGGATCACCGAGTGAGTGACGAGTCGGTTTGCAGCGCGCGGAGCAGCCCGGTCTGGTGCAAAACCGGGTTGCACGGTGCCCGTAACTCTGCGAAGACTCATAAATCTTTCAACGTTTGACAGACCGCACGCGTCGGCAGAGATTCTGTGAGACGCGACTGGCGGTGGTCTTACGCCGTCATCGGATGACCCGCTGCGGGGCGAATGGCCTGCGGCGAGACAGATGTGGCAGTGGAGGCCCGCGCAGTCGTTTTGTCTTTGCGGCAGGGCCGGCGTGCGCGCTGGGGGTAGCAAGATGCAGCCCGGCTGCCTGACGCTAGCGGCGGCGCGTTCCGCGCAGGGCAAGTCTCTTCGTGAGGCTCTCGAAGCCAAAATCGGCGAGCGTCAGTTTGAGCACTGGTTTCAGGCCCGCACCCAGCTCGTGATCGAGCACGATACGCTGGTTGTTCAGGCCCCCAGCCCGTTTCTGACGCAATGGCTGCAAAAGCAGTTTCGTGGCGCGTTGGCGGCCACGGCGCATGAGCTGATCGGGCCTGCCGCCCGGCTGCGGTTCGAGGTCTCTGCCGCACCGCTGCTCGATACGGCGCCCTTGGCCCAATCGGCGGGCACGAGCGCGACGGGCCCGATTGACGCGCACGCGGCCCTCCGCGACGAACGCGAAACGGCGGGCGCCGAATTTGCGGCCAAGGCCGTCCACAAGCCGGGCCGGCGCTTCGGCGACCTGGCGGAACTTGTGACCGGCAGTTGCAACGAAATGGCCCTGACGGCCGTGCGGCAGCTTTGCGACAGACCGCTCGAGGCCTGCGGGCCGCTGTACGTGTACGGCCCGGTCGGCACCGGCAAGTCGCACCTGCTGGAAGGCGCGTACCGCGAATTGCGCCGCCGGCACCCGCACCTCAGCGTGCTGTTTATCTCTTCAGAGCAATTCACGAATTATTTCACTCAGGCTTATCGCGAGCATACGCTGCCGGCATTCCGCCAGCGATTCCGCAACGTTGACGTGCTCCTGGTCGACGATGTCGAGTTTCTTGACGCCAAGCGGGTCATTCAGGAAGAGTTTCTGCACACGATCAGGCATCTCGAAAGCCGGTCGCGGCTGTTTCTGGCCTGCGGGGATCGGCACCCGCGGCTGATCACCAAGATCAGCGACGACCTGCGCACGCGACTGCTCGCCGGCATGCTCTGCCGACTCGAGCTGCCGGCCCTCGAGACCCGCCTGAAGATCGTCGCGCACCGTGCGGAGCGGCTGAACGCCGAATTTACGCCCGAGGCGCTGCGTTACGTCGCCGAACGTTTTAACGGCGGTGTCAGAGAGCTGGAGGGCGCGCTCCATTCGTTGCAGGTGTACTACCACTTGACCACGAAGCGCGTGGGGGTCACCGCCGCGCGACAGGTGCTGGCCGACCTCGAGCGCGACTGCCTGCGGATCGTCAAGCTGGCCGACGTCGATCGCGTGGTGTGCGATCTGTTCGGCCTCTCGCCCGACGAACTGCGCTCGCCCAGCCGTTCGCGGGCCGTGAGCGAGCCGCGAATGCTGGCCATGTATCTGGCGCGGCGGCATACGCGTGCTGCCTACAGCGAAATCGGGCAGCATTTCGGCGGGCGGAACCACGCGACCGTGATCGCGGCCGAGCGGAAGGTGGCGGCGCTGTTGACGGGCGACGGTTCGTCGATTCGCGTGGGGCCGCGTCCCTGGCGCGTGACCGACCTGTTGCAAACCCTGGAACAGCAGTTGCTCGCGGGCTAAGCTCGGCGATGCGTGCGTCGACCGGTCGAGAAGCCGCCATGCCTGAACTGCCCGAAGTCGAAACGATGGTGCGGGGCATCAGGCCGTCGGTGGAGGGTCGGCGGATCGTGGCGCTCAGGCGCTGCGCGTGCCGGTGCCGGCCGATTTCAATTCGGCCTGCGCTCGCCGCCTTGGCGCGGCGTTGCGAGGGGCGGGTGATTGCCGGCGTCCGTCGCCGTGCCAAGCGCATCGTCCTCGACCTCGACAGCGGTGAAGCGATCGTTATCGAACCGCGAATGACCGGCCTGATGCTGGTGGCCGACCCTCCCGATCGCGAGCACCTGCGGCTGGAATGGGTTCTCGATGGGCCGCGGCGGCCTGGCCGATTGTGGTTCTGGGATCGGCGCGGGCTGGGAACAGTCAGGCTGCTCGCGCCGGCAGAGGTCCGGGCGCTGTCTGGCGTGGGGGCTCTGGGGCGCGACGCGCTCGAAATGACGCTCGACGACTGGCGCGAGCTGTGTGCCAGAACGCGCCGCCCCGTCAAAGTCGCCCTGCTCGATCAGAAACTGGTCGCGGGCATCGGCAATCTGTACGCCAGCGAGATTCTGCACCTCGCGGGCATCGACCCGCGAGCGCCCGCGACGAGGCTGCGAAAGGGGCGCCTGGCGCGGCTGGCGGCGGCTGCCGCTCAAGTGCTCGCCGAGGCCATTCGCTACGAAGGTTCAACCTTGAAAGACGGAACGTATCGCAACGCGCTCAGCGAGTCGGGAGGGTATCAGAACGCGCACCGCGTTTACGATCGGGAAGGCGCCCCGTGCCCGACGTGCGCCAAGGGAGTGATCCGAAGGTTTGTACAGGCGCAGCGCGCGACGTTCTATTGCCCGCGATGCCAGCGATAGAGAGTGCCCCGGCCCCGTTGGTGAGGGCCGGGGACATAAATTAGGAATTTTTAATTAAAAAGGCAAAAAAAACACCA
>JBQTIL010000044.1:0-21168 GCA_052388175.1 Planctomycetaceae bacterium | reverse complement strand
GTGCCTGGGTGCCGGGGTGACGGGGTGTCTGGGGGACTGGGTGCCTGGGTGACTGGGTGACTGGGTGACTGGGTGACTGGGTGACTGGGTGACTGGGTGACTGGGTGACTGGGTGACTGGGTGACTGGGGGGTGGAGATGAGCATTGACAGCTATCGCGATCTGATCGTGTGGCAAAAATCGATGGCCCTCGTGCTCGATTGTTACGCCGCAACGCGCTCTTTTCCCGATTCCGAGCGATTTGGTTTGTCCAGTCAGCTCCAGCGTGCAGCCGTTTCCATCCCGGCAAATATCGCCGAAGGCCGCAGCCGTGGTCATTTGAGGGAATTCCTGAGGCAACTTGGCATCGCGTGCGGCTCGCTCGCCGAACTCGAAACACATATCGAAATCGGACGGCGTCTCAGTTACATTGATGGAACCCGCGGCGGCGCCCTTGCAGATCGAACCGCGGAGGTTGGCCGGATGCTGACCCGCCTCCGCACTTCACTTCGCCGCCGGCTGTGATTGCCAGAGCCCACATCCACATACCTAGCAACCTAGTCACCTAGCAACCTAGTCACCTAGTCACCTAGCAACCTAGTCACCTAGCAACCTAGTCACCTAGCAACCTAGTCACCTAGCAACCTAGTCACCTAGCAACCTAGTCACCTAGCAACCTAGTCACCCCGCAACTTATTCACGCAGTAACCTTGCCAGTTTCCGGCCGGTTCCCGGGTTCTTCCGCTGTCTACCCCCATTACCATCATCGGTCTCGAAGTTCACGTGCAGTTGCAGACGCGGTCGAAGATCTTCTGCGGCTGTTCGGCCGACTTCAACCCCACGCAGCCCAACGTGCAGACCTGCCCCGTCTGCCTGGGGTTGCCCGGTTCATTGCCGGTCATGAACCGCCAGGCGTTCGAGCTGGCGTTGAAGACGGCGCTGGCGCTGCATTGCGAGATTTCGCCATTCACGAAGTGGGACCGCAAGCAGTACTACTACCCCGACCTGCCCAAGGGCTACCAGATCAGCCAGTACGACCTGCCGTTCAGTGAAGACGGCTGGCTCGAAGTCGATGTCGCCACGGGAACAGTTCAAACGCGCCGCGTGGGCATCATCCGGGCGCACCTCGAAGAAGACGCGGGCAAGAACCTGCACGACGAATCAGGCCGCGGCACCGACAGCCAGGTCGACTTGAATCGCGCAGGCACGCCGCTACTCGAAATCGTTTCGCAGCCCGACCTGCGTTCGCCGGCCGAGGCCCGGCGGTACCTCGAAGAGCTGAGGCTGCTGCTGACGTATCTCGGGGTTTCCGACTGCAACATGCAGGAAGGAAGCCTGCGGTGCGATGCCAACGTCAACCTGCACATCGACACGCCAGACGGTCACAGGGTCGCGACCCCCATTGTCGAGATCAAGAACCTCAACAGCTTTCGGAATGTCGAGTTGTCGCTCGAATATGAAGTCAAACGCCAGCTCGAGCATTGGCAGAAGACGGGCGAGAAACTGGGTGACGTGCCCAAAGAGACCCGCGGCTTCGACGCCGCGCGGGGGGTGACGTTCGCGCAGCGCGGCAAGGAAGAGGCCTCTGACTATCGGTATTTCCCCGACCCCGACCTTGTGCCCGTGACGGTCGGCGAAGAATTGCTCGAGCGAATTCGCGCGACGCTGTGCGAATTTCCGGCTGAGCGCCGCAAGCGGCTGGCCTCGGCCTATCAGCTCTCGGAGTACGACGTGCGGGTGACGATCGACCAGGGGCAGGCCTTCGCCGACTATTTCGAAGAAGTCGCGCAGGCGTGCGGCGACGGCAAACTGGCCTGCAACTGGGTCACGCAAGACGTGCTGCGCGAAATGAACGAACGGCAATTGCCGATCGAACAGTTTCCGATTCGAGCAGCCGTGCTGGGAAATCTTCTGAAGCGAATCAATGAAAAGCAGATCACCACGAAGAGTGCTCGCGAGGTGTTCGCGGCCCTGCTGTCGGAACTGCACGGACGAGAACCGGTCAGCGCGCATCACATCGACCAGATCATCGCTGAGAAGGGGCTGGCCCTGGTCACCGACACGGGCGCCGTCGAACAGGCGATTGCCGACGTGCTGGCGAGAAACCCGAAGGTCGTGGCCGACGTGAAGGGGGGCAAGCAGGGGGCCATCGGGCCTTTGATCGGCCAGGTGATGAAAGCCGTCAAAGGGGCCGACCCGCAGAAGGTACGCGAGCTGATCGCCGAAAAGATTCAACAGAGCTGACCGGCGGGATCGAGCCGACACAGAATCAATTCAACAGAAGCAAACAGAGACAACAGAGGGGATCTTACTTCTCTGTTTGTGCTGCTTGCTCCTGTTGGAATTCCATTCGCTGAACCCGTGGCCACTGACGATCGCATTCGCTGGGACGCCAAGTACGCCGAAAAGGCCGTTCCCCAAACGCCGGCTCCTGATTTCTGGCTGCAGGCACAGGTCGCCCATCTGCCGCCCGGCCGCGCCCTCGAATTGGCCTGCGGACTGGCCCACAACGCCATCTGGCTGACGCAACAGGGGTGGCGCGTCGATGCCGTTGACGTCTCGCCGGTCGGATTGGAACTGGCCGCGCGGCTCGCACGATGTCAGCACGCTGACGTCCGATGGATCTGCGCCGATCTCGACGAATTCACGCCGGAACCCTTCGCCTACGATCTGGTGCTGGTGTTCCGATTTCTCGATCGCGACCGGTTGCCGGCAATTGTGTCGGGGGCGTTGCGCCCCGGGGGCCGGTTGATCTATGAATCGTTCACCGTCGCCCAGTTGCAGCGGCCGGACACTCATTTGCATAACCCGGCGTTCGCTCTAAAGCCGGGAGAGTTGCAGCAAATGTTTCCGACGCTGACGGTCGTCTCGTATGCCGAGTGCGAGCTGCCCGACCGGAGCGTGGCGCGGCTGGTGGCGCAGGCATGAGACACTCTACTTACCCCGCTTCTGCGTGGGACACCCGGCCCGCTGCACCGGTGTGTGCGTCTCGAAAGTTGGTGGGAAATCTGGCGAGAAAACCGCTGAGGCCGCAAAGGTCGCTGAGACGCGCTGAGAAAACGACGGCAAAGAATCTCTGCGTCTCTCCGCACAGCAATTGTTCAGAATCTTGTCATGGCAACAAGATTCCTTGGACTGAGGCTGCCGATGCAATTGACAGTAACCGCCGAGTCCGCAGAGGAAACGCAGAACCTCTGTTTCGGCCCTTTCTCTGCGCGCCCTCAGCGTTCTCTGCGTCCCCTGCGGTTGATTGCTTCTGATTTGCGTTCATCCGCGGTTACTTTTCTTCGTTCTGTTTGGTTGCGGCCGCAGGCCGCGCTGTGCCCTCGGCCCCCTTTGCGGTTTCGTTTGTCATGTCACCGTCGATTTGCGTCGAGCCGTCGTGAGGCAGTAGACTGTCTTCGACGAGGGTCAGGGGCCCAACATCATTCGCCTGCACGTTGTGCGTGAGGAAGTGATCTCGGCGTGAAGTCAGCTCGCGAAATTTCCGATGCGGAGCTGGTCACTGCGGCCTATCAGCCTGTTGAAAAACGGGAAGCGACGCTCCCTCCCCCATTGGGGGAGGGCCGGGGTGGGGGCAATTTGCGCGAGAATGCCGAGAATGGCCCTCACCTCGGTCCTCTCCCAGAGGGAGAGGAGAGTTTTTCAACGGTCTGCTATCCCTTCACTGCCGAGCTGACCGTCGAAAAATATCTGCACGGCGTGCGGATCGACAGCTTTCTGGTCAAGCACTTTCGCAACTACACCCCTTTTCGGATGCAACGGCTCGTCGCAGCCGGCCAGGTGCGCATCGAAGGCGCGGTCGCTGAGGCCGACAGCCGCGTCTATTTTGGTCAGTCGGTGCAGGTGCGGCTGCTCGAGCCTCCCGATCACCTGCTCCCTCCCGAGCCGCGATCTCTCGACATTCTGTTCGAAGACGACTGGCTGATCGTTCTCAACAAGCCCGCCGATCTCGTGGTGCATCCCTGCGGCAACTACGTGACCGGGTCGCTGGCCAATGCCCTGCAGGCCCACTTCGACGCCCAGACTCGCTTGCGCGGGTTGATTCGGCCAGGCATCGTGCATCGGCTCGACCGCCTCACGAGCGGCGTGATGGTCTGCACGAAAGACCACCTCGCGCATCGTAAGCTGGGGATCCACTGGGAAGAGGGACGCATCCATAAAACCTACCTCGCGCTCGTGCACGGCAGAGTCCCGCAGGATCAAGGAGAAATCGATCTGCCGATCGGCAACTTTCCGGGCGGGGGCACGATTCGCATGTCAACCGCACCCGATGCGATCGACCCGCGGCCGTCGCGCACGCGGTATTCGGTTTCCGAGCGATTCGAGGGGCACACTCTGGTCTCGGCACAGCCCCTGACAGGGCGCTTGCACCAGATTCGCGTACACCTGGCGGCCATCGGCCACCCTGTCGTGGCTGACGAGTTCTACAGCGCGAGCGCCGAATTTCGGCACGAAAGCGGCCCGGCAAACGAGCGGGCGAGCGCCGCGCCTTCCGATCCGGCCGGCGCCGTCGCGTACGATGGCGAATCGAATGGCCGGAACCAGGGGGAAAAATGCCCTGAGGCGACACTCGACGAAAGCCCGGTGCTGCTCGCACGCCAGGCCCTGCACGCGCACCGCCTGAAGTTCATTCACCCCATCACGCGCGAGCTGCTGGAGTTTACCGCTCCGCTCGCGGAAGACATCAAGCACGTGCTGTCGGTGCTGCGGCAGACGACGGCAGGGCGCGGGTCGGCGCCCTCGATCGAATGAAATGACCGGGACGAAAGCCCGGGTCAGTGATTGAACAGAAATTCTTTGGTATTGACCAGCGCCCAGATCAGGTCTTCCCAGGCAGGTTTCTTGTTGTCGGCGTGCCTGACCAGGTGTTCCTGGGCGATGCGCGTCTCGTCAGAACTGGCAGGGCGCGCGTAGACCCAGCGATACAGCTCCTGCACTTTCTCTTCGTCGCTATGGCCGACGTCGGCGGCCAGCAGGGCGGCGCGACCGGCACTTGAAGAAAGCTTGCCCTGCAATTCGCTGCTGTTGAGCAGGTGCAGACTCTGTGCCAGGTTGGCTTCCTGCGAGCGTTCGCATTCGCAGGCGGTTTCGGCCTGAGGCTGGCCGAAGACCCTCAGAAAATAGGGCCCCCCTGTGGGGTCGGGCAGTTGCAGCGCGAGGGTGCCTGTGGGCAGGCCGTTGTAGCTCTGATTGGTGGCGGTCACCTGATGCCACCCGTCATACAGCACCTCGGCCCTGAGCCGTCGCGGATAGTAGCGCGAGAAATTCTGCTTGTCGCGCAGGTTGTGGTCGTTGGGGAGCGAACTGAATTGATACGTGCGCGATTTGCAGATCGTGCGCACCAGGTCTCGCAGATCGAAGCCGCTGTCGATGAATTGTCGTGCCAGCGCTGCCAGCAGTTCCGGGTTGGTGGGCGGGTTCGTCTCGCGCAGGTCGTCTTCGGGTTCGACGATGCCCCGGTCGAAGAAATGCTTCCAATAGCGATTGACCAGGGCTTTCGCGAAAAACGGGTTCTCGGGGCCCGTCATCCAATCGGCCAGCAGGTACCGCGGATCGCGCTCGGGCGCGACGTCGACGGGCGCCACCCCCAGCCCGGCGGGCTTCAAGGCCTTGTTCGACCGCGGGTTGGTGGCGACGGCCGGCCCTTCATTGTGAAAAACCCGCGGTTCTCGCGCGTTGGCGCCGTTCTTTCGCCCCAGACGACTGAAAAACGCCGAGAGACCGTAGTAGTCGTCCTGACTCCACTTCTCGAACGGATGGTGATGGCAGCGGGCGCATTGAATCCGCAGCCCCAGAAAGAGCTGCGCTGCGTCTTCGACCTGCTCTGTCGTTTGCGACACCCCGCGGTACCAGGCGACCGGCGGGTGCGACGTGATATCGCCCGACGCCGTCAGAATCTCGCGCACAAATCGATCGTAAGGCTTGTTCTCGAGCAGCGAATCACGAATCCAGTTGTGGAACGCGAATGTCCCCCGGACGTCGAGCGGCTGCTTCCGCTTGTTCCGCAACACCAGGTTCCATTTATTGGCGAACAGGTCGGCATGGCCGGGGCTTTCCACCAGCGCGTCGACCAGTGCGTCGCGCTTCTGCGGGTCGGTGTTCGCCAGAAACGCGCGAACTTCCTGCTCCGCGGGCAGCCGGCCGGCGATGTCGATGCACGCGCGGCGGATAAACGTGGCATCGCCGCACTCGGGCGAAGGCGGAATTCCCAACTGCTTCAGTTTGTTGAAGACCGCGACGTCGATGGCGTTTTTCGGTTCCGGCAACTGACCGACACTGGCCCCCAGCGGAACGGTCGCGCGAAAAGTCGCCACCTGCCCCTGATACCTCGCCATGATCGCCACTTCGCCAGACAGCTCGAGCGTGCGGACGAGCCCGGCCGAATTGACCTCGGCCAACTCTGCGTCATTAGGCTCGTACAACGCCATTCGCGACACGTCTTCGGTCGTGCCGTCGCTGTAGACCGCCAGAGTCGAAACTTGCTGTTCGGCGGCCCGCGGCATCAATCGGCCCTCGGGCAGACACCTGATGGCCACGACAACCGGGTCGGTGTCGGCGCCATAGGGCATGCCCTGCTCGATCCAGCGGACGAGCAGCCGGTATTCAGCGCTGGCCCGATCCAAACGCTTGCCGCCGCCGTGCGGCGTTCGGCCCGTCCCCTTCAGCAGCAACAGGCTTTGTTCCGGCGCGGCGGGAAACAACCGTCGTCCACGGCCCTCTTTCACCAGAAACTCGTAGTCTTCTTCGGGATAAAAACCGAGCAGCGACAGCCTGAAGCCGTTCTGCCCGCTCGATTTTCCGTGGCAGCCTCCTCCGTTGCAGCCCAGCTTGGTGAATATCGGGATGATCTGGTTCTTGAAATTGATCGGCACGTCGGCCGCCACACCCTCAACCGTGACTGCCAGCGTTGCCGAGGCCCCCGTGGCATCGACGGCCGTCACGGTGGCTGTGCCATCGGCGAGTGGAGTGACCACCCCGGAAGGATCAACGCTCACGATGCCTGCCGGGTCGACCCGATACTCGACCCGCCGGGTATGATCTCGTTGCTGCCCCGACGAGTAACCGCCGGTCACGACAAGTTGCCGGCGGGCGTCGCCCCCCCGCAATGTGACGGCCGCCTCGCTGGCGCCCTGTTCGAACGCCAGGCTCGTCAGCCGCCCCGGGTCGCCAGTACCATTTGGCGCCGAGGTTTCGGCCAAAACCGAGAGCGTGCTCCCGGCCCCGCCAAGCCACAAGCTGGCGACCAACAGTCGCAATCGCTGCGGATTGAACATTTGCCGAGCGCTCCCCCGGATCGCAAAACCCATCCCTTGAAGATATCAACAGGCGCTTGCGCGTCAAGCGCGTGTCAAGTGGTGGTGTGGCAGCCGTTCAATTCCTGTTCATACAATAAAATAGAGAACGACCCGCCGGCAGGGCTTTTGCGGTTGCAGTCGCCCGGCCGGCGACGGGAGCCACCATGTCAGAATTCGAGTACAGCCCGATTGACGAGGCCTTGGCCGCCTTGCGTGCCGGGCGCGTCATCATCGTCGTCGACGCCGCAGATCGCGAAAACGAAGGAGATTTCATTTGCGCCGCCGAGACGATTACACCCGAAACGGTCAATTTCATGCTCGAGGTCGGCCGCGGGATGCTCTGCGCACCCATGGATCAGGAGGTCAGCGAGCGACTGCAGTTTGCGGCGATGGTGCCGCCCGACCAGAACTCGGCGCCCATGCAGACGGCTTTTCTGATTACGGTCGACCACCGCGACGCGGGCACCGGTGTGAGTGCGAAGAATCGGGCTCTGACATTGAGGGCCCTGGCCGATTCGAAATCAGCGCCGGCGGATTTTGTAAGACCGGGGCATATCAACCCGCTGTTAGCCAAACCCGGCGGCGTCCTCCGCCGGGCCGGTCACACCGAAGCCACTGTCGACTTGCTACGGATGGCCGGCATGCAGCCTGTGGGTGTGCTCATCGAAATCCTGAGTCCCGGCGGCCAGGGGATGGCGAGCCATGCCGAGCTGGAAGCCCTGTCGCGTCGGCACGGGATCCCGATGATCTCGATCGAACAATTGATTCGCCGCCGGCAGATCTCCGAGCGGCTGGTCCACCGTGAGGCCGAGGCGCGCCTTCCTACGCACTACGGCGAAGCGACCGTCATCGCGTACAAGGTCGAGCATGACGATCAGGTGCCGCTTGCGATTGTGCTGGGAGACTTGAAATCGGTCGACGCACCGCTTGTTCGCATGCACTCGTCGTGCTTTACGGGCGACCTGCTCGACTCGCTGCGCTGCGATTGCGGCGATCAGTTGCACCTGGCCCTCTCAATGATCTCCGCCGCGGGGACCGGCGCGCTCGTTTATCTGCCGCAGGAAGGGCGCGGGATTGGCCTCGTCCCCAAGTTGAAGGCGTACGTGCTGCAGGATCAGGGGCTCGACACGGTGGAAGCCAACCACAAGCTGGGGTTCAAAGCCGATTTGCGAGACTACATGGTGGGCCTGCAGATTCTCAAAGACCTGGGGCTCGCGCGAGTGCGGCTGCTGACCAACAACCCCAAGAAAGTCGACGCCTTCAGCCACCTGGGAATCGACTTGCAGGTGCTCGAGCAAATCCCCATTGTCGCCCCGCCCGAAAAGCACCGCGATCGGTACCTCGCCGCCAAGCGCGACAAACTGGGGCACCGCTTGCCGTAGGAAAAAGGGCAAGCGCTGCTTCCAATCAGCCAGCCGAGATTACCCAGGCTGACTCTGTTACCCCCGGCGGGCCTCCATCGGCCGACAATATCACTTGAAATTCACGCTTTCGACATCATCCGCTCACAATGACGCCGTAGATTGACGCGGAACTTTTTCGCGGAACTCCCCGGGACGCGCACCGAGGCAGTGCGACGATGAGTTGGATCAGAGAGGTGTCGCGTGAAACCGGTGTCTCGCCGCGCGTTTCTTCGGCTCAGTAGTGCGGCCGCGGGTTCGGTTTCTGTCTGCGGCGCGTTCCACTCGCTTCTCGCCCGCGCCGCTCGAGGCGACACCAAGAACTTCCGGATTGGTTACGGGGCGCTTCGCGCTGCCAAAGATGAGGCGACCGGCCTCGAATTGATTCGACTTCCAGAGGGATTCACGTACAAGTCTTACGGCTGGACCGGCGACAGAATGTCAAACGGAATTCTGACGCCCGGCGCTCCGGACGGAATGGCGGTGATCGACGCCCGCGACAACGGGATTCTGACGCTGTGCCGCAATCACGAGTTGCGAAGCGATGGGCGTCCCTTTGGTAAGGGGGCTATGGTCTATGACGGCTGGGCCCAGGGAGGCTGCACGCATCTCAAATTCGACGGGCTTTGCGGAGAATGGCTGTCGGCGGAAGTCAGCCTGGCGGGCACCGTGAGGAATTGCGCCGGAGGTCTGACGCCCTGGGGCTCGTGGCTTTCATGCGAAGAGGTCGTGGGAGACCCGGGGGAAGAGCACGAAGGGCGCGTCTATCATTACCGTCGAGACCATGGCTGGATTTTTGAAGTACCAGCCGATGCACGCACACGCGCGGTTCCCTTGAAAGACATGGGCCGGTTCGTCCACGAGGCGGTCGCCGTCGACCCGGATACGGGCATTGTCTACGAGACCGAAGATCGCGGGACAGCGGGATTTTATCGCTTTATCCCGAACGAGCCGGGCCGGCTGGCCGCGGGCGGCCGACTCGAAATGCTGAAAGTTCGCGGCTCCGGCGACCTGTCCAAGGGGGTCGATCCAGACGGCAAATATTTCTGCGAGTGGGTCGCTATTCAAGAGCCCCACCGCGGCCACTCGCCGGGCGAGCGCGACAGCCTGGGGGTGTTCAACCAGGGAGCGGCTCAAGGCGGAACACGATTTGCGCGGCTGGAGGGTTGCTGGTACGGGAACGGCGTCATCTATTTCGTTTCGACCAGCGGCGGAAACAGCGGCAACGGGCAGGTGTGGCGTTACGACCCGGTTCAGAGCGTACTGTCTCTCGTGTTCGAGTCGCCCTCGTCGGAAGTTCTGGAACGGCCCGACAACATCGCCGTCAGTCCGCGCGGGGGGATCATTCTGTGTGAAGACGGCGATTTGAAGCCCCAGCGTCTGCACGGCCTCACTCCCGACGGGCAGCTCTTCATGTTTGCCGCGAACAACGTCGTCTTGCGCGGCGAACGGAACGGCTTCCAGGGGGACTTTCGCGGAGAGGAATGGGCCGGGGCCTGTTTCAGCCCGGATGGCAAATGGCTGTTCGCCAACCTGATGGATCCCGGAATCACATTCGCCATCACCGGCCCCTGGTCCGACAACGGCCTGTGATCGAACGTGGGAGTCGCTTTGAAGCCGGCAGTTGGTCGCGGAAACGGTTTGGGACTCTTTAATCGAATTCTAACAAGGGAAGTGCCTCATGTTTCGAACGCCGAATTTCAGCCGCTGGCGCCTCGGTTTCACATTGATCGAGTTGCTGGTCGTCATTGCCATCATTGCCGTGCTGATTGCCCTTTTGCTGCCGGCGGTCCAGCAGGCGCGGGAAGCGGCGCGGCGGGTGCAGTGCAAGAACCATCTCAAGCAGATCGGCCTGGGGCTGCACAATTACCACGACACGCACAGCATTCTGCCGGCCGCCCTGTTCGCCAACCCCGTCAGCAGCACACTCGACGACGATGGTTTCGGCTGGGGGGTGTATCTGCTGCCTTTCATTGAGCAGACGGCTTTGTACAACCAGATCAATCCGCAGGGGCGGGCAGGCGTGCTGGGCGATCAGACCATCTTTGATCTCTATTACCCGGGATTGGCGCGAGTCCCGGGCGGAGATCAGGTGATTCCCGTCTACCGCTGCCCGTCGTCGGCGCTGCCCGACAAAGTCCCCGCAGCCTGGACGATTCCCGGCAGCGGTGGCGCGGTGCCGCCGCAGTACCCGCGCTCGATCGGCTACGCGACGTCCGATTACAAAGTCGCCGGCGGCAGCGAATTCGGCAATTTCGGAGTGATGATGAAATTGCGGGAAGGGGGCGGCGCGAGATTTCGCGACATCACCGACGGGATGAGCAATACGATCCTGGCGGGAGAGTCGTCGTACGTGACCAGCCACGTTTCGGCGGCAAACCGCCGCACCACGCAGAATACGTCATTCCGCGACTGGCCGCTGTGGATCGGGTCATTCGGAGACGGTCAGGATGAAGAAGTGCGGATTACGGGCGAGACGCTGTCGGTAATCAATGCTCGTGTGAGTCCAAGCACGATGTATTTCGCCATTAACGACGACAATGCGTTCAGCTTTCATACGGGCGGCGCGCAATTTGTGCTGTGTGACGGGTCGGTAAGATTCATCAGCGAGAACGTCGCGATCCAGACCTATGTGTATCTGCACGACATGCGCGACGGGCAGCCGATCGGCGACTACTGAAGAGGCAACCGACGATGGCACAAAGACAACCGAGTTGGCTGTTGCTGGTGATTTGCGCCTGCGCGGCGGTCAATGGATGTTCGAAGTCGGAAGAATACCCGGTGGCGGAAGTGACCGGTCGGGTGCTCTGCGAGGGGCAGCCGGTGCCGCAGGCAATGGTATTCTTTGAACCGCTGCCGCAGGGCCGATCGGCCCTAGTAGGAAAACAGGCGTTCGCTTTCGCCGACGACGAGGGTTCATTCGTGCTGTCGACATACGGCACAAAAGACGGCGCCGTGGTGGGTCGCCACCGGGTGCGTGTGGGGCTGGATCCCGAGCGAAACTGCACATGCGTGACCGATACGAGAATTGATTTGATGGAAGTCGATGTCAAGGCCGACGGCCCGAACAGTTTCGAGCTGGTATTGAAGAAAAGAAGCCCACGCGACCGGCGCAAACCACTCGATAACTGACCGGCCCGACACGGCCACCCCCTGCCCGTCGCTGCGACGTGAAATGGCCTCTGACGCGAAAAACCCCAGTAGATTACGCCTTGCCGCGGGCGAAGGCGAACCGGCCCGGGCAGCACACGCTGCTCGGCGAACGACCCTCGGCAACCGATTAGTCGGTGCACTGTTCCAGCCGCTCGACATCAGCAGCCTGATCTATTTTCGCATCGGGTTCGGGCTGATCATGGCCTGGTGGACGTGGGACTACCTGGCCTCCGGGCGGATGAGCAACCTATGCATAGAACCGAAGTTCCATTTCACGTACTACGGTCTCGACTGGATCAGGCCCTGGCCGAGCGGAGGGATGTACCTGCACTTTGCGGCCATGCTATTGGCGGCCCTCTGCATCGCCGCAGGTCTGTGTTACCGCGCGGCGAGCGTCACCGTCGCCCTCGGATTCACCTGGTTCTTTCTGATCGACCGCACGTTCTATCAGAATCACTACTACCTGTTGGCGCTGATCAGTTGGATGATGTGCATTGTGCCGGCCCATCGCAATTTCTCGCTGGACGTTTTCAACGGGCTGACCGTCCGCGCGACCGACTTGCCGGCCTGGTCGCTGGGGCTGGTGCGGTTTCATCTCGCGCTGCCGTACTTTTTCGGCGGGATCGCCAAGATTGACGCCGATTGGCTGGCTGGTGAGCCGATGCGTCAGGTTCTAGCGCTGCACGCTGCATCGTCTTCCGTCGGGCATTGGCTGGCGGAGGAATGGGTCGTGCAATTCTTCAAGTGGGGCGGGCTGATCTTCGATATGGCCGTGGTCCCCCTGCTTTATTGGCGTCGGACCAGGCTTCCGGCATTTGTGCTGGCAGTGGGTTTTCACCTGTTGAATTCCCAATTGTTCAATATTCACGTCTTTCCGTGGTTTATGATCTTCGCAACCCCCATGTTTTTCGATCCGGCATGGCCGCGTCGGGTGTTGCGCCTTCCGCCCAGCCGACCGGCGGCGCGAGCGAGCGCCGGCTGGCCTGACCTCTCGCGCACCAACCGCGTGTGCCTGGGGCTGCTGGCAGCTTACTGTCTGTTTCAGGTTCTCTGGCCGCTGCGGTCGTTCGTGTACGAGGGTAATGCCGGCTGGACTGAACGCGGGCACTACTTCGCCTGGCGGATGATGCTCCGTGGCAAGACCTCCGGGCTGCGTTACTACATCACTGACCCGGAATCAGGGACGACCTTGAACCCCGACATCCGCGAGTTCATAAGTGATGAGCAGTCGGCCAGGTTCGCCCGCGATCCTGAGATGATCCTGCATTTGGCGCATTTCCTGGCGGACCGATGCCGCAGGCATTCGGGCCGGCGGGCGCAGGTGCGGGCATTGGTGCTCACCTCATTGAATGGTCGCAAACCCGAACTGCTGATCGAGCCGACCGTCGATCTGGCGGCCGAGCCGCGAGGATTCCGGCGACGCGACTGGGTCAGGCCGCAAACCGAGCCCCTGCGAGCAGACCCTTGGCGCGTTCCTTTGCACCAATGGGAACGGCACGTCGATATTCCCAGATTTCAGGTGGCGGCCGTCGGCGCCGGTGACACACGGGGTAGGACATCACCATGAACGACTTTGACGCGCGGAGATTTGTTGCGCGGGGTCAGGTCGGAGAATCTGGTTCGTTCGCACCGCCGTCGCTGCCGCAAAAGGGTATTGATTCTCGGCTTCTGCGCTCGTAAACGAGGTAACTTTTGAGTTGCGGGGGTGACGATTGCCATGCCGACGCATCGAGTGATCGCTTCGATTTTATCGCTCGCGCGAACGGCCGGGTTTCTCTTCGTCGGCCTGTTGCGCCTGTCGCCCCTGTCGGCTGACAGCGATGCGCCGCTCGTACTACCGGCGCTGCGCCTCCACGCCGAAAGATCCCGCGACCAGGACGACCTCTGCCTGTGGCGTTGCGAACATGATCCGCCGCAGAGCCTGATAATTGCATCCGACAAGAGCGCGAATTTTCTGTTCTGTTACACCCTCAAAGGAGAGCTGCTGCAGTCGATACCGGTGTCAAGGCCGGGCAACGTCGATATCCGGCAGAACGTGCGGCTGGGAAATGAGCTGCGCGACGTCGTGGTCGTCAACCAGCGCGAGCCTGAGCCGCGACTGCGCGTTTTCACTCTCCATCGCACGACGCGGCAGCTCGAGCAGGTTGACAATGAAATCATTACCGTACCGAACTACGGCGGCTGCCTGTATTACGACCGACAGGCCGCGCAGTTGTACTTTGTGATCACCTCGAAGCAAGGGCAGATCGGTCAATACGAGTTGAGCCGCGAACGCGATGGACCCGTTCAGGGGCGCCTCGTTCGGTCATGGGCCATCGGCAATTGCGAAGGGGCGGTCGCCGACGACCAGAGCAGCACGTTGTTCATTGCCGAGGAGAAAGGAACGGTTTGGAAAGTTGGCGCCGGGCCGACGGCAGCCACTCCGGGCCGCAGGCTGACGGCGGTGGGCGACCTGGGGCTGAAGGGAGATCTTGAGGGGTTGGCGCTGTTGCGCGACCCGCGCTGGACAGGGCCGTTGCTGGTCGTTTCCGATCAGGGACGCAGTCGATTCGTTGTGTTGACGACGGACGACGAACCGCGACGCCTCTGCGAATTTTCGGTAGCGGGGGCGGTGAGCACGGATGGAATCGATGCCCTGCGCGCGCCCTTAGGCCCGGAGTATCCGGAAGGCGTTTTCGTGTGCCACACCGACCAGGACGATCGTCGACCGCTGGTTGTCGATTTGCGGAAAATCCTGCAGTTGCTTCCCGAGTGACTGGTTGTGGGTGAACATCCCAGGCGCCCGCTTGCGAATGGCCAGGGGGCGTTGCGCCGCCAACGGGCTGCGCGCGACGATCGCGCGAAATTCTCACAGGCGAACACGCCTTCCTGCTCCTCGGGAGAAGACCGCGCCGACGTCTATTTCAGATTCATGGCTTTTTCTCGACTCGGACACAATCGCCTCACGGCCGGTTTGTAGTCTGCCCTCCAGTGAAGCTGGCAGATGAAAGCACCTGATAAGGAACCAACTTCTGGCGTCAGAAATCGTCATGACGTTTTCTTGGATTCTTCATCATGTCTTCAAGAGAGGCGGTTAGCTTGGCCCCCGATTGCAGCGCAATACCTCGTCGTTTGTTCAATGCTGCCCGAGGTTCCGCCAGCGACTTGACTGGTTCGCTTCGTTGCGCGGAGCGGTTGTTTCACGAAAGGAGTCTTTCAGGGATGTAGCCAGAACAACCTGCGTCAGCCAACCGACCCGTGGAAAGAACGTCCGAGTCGCAGGCTCCGTTCACGTGCCGTGGGCCAGGGCCGTCAATTACGAAACCCGAACTTTGAACAGTGCGTTCTGTTTTAACGTCAGCGTACAACCTTCTTGGTCAACATCACACACAGGAGTATCCAGAATGAGAATCTCCCATCGTAACCCGCGCCGCACCGAGCGGATTCGCTCACGAGCGGGCTTCACCCTGATTGAGCTGTTGGTGGTGATCGCCATCATCGCCATTCTCGCCTCCCTGTTGTTGCCCGCCGTACAGGCAGCGCGCGAAGCGGCCCGCCGCGCGCAATGCGTCAACAATCTGAAGCAGATCGGCTTGGCCGTGCACAACTTCGAAAGCGCTCATCGCAGGCTGCCCCACCCCGGGCAGTGCGACAGCACGGGCTCTTCAACTACGACCTACATGACGCAGTCGACGCCGATGATCCTGTTGCCGTATCTCGAACAGAGCAAAGTCTATGACTTGTTTGATAACACGGTTCGGGACATGGTGGCTGCCGGTTACACGGCGCCTGGCGCGCTATTGCACGCGAATGCTCGCGGTGCGATTTACAACGACCCCAACTTCCCAAACAACATTATTGCCGCAAAGACGCATATTCCCGCATTCGTTTGCCCTTCGACGCCGATGACTCCCGAGCTTCGCAGCCCCGATGGCTACGGCGTCTGGGACTACATGTTCATCGCGGTATCTGATATCGAAGACGGCACCGTCGACCCGACCGGCGCTACGACAGCCACGACGCCGCTCGGGACCCGTGCGGCGTCGGGCGCCCGCCGGATCTTCATGCAGTTGCACGGGATGTTGCGTTGCGAAAAGGCGTGGGGAATCGGCAACGTTTCTGACGGCACGTCGAACACGTTCCTGTGTATCGAAGACGCCGGGCGTGCGCATCCCAGCGCCGGACAGTTCGGCAGCCATTCCAGCCGCCCGTCTCCGAACGGCGAAGGGCCGGAATGGAACAACAACGGCACGATTACGGCGGGCAGCGCGGTCCCCACGGCCCCCGCCGCTGGCGGCGGCCGCCGCATGTACGCCTGGGCCGATCCTGATAGCGGCGCGAATGGACTGTCGGGGCCAAGCAACGCGATCGCTCCGGCTTCCCGCACCGCGAAGGTAAATGGCTACAAGATCCCCTCTGGCGGTCCTCCGGAGTGCCGCTGGCTGGTGAATAACTGCGGCCCGAACGACGAGCCGTTCAGTTGGCACGGCGGCGGAGTGAACGTCGTCATGGGAGATGGGGCGGTTCGCTTCGTCAACGAGAGCGTGGCTTGGGAGGTCTTGAAATACCTCACCGGCTCTACAGACGGAAAGAACTTCGATCTGGAGAACTAGACGTGTTTGCGGCGGCAGGACGCCTCCAGCGGTGACAGAGAAAGCTGACCGCGCGCCAAGGAGGGGCGCGGTCAGCGTCGATCGAGAAAGGCAAGCTCATGCGGATCGTCGTTTTATTGTTGATTTTGACTATTATGGGCTGTGGAACGACGATCGTGCAGCAGTCCGCACCGGTGGATTTTTCAGGGCACGTCACGATCGCAGGCAGTCCGGCAACGGGTGTGATGCTGCATTTTCAACCGACCGGTATGGGGCTCCCGGCGTCGTTTGCGGTGACAAATGGCCAGTTCAATGGAAGGATTACCCCGGGAAAGTACACCTACTTCGTGACGCCCGACCCCGACGCAGAATCCCCTGTGCAAATCCCTCAGCAGTATGCCGAAGGACACCTCGACCGGCAGGTCAACATCTCCGGAGGGAGCTTCGACGTGAAGATGTGACGGCCGATCTAACTAACTTGCGCGACAGGGAAGTGGATACTATCTCGAAACACCACATATGGGTCAGTCCTGCGAAATGAGAAGACACAGCTTGGCGGTCGTGCGTCAGGTGGCCGTCTTAAGAATCCCGTGTTAAATCAGAGACGCTCGCTTTTCCGGGGTTCTCTCAAGAGGCAACAGGGTATGGACATTCTGACGAGCAATGCCGATCTGATCCCCTGCCCGTACTGCGGCCATCAGTTGCGCAAGGGGATGGTCCGTTGCCGTGAGTGCAACGCGGTCATTTCTGAAGACTTTGTGCTGGCTGACAGCGTCGCAACGGCAGCCCGGAAATGCGAGCGCTGCGGCACCCTCCTGGAACCGGGCACCAGCGACTGCCCCTGCTGCGCCGCCGCGATGCTCGACCAGTTGCTGAACGCGCCCCCCCCTCAGCCTGTGGCGCCTGCACCTGCGCCCCCGCGCTTCGTCTCCGGCGTTTCGAAACTGCGCGAGTTCACACCCCGCCCGTCCCTCCCGAATCGAAGCGTTCCCGCAGAACCGCGCCGCGCGTCGGAAGAAGAGTCGGCCACCGACGTGTTGTTCGAATCTGAGACCGATTCGTCGCCAGTGGCTTCTCCGCGCCCGACTCCGGCCCCGGCAAATCGCGTGGCCGAACCCGCTCGTGACGAATCGCCCCCCGCCCCCGTGATCCCCGATACGACCGACGCCTGTCTGGCCCTCACGATGTCGCTGTCGAGCGACGACATCGACCTGCGCTGTCAGGCCGCCACGGCCCTGGGGAAACTGGGGAACAAAATGGCGCTGACGCCGCTGGAACGCCTGCTGGGCGACCCCGATGTGCGCGCCCGGCGCGCGGCCGCTGAAGCGTTGATTGAACTGGGGCACCCCAAGGGGGCGTCGTTGCGGAAGATGGCCGAGCGCCAACCGGCCGGAACGGCGCCCACGGTGCCCGCCGTCCCGGCTGCGGCACCGAAGCCAACGCCGGCGCGCCAATCGACCAATTGGGGCGCTCTGGCGGTTCCCGCAGTTGCGGCAGCGGCCTTGGCGCTGGTCGGCGGCGGCGTGTGGTGGTGGATGAGCAGCCCCCCCGGCACGTCTTCGGCCAGAACCGTACCGCCGCCGTCATCGAGTCCTGCGCCAGGCGTCGCCGCGGCCCCCGCGCCCGCGACGCCTGCCCCTGCTGCAGCCGAACCGCAGGCGGCGCCGGCGCCCGCATCGAAGCCGGTCGTACAGACGACTGCGAAACCCGCGGCTCCCGCGACGGCTCAAAAGCAGGTTCAAAAGCCGGCTCCACAGCCGGCCGTTCAGGCCGCCTCGAAGCCCGGAGCGAAACGCGCGGCGCCCAAGAAAAATCCCGGCTTTCAGTGGGACTGATCTGACCGCCAGCGCCTAACTCAACCTCGAAGCCAGGCTATTGTGCCCGCGCGCCGTACGCTCCACCGCCAGGCGTGGCGATCGTCAGCACGTCGCCGGGTTGCACATCGAGCTGCGCTTTTCCGCCCAGATCGACGATTTTGTCACTGCCGGCGCGTTGCAACGTATTCACACCGAGCGCCCCGGGCCGTGCACGCGAAAGTGCGAAACTCAAGCCAGGAGAATTTGACTGTATTGCGAATTGCAGTACAATTGGCATTTGAAAGGTAGATCGGTATGCCCAAGACTCGTATGCAGTTAGCCGCTTCGCGGCGCGGCGCCCGCGCGACCGGGACCTTGATGGTCCGCATCGACAAAGAGGGCAAGGCGTATCTGGCGCAGGCCGCAGCTCTGAGAAAAATCAGCGTCAGCGACTATGTGCGGGAGGTGCTCGTCGCTCAAGCGCGGCGCGAGGTGCAAGCTGCCGGTCGCCAGGTTCTCTCGCTGACCCCGGAAGAACAACTGGAATTCTGGAACGCCTTGAATGCCGAGCCGAGGTTGACGTCGGGGCAACGTCGATTGGGCGCGGTCATGCGAGGAGATCGGTGAATCCCGTCGTATTGCCTGAGGGTTCAAGACTCGAGCGATTGCAGTCGCGCCATCCACGCAAAGCTTTTCATTGCGGCGAACCTCGGGTCAATGAATGGCTGGCAACGCGGCCCCTGCAAAATCAGGAGAAGCACCTGTCGGTGACGAAAGTGCTCGTCAATGGGGCGGGCGCCATCATCGGGTACTACACGCTCGCGACGGGTCAGGTCGATTTCAGCGACCTGCCGGCAGAAATTGCCAGGAAGCTTCCGCGACGGCTCCTGCCGATCGCAGTTCTCGCCTGGCTCGGGGTCGACAGGTCATGCCAGGGACAGGGTCTCGGGCGTGTGCTGCTGGCCCAGGCGCTGCGAGACTGCTACGACGCAGGACAGACCTTTGCGTTCGTTGCCGTGGTCCTCGATTGTCTGAACGACGCAGCGAAGTCGTTTTACCTGCAATGGGACTTCGAGGAATTGCCAGGGCACCCATATCGACTGTACTTGAGTGCGCGGCGGCTTGAGGCCCTGATGCACCAGACGTGAGTCGGTGGCAGAGAATCGCGTTCATTCCGGGCGGCGAACGATCCGCGGTTGCTCTGAATTGCTCCTGCCTCGATACCGCTACCTCTCCCTGCCAAATGCTCCACCGCCGGGCGTGGCGATCGTCAGCACGTCGCCGGGTTGCACATCGAGCTGCGCCTTTCCGCCCAGATCGACGATTTCGTCCCTGCCGGCGCGTTGCAACGTATTCTTGCCGAGCATGCCAGGAGGCCCCCCATTCAGGCCGAAGGGCGCGTAGGGCCCCCGCCGTTCCGACAAGAGGGATACGCGCAGGGCTTTCAGGAATTCAAATTTCCGAACGACTCCGTCGCCGCCGCGGTGAATCATCGTTCCTGCCACCGGGGGGTTGACCGCCTGGTGAGAAACGGTTCGCGCCGCTCCGTCCCCCATTGGGGGAGGGCTGGGGTGGGGGCAATTCGCAGAAGAACGTGGCGGACGGCCCTCACCCTGACCCTCTCCCGGAGGGAGAGGGGAGTTTTTCACCGCTCGGCTCACGCCGCCCGATTCGTTTGTCGCCACCGGTCGGCTCACGCCCCCCCTCTCGCCGGCGCATTGAATCCGCCCGCCCGAGCCGCGGCGGATCGAAAATTCCAGCAGGCGGACCGGGTACCGCCGCTCGATCACCTCGGGGTCGGTCAAGCGAGTGTTGGTCATGTGCGTGTGTACGGCATCGGCCCCATCGGCGGCAGGGGTGGCCCCCGCGCCCCCGCAAATGGTCTCGTAGTAGCCGAACGTGTCGTCGCCGAACGAGAGGTTGTTCATGGTCCCCTGGCTGGCGGCCGCGACCGAGAGCGCCCCCAACAGCACGTCGACCACGCGCTGCGACGTCTCGACATTGCCTCCGACGATGGCCGGGCACAGCGCAGGGTCATCGTGCTCGGGCGGATTCAGCAGGCATTCGGGCAGCACGACTTGAATCGGCGCGAGAACGCCGCCGTTGAGCGGAATCTCCTGTTCGATCAGGCAGCGAAAAACGTAGAGCACGGCGGCCGTCACAATCGCGCGATTGGCATTGAGGTTGGAACCGAGCACGGGGCCGGTTCCCGTGAAATCGACGGTGGCGCCGTCGCCGGCAACCGTGATCTGCACGGCGATCGGCGATCCGTCGTCGAGATGGTCGGTAAATTGGTATGCCCCATCCGGAATGGCCGCGAGCGCCAGCCGCATCTGACGTGCGGCCGCCTGCTGGATGTGCCCCATGTACGCCTGCACCACCGACAGACCGTACCGCTCTGCCAGCTCGCGCAGCCGCGCGCTTCCCGTTTGGTTGGCCGCAATCTGGGCCGCAACGTCGGCCAGGTTGTCGCGCACGGCACGCGTCGGGTTGGGCCCCGACAGCAGCAGCTTGCGCAACTCGTCCTCACGCGACCGCCCCGCGTCAACCAGTTTGAAGTTACGGATCAACACCCCTTCTTCGGCCAGCGACTTTGAAAACGGCGGCATGCTGCCGGGCACAATCCCGCCGATCTCAGCATGGTGGGCCCGGCTGGCGGTGAAGAAAACAGGATGAGGAAATTGCGGATCGGGGACTGCGGATTGCTGAGTGGACGATGCCGATGCCGCGCGCCCCACTTCAGCTCGCTCTTGTAAAGCATTTTTATCTGCACATTTTCCTCTCCCCTCCCCCTCGACGGGGGAGGGGTCGGGGGTGGGGGTGCTTTTCCGGGCCAAATCACGCTCGCGGGGCCCCCCCCCCCCCCCCACCCCCCCCCCCGGGGCCGGCGGGCACCAGAGCGATTAGGAGGGGAAGGGCGGCGGTGTTGGTGGGCCAGAAAAAAGCGGCCGAGCCGCGGCAGAGAGGGCGGA
>JBQTIL010000043.1:0-121312 GCA_052388175.1 Planctomycetaceae bacterium | reverse complement strand
CTGGACTGAGCGTTAGTGAAGTCGGCGTTCTCGAAAGGGCCTGGAAAAATGACCAACCCTCGTTCCGGGGCAAACTATTGGTGCCCTCGCCCCGTAACTCCCGCAAATGTCGCTGCATGGTGCCTCTTGATCTCATCTGACACTGGGACAAGCGTCGGTTTCCGAGGATCGATCGGGGGGCTTTTCTTGGCGTGCCGCCCTCCTCAAGCGAGTTCCGCCGCTCGGAAACAGCCAGCATTATAATATACATACGTACACTATATCAAGTGATGAAGTAGGCCGGCGAATTTTGCGTCCCGAGGCGTTCTGCGGAATGTGGAAGTTCACCGTGAATGGCGAATTGTCGCGCACAACGCAGAGCGCGCTGAGAACGTAGTGCGGACTATGCCCTGCAACCCCGCCTCAGTGCGCCGGCGATCGCTGACGCGATGCGCCGTCAGAAGTTACAATCGCCCGACCGTACTCCGCCTCCCTTCGACTTCAGTTGCTTCTGAAGGCGCCCGATGGCCTGGACTGACCTGTTGGGACACGACGAACCGCTGGTGCGATTGCGCGCCGGGGTCGCCCGCAATCGACTCGCGCATGCCTACGCCTTTGTGGGCCCCGCAGGAATCGGCAAGATGCGCTTCGCGCTCGAGCTGGCGAAATGTCTCTTGTGCGAGAGGCACACCGACGCTGAACTTCAGGCGTGCGGCGAGTGCCGGTCTTGCCGCCAGGTTGCGGCCCGTACGCACCCTGACCTGCTGTTGACCGGGTTGCCTGAAGGAAAAAGCGAGCTGCCGATCAGTCTGTTTGTGGGAGAAGACGAGTCGCGAGGCCGTGAAGGTCTGTGCTTCGAGCTGTCGTTGCGCCCGATGTCGGGTCGCAGGCGCGTGGCGATCATCAATGACGCCGAAACGCTGAACGAGGCCAGCGGCAATTGCCTGCTGAAAACTCTCGAAGAGCCGCCGCCCGATTCGCTGCTGATCTTGGTGGCCACGAGCGCCGATGCGCTGTTGCCCACGATCCGTTCGCGGTGCCAGGTGCTGACGTTCCAGCCGCTTTCGGAAGAGCAGGTGCAAACGATTCTGGTCCGTGAGGGGTTGGTGGCAGGTGAAGCTGAAGCGGCGGAAGTCGCCCGATGGAGCCAGGGGAGCCTGGCCACCGCGAAACAACTGCTCGACCCGGAGGTGCGGGCCTTGCGGGGCGAGTTGTTTGAGCTGTTGGCCGGCGACCCTTTTCCGGCAGCGCAACTGGCGGCGAAGGCTGTGGCTGCGGTCGATGCCGCGGGATCCGAAAAGCCGGTTCAGCGGGCGACGGCGGGCTGGATCGTGACGTTCTGCGTCGAATTCTATCGCCGTGCGCTCTGGTTGCTCACGGGCACGGCGTCGGGCGAGACTGATTTTCCCCAGGTCGGCCGATTTTTGTCGCGCATCAAAGAGCGCTCGTTGGCCGAAATCGACCGGCTGGGCAACCTGCTCGATCGCTGCCTGCGGGCCGGCCCGCAATTCGACGCCAACGCCGTTGTGCCCCTATGCCTTGAAACGCTGTTTCACGATCTGGGGGCGATCCAGCGGGCGCCGGCGACGGTGTCGCGCGGCGTTTTGCAGCAGCTCGAAAGCTGGCAGCGCGCCGGGCTGGCTTTCGTGCCGCGGGCCAGCGCCGCCCACGCCCCGGCGGCGCCGGTCGCCGCGATTGCCCCCGCCGCCGCGATTCGGGCGACACCGGCCAAGGGGCTGTTCGACGGCCCTCCATCGCCCGGCACGGCGCGGGTGTTGACGCGCGACGACCGTGTCGCGGCGCTCAAGTTGTTGGCTGCGCAGGTCGCCCAGTGCCGCCGCTGCACGAATCTCGCCGAGACCCGCACGCAAACCGTCTTCGGCGTGGGGAACCCCGAGGCGAAGATCGTGTTTATCGGCGAGGCCCCCGGGGCCGACGAAGACCGGCAGGGAGAGCCCTTTGTCGGGCGGGCGGGAAAGCTGCTCAATGACATCATCGCGGCGTGCCGGCTGAAACGCGAAGACGTGTACATCTGCAACATTCTCAAATGCCGGCCCCCGGAAAACCGCACACCGCAGCCCGATGAATGCGGCAATTGCCGCGAGTTCCTGCTGGGGCAGTTGCAGTCGATCGACCCGCAATACATCGTCTGCTGGGGCTCGGTGGCAGCCCAGAACCTCTTGGGCAGCCCCTTGAGCATCGGGAAGCTTCGCGGCAAGTTTCACCAATACGGCCGCGCCAAGGTGCTCTGCACCTACCACCCGTCGTATCTCTTGCGGAACCCGGCGGCGAAGAAAGACGTCTGGGACGACATGAAGTTCCTGTTCGCCGATATGGGAGTCGATCTCGGAGGGAAACGAGGATAGCCGATCGAAGATAGAGGATAGAGAATAGAGGATAGAGAATAGAGGATCGAAACTGACGGGGTTTGCCTTACGATCTTCGACCCTCTATTTTCGATCCTCCTCCCCCCAATTCCGCGCCGCCTGCCAACAATTCACACTAAGAAACCGCGGCGTCATCCGTCTAATACGCCGGAGCGACTCGCCTCGGAACATTCCGGCTCATGACCAACGGGCACGCCGGCAACGCCGACTGGGTACACGGCCTTCTGATTCGCCATGAGGCCGACCTCACCCGCTACGCGCGGCGGATCGTTCGCGACGATGAGCGGGCCCGCGACGTGGTGCAGGAGACGTTCTTGAAACTGTGCCGGGAAGACCGGCAGCAGGTCGACGGGCATCATGTCGAGTGGCTGTACACCGTTTGCCGGAACCAGGCGCTCGACGTCAGGCGCAAGGAGGAGAGGATGACCGCATTGGCCGAAGCGACAATCACCCGGCACGAAAGCCGCGAGCCCGGCCCCGCCGTGAGGGCAGAGCAGCATGACGCAGTGGGCCACCTGTTATCGCTCGTGGGAGAGTTGCCGACCCAGCAACAGGAAGCGATCCGCCTGAAGTTCCAACAGGGGTTGAGTTACAAGCAGATCAGCGCCGTGACGGGATTATCGGTCTCGCACGTGGGGGTCTTGATTCACACAGGCTTGAAAACGTTGCGCACGAGATTGCAGCGCGCCAATTAACACAGGCGAGCGGGGGGCGTGAGCCCCCCGGTCGTCACAGAGCGAACGGGTCGAAAAGTTCGCAGAGTCAAAGAGTGAGAATCGTTGAGGAGGGGTCACATGTCAGCAAATGAATCAGTTCCCGACGATCCGCGACTGACGGCGTATGCCCTGGGGGAACTTTCCCCGGCAGAGGCCCGCGAGATCGAGCGGCTGCTGGAAGCAAATGTTGCCCTGCGGGACGTCGTGGCCGAAATCCGCGAACTGGCCGGCGCGTTGCAAGCCGAGTTACAGCGTGAACCGGCGCTGGAACTGAGCGCGGGGCAGCGCGAGGCGGTCGTCGCGGCGGCCCGCGATGCGCACGGCGCGGCTCGTCGAGTTGTTTGTGACGAAGTTCGTGGCACGGATTATCAATCCGTGCGTGAATGCAATCGTGAACCGCACGCTCAATTAAACCGTGAGACGGCCCGGATTGGAAATCCAGGCTACGTGACGACGTCGCTTTCGCCCGCAAGACGCCGCGTCGGCTGGATCGCCGCCTTGGCGACCGTTGCGGCATTGCTGGTCGTCGCGCTGACGCTCTTCGCTCCAACCCGCACCGAACAACTCGTCGCCGTAGACAACGGCTTGCCGATGGGGCAAGAATTTGACTCAGATGGCCACCCGGAACATTTGGGCTGGGGATATGGGACTGCTGCGCGGGCTGCTAGTCCTGAACACGGGGAGATGGAACATGCGGAGGAAACAGCTCCGCAGCTGGTGGCAAGCCTCGCCAGGCAAAGTTCCCCAGGCGTAGTCGGCGAGTCGAGAATGACTTTCCCCATCGGGGTCCCTCGCTTCGGGGCTTCTATGCCTGCGCCCGATCAAGGCACCGGCAAATCGACCCCCACCACGTCTTACGAGCGGAGGGCCAGCGGTTATTCACTATTCGATTTCACAAGACACGAGAATAATCAGGGGGCTGGTTCAGACGTCGTAGCGCGTCGGCCGCCCCGACCGCAGCCGCATCCGGCATACACAGTGCTCGGCGACGCGACTATTAACACTGCCGAGACGCGGGAACTACGCCGACTGCACGTAGGGATCGAGGAGGAATTCATCGACGGGCAGTCTCTCCGCGTCGAGCGTCTGAGCGAGGCCCTGAAACTGGCGGAATCGCAACTTTCGTTCCAGGCGCCGGCCGTATCTTCCCCCTCGACCGAAACCTACACCCCCATCGTCGAAAACCCGTTTGTCGCGCCCTTGACCGAGCCTCTCTCGACGTTCGGCGTCGACGTCGACACGGCCTCGTACACGAACGTGCGGCGATTTTTGACCCACGGGCAACTACCGCCGCGAGACGCGGTGCGCCTCGAAGAGCTCGTCAACTATTTCCGGTACGACTTCGAGCCGGCGCCAGACAACTATCTCGCCGCCAACGAGGGTCGGCCGTTTGCAGTGCGGGTCGAGGCGGCGGCGTGCCCCTGGCGGCCAGATCACAAACTTGTGCGCGTCGCCCTCAAGGGGCGCGAGATCGCCCGAGACAAACGGCCGCCGTCGAACCTGGTGTTTCTGGTCGACGTTTCCGGCTCGATGGCCGCCGACAACAAGCTCCCCCTCGTCAAGGCGGGGCTGACGCTGCTCACCCGGCAGATGGCCGAAGGTGACAAGGTCGCGATCGTCACGTATTCCGACACAGCCACCATGCGGCTCGATTCGACCGACGGCACGCACCGGCAGCCGATCTTCGACTGCATCAACAGCCTGCAGGCGCAGGGCTCGACGAACGGCGCGGCAGGCATCCAACTGGCCTACCAGATTGCCGTCAAACACTTTCTCGAACAGGGGGTCAATCGCGTCATCCTCTGCACCGACGGTGATTTCAACGTCGGCGTGACAGGTGACGACGAGCTGGTGAAACTCATTGAAGAGCAGGCTCGCAGCCGGGTGTTTTTCAGCGTGTTTGGGTTCGGAATGGGCAATCTGCAAGATGGCAAGCTGGAAAAACTGGCCGACAAAGGAAACGGGCACTACGCCTACGTCGACGGCCCGCGCGAATCGAACCGGGTGTTTGTCGATGAACTGGCCGGGACGTTGGTGACAATCGCCAAAGATGTCAAGGTGCAGGTCGAGTTCAACCCGGCCCGCGTCGGCGCCTATCGCCTGATCGGCTATGAGAACCGCGCTCTGCCCGCGCCCGATTTCGACAACGACAAAAAAGACGCGGGTGAGATCGGCGCGGGACACAGCGTCACGGCGCTGTACGAAGTCGTCCCCGTGGGTCAGGCGCCGCAGGGGCCGGCCGGCGCGACGCTGCGCTACCAGCGGGCAGCCGCGGGGGCCCAGGGAAACAACGCCCACGAACTGCTGAACGTCAGGTTGCGCTACAAATTGCCCGAGGGAGACACCAGCTCGCTCGTTGAGCTGCCGTTGGTCGACCCGGCTTCGGCGGACGTTCGACTGCCGGGCAAATCGGCGACCCGGCCGTCGCGCGATTTCGAATGGGCGGCGGCGGTGGCGGCATTCGGCATGGTGTTGCGCGAGAGCCAGTTTCGCGGTCAGGCGGGGCTCGACCTGGTTCTCGAGCTGGCGCGGGGAGCGATCGGCGACGACCCGACCGGCCAGCGGCAAGAGTTGATCGCGCTTGTGCAGTTGGCGAAAGCGCTCCGCCCCGAGCTTGCGCGCGGCAGTCCGGCAAACGAATAGCTTCCGTGGTGCCGGTCGCTGATGTAGTTCCGGCCGACCGGCGCTCAGGTTACCCCACGACAACGCAGCTTTGGTCACGGTGCGACTCGCTTCGCTCGGCGCACCCTACTCCGCTGACCTGCACAGGATTGCTCGTCCCGGTCGGCGACCCGGACCACCACCAGTTCAGGTTGCCAGGGTTCGGTAGCCCGGACTTTTCACGCTGGTCGCTCAAAAAACCCCGGACCGTCCCGCTCAAGAAGTCGCCCCGGTCCGCTGGATCGAAGTCCTGAAACGAGTCCGCGACAAGCGCATTCGACCGATGATCACGATCCGGCAGTTCCTGCGAGAACTCGCGGGGCTCGGGGGCTATCTCGGCCGCAAAAGCGACGGCGAACCGGGATGGATCAGGCTGTGGCGTGGCCTCGAAAAACTGCTGCTGATCCTCCGCGGCAGCGTTGAGCAACACAAAAAATGTGGGTAATACTCAGGGCAAGATGCCTATGCCACGAATCGGCGTGTGAATAATCCGGGCTATCGCCAGATACTTGGCCCGTTCTGTTCCGGCGCTTCGCACCAGATACGATACGAAGTATCGAGCGCGGCAGCTTTCGCCCGCATGATGTCCGGCGGCTCCGTAATTCAGGAGGAACGTATGGGCGGAATTTATCTCATCGTCGGCATCCTCAGTTTTTGCTTCGCCCGCCAGGCTTTCGGCGATGAACCGGTGCCCAACGGCGGACCGGCGCGAAAGGTGCGCGTCAGGCTGCTTCGCGACAACGCGCCTGCCGCGGCGCGCGTCAGCGTCGTGGGAAGCGACCAGATGCCGTATGCGCCATCTGGCGCCGCGCTCCGCAAGACCAAGCGCGAGGAAACTTACTTCTACGCAGATGGTTCATTCGAGCTGACGTTGCCGCCCGGATGGGCGCGGCTGAACCTCAGCGGCGGCATGGAAACGATCCCCCAGCAGGTCGCTGTCGACGCCGATGGGGGCGCCACGGTCACCGTTCACTTGCACCCCTGGATCGACCTGGCCGCGCGCGGCTGGTACTCAGGCGATTCGCACGTGCATTTTCATACCGGCGGGCCGATTGAAGTGACTGTCGCAGACGCGCTGGTCGCGGCCCGGGCCGAAGGTGTCAACTATGTGAATCTCTGTGTGTCGAATGCCCTCGGCGACGACATCCGCGATGCAGAGCTGATCACCGGCAAACCCCACCCCGCCTCAACCGATCGACAGCTCCTGGTCTTCGGCGAAGAAATGCGGAGCATGATCTATGGCCACATGCAGTTCTTCGGCATCAAAAAGCTGGTTGAACCTCAATACACGGGTTTCGACGAAACACCGAACCATCTCGATTTTCCGGCGAACTTTCTGATGGCCTCGGAAGCCATCCGCCAGGGAGGCGTCGTGACTTACGGTCATCCCCTGTTCGCCGGCCAGCCGTTTCCCTTCGATGAAGACTTGACCAAAGCCAACCCCGCGGCGCGCGAGCTGCCGATCGATGCGCTGCTCGGCGTGGTCCACGCCATCGATCTGATGGCATACAACAGCGACGAGGACCTATCGACGGAACTCTGGTATCGGCTGCTGAATTGCGGACTCAGGCTCTCGGCGTGCGTCGGCACCGATGCGCTTCTGGATCGTTCGACCGAGCCGCTGGGAGGCGATCGGGTCTATGTGAAAACAGCCGGTCCGCTGACAATGCAGAGCTGGCTGGAGGGGTTGAAGGCCGGCCGAAGTTTTGTCACGAATGGCCCGATCCCAACACTCGAAGTCAACGGCGAGGGGCCAGGCGCGACGTGCGAACTCGCCGCAGCGGGCAGAGTGCGCGTGGCCGCGACGGTCGAGAGCTACGTGCCGTTCAACAAGATCGAGCTGATTGTCAACGGCAATGTGGCGGCGCACGAAGACATGGCCCAGGGCGATACTCGGGGGCTGAGAGTCAGGCGCCTCGACATCGAGCTGCCGATTGAACGCAGCGGTTGGATCGCGCTGCACGTGCGCGGCGCCGACGACCCGATCGTCTTCGACGGTCCTGCCTGGGCGCACACGAGCCCCGTGTATGTCAATGTGGCCGGCCGCGGAATTATCAGCAGAGATGACGCCGAATACTTCGTCGACTGGATCGAGCAGATGTTGCGCGTGGTGGCTGCCCGCAACCGCTATGCGCGCCCCGAGGACCGGCGGGAAGTCGAGACGCTCTTTCGAAAAGCGCAGATGGGTTTCCGCAAGCTGGCGGACGCAAATTGATGGCAGCGGACCTGCCCGACGAAATTGATGCCCAGCACGGCATCAACGTAATTCATCCCGCGGCTCCAAACGGAGAACAAGACCATGAATACCCGCTTGAGTCTCCTTTCCCTGGTTTTCGCCATCGCAACTCATACGGCGTTCGCGGCCGACGAACCGGAGAAATCTCCCGACCAAGACCTTCCGCCACACATCACGCGCCTGACGATGTTCGGCGAGCGGGCTGACTTCTCGCACGACGGCAAGAGAATCATGTTTGTCGAAAAGACGTTTGGCGACGTCTACGAGCTTGACCTCGAGACTCGCGCGCTGCGGCTCTTGACCGCCCATTACAAGCATTACGGCTACACGCGCGCCCTGTATCTCGTGAACGGCGACATTCTGCTTTCCGGGCCGGAGCAATTCGACCCGAAGAACGCCGGGCCGAGCCGCGTGCAATGTTTCCTGTACGTGCTCGACAAGGGGCTTTCGAAGCCGCCAACGCCGTTGGAGACGAAATGCGCCGAAGGGCCGGCAGTCTCGCGCCAGCGGATGCACTTTGCCTGGACGCAGGTCGCCGCACAGTATCCCGACCAGATGCCCGCCGGGTCGTCTCGCATCTACGAAGCCGACGTCGTCTACGAGGGCGGCACGCCGAAGCTGGCCAACCGTCGGGTGGTCCTCGAGAGCCGCGATCTGCCGTTCAAGAGTATGATGGAGTGCCAGAATTACCGTCCTCCGGCCGAAGGGGAGTTGACGTTCACGGCAGCCAAAGACGGCAACTTCGACGTGTACGGCGTCGACATCGCGACGAAAAAGATTGTCAACTACTCGAACGCCCCCGGCCTGTTCGACGAGCCGGAGGGGATCTCTCCCGATGGAAAGTGGACGCTGGTGGAGAGCGACCGTGACGCCCAAACGAAGGGCACAGGGCACACGGACATCTGGAAACTCTCGCTGGATGGCCAGGGAACGATGGAGCGGCTGACGTATTTCAACACGTACCCCGGCTACAAGTCGTCGAACCCGGTCGTCAGCGACGACGGCCGCTTCATGGCCTTCCAGATGGCCCGCTCGCGCGACCCCGCGGGGGTCGGGTACGGCATCTTTCTGTACGATTTCACGAAGGCGCCGCGGCCGCGGTGAAGGTGTGCCGATTCATGGTCGGGTGCGCCAAGCCCCGCGTAAGCCGAGGGTGGGCCTGCCCAGGCCGCTCGCTGAGCGAACAACGCCTTGTCAGAATCGAAAGCCTTGTCAGCGAGCGCCGGCCCAGTCCCGGCGCGCCGGGACTCTCGGCTTGCTGGTCCCACTCGACCCGGGCATGAATAACCCGGGTTATCGCGGAATGACCCGCCACGCTTCAACCTCTTCGATGACGGGGGTCCAGTCGTCTTTGCGGTGTACCGTGACCAGTCTCGCAAGCGACTCGGCTTCTTTTCGCGCGATGTTGGTCGCGATTACCGCGCGGGTGCCGTCGCTCTTCCGCAAACAGACGACACGAAATCTCGAATTGGCAGGAGTTGCGTTCATACAATCGGGCCTCAGGAAACCAAACAACGGGAAATGAAGGAAAAAACGCGGCGAGAGAACAGGCCGGCCAGTTCGGACCCGCAGGCTGGCCGGCGATTGCTCTCCCGCCACAGCCAATACGCCGGTTCGGGCCGAACGTGACAGCCGACCAACATGGAATGCCGGCGGGATCGGCGACCGCACGTTAGGGAAATACGGGGGCAGGCAATCTCGCGAAATGCGCTTTTCGAAACGTATTCAATGGTCTCCGAAAGCCAGTCTCCGTTTTTCACGAGCCGGGAATGCCTGCCGGATTGTCGACCGTCAGATCCGGCCCCCGACCGGCCCCGCGCCACCCCCCCGCACCGCTGGCGGCCGGGCCGCGACAAATCATCCTAATACTGTCTGAGGCCGCGGCCTGGACGAGCACCAGCGAATCTCGCTGAGCAGGGCATTGGAAAACCGGAGACAGGCGTCCTCGCGGAATGCGCTTTTCGTGAGTCATTTGGCGGTGTCCTGAAGGCAGGCCCCGTTTGTCAACACACTATTAATTCCGACCCGCGTGGCCCCGGGGGCGCTCACGCCCCGATGGCCGGCGGCTGCGATTCTTGCGAAATCGCCGCGGCGCGACGTATACTTCGCGCCACGCAGCCTTGGTGGATGACGCGGTTTGGTAGCGTTTGCCGCGACGGAAGGTTTCGCCACTCATTCGGTTTCAAGGAGGGCATTGACATGAGAAAACGTACCGCTTTGTCAGTCGCTGTCGTCACGCTGCTCGCGGCCGTTTGGGGCACCAAGGCCGCCGAAAGGGACTGCTGCCGGGATGGGAGCTGCCCGGCCTGCACGGTCGTCGTTCCGCAATGGACCACCGAGAAGCGCAAGGTCGCGTGCACCGAGCATCGCATCGAGCAGCGTCAGTGTACGGTTCGCGTGAGTCGTCCCGTCATGGAAAACCAGGAACAGACCTACACCGTCACGGTCCCCTACCAGGAGCAGCGCAAGGCCACCCGCTGCGTCTACGACACGGTGACCGACAACGTCCAGCAGAAATACACCGTGCTGGTCCCTTATCAGGAGCAGCGCAAGGCCACCCGCTGCGTCTATGACACGGTGACCGACAACGTCCAGCAGAAGTACACCGTCGTGGTCCCCTATCAGGAACAGCGCAAGGCGACCCGCTGCGTCTACGACACGGTGACCGATAAGGTCGAACAGAAGTACACCGTGCTGGTTCCCTATCAGGAAGAGCGCAAGTCGACGCGTATCGTCTGGGACACGGTTCAAGACCGACAAACGCGCACAGTGTGCGTCGACCGTGGCCAGTGGGTCTGTGAGTCGGTGCCTGATCCGAATGATCCCAACTGCTTACGAAACGTACAGCGGTGGTGCCCCAAGATCGAGCAGCAGGAGATTCCGTACACCGTCTGCCGTCAGGTGCCGCGGCAGGAAGAATACACTTACACGGTGAACCTCTGCCGCCCCGAAGAGCGCACCCGCACCGTCCAGGTCTGCCGGCAGGTTCCGCGGCAGGAAGAGTACACCTACACGGTGAATCTCTGCCGGCCGGAAGAGCGCACCCGTACGATCCAGGTCTGCCGTCGCGTTCCGCGGCAGGAAGAGTACACGTACACGGTGAATCTGTGCCGGCAGGAAGAGCGGTCGCGCACGTATCAGGTCTGCCGTCGCGTTCCCCGGCAGGAAGAATACACCTACACGGTGAACCTCTGCCGTCCCGAGGAACGGACGCGAACATACCAGGTCTGCCGGCAGGTTCCGCGGCAGGAAGAGTACACCTACACGGTGAACCTCTGCCGGACCGAAGAGCGAAAGCGAACGATTCAGGTCTGCCGGATGGCTCAGGAAGACCAGACGCTGACGTACTCGGTGTGCGTGCCGGTGCAGGTCGAGCGCGAGGTCGAGGTGCCGGTGTGCCGGATGGTCGAAAAGACGGCGCAGTAAGCGCTATCGAATGAGCCTCGGGCTCCGGTCAGCAGAAGTGGCAGAAAAAGCAGGGTGCGCGCCAGTGGCTCAACTGACCTCGACTGACATGTCGATTGCCGCGGCAGACTCGCGGCGAACGCGCGTCTTCACTCCCTTCCCCCCTCGCGGGGGGCCGGGGATGGGGGGGGCGAGAAGCACGGCGCAGCCTTCGGCCGCAACCCAACAGACGCAGAGAGCAACAATTGGTCGAGCGGATGATCGCTGATCAGGAAGACAACATCCACAGATTGCAGGGATTCACACAGATTTCAGAAGGGTCTGATGGTGTTCGCAATCTGGGCCAATCGGCGAATTCTGTGGATCGCCTGTCGGAATGCGGCGAGTTCTCGCGGTTTGGAAATTTCCACCGCCTCAACGATTTTCGCCCCTGTCAATCGGCCGCAGGACATTGTCCGCCTTCGTCATCGCTCGGAATGCCAGCGCTGAGAAACTCAACACGCTGGCCGCTTGAAATGTTGTCACCGCAACACAATTCTGAAGGGTTGCAGTGCAGCTCGGTCGCACCGTTGAAGTTGGCGTCCAGCAATCCGTGCGTATGCGCTGCGCTCGACTCACCCAACGGCGCGCGGCGTCAGAACGACATTCGGCCCCGAACTCCGACGAGCAGGGCTGTCGCGGTTCGGCTTTGCGAAGGGTCGAGAATCTGCAGGTCGGGCGTCACGTGAAACCACGGCGTGACGGCCGCGTTGTAAAACAGCTCGACCCCGTTCTCGGCGCCGAACCCGACGAGCGACAGAATGGGCAGGCTGCTGACCCCGAGATGGTAATAGCCGATGCCCAGCGTGTCGTTCTCGCGGCCTCCCAAGGGGCTGGCACCCATGAGCGAGACGTTGGCGAACCAGTGAATCGGGTTCGGGTTGCCGTCGGTCAGCCCCAGGTCGCTATTGAGCGTCCAGGTTTTCTTCGGATCGTCTCTGCTGGCGTACAGCACCTGATCGAGCCGATAGGTTACCGTCCAGGCCCTTGACCTGGTCGGCAGCGCCTCTCCCGTACCGACGGACGGCAGCAAAATATACGGGTTGAAATCGAGCGACCTGCGGGTGGCATTGGAATACAGGAACCCGAAGGCGCTGTGCCCCGGAAGGCCGAGCCAGTTGGTCCGCACCCGGTATTCACCGTACAGCACCACTCCGTTGGAAAAAAGCGTCGAGAACCCGCTGGTCGTGGGGGTGAAATGCGAATCCAGCAGATAGAACAGGAAGACCGGCTCGCCCTCATCGCGCGCCACGCAGCCGCAGCCCAGGACGCTAGGCAGCAGGTAAACCCGAGAGAGATTGCTCTGCATGGCCGCGTTCCAGAAGTAGTTGAGCCGAGGGCCTCGCTCATACGCGGCCGGAGTGCCATCGAGAAGGTTGAGCTTCCCGGCAAAGACCGACGCGCTCTCTGAGAGATCCTGCGTGTATTGCACACCGGTCAGCGCCGTCACGTTCTGGCCGGGCAGGGGCAGCGCCATCGCAAAGTTCGAGGGCGCGAGCGCCCCGTCGATCCGGTTGACGTCCTGCCCCAACCGCGTTTCGCCGCGCAGATCGAGATGCCCGCCGTCCCAGAGGCCCATCTTGCGCGAGTCGAGATCAACCAGGTAGTCGCCGCGGCCGCCATAGGCGAACTGCTGCTCGAGGCCGCCCGCGGTGACCCCCTGGTAGTACTGGGTGATGTCGCCGAAGAACGTCAGGCCGTCCTCCGCCAGGTCGTTGCGCCAGCCCCACCAGTCGCCCGTCAGCAATGACCGCGACCAGAATACGTCGCTTGACCGAGTACAGGGGGCGGGGGCGAGAACCGGTGTCGCACTCTCGCCGAATGGCGCAGGCGTGTATTCAGCGATTTTTTCGGGTGCAAACGGCGCGAGTTCATCGGCGCGTATGGCCGAGCCCGCCAGCAGTATGATAAAGATCGTGGCAAAAAACCGGATACTGCCTGTGCAGCCGTCCCGTGACTGCCCCACAGCCGCCTCCCTGCCGCGGCGTAACCCGACCTCGGCGGTGCTCTGTCACCTCAATTCTTTCATCGGCTCGCCGAATGGCAATCCGTGATGAAAATTCGGGTTGTGCCGGCGTCACAGACAGCCTGGCGACCCGCCGCGCGATGTGCCCGCCGGTCGCGGCAGGAGCGTCCCAGATTTGCCGGTACTCCGCTGACCGCCGCCGTTTGGAACGGGGCTTGGGCACCGCAGACCAATCGGGCGTGGCGGGGCCACCAATTCGATGTTCGCGACGCCGTGGCTGGAACTCGCGCACCCCGCATTCGATAATTGGGGCGGCTGCAATCCGTTTGCCGCCATTTCCGGGCCAGCGACCGATTGAGACGTCATCGGGTGCAATGAGAATCAACTGCAAAGTGGCTTCTTGTCGCGAGGAGCGTCAGTCGTGAAAGTGCACATCGTCTTCTACAGCATGTACGGTCACATCTATCGCATGGCTGAGGCGGTGGCCGAAGGCGCTCGCCAGGTGTCGGGCGCCGAAGTCGCCGTGTTGCAGGTGCCCGAGCTGGTTCCGGAGGCGGCGCTGGAAAAAAGCGGCGCCAAGGCGGCGCGGCAGAAATTCGCCCATGTTCCGGTGGCGAAAACAGAGCAGCTTGCCGAAGCCGACGCCATCATCTTCGGGACGCCGACGCGGTTCGGCAACATGTGCGCGCAGATGCGCAATTTCCTCGATCAGACCGGGGGTTTGTGGGTTAAAGGGGCGCTGGTCGGCAAGTTGGCGAGCGTCTTCGCCAGCACGGGAACGCAGCACGGCGGCCAGGAGACGACCATCACCAGCTTTCACACGACCCTGCTGCACCACGGCATGATCGTCGTCGGCGTGCCCTACTCATGTCAGGGGCTGGTCAACATGACTGAGATGACCGGCGGCACGCCGTATGGGGCGACCACGCTGGCCGGCTCCGACGGATCGCGGCAACCCAGTGAAAACGAGCTGGCGATCGCCCGCTTTCAGGGAAAGCACGTGGCCGAGATCGCGTCGAGATTACTGCGTGGTTCGCAGGGGTAAGGGGCCTGCTCTGTTCTTCGCCCCTGCGAAACGGGCGGTATTCGCGCGCACAACGCGCGTGAATTGACCGGCCCAGACGTCGCAGCCGGTTCTGCAGCTCTTCCACCGTGTGGCGACCAACATGTCAATTGAGCTTGGTTGAGGCACTCATGTAGCGCGTCACGCAGGTGAACATTGCTGCCGGGTTGACGGACAGGCTGCCGCCGGACAAACTAAGACGCGCCATTTCTCTCGATCGACGCCCTTCTGCTGTATCGCCCTGAACCGCGTGCGTCGTTCGTCTGCATCCAACAACCGGCCGGCCATCCGAACGGAGACTTTCATGCGATTCCCCTTGAAATTCCGGGCACCTCTGGTGATCGTTGTCGGAACCGCTCTCGGGTATCTCGCAGCCACTGCTGGCCAGGCGCATTCTTCTCGCGCCGCTGTCGCTTCGGCATCAGATTCAGGCGGGCCGGCGTGCCCGCGTTCCGGTTGTTGCAGCGACAAGCTCGACCGCACACTGGCGCTGGCAGACTTGGGCATTGAAGCCCGAACCTTGGCGCTTGCACAGCTTGCGCAGCCTGGCGGCAAGAAGCCCAATATCTGCATCATCTGGGGAGACGACGTCGGTCAGTCGAACGTCAGCGCGTACTCTCACGGCCTGATGGGGTACCGCACCCCCCACATCGACCGCGTCGCCAAAGAGGGAATGCTGTTCACCGACTACTATGCCGAGCAGAGCTGCACGGCCGGAAGGGCTTCGTTCATCACGGGCCAGCACGGGCTGCGCACCGGGTTGACAAAAGTCGGGCTGCCGGGCGCGACGCTGGGGCTGCGGAAGGAAGACCCCACCATTGCCGAGCTGCTCAAACCGTTCGGTTACGCCACCGGCCAGTTCGGGAAGAACCACCTGGGAGACCGCAACGAGTTCCTGCCGACCGTCCACGGCTTTGACGAGTTCTTCGGCAACCTCTACCACCTGAACGCCGAAGAAGAACCCGAATTGCGCGACTACCCGAAAGACCCTGCATTTCGCGCGAAGTATGGCCCGCGCGGCGTGCTCGACTGCAAGGCGACCGACAAAGACGACACGACCGTCGACCCCCGGTTCGGCAAGGTGGGCAAACAGACGATCAAAGACACCGGCCCGCTGACGAAAAAGCGGATGGAGACGATCGACGACGAAACCGCAGAGCGGGCGGTGGACTTTATCAAGCGCCAGTCAAAGGCCGACAAGCCCTTCTTCGTCTGGGTCAATTTCACGCACATGCACCTGCGCACGCACGCCAAGCCCGCCAGCCTCGGGCAATCGGGGCGGTGGCAGAGCGAGTACCACGACGTGATGATCGACCATGACAAGAACGTGGGCTCGGTGCTGGGGGCCCTCGACGACGCCGGAATCGCCGACAACACGTTCGTCATGTACTCGACCGACAACGGCCCCCACATGAACAGTTGGCCCGACGCCGCCATGACCCCTTTCCGCAATGAGAAAAACTCGAACTGGGAAGGCGCTTACCGGGTGCCGTGCATGGTCCGCTGGCCGGGGAAGATCAAGGCCGGCAGCGTTTCGAACCAGATTGTCGGCCATCACGACTGGCTGCCGACCCTCCTGGCGTTGGCCGGAGATGCCGACGTCACCGGAAAATTGCTCAAGGGATACAAGCTCGGCGAGACGACGTACAAGGTGCACCTCGACGGATACAATCTCCTCCCGTACCTCACCGGCCAGGCGGAAAAATCTCCGCGGGAATCGTTTATTTATTGCAACGACGACCAGCAGGTGACCGGCCTGCGCTACGACAACTGGAAGATGGTCTTCATGGAGCAGCGCGCCCCGGGCACTCTGCGCATCTGGGCTGAGCCCTTCACGACGCTGCGGGTGCCCAAGATTTTCAATCTGCGCACCGACCCTTACGAGCGGGCCGACATCACCTCCAACACCTACTACGACTGGCTCATCGACCACGTTTATCTGCTGGTGCCGGCGCAAGACTACGTGGGCCAATTTCTGATGACGTTCAAGGATTATCCGCAGCGTCAGAAGGCGGCGAGCTTCAATCTCGATGAAGTGCTGGAGAAGCTGCAGGAAGGTGCCAGCAAATAGACGGGCCGGCCTTTGACGAGCAAAGCCGGCTTGTGGAGCGCGTGAGATCGCGCCGGGTCCGGCCCGTTCTCGCTTCGCAGGGCGGTGTGGATGACATCCTGGCCCCTCCCCTTGGACGAGGGTCGAGGGTGGGGTCTGTGGATTTCAAATCTCAGATCGGAGTCGCTCGCCCCCCATCCCCAACTTTTCCCCCGCGAGGGCGAAAGGGAGTATAGGCGCAAGTTTGCCGCGAAGTCGCCGGATGGCCCCGACCAAACGGGGCTCAGCCGTGCGCGTCTCAAGCGCTGGCCGCGCGCCCTCGGCAACGGCGGGAATAAACCCCGCCGTTCACTCCTGCCGCTCGATGTGACCGGGGCCCGCACCACGTCGAGCTGGCCAATGGTGGTTGGGCGGCCGCTTTCACGAGTCGCTGCCGCGTCGGTGTCAGGGGGCCAATCTGGCCCTCTTTTGAGAGAGGTTGACCACAAGTCAACCCGCAAGTTGACCACGAGTAAACTGTGCAGGCCCCGAAATCGAACGACAATCACCCTGTGTTTGTGCTGCGATGGGGCGTGCCCACCGCAACGATGACTCAGCCGAAGCGCGAAGCTGATTGACACGCCGAGGCAGCCGACTTCGAAAGGAGCGCTCAGATGCCATTTGCCAATATCAAGGTGATCAAAGGGGTTTTCACCGACGCCGAGAAGCAACAGATGATCGAGAGAGTCACCGATGCGCTCGTCACGGTCGAGGGCGAACGCCTTCGAGACAAGACCGTGGTCATCATTGAAGAAACGAGAAGCGGAGATTGGGGAATCGGCGGCAAGACGCTGACGGCAGAGCAGGTCAAGCGTGTTCGAGAAGGCGACTAAGCTCGATTGATCGAGTGAGCGGGCGTATGCAGATTAACCTGGCATCACTGGCGGGTTCCAATGGCAGGGCGCTTCGTCATCGGCGAATCGCTCCTCAATTCCAGTACCAACCACCCGAATAGGAGATCTATCATGAAGCGACGCGAGTTTTTAGCCGGCGCGGCGACCGCCGCCCTGACCCCCCTGTTCACAGGCAAGCGGGCCGCAAGCGACGACACATGCAATGCAGCGTGTTCTTTGCGGACTTATGCCTCCCCCCGCGAGGCCATGCGATCTCCGCGCGAGACCCTGGCCTACCTCCCGGCGCTCTATGGTGGCACCGGCGTCGACAAACCCGATTACCTGGCGACGGTCGATCTCGACCCGAAATCGGCGACTTATGGCCAGGTGATCCATCGTTTGGAGCTGCCCTACGTGGGCGATGAGCTGCACCATTTCGGGTGGAACGCGTGCAGCAGTTGTCACGGCGACCCGACCACGTCGCGGCGGTTTCTGGTGCTTCCGGGCCTCCGTTCGAGCCGCATCTATATCATCGACACGGCCGAGCAACGCCAGCCCAGACTGCACAAGGTCGTTGAGCCGGAAGTGATTGCCCGGCGCGCGAACCTCTCGGCCCCGCACACGGTGCATTGCCGTGAAGATGGCCTGGTGATGATTTCCATGCTCGGCGACGCCCGCGGCGAAGGTCCCGGCGGCTTCCTCTTGCTCGACCAGAATTTTGAGGTCGTAGGCCGTTGGGAAAAAAGCGTCGAGGGCATGCACTACAACTACGACTTCTGGTACCAGCCCCGTCTGAACGTGATGGTTTCCAGCGAGTGGGCGGCGCCGAACACGTTCATGCCGGGCTTTAAGCCGGAGGATGTCGAGGCGGGCAAATACGGCCAGCGCCTTTACTTCTGGGATTGGCAGGAGCGCCGCATCGCCCATTCCATTGATATGGGAGCCGAAGGTCGCATCCCGCTGGAAGTTCGCTTCCACCACAACCCGGACAGTCCGCACGGGTTCGCCGGCGCGGCTTTGTCCAGCGCCATCTGGCACTGGTATCAGGCCGACGGCCAGTGGAAAGCCGACAAGGTCGTGCAGGTTGACCCGGTGCAGGTGGCAGGCCAGCCGTCACCCGTCCCGGGGCTGATTACCGATCTGGTACTCTCGCTGGACGACCGCTGGCTGTATTTGAGCTGCTGGTTGCACGGCGACATTCGGCAGTACGACGTGAGCGACCCGGCACATCCGAAGCTTGCCGGCCGCGTGTGGCTCGGTGGCAACGCGCGCCAGGGCGGCCGCGTCCAAGGCAAAGAGCTGCCGGGTGGACCGCAGATGCTCCAGCTCAGCCTCGATGGCAAACGCCTCTATGTGACCAACTCTCTCTTCAGCAGTTGGGACAACCAGTTCTATCCCGCGATCGCGAAGCAGGGGTCGTACCTCCTGCAGGTCGACTGCGACACCGATCGAGGCGGTCTGGCGCTGAATGAAGATTTCCATGTCGATTTCGGCCGTGAGCCGCACGGTGCGGCCCGGGCGCACGAGATCCGGTTCCCGGGGGGCGACTGCACCTCCGACATCTGGGTCTGATTGTGAGCGACGAGCCAATGGTGAGATAAGGCGATTCCAGGGCAATCTTTGACAAGGGAGGAGTCATGACCGCGAGATTGAATTTCGTTCGGCAGCAGGGTTTCGCAGACGCAACTCTTGAGGAGTGCAGGTACTTGTATCCGGCATTGATGTGGCAGCCGCGCGTGATCGGGGTTCTGGTGCTGGTTGGCCTGGCCTTCCAGGCTGCCCCATTCTTTCTCGCTCTGGCGGCGCTGCTCTGGTGGAACGTGATCTTGCCGGAGTTCAATCCCTTTGATGCCCTTTACAATCGTCTGGTGAAACCAAAGGGGGCTCCGCGGTTGACCCCGGCGCCCGCTCCGCGGCGGTTCGCTCAAGCAGAGGCCGGCACGGTCATGCTCGCGATCGGGCTGGCCCTTCTCTATGAGGTGAACCTGCTCGCGTATGCACTGGAAGGGTTGGTACTCGTCTCACTGGGCGCGTTGATCTTTGGTCGCTTTTGCCAGGGCTCGTACCTCTTTTTGCTCTTCACGCGGCAATCGACTGTTGCCAGGTAACCGTTCACAGCCCGGGGACTGGCCCGATTTTCCCGCGTCGTTTCGAGCGACATTCACTGGCAAGCATGACACCTCCAGCCAGATTCCGGGAAAACCGTGCCTGTCCCACTGCATTGGGCATGAGCGGTCACGCGCGTGGCAGTTCTCAAACCATTTCCCGCTCGTTTCCGGGCCGGAATTCGGTCGGCGGGAATCCTTCTGGGGACAGTAAGGCAAATGGGGTGCCACATTCCTACCTGCCTGGCCAAACGCAGGTGTCAATCAGAATGTGAAACACGGTCGCTGCCCCCCGATTTGTCTTAGGTTGGACAAGCCAGAATCTGATCAGGTTCCCGGCGCGCCAGCGGGCGGTCGGCGTCGGCACTACGAAGCGCACGCGGCGAGGCGATTGCATGACAGGTGCCACAATGACCTACCCATGCGGGTCGACGATGCGCACTACGATGCAGATCGCTCGCCACCGCCTCCAGTCGTCGCCTGCACCACGTGCGGCGGCTCGCAGTAGCCGACTTCCCCCAGCCCCACTTGTTAAGGGGCGTAATGGCGTGCGGCGATGTGAGAGGGGTCATCCATTCGGCACGCCGCAAGCCGGCACGCCCCCCGCAAGCGTCATGCGCCCGGCAGCAAAATATCCCCGGCAGGATTCGAACCTGCAACCTTCGGCTCCGGAGGCCGACACTCTATCCAGTTGAGCTACGGGGACATCCGCAGAATTCAGCCTGCGCGAGATTCACTCTATGGGGCGCGGCTCGGGCTGTCAACGACCGGCTGGCGCCGCGGCGGGCACCTTGATTTCCAGCGTGCGGCCGAACACCTTCGGAAACGCCTTCTCGTGGTTCCGAACCTCCCACAGCTCGAGATGGCAATCTTTTGCGGGGACGATTTCGAGGGTGGCCGACTTGCGGTCGCCGGCCCGCAGCGCGACGTGGGCCACCGCCCCCAGGTGGCTGCGGTCGAGGCTCTCGGCAATCCGCAGAAACATGCACAGCACTCGCACGATCTGCCGCGACCTCTTGTCGAGCTCGGCAAACTCGGCATGCTTCATCCGCGGAAAGGCCTTGTGGTGGAATAGCGCCGTCGCGGCGATGATGGCGACTTCGGTCTGGTCGAACCCCAGCAGGTCGGCATTGCGGATGAAATAGTACGAATGGGTGCGGTGGTTCGCGTATGAAACGAACGAGCCCACGTCGTGCAGAAGGCAGGCGTGCTCGAGCAGCTCGCGCTCCCATTCGCCGAGGTCGTGCAGGCCCGCCTCGCGGGCCGAATCGAACAATTCCCACGCCAGCCGCACCACCTGCCGGGCGTGCGGCTCGTCGAACCCGCAGCGGCGGCCGAGCTCCAGCACGGTGCGTTCGCGAAACGACGTCTGGTCGTAGAGGTGGGCGTCGTCGGCGCGCGACAGGTAGTCGATGGGCAAGCCGTCGCGCAGGCCCCGCTCGCTGATCTGCACTTCGGGCAGGTCAAGCTCCTGCATCAGCGTTTCGAGTATCGCGGCGCCCGAAATGATGATGTCGGCCCGATCGGGATTGATGCCCGGCACCTCGCGGCGGCGTTCGAGCGGCAACGAGCACAATAGCGCAATCACGCTGCGAAGCTGGCCGCGGGTGAGCACGTCTCCCTTGGCAAGCCCCCGCTTGTGCTCCATCCGCATGGCGATTTCGCCCAGGTTGCAGACGGTGCCCGAGCTGCCGATGGAAAGCTCCGCAGTGAACTGCCGCAGGCGCTGCAGCGTGCGGACCGAGCGCGTGCGGATGTAGCGCTGAATGCGGGCGTACTTCGTGGCCGAGACGGCGGCCGTATCGCCGGGCTGGAAGAACATGCCGGTGAGCCTGATCGCCCCCAGCTTCAGCGAGTCGAGAAAGCGGTATTGCTGCTGGTCTCCGACAATGACTTCGGTGCTGCCGCCGCCGATGTCAATGAACAGCGTCTGCCGGCCGCCGATATTGGCGCCGCTGGCGACGCCGAGGTAAATCAGCCGGGCTTCTTCTTTTCCCGAGATGACCCGCAGGTCGACGCGGGCGACGCGGCGCAGATGCCTGACGAACGCCGCGCGGTTCTGCGCCTCGCGGGTGGCCGAAGTGGCGACGGCAATGACGTGCTGCGCCCCGCGCGAGCGGGCGATTTCGGCGAATTTGGCGCAGACGAGGCCCGCGCGACGCATGGCGGCCGGCTGCAGCAGATTGCGGCGGAACTCACCCTCACCCAGCCGCACCGTCTCTTTCTGTTCGCTGAGAACGGTGAACGAATGGTTGGGGTTGATCCGCACGATCAACAGGCGGATCGAGTTGGTGCCCAAGTCGATAAAGCCGGCGATGTGTTCGCCGGTCGGCGTGCCGTTGCCATTGGGCTTCGCGTCCTGCTCCATGCTGTGCTCCTGCGGCGGCGGCCGCCGCGCATGACGCCGCCGGGTCAATCACCCGCGGTGAATTATAGCGTCTCAACGCGAAGTTGCAGGGGGCAACGGCCGCCGGGAATTGATAGAATGGCGGGCAGACGTCATGACCGACGACATCCTGCGAATTTTCGTCGCCGCCGATTGCCGCATTCCGCGGGTGCGCGCCGCATGGGACGAGCTGGAGCGGTTTTTGGGCGAACAACCGCATGTGCGGGTGGTGGGGGTCGATCACGGCGGGTTCGACCTGGCCGGCCTGTCGGCCGATCTCGTCGTGACGCTGGGGGGCGACGGGGCGATCTTGCGGGCGTGCCGGCAGATGGGGTCGGGGCAGCTTCCGATTCTGGGGGTCAATCTCGGGCGGCTGGGGTTCCTCGCCGATCTGTCGCCCGACGAGTTCCGCGAGCATTTTGCCAGCATCCAGGGGCGGCGGTACCACGTCGTGCACCATCTGATGTTCGAGTGTGCGTTGCTGCGGGAAGACGGCACTCGCGAAACGTTTCTGGGGTTGAACGAAGTGGTGGTTTCTTCCGGCGGGTCGTTGCGGATGATCGACGTGCATCTGGCGATCAACGGCGAGCCGGTGACGACCTACAGCGGCGACGGGCTGATTCTGAGCACGCCGGTCGGCTCAACGGCGCACAGCCTCTCGGCAGGCGGCCCAATTCTGCGGCAGGACCTGCAGGCGTTCGTCATCACGCCGATCTGCCCCCACACGCTGACCAACCGGCCACTCGTGGACAGTGCCGACTGCCTGTATACCCTGACGGCCCCCGAAGCGCCTCTGGGGACGACGCTGGTGATCGACGGGCAGTTGCGCGTGCCGCTCGAGGGGCGCGATCGCATCGAAGTCCGCAAGGCGCCGGTGACGTTTCAGATGGCCAAAGTGCCCGGCAGCAGCTACTACGGCACGTTGCACCGCAAGCTGGGCTGGGGCGGCCAACCGAATTACAGGAATTCGGAAAGTGGTACACTTTGAATTCGACGGGACCGCTCCGCGTTCTGTGCCAGCGCGCGATTCTGCCCTCCGAGGTATAATGCCGCCATGGACGAACGACGCAACAAGCGTTCCGGCCCGATGACATTGCTCTTCGCGAGCCCGCGGTTTCGTCGCCTGACTGCTTGCACACTTGCTGTTGTCATCCTGTACTGGGGAATGATGGGGCCGCTCAGTTGGTACAATCGCCACGGATATCTTACGGAGCCAATGAAAGCCAGTGTTCGCGTGCTCTACGCCCCGATTCGTCAGCTTTGCCGCATGTCGCCAGTCATCAACGAATATATTGGGAACGAATTTGGCGAACTCTGGAAAGAGCCAGGCACCGCACCCTGACTGCGTCCATTCCCGCTCCAGGCTCCAAACGCGATCCGCGCGCAGGCAGTTGACTGGGCCACAGGAAAGTCATAATTTGAAGACCGACGAATTGGCGGCAGGTGCCGACTCCCGGGCAATTGTGATTTATGGAAGCTTCGGTCATTCACTCTGACCCCGAAATCCTCGGCGGGACACCCGTATTCGTCGGCACTCGTGTGCCTGTCCAGGCTCTCGTCGACTATCTCGAGGGCGGCGACACGCTCGACACGTTCCTCGGCCACTTTCCCAGCGTGACGCGCGAGCAGGCGATTGCCGCGCTCGAACTCGCGAAGGACATGCTCCTGGCCCATGCGCATTCTGCTTGACGAGTGCGCCCCGCGGCCCCTCGTTGCCGAGTTGGCGCCGCACGACGTGCAAACGGTTGCCCAAATGGGCTGGGCCGGAAAGAGGAACGGTGAACTCTTGAGGCTGATGGCTGGGTCGCATTTCGACGTATTTCTGACGGTCGATCAGAATCTGCGTTTTCAACAAAATCTCGGCGCAACCACCGTCGCTGTGGTCGTTCTCTCGGCCGTCTCGAATCGACTGGCCGATCTCTTGCCATTGATGCCTGCTGCACGCGGCGCACTAGCGACGATTAAGCCCGGACAAGTCATCGTGATTCGCTCGTCACCGTAGAGAAATGCCTGATGCCTGCCTTCACGCACCACATTTTCATCTGCTGCAACCGGCGCGAGCCGGGGAACCCGCGAGGCTGCTGCAACCCCGACGGCAGCGAGGCGCTGCGCAACGCCTTCAAGGCCGAGGTGAAGAAGCGCAACCTGGGGCCGCTGGTGCGGGCCAATCTGGCCGGGTGCCTCGACCAGTGCGAGCTGGGGCCGACCGTCGTGATTTACCCGCAGGCGGTGTGGTATGGCGGGGTGCAGTTGGCCGACGTGCCGCGGATCATCGAAGAAACCGTTCTGGGGGGCCGCGTGCTCGAAGACCTGGCGATTGCGCCCGAGAAACTCAACCGGCCGCGGATGTCGTAGCCGAAGTCGCCAGACTTCGGAGAGTTTCGGGCGCGGGCAGACGTCTCGCGACTTCAGCTACCCCAAACCGTTCAGCACCTGCGCATACAGCTCGCGCAGCCGGCGCGTCATCACCTGATGCCGAAACTGTTCCGTGAACCGCTCGCGGCCGGTCGTCCCCAGGCGCTGTCGCAGGGCGGGGTCGGCGGCCAGCCGCAGAATCGCCTCGGCCATCTCGTTCACCGATCTGGGCGGCAGCAAATAGCCCGTTTCGCCCGTGATGATCACCTCGCGGGCGCCGTCGACGTCGTAGCTGATGGCCGGCTTGCCGGCGATCAGCGCCTGCGGCAACACGCGGGCCAGCCCTTCGCGCAGGCTGGCGTGAACCACGAGGTCCATGGCCGCGATCAATTCCGGCACACGTTCCTGCGGAACCAGGCCCGTGAACACAAATCGGTCGCCTAACCCCGCGGCCGAGATGGTGTCTTCGAGCGACTGGCGCAACAGGCCATCACCGACGAACAGGAACCTCACGGCCGGGTTCTGCGCGGCGACGATTCGGGCGGCCGCAATTACGTATTCGTGCCCCTTCAACTCGAACAGCCGGGCGATCTTTCCGACGACGACGTGTTCCGGTTCGAACCCGAGCTCGCGGCGGACGATTTCGGTGGCCCGGGGCGGATTGAGAAACGGTTCCACCTCCATGCCGCTATACACCGTGACGAATTTTTCGCGGGGCGCGACGCCGGCGGCGACGTATTGGTCGGTCATGGCGTCGCAGACGCTGACCAGGAGCCTCGTGCGCCGCGCCGCCCAGGCCTCGGCCGCGCGGTAGGCGTGCCACGCCAGCCGGTTCTGGTACGGGTGAAAGGGGGACCCGTGAATCGTGTGAACGGCGGGAATCTTCAACTTGCTGGCGGCTGCCCGCCCCAGAATGCCGGCCTTGGAGCTGTGCGTGTGGACGAGCTGCGGCTTCAATTCGCGCAAGAGCCGCACCAGGGCGCGATAGCTGGCGACGTCGCGGGCCGGGTGTATTTCGCGGCGCAATTCGGGCACGATCCGCAGATCGACGCCGTTCCGCTTTGCGCGGTCGATCAGGCTCCCTTCGGGGCCGATGGCCGGGCCGGTGACGAGTTGCACCGTGTCGCCCCAGTCGCGGCCCTGATCTTCGACGGTCAAGAGCGTGTTTTCCTGCGCACCCCCCAGAATCAGGCGGGTGATGATATGAACGACGTGCATGCGGGGGGTTTTAGCAGACCCGGCGGCGGGATAAAATCTCGCATAGCATGCGGTAATTGGGTTAGTCTAATCGATGCCCGGAAAGTGAGCCGAGTTGCCAGAATTCGCTAGATTTCCGCTCCCGGCGACCGGCTTTGCCCAAGAAGGCGGAGTTGCCCAGAAAGCCCCCTGTCTGCCCGAGAAGTCGGTACAATGCTGGGCATGCCCGACCACCCCCCACGGCCGAAGAAACGCCGCCCGTTCTGGTTCTGGGCAGCCATAGTAATCTTGGCCGGCGGAGTGCTTTATCCGCTGTCGTTCGGGCCGGCATGCTGGTTGGATTCGCGGAGAGATCCAGAAGCTACAGCAATGACCGTCAGCCGCCCCCTTAATAGCTTCTACAAGCCGATTATCGAAGTGATTGCGAGGCTCGATAACGAGTTCGAAGACGCAGTTCTCTGGTACGCAGGGCTGTTTGCAGCCAACGGTCGGCGGGCGGCATGCGCGACATTAGCCCCTCCGGGATCGCCCACGGGTTCAATTTGGCTCACATGGAGTGATCGCGCCAGATGGCCCGGCCCGTGGATGCTCCCCATCCTGAATGGCGAGAGTGCGGCGCCAGTCAACCCTCCCGCCCCTCCGGTCGATGCGGGGAACCAGTCCTCGACCGACCTCGACTGACATGTTGGTGCCGCGCGGCGGACTCGCGGCAAACGCGCTAGCTAGCGTTCGGGCTTGGGTACCCGGCCCCCGCGCCGGCGCCCTTTGCCTCGCGGGCCACGCTTCTTCTCGGCCTGCCGCGCGGCATTGGCCGCCTCAGCGGCCAGCTCGGTCGAGGTCAGCGGGATTTCCAGTTTTTTCTTGAGAACGATAATCTGGTTTCGCAGCCAGGCGGCCCGTTCGTAATCCTGGTTGTTCGCCGCTTCGATCATTTCGGCTTCATACTGCTTGATCAGCTCGATACTGGCGAATTCGCTGTCGTCTTCGATGCCCGCGGCCGCCTGGGCCACTCGCCGGGCCTCGATCTCTTCTTCAATGCCGCGGCGAATGGCCTTCTTGATGGTGGCCGGGGTGATGCCGTGGCGGGAGTTGTAGGCCAGTTGCAGCTCGCGTCGTCTGAGCGTCTCGTCGATGGCGTTTCGCATGCTGTCGGTGATCATGTCGGCATACAGAATCACTTCGGCGTTCACATTGCGGGCGGTGCGGCCGATCGTCTGGATCAGGCTCGTTTCGCTCCGCAGGAACCCTTCTTTGTCGGCGTCGAGAATCGCCACCAGCGAGACTTCGGGCAGGTCGAGCCCTTCGCGCAACAGGTTGACGCCGACGACGCAATCGAAGGCGTTCTCGCGCAGCTTGCGCAGCACTTCGACCCGTTCGAACGCATCGAGTTCCGAGTGCAGCCAGGCGCAGCGGATTCCCTCTTCCGTGAGGTAATGCGACAGGTCTTCGGCCAGGCGCTTCGTGAGCGTGGTGACCAGCACCCGCTCGCCCCGGGCGGCGCGCCCCTTGATCTGCTCCATGAGGTGCGGAACCTGGCCGCGGGCCGAGACGACGTGAATGACCGGGTCGACCAAACCCGTGGGGCGAATCAACTGCTCGACAATCTCGCCTTCGGTCTGCCCGAGCTCCCAGTCGCCCGGAGTGGCCGACGCGTGAATCGTCTGCAAGCCCCGGCCCCGCCACTCGTCGAACGTGAGGGGGCGGTTGTCGAGCGCCATCGGCAGACGAAACCCGTGCTCGACAAGCGTCGTCTTGCGCGAATGGTCGCCCGCGAACATGCCCCGCACCTGTGGCACCGTCACGTGCGATTCGTCGACGAACATCAGCGAGTCTTTGGGGAAGAAGTCGAACAGCGTGTAGGGAGGCTCGCCCGGCTTGCGGGCGGCCAGAGCGCGGCTGTAGTTCTCGATTCCCGGGCAGTAGCCCACTTCTGCGAGCATCTCGATGTCGAACCTGGTGCGTGCCGCCAGACGCTGCGCTTCGAGCAGCTTTCCTTCGCGGCGGAACCAGGCCAGCCTGTCTTCGAGCTCGCGACGGATTTCGTCGAGGGCGGCGTCGATGCGTTCCTGCGGCAGCACGAAATGCTTGGCGGGGTAAATGTAAATCTCGTTCAGCCGCCGGGCCTCGACCCCTGTGAGAGGGTTGATCTCGGCGAGACTTTCGATTTCGTCGCCCCAAAGCTCGATGCGATAGGCGAACTCTTCGTAGGCCGGCCAGCACTCGACGACGTCGCCGCGCACGCGAAACTTTCCGCGCGCGAACTCGAAGTCATTGCGATCGTATTGAATGTCGATCAGGCGGCGCAGCAGCTCGTCGCGATCGATCGACTCGCCTCGGCGCAGGGGAATCATCATTTCGAGATAGTCTTTGGGCGACCCCAGGCCGTAGATGCAGCTTACCGTCGCCACGACGATGACGTCGCGCCGGCTGACCAGTGCGCTGGTTGCGGCGAGCCGCAGCCGGTCGATTTCCTGATTGATCGAGGCGTCTTTCTCGATGTAGATGTCGCGTTGCGGGATATAGGCTTCCGGCTGGTAGTAGTCGTAGTAGCTGACAAAATATGAGACGGCGTTGTGAGGAAAGAACTCGCGAAACTCGGCGAAGAGCTGGGCCGCAAGGGTCTTGTTGTGCGAGAGCACCAGCGTCGGCTTCTGCACCTGCGCAATGACGTTCGCCATCGTGAACGTCTTCCCGGAGCCTGTCACCCCCAGCAGCACCTGGTCGCGCTTCCCGGAGCTTACGCCCTTCACGAGCGCGTCGATGGCCTGCGGCTGATCGCCCGCGGGCTGGAATTCGCTGACGAGCTGAAAGGCGGGCATGCGGGCAAGCGGCGCGCGGAGAGTGGGGTGACGCCATTGTATTTTATGGGCCCGGGCGCAAAGCAACAGGGCGGTTCGTGCGAACCGCCCTGTCGAGCCGTTGTGTCTAACTGCCGGGTGTGTGTTGCCCGTTTGCGCGCCTAGGCGGGGTTGACCGAAGTCGCGCGGGGCCCCTTGCCCTTGGCGTTGGGAACGCTGTCCACCTGGTATTCGACGGCCTGTCCGACCGTCAGGCTTTCGAACCCGTGGTTCGTGACGGCGCTGTGGTGGAAGAACACGTCTTCTCCCTGGTCGGCCGAAATAAACCCGAAGCCCTTTTCCTGCACCAACTTCTTGATCTTGCCCATCGGCATCGCAAACCACTCCTTCGCACACGACACAAAATTCCAACAGATCGGTGTGTGCAGGACCGACCCGTTTCCGCTCTTGCTGCCCACTGACCGCTACGGAATTCGCGAGTGGTTTCGGCAAGCGCTGCGGTTCACCGGCCGCACTTGCGGCCGGCACGCCTACTTGCTGCCTTCGGGATCGGAGGATGCGTTTGGACGCCTGGCCCCAGCCTCAACAGTTTTCGGACGGTCACGCGGCATCGTACTAATCCCCGCCGAACCGATCAAGCGCGATTCAGCCGCTCGAGCGACAGGGGGTCGCAGAACTCGCGAATCAGGTGCGGCCTGCGAACCTCGTCGAGCGACAGGTGCCCCGACATGGGCTCGAGCAGGAAGTTGCCGAACTGCCACGTCTCGTCGCTCTGGGAGTCGACGCCTGCCTGGGCGCCTGTGCCCAGGGGCGTCCAGTCGATGGGAATCGATAGCACCTGGCCCAGATACGGCCGGGCCACCTCGAGAATTTCGGTGTGCGGAAGGTCGTCGGGCAGAAGCACGCCTCGACGGGGATTTCGGATCATCCATCGCACGGCCGCCAGGACCGAACTGGCGACCTGCACGGTCGTCGCGTTCTGCCCGGGAACCAGACGGCGGGCCTCGTCGATATCGAGAATTGTACCACACCACCACGAGCAGTAATCGTGCCCCATCAAAAGCACGCCGAGCTCGTCGTATCCGCGGGTGATGTCGTTGGTCATGATCCGCCAGGTCTCGTGCAGCCGGTAATTCTGTTCGCGAAGTTCATCGAGCGACGCAACTGCGAACTCGCAGGGCAGGTAGGCATAATGCACGGTAGGACGATAAGCGACCCGCCCGTCGGCATCGGTTACGGTCAGGTGATCCGAAATGCTGAACGCCTCGCCGTGACGAATGACCATCCCCAGAATCTCGCTCGAGGCGACGCGCGAACGCACAAACGTGTTCATGCCGAATCGCGCCAGGCAAATCTGATTGCGCGGCCCCGCGAGGTGTTCCCAGGCGTCGGCCGGCAGCGCGCGCTCGTGCGTGCCCCAGCCCATTTCGGCCGGAGCGATCCCCTCTTCGTAGAACCCCTCGACGCTCCAGGTGTTCACGAACTCGTTTCCGCGACGCCGCTTGTGCGAGACCTGCGTATCGCGTTCGCTGATATGAATCGACCTGACCCGCAGGGCCTGGGCGAGGACGTTGAATTGCCCGTCAGCCAGCGCCCGTTCGAGCAGCGGCCGGCGCAGATCAGATGCCTTGTCGACCAGCAGGCGCTGGGCAATGTCAATCAGGGCCTGCTTGGTGAAGTGCGAAACCAGGCCCGGGTTGGCGCCGTGGTCAAGTATCGCCGTGGCTCCCGGGCCGCCGCTCCAGCCCGCAAACAACCGCCGCAGACGCATGTGCCGGGCGTACAGCGTCCGTTCGGGAGGCGTTTTTACGTCTTTGCCGGCGTAGGGGTCCCAGACTTCGATCGACGTATTGACGTACCGCACGTCATTCCGGCGGCACCAGTCGAGCAGTTCGCCGCAGTCGATGTTCCAGGCCAGGTCGACGATCATGTCGCCGGGGCCGACGAGTGCCGCGAGCTGCTCGGGCAGCCGGCCGGGGCGAATGCGATCTGACACGAACCGCACCCCCTGGGCGACGTAGGGTGCAATCAGGTCGCGGCAATCAGCGAAGTCGAGCACCGTGATGCGCTCTGCAGGTATGTCGATGTGCCGCAGCAACAGCGGCAACGTGCATTGCGAAACGCTGCCGAAGCCGATGACCAGAATTCGCCCGTCAAAAGGCACCTTGCACATATTGCCTCCCCTCGTCAGAACGGACCTGGCGCTGCCCGAATGATCACACGGAGGCCGCTTCCGTGCCAACTCGGCTGCTATCGTCACGGCATCTTCGAGATGCGAGTAGCCCTCTCGAAGATGCCGAAAAGTTCCCGCTGTTATTCAACGCCGATCATCCGGGCCGTATCCAGCCCGTTGAACGTCGAAGCGCTGGCGCAGGTATAAGCCCCCATTGTCGGGACGAGCAACAGTTCGCCGATCTCCAGGTCGGGCAACAACTGGTCTCGAGTGACGACGTCGCTGGAGTCGCAGGTCGGGCCGGCGACCACGCAGGGATGCAGGTCGCGGTCGACGGCGTCGCGGGCCGCCAGCGGATACTCGACATGGTCGAACACCTGGCCCGAGAACGAGCCGTACAGCCCTTCGTCGATGATGTACCAGGTCGTGCCTGAGCGCACCGACTTGCCGATGACCCGGGTGACCAGCGTCACCGTGTCGGCAGACAATCCGCGGCCGGGTTCGGCGATCAGCCGCACGCGCAGATCTCCGAACGTCTCTTCCAGCGCCTGCGCGAGAGCCTTGCAGTAGGCTTCGAGCGTCAGCACCGAGTCGCGGTAGGGCGCCGGAAAGCCGCCGCCGAAGTCGATCACGTCGAGGTGCAACCCGGCAGCCTGGGCTCGGTTCCAGACCCTGCGGGCCTGCAGCAGAGCGGCGAAGAAGTCATCGGGCGAACGGCATTGCGACCCCACGTGAAACGACATCCCGCGAACCTTGAGACCCGCGTCACGGGCGGCCAGCATCAGCGGCACCGCGTCGGCTTCCGCCGCCCCAAACTTCGCCGAGAGGTTGATCAGGCTGGTCGACGACGAAACAGCCAGCCGCAACAGCAGGTTGGCCTCGGGCGCCTGAGCTGCGAGCTTGCCGATCTCGTGGGCGTTGTCGAATACGAACCACCGCAAACCCGCCCGATAGCAATGCGACAGGTTCGAGATCGTTTTGCAGGGATGGGTGTGGATCATCTGGTCGGGTGAAAAGCCGGCGGTCAGCGCGGCCTGCATCTCGCCCCACGAGCAGACGTCGACCGAGCACCCGGCCTCGCACAAAGGACGCAGAATCTCCTGAGCGGAGTTCGCTTTCGCGGCGTAGAAGAACTCGACGCCGGGCAGGTTCCGCACGAGAGTCTCGTAATTCTTCATCAATGCCGAGCGCGACGCGACCAACAACGGTGTGCCGAACTGCGCCGCCAACGCGTCTGCTTCCTCAAACGAAACGACCGGCTCGGCCGATCGCCGGGTCGACGCGGATTCTGAAACCGAAATACCTTCCAAAACTGTTGCCATTGTATGGAGTTCTCCCGTGAAAGGGCGTTTTGCAAAGAGGCAACGCGGGAGCACGCGTTCCTGAAACCGATCCGAGGCAACGATCCGTAATGTCACACGTCCGTGGACGGCACCGGGGTGTCCATTCCCCGACGAACGGAAGGCCAGCCGGAATTGGCAACTGCCGGCTCAGGAACGGGTATCATTGGGGGGGAAGAGCCCACCCCGTCAGCCGCTGCTGGGCGAACCGGGACAACGCCAGGCGACTCGACGACCGAATGAGCCTTGCTCGGCGAAAGCGGTCGGAGCGATACCAAGGTGCGCCGGACCTGAAACCGCAGGGCATGCGGCCCAATCTGCGACGCGCACAACAGGCGCTATAAGAAACGGGCACCGAAACGCGGCTCCACAGCAAACCGAGCCGACGAGGATACGCACCAGCAATCGACGCGGTGCGGCAGGCTGAGAACGGGCGAGAGCCGCTTTCGGCGGCCGCCCGCGGGAGGAACCGGCAATTCGCGCCGGTCTCACGGTTGGAAAGAAATGTCTCAGCCATTTCGGTGCATAAACCCTCCAAGGGGTTTTGGAAACGTCATTAGCGCACGCATTGTAGAAAGAATCGAATCCAAGTAAAGGAATTTTTAGCCATCTTTTCGTGAATTGAAAAAAATCTGAAGAATTTATTCTGCGCTCTTCGTGCGCCGCGCGCTTTCGGAGCGGCGCGCCGTCCTGTGCGCCCCGCGCGTGGTCTCCTGCCGACGCGCCCCGTCGCTGTGCCCCGCCATTGACCGGGCTTACCGGGTCGGTACCATGACCGCACCTGGCCCGTGGGCCGCACAAGACTGTTTCGACGTGCCCTGATCGGCGCGCCGAACGCCGCGGGGTTACCCCGCGGAAGTTGCCGTGTTCGCCTTTCGACCGTGGATATTCTCGTCGGGTGTGGCACCCGACTCGGATATCCGCCACAGGAACGAGTTGGGCGGCCCGCGGGCCAGGATTTGTTCTTCATTTGTCCCCTTTTGCAACCCACCCCGCGGCACGCTATGGGGCTGTTCCAGTGGTTGTTTGGCTGGCTCTGGAAGCCCAGAGACTCGGGCCCAGACCAGCCCTCAAGCTCCCGTTCCTTCCACGGCCCGTCGCGGCGAGTTTCTCCGCGCTTGAATCCCCTTCGCCGCCACACGCCTCGAAACCGGGTCGCGGCAGCCCGGAGCAAGGCCTTACCCTATCGGATGGCCAGATTGCGGTGGTGCGGGACAACCTGGCTCGACCTGACGAAAGACGGAGATGTCGACCAGCTTGAGCGGCAGGGCCTGCCCGTGTTCCAGACTCCGGAAGAGCTGGCCGGCTGGCTGGGAATCTCGCTCGGCCGCCTGGCCTGGCTGACGCTTCGATTTGACGAGGGGCAAAGGGCCGCTAGCGAGCGGCAGGCCCACTACCACTACCGCTGGGCGCCCAAGCGTTCCGGAGGCCGCCGCCTGATCGAGGCGCCCAAGCCGGCGATGCGTCGCGCCCAGCAGCAGATTCTTCGTGAAATTCTCGACAAGGTTCCGCCCCATCCGTCGTGCCACGGCTTCACCTCGGGCCGGTCGATTCTGACGAACGCCGCTCCCCACAGCGGCCAGCGCGTCGTCGTCCGGTTCGACCTCGAAAACTTTTACCCGACCGTCACATACAGCCGCGTCGTCGCCATCTTCCGCAGCCTCGGCTATTGCCGCGAAGCCGCCATTTGGCTGGCGCAACTCGTCACGTCGACACTGCCAACCTCCAGCGTTCGCGGAAACGAGCGGTTGCCCGATTGGCAGCCCTTCCTTCGCCGGCACCTTCCCCAGGGGGCCGCGACTTCGCCGGCCCTGGCGAACCTGTCGGCGTTTTCGCTCGATCTCAGATTGTCGGGGCTGGCGCGGACGTTTGGCGCCCGCTACACGCGGTACGCCGACGATCTGACCTTTTCAGGAGACGAACAGTTCTTGCGGAGCCTGGCCGTGTTCATACCGCTGACGGAACAGGTTGTGCGCTCCGAGCGGTTCCGCACGAACAAGGGCAAACGGCGCATTCTTCGGAGCAACCAGCGGCAGCGAGTGGCGGGGGTCGTGGTCAACGAACGCCCCAACGTCTGCCGGGCCGATTTTGAGCGGTTGAAAGCGATCCTCACAAATTGCGTTCGCCGGGGTCCATCGACACAGAACCATGACCGGCACCCCGACTTCGCCGCCCACCTGCGGGGGCGCGTCGCGCACGTCAGCATGTTGAACCCGGGACGGGGAGCCAAATTGCTGGCCCTTTTCGACGGCATCGACTGGAATCGCTGAGCCGCCCGCAGCCGCTCGCCGTTCTCAATAACAAACCGTTTTCGGAATAATTGCAGAGGGGACGCCGGGAAGTATCCCGCGGGCAGCCCAGCGACGGGGGGACGCCAAGGCGCCCGCCAGATTGCCCACGACCATGCAGTTTCTCTCACCGATTCTGAGACCACTGATCCGGCTGCTGGTCGGGTTCATCGCCGTACCGGTGATCCGTATCTTCGCTCAGCGAATCTTGAGGCTGGATCGGTTCAGCGAAGAGCTGACGAAAGACATCGAGCAGTGGGTGCGGGGGTCACTGCTGCTGTTGATCGCCACGCGGAATTTCGAATACGCGATTCTCGACAAGCTGATACCGGGTGATGTGCCGTGGACGCCGGGGGATCCATTGGGCTGGCTCAGTCTCGGGTTGCGGCTGCTGCTGGCCGTGGGAGTCATCGAGGCGATGCCCGACCAGGCGTTGTTTTCGATCATTCATCCGGGGCCGTCGCGGCTGCTGTTTCCACGTGGACGCCGTTGGCAGGCGCTGTGCGAGCAGTTCTGGCCGCTCTGCAAGGGCATTCTCTGCCGGCACCTCGACCGCTCGAGCGCCGTGTTCGCGATTCTTTCGGTTATCTTCGGCGGTGACAAGCACCAGACCGTGGGGTGGGTGTGCTATGGCCTGGCGATTACGCAGTTTTTGATCATCGGGCTGGTCTCGTCGCGCGACAAGGCGCTCGACGTGCTCAGCGAGTTTGATCAGCAGATGGAACGCCGCCGACATGAACTAAAAGAAGGGCTCGCGCCCCCTTCGGGCGAGGACATCTGAGGGGTTCCTGTTCATGGCACGGATTCACAGTCCGGGCGGCTGGTCGTCGATCGCTATCCACACGGATTGAAAATCCGAGCCATTCCGGCCGCCCGCAGGCCGCAGTCCGGGCGGCTGACCAGGACATGACCATCAGGAATGGCAGACCTTGCCCGGCTCAGCGAGCCGAGGCACCAAGCCACACGGATCGAGAACCCCGTGCGACCTTCAGCGAGATTGACGGCTGCCATGCGGGATGCCATTCTCAGCACCACATCGAATTCACACCGGATGGGTGCCCGACGCCAACGATGCCGCGGATTCGCCAGTTAACACCCCAGGTTGTCAATAAGATCGCCGCCGGCGAGGTGATCGAGCGCCCGGCGAGCGTCGTGAAAGAACTGCTCGAAAACAGCCTCGACGCCTTGGCGACGCGGCTTGACGTCGAAGTGGTCGAAGGCGGTGCTGAACTCATCAGGGTCACCGACGACGGCGAAGGGATGCACCCTGACGATCTGCCGCTGGCGGTCGCCAGCCATGCCACCAGCAAGCTCAGCGATGCCGACGATCTGTTTCGCGTGCGGACCCTCGGTTTTCGCGGCGAGGCCCTGGCGTCGATCGCCGAGGTCAGCCGATTTCGAATTCGCAGTCGCACGGCCGATCAGCCGGCCGGCGCCGAGATTGAAGTGGCCGGGGGTGTGGCCGGTGCGGTGCGGCCGTGCGGGTGCCCGGTGGGCACCACGGTCGAAGTTCGTGATTTGTTCTGCAACACGCCCGTGCGCCGCAAGTTCCTGCGGCAACCGGCGACCGAATTCGGGCACATCAGCGAGCAATTCATAAAAATCGCGCTGGCTCATCCGCGATTGCACATGACGTTGAAGCATGATGACCGGGTCGTTTACGAGCTGCCCGCCACCGAAAAGGTGCTCGAGCGAATCGCGTTGTTCTACGGGGGCGATCTGGCGAAGCACCTGATCTGGGTCGAATCAGAGCATGAGGGGGTGCGGGTCTGGGGCTACGTCGCGCACCCTTCGCAGAGCAAGGCCAACCGCAAGGGACAGTTCCTGTTCTTGAACGGCCGCTGGATTCAGGATCGCTCGCTTCAGCACGCGCTTTCCGAAGCGTATCGGGGGTTGCTGATGACGGGGCGCAACCCGATTTCGTTTCTGTTTCTCGAAATGTCGCCCGAGTATGTTGATGTGAACGTGCACCCCACGAAGGCCGAGGTGCGGTTCCGCGATGGTCAGCGGCTGTATCGGCACCTTCTGTCGACCATCCGCAACCGATTTCTGGGGCTCGACCTCAATTCTGAATTGACCGTGCCGGCGCGGCCGGCGTTCGCGCTGCAGCCGGCCGGCCGGCGGGCCGACCCCGAGCGGCAACGGCAGGTCGAACATGACCTGGTCGCCTGGGTGCAGGAGCAGACCAAAGACTGGGGCTTGCCCGGGTACGAACCGGTTTACCCCCCCCTGCCGGATGAAGACCAAACCGCAGCGCTCACTTCCCGCCGCTCTGAATTCGAGGCCGCGGCGCCCGAGGCTGACGTGGTGGAAGCCGGTGGGCGAATTCTGCGCTCCGACCTGCCCCATGCCGATTCGGTCGGCGATTCAAGTTCCGAAGCCGTTTCTGCGCCGCTTTTTCCGGGGCCGCGGGCCATTCAGATTCACGATGCCTACCTCGTTGTCGAAAGCGAAGACGGGTTGACCGTCGTTGACCAGCATGCCCTTCACGAACGAATACTGTACGAGCAGTTTCGCAAACGGGTTCTCGCCGGCACGGTGGAATCGCAGCGGCTGTTGGTACCTCAGCTTGTCGAGCTGGCGCCGGCTGAAGCCCAGTTGTTGCACGATCACGCCGACGTGCTCGACCAGTTCGGTTTGAGGCTGGAAGAATTCGGGGCCAATACGGCGCTTCTGACGGCCTACCCGGTACTGTTGCGGCGGGTCGACCCGGTGCAACTGGTGCGGCACGTCGCGGAACGATTGGCGGAATCGGCAAAGGAGCCCGACCGCCGCGAACTTCTCGACAGCCTGCTGCATCTTCTGGCCTGCAAGGCGGCCATCAAGGCGGGCCAGCGATTGACGGCCGACGAAATCGAAAGCCTGCTGGCGCAACGGAATTTGATCGACGACGCGCACCATTGCCCGCATGGGCGCCCCACGGCGCTCGTGTTAAGCCGTGCCGAATTGGACCGCCAGTTCGGCAGGCTGGGCTGAATCAGAGCTCCGGCATTGCCGCTTTTTGGCTTTTCCACTATTCCCCTCTTTCCCAAGTCGCCAATATAGAGATGTCGGCCGCGACCTCACGTCAGTTGATTCTGCCGTCACACCATACACCATGATTTGCGTCAGTCTGGGCCGTACGCGCCACAAGATGATGGCCGCCGAGCATCGTGCGCTTGCCGATCGTGGCGCCGAGCTGGTTGAACTGCGACTCGACTGGTTGTCGCATCCGCCCGACCTGGCCCGTTTGCTGAACGACCGGCCGACCCCGGTCGTTGTGACGTGTCGCCGCCCGCGCGACAAAGGGCTGTGGAAATTCACCGAAGAACAGCGGCTGATGGTGCTGCGCGCCGCCATTGTGGGGGGGGCGGAATACGTCGACCTGGAAGAAGACGTCGCGACGGCGATCAGACGCTACGGGGCGACCCGCAGAATCATCAGCTATCACAACTTCGACGAAACGCCGCCCGATCTCGAAGAGATCCAAGCGCGGCTGACGAAGCTCGACCCCGATGTCGTCAAAATTGTGACGATGGCCAACGGCCCTTTGGATAACGTCAGGATGCTGAAGGTCGTGGCACGCGCCAGTGTGCCCACCGTCGGTTTCTGTATGGGAGAATTCGGAATTCCCAGTCGGATTCTGACGGGCCGCTACGGGGCCCCTTTCACCTACGCCACGTTCAACAAAGAGCGGGCGATGGCCCCCGGCCAACTGTCGTACGAAGAGATGCGCGACACGTACCGTTTCGGTTCCATCAACCGCGAGACGGCGGTGTTCGGGGTGGTGGCCGACCCGGTGGCGCACAGCCTGGGGCCTCTGGTGCACAATGCGGCGTTCGGGGCCGACCGGCTGAATGCCGTGTATCTGCCATTTCGGGTGCCCAAAGATTCGCTCGTCGAGACGTTGCGTGAGTTTGAGTGGTTGAATGTGCAGGGATACAGCGTGACGTTGCCTCACAAACAGGCGGCGCTGGAGGTCACCGAGCGATACGACGGCCCGGTGCGGGAAATCGGCGCCGCGAATACGTTGTATCGAGACTCTGACGGAGGCTGGCGGGCTGCCAATACTGATTTCGACGCCGCCCTCGAAAGTCTGGATTCGTCTCTGGCCGCCGTTGAGGCCGCGAACGGCCAGCCGCGCTCGTCACACCCCCTTTCCGGCCGCAAAGTGCTGATGCTGGGGGCCGGCGGCGTCGCGCGGGCGATCGGCATGGGGGTGCTGCGATCGGGGGGCGCGCTGATGGTCTCGAATCGCACCAAGGCGCGGGCCGAAGAGCTTGCCGACCAGCTCAACTGCCTGCTCGTGCAGTGGGAAAATCGCGGGACGGTGTTTGCCGACGTGCTCATCAATTGCACGTCGGTCGGCATGCACCCCAACCTCGACGAATCTCCGTTTGCCGAAAACTGGCTTCGCGACGGCATGGTCGTCTTCGATACGATTTACAATCCCGAGCGGACGCTGCTGATCAAAGAAGCCCGCGAGCGCGGTTGCCGCACCGTCACCGGGGTCGAGATGTTCGCCCGGCAGGCCGCCCGGCAGTTCGGGCTGTTCACCGGCCACAGTGCCCCCATCGACGTCATGCGCGACACTCTGCGTCAGGCCATCTCGGCCGCGAGGACGTATTGATGGTCATTTCGCTGATCGGCTATCGCGGGAGCGGCAAGAGCACGGTGGCGGCCCCGCTCTCGGCCCGGCTGGGGTGGAGCTGGACTGACGCCGACCAGATTGTCGAAGAGGCCGCCGGTCGATCGATCGGCGAGATCTTCGCGAGCGAGGGCGAAGCGGGGTTCCGCCGCCGCGAGCGCGAAACGCTGGCTCGCCTGCTGACGGGTGACCGGTTGGTGCTGGCGGCCGGCGGCGGGGCGGTGCTCAATGCCGACACGCGACGTGAGTTCCGAGCCGCCGGCCCCGTGGTCTGGCTGCGGGCCCGCCTGCCAACGCTGGCGGCCCGGATTGCCGCCGACCCGGGCACCGCCTTGCGGCGCCCCAAGCTTGCCGGCGGCGGGGCCGCCGAGATCGCGCAGCTTCTCGCGGCCCGCGAGCCCTTGTATCGGGAATGTGCGACCCTCACGCTCGACACCGATGATCTGTCGGCCGACGAGATCGTCTTGCGAATCTGTGAAGAGTTGAGGTTGCCATGATTCGCCCTCGAAACCGAGCCGAGTTTCCCGAAAGCAGAGGCCCGGCCCTGAATTGTTCCTTTCGTGCCGCGGTTCTTGTGATTGACAGAAGCCACCAGGAGAAACAGAGTCACAGAGAGAAACTCGCGAACATCTCGGGCAACTTTCTTCTCTCGTCCACGAAGCCTCTGCGTCTCCGGTCTCTCTGTACTACGAATCTGTGATCTGTTGTCTTCCTGCGCAAATTTTTTTGAACCGCCGAGGGCGCCGAGAAACGCAGAGATTCTCGCCGAAGATCTTCTCTGCGCGTCTCCGCGAACTCCGCGCCCTCAGCGGTTTGAAATCCGAGGGTTCGTCACATCCAACGAGATTCATCCGACTTGGTTGCGGCTCGGCCGCGCTGCCGGGAAGATTTGTTTAGATAGGAATCTGGCCGCGAAAATGCTCAAAGGGCTCAAAACAGGCACGGCGGGGTACGACTTGAGCGCTTGCCACACTCTTGGCGACACCGCTCCTGTGCCTGATGGGAGTCGCATTCCAGGAAAGTTTTTTGCGTCTCTTGAGCCTCTTTGCGGCCATCTTTTCACCTTGGGTTGCGGCTCGGCCGCGCTGTGTACCTGATCGTCTCAATTGGTTGTGGCCTGCGGCCGCTTCGCGCTCTACTTCGGCTCCCGTGAACCTCCAGACGATCGAGTACCTGTTCACCCTGACGTGGCTGTTTCTGCTGGGTGCCGTGATTGGCAGCCTGCTGAACGTCTGCATCTACCGGCTGCCGCTCGATGAGCGGTTCTGGCCCGCGCTCAAGGGGCTGTGGTACCCGCCGTCGCACTGTCCGCGCTGCGACGCGCGCATCGCGCCCTACGACAACATTCCGATTTTCGGCTGGTTATGGCTGCGCGGCCGGTGCCGCAATTGCCGTGCCCGCATCTCGTTTCGATATCCGTCCGTCGAACTCTTGACCGCAACGCTGTTCGTAGTCGTTTACTGGTTCGAAATCCCCGACTGGTGGGCGGGCGCGAAGGCGAGTTGCCTGTATCATGAATTCGGCCCCCCGGGCATCGCAACGGGCCCGAACTCATTTCTGCTGTTGCACCTGCGGTACGCGCTGCACATGACCCTGATTGTGGCCCTGATCGTGGCCACGTTCATCGACATCGACCTGCGCATCATTCCCGATACCGTCACACTTCCGGCAATGGGCCTGGCAATCGTCGCCCACACCATTCTGGGGCAGGCCTACATTGTGCCGGTCTGGTACCAGACGCCGCAGATGCACGCGGCTATTCCCACCGACATACGGCTGTTCCTGAACGGTCTTACGCCTCCGCCGCAATTGCCCCAGTGGTTTGGTGCCTGGCTGAATTTCAGCGGGGTCCCAGGCTGGGTTGCGGCCTATCCGCACTGGCAGGGGCTGCTGTTGAGCCTGGCAGGATTGGTCGTGGGCGGTGGGATTGTGTGGGGGGTGCGGCTGGTGGGGCACTGGGTGCTGCGGCGCGAGGCGATGGGGTTCGGCGACGTCGTGTTGCTGGCGATGATCGGCAGCTTTCTCGGCTGGCAGCCGGCCTTGATCGTGTTTTTTCTCGCCCCCCTGTGTGCCCTGACCTGCACTGCCGCGGGCTGGTTGATCTGGCGCGACCGCGAGATTCCTTATGGGCCTTATCTCAGCCTGGCGGCCCTGCTTTTGACTCTGCTGTGGCGACCGCTTTGGCCCTGGCTGGAAACACGCGTGTTCACGCTGGGGCCCTTGTTGCCCGTCGCGGGGGTCGTCATGCTCGTCGCGCTCGGCGGCCTGCTCTACGTCACGCGGACGATCCAGAAAGTGTTGGGGATTACGCCGGCCGCTGTGGACGAGGAATGGGTTGTCGAGTGGACGTCGGCCGACCAGTTGAGTTACCAGGCAGGCGAGCGCGTCGACGAACAGCAGGGGCAATGGCGCCGCGAAGACTGGCCCGGCCGGTTCTCGGGGCGCGGGTTGCTGAATGAACGCAATTGGCGTCGCGACTGAAATCGCTTGCGGCAGACGCGCGGCGGCTGACGTTTCAATAACCGGCTATACCGGATGCGCCTTGCGACCGCCGCGCTGGGTCTGGGCGACGTCGCGATGGGCCGCGATCAAAGGAGTCACCAGCTCGATGCAGCGGTCGACCAGGCCCCGCGCCCCCTCTCGCAGCTCTTCGCTCTCGCGCACCTCGCGCACGTTGTTTTCCATGTCTTCGGCCGTCCAGCCGCGGCTGTGCGCAATGAACGGAAACTGCGGAAACAGAAACCCCAGTTCGCCAAAAAACGTGAGCATCTGTCCGGCCACGGCCTGGATGTTGTCCTGACCGCCGGTGATGATGAAGGCCGCGGCCTTGTTGCGGATCAATACGCGATCGGCGATCGTGACCTGGTTCTGAATGCAATTCATGCGCTCGATCAGCTTGTAGTACAGCGAGCTGGCGCCGCCCCAGCGGATCGGGGTGGCGATCAGTATCACGTCGGCCCAGAAGACGAACGCCTCGTAGACCTGGTCCAGCTCGTCGGTCGCATCCATCTGCGTGATACTGCAGGGCCACGTACACGCCTCGGCGCTTTTCGAATAGTACCCCTCGCAGGCCCGGAATTTCAGCGCGTTGAGCCGAATCAGCCGGCGTTCTGCGCCGCGCGCTGCCGCGTGCGCGAGCGCGGTTTCCAGAAGCGCTTCGGACGTGGAAAACCGCGGAGCGGCCTCATTCATGACGGTGGTCGAAATCCCCACGACGCGAATCGGGCCCGGTTCGCGGTGAACGTCACGGGCGAGGTGATGGGGCGGGTGTGGCGCGTGCCGCGCTGCGGTGGCCGGCAGGAGATTGATCAGTAACTGCCCGGCCTCTTCTTTCAGTTCATATCGCGAAACGGCCGCCGGAATGCCGGGCCGCGCTTCCCCCGAGATGCGATGAAACATCCATTGATGCCAGGGGCAGACGACGTAGTCGTTCTGAATCGTCCCCTCGCCCAAAGGCCCGCCCACGTGCAGGCACACGCCGGAGATGGCGCCGAAGGCGCCGTCGCGGTATGAGAGCGCGATCTTCGTTCCTTGGATTTCGATGAGTTGCAGTTGTCGCTGCTTCAGATCGTCGACGCGGCCGAGAGGGTGCCACATGGAATTGACCTCTGAGATCTGCTGACAGTGCACTGACGCGCACGGCAAGCCGTGCGGCTAAACGGGTCGGATTTCAATGCGCTCGTGGTTGATCTGATCGCGAACTTCAGTCAGCGGATGATATGCGCGTAGCACGTGTTCGCGGCGGCCACCCCGGCGCCGGGAGCGCAACGACATCCCTGATCTGTCAGACAGCGCTCGAGAGCCGCCAGCAAGAGCAACACGTTTCGCGGGTTGCTGGTTTCGCCCATCAGGCCGATGCGCCACGTCTTGCCCTTCATGGGCCCGAGCCCCCCGCCGATTTCAATGCCGAATTCGTTCAGCAACTGCCGACGCACTTTCAAATCGTCCACCCCCTGCGGAATCAAAACCGCGTTGAGCATTGGCAGGCGATGCGCTTCGGCGACGGCGAACCCCAGCCCCAGCGCTTCGAGCCCCGCACGTAGCGCCAGGTGATTTCGCTGGTGCCGCGCATGACGCTTTTCGAGCCCTTCTTCCAGCACCAGCGCCAAGGCCTCGTGCAGCGCGTAGTTCATGTTAATGGGGGCGGTGTGGTGGTAGGCCCGATCCTGCCCCCAGTAGTTGCGCACGAGCGTCATGTCGAGATACCAACTGGCGACTTTCGCTTTACGCGCGTCGATCGCCGCGGTCGCCCGCGGGCTGAACGTTACGGGCGCGAGGCCGGGCGGGCAGCTCAGGCATTTTTGCGTGCCGCTGTAAACCGCGTCGAGCTGCCAGGCGTCGACTTCCACCGGAATGCCACCGAGCGACGTGACCGCATCGACCAGTAGCAGCGCGTTGGCGTCGTGCACGATGGCCGCAAGTTTCTCCAGTGGCTGCCGCGCGCCGGTCGACGTTTCGGCCTGCACGATTCCCAGCACCTTCGGGCGCACGCGCTCGACGGCCGCGGCGATTTCGGCCGGCGGGAATACGTCTCCGTACGGCCGCTCGATCGTGGTGACCTGCGCCCCGGCCCTGGCGGCCACGTCGGCCATGCGGCCGCCGAACACGCCGTTGACACAGACGATCATGCGGTCGCCGGGCTCGATCAGGTTGACGACGCAGGCCTCCATTCCTGCAGAGCCCGTGCCGCTGACAGCCAGCGTCAATTCATTGGCGGTGCGAAACACGCTGCGCAACATGGCCTGGGTTTCGCTCATCACTTCCAGAAAATACGGGTCGAGATGCCCGACCGTCGGGGCGCCGAGCGCCGCGAGAACGCGCGGGTGCACGTCGCTGGGGCCGGGCCCCATGAGAATGCGTTGGGGAGGATTGAGCGCTGCGGGCGGGGGTGGCATGAGAAAGGAGTCCGAATCAGGGGGGTCAGGATTCAAAGTTCGTGCGGGGCGCCAGGGTGACTCGGGCACGGTTGATTGTTGAGTTTCCAAGGGGGACTTCCGGGGGACCTTGGGAACCAGGCACGGATACGGTGAATTTCCTATGGAGGACTTTGAGAGCGACGCACCGATGGGTTGCCGGCGGCGACGGCAAGAGCCAACGTCAGCCCCGGGCTCAAGACGGAACCTGTTCTTTGACGAGCTGGCTGATTTCCTTGAATTCCGGTGTGCCCGACGCTTCGCACCATTCGAACAGCACCGATTCTGTGGTGACGATGGTCGCCCCGCAACTGGCCATGCGCTCCAGCGCGATGCGCCAGTCAAGTTCGCTGCGACTGGTCACAGCGTCGGCCGGTACGAACACGGCGAACCCGGCCGCCAGGAGGTCGAGCGCTGTTTGCAGCACGCACACGTGCGATTCGATGCCCGCCACGACCACCTGGTGGCGCCCGTCGGTCTGCTGGGCCGCGGTGCCCCAGTCGAGCGCTTCGGTGCACGTGAAACGCAGCTTTTGGGCCGGGGCGTCGAGGAGCTCGGCCAGTGGCGAGACCGTGGCGCCCAGCCCCTTCGGGTACTGCTCGGTCGCATACACCGGTATGCCGAAGACCTGCGACCCGCGGATCAGCTTGCGGCAATTCGTAATCGTGCGTTCGGGCTTCCACAGAAGCGGCACGAACTTTTCCTGAACGTCGACGATTAGCAGCCGACTTTCGAAACGCGCCAGCAACTCGCCGCTGCGCAGATAGGGGGCCTTTTCGGAAGCCATGGCGCGATGCTAGTCCCGAGGGTACTGAGCGTCAAGCAGCGGCGCGAGACATGAGGCTTGAGACATGAGGCGCGAGACTTAAGCGTCAGAAAACGTAGGGTGCCGACAAGCGAAGCGCTGTCGCACCGCTGACGGTGGCGTCCAGCCCCCCCGTGCGTAGGCGCTTGCGCGGCGCACTCCCCTGCCCCGACGGCAGTCAGGGCAACACGAACTGATGATCCGACGGACGGACCGTCAGCACGGGGCAACCCGCCTTGCGGACCACTTTCTCGGCGACGCTCCCCAACAGCACGTGGGGCAGGCCCGATCGGCCGTGCGTTCCCATGACGATCAGGTCGATCGCATTCTCGGCCGCATACCGCACAATTTCGACAAACGGCGCCCCCATGCGCGTCGTCCGCACCACCTTCTCGGCAGGCCATTGTGAATCGGGCACCGTTTTCAACGCCCGCAGGGCGCTCTGCTTCATTTCTTCCACATTGAGCGCGGGGATTGTCATCATCAGCCCCGGCTCGGGCATCACCAGCGATACATCCTGCAACACGTACAGCACGTGCAACTCGGCCTGAAACTGCCGCGCCAGCTCGCAGGCGTAGTCTTGCGCGCATTTCGCGTTTGTGCTGAAATCTGTGGGAAACAGAATCCGCTTGAGCCGAATGGTCATGGTTTAACCCTCGTGACAGAAAAAAAGCCCCGGCGGCGCGAACGATCGCACCCGGGGCTGTCGTAGCGATATTCCGGCGACCCGGCGCGAGCCGCCCGGAAAACTGCCATCTCTGTCTCATATCGCGGTGGTGCCCTCCCGTCAACCGGGGGTCGCTGAAGAACCTGCGGTAGGCCCTTCTGCCAGCTCGCTGTCACTTTGAGCTTCGGTTTCGATACACGCCTGCGAGATCTCCCATGCCAGCCGGCCCAAGAGGCGCGCGTAGATCATCCACGCGGCAGCGAGTTGCGGGCCGAGGCCTGCCGCGGCCAGACTGACATGGCCGGGTTTCGAGAAGGCGATTTGGGCCCACAGCACGACGGGCAATGGCGCCGCGGCGACGTAGAATAAGAGCCACGCTACTGCGGCCCGGCTGCGAAACACGCTGCGCACAACGACCGGTGCCACTGGCGACCACGGTGAAGCGGCAAATTGCGTCGACAGGAACACAAACGGAAATACGAGAAAGATCGTCCCTGCACTGGCAAGGATCAGAATCGGCCAATCGGTGCCCGGATCGCTGACATCGATCGATCTCGCCGCCCCGCAAACGATCGAAGCCAGGTAGCCGACGAAGGCTGCTATACCGGTCACATACGCCAGGTGCAGCAAGTGGCCCAACCAGTCGGCCCAGTCGTAATCGGGCCAGTCGTCGACCACACCGGCCCCGCCGGCCGTCGCGTCGAAGATTGCGTTGAACAGCGCAGCCCCATAGGCCGCGGTCCAAAGCGACAAGATCACCAATGGCAGGCTGAGCAAGATCCAACCGAATTCGACGGCAAACCAGCTTCCACCAGACCAGTCAAACGCGCTAGCGAGCAGGGTCAGCCCGGGCGTCAGCCCCAAAGACAACAACAACCAGCACCCGATGGCACTACGCCACAATGGAAAGCGATAGGCCGTCGCCAGGAATTCCCAACGTGAAGGTGCACGTTGTTGGGGAGACGCCTTCGTGCTGGCCGGCGTCGAACTGGCGCCAGCCGCATTCTGTGGAACAGACGCAAACCTCAATTCCGGGTTCATTGGCTAAGCTGCCTGCCGATTCTCCACGCCAGACGCCCGAGCAGCCGGGCATAAATCAAAATGGCGGCCGCCAGCAGCGGGCTCAACGCCAGCGCCGTTCCATAATCGCTTCGCGGAAAGCCGAAGTACACAAGCGCAGCGAGAACTGCCGCTAATGCCACGGTCAGAAGATAAAATACCAGCCAGCCCCACCACAGCGAAATCAGGCTCTTGAGAACTACGGGGGTCATGGGGGCCCACAACGAACCGGCTTCGAGTGCCGACAACAGCACAATCGGAAAGAGCACAAACAGGCTGCCCCACAGCACCGGCCAGAACGCGAGCCCCTGCCAGGCTGCCAGCTTCGCGAGCGCGTAGGCGGCCGCCGCGGGTAAAGCGGCAACCCACGCCACGTGCAGAAACTGAAACATCCAGTCTTTCCAATAGGGGTCGGGCCACGATTCGACCTTGCCAAGCCCGGCCGCCGTCGATTCCACAATACACAGCGCGCAGGCGGCCGCGTAGGAGACGGTCAAGAGGAGCATCCAGATCAGGGGCAAAGCGAAAAACCCCAGGGCGACGATCGCCAGGCCTCCTTCCGCCTTGCCCACTGTCGAAACGACGGTTGTCGCCAGGATCAGCACAACGGCGAAGCCGGCGGTCAGAAAGCCCCACCGCAACACGACCTGCTGCTCCCACGGGAACGTGAAGACGGAAGAAAAGAAGGTCCAATGCGGGGGTGGAGGCAACGGCTCGCTGCGAATTTCCGCCAGTCGGTCGAACAGGTGCGTCCGCAACGGAGTCGCAGGAGCGGGGGCCGCGGCCGAGTATTCTCCCAGTTCGTCTTTCGAGCGCGGCGTGACGGGCGCGACCCGCCACGCTTCAATCTGTTCCCAGGTGGGGACGGCGACCGGCGTGTGGCACGACGCACACTCGATCTGACCGGGAATCGCAGAGGCCGCCACGCGCGCCCGTTCGTGACACCTGGGGCACTCGACCGTGACGATCCGTCGCTGCTGGGCGGCAGACAGGTCGTCGTTGGGGTCGCCAGCGCTTCGCCCCTTCGGCCAGCCGTGCCCCGGTTCGGCCGTTTGCAGCGAGTATTCGCCGATGTGCCGCGTTTCGGGCCGTCGCGCCGCCAGATAGTGCGCGATCGCCTGCGAGACTGACGGCAGGGTGAACGGCGTATCGCAGAAGTGACAGCGGACTGTTTGGGGCGTCTCTTCCAGTTGTGCCTGGTATGGCTCGCGGCAGACCGGGCAAATGATCCGTAGCGATTCCAGGCTGCCAGCATCATCAGCCATCGCAGGCCTCATCGAATCAGAACCCGTGGTGCACCGGGTAAGATCCCCACCGGGCGAACGTAGCTGTTTTGACCGTTGATCGCTATCATACCGCGGCGGCATCGGCCTGGCGGGCCTGGGAGGGCCCTTTGGTGATCGAGCGGCAGGAATGGCATCGTCAATTTCAGAGCGAGGAGTCGGCCCAGAGCCATGGCAAAACGCACAGTCAATCGGCGGGAATTGCGGGAGCAGCACGAGGCGGCGGAAAAGCGCCAGCCGAAATCGGCGGCCGCCGGCGCGAAGAGCGCCAAAGACGGCAAGAAGAAAGCGGCCCCCAAGGCGAAGCGCGGCAAGTCGAAGGTGGTGCTGCGCAAAAGGCTTATGTGGGGCGTGTTCAGCAGCAGCTTGAAGGAAGAAGGGCGCTTTCCGTTCGCCGATAAAGAGGCCGCCGAGAACCGCGCCGCCGAGCTGACCCAGCGCCACAAACGGACCTACTTCATCCAGCCCATCAAAGAGCCGATTGCCGAGAAGGAACCCGAAGCCGAGTCGTCAGACAAGTAGCGGCCCGCGGCCGGTCGGACTCAGAGCGGCGATCAGTGCGGATTAGCGTTCCTTCTCGTCGGTACGCGACAACCGCCGGGAAAAAATTAGGAACAAGGAGACGCCGAGACACGGAGTTCCTGAGGGAGCCGTCTCTTCTCTGCGTCGCCGTTTCTCCCTGTGTCACTTTCCATTTTGCCATTCTGCCGCAGGTGAAACCCGGCGAATCTTGTTGCGCAGATACAGGGGATTTGACTGTGCCGCGTTCGCACCTTCCCGCACTTCATCTTTCGAATCGGTGGCCGATTACGATTGCGCCGCCAGGTACGCAGCGGCCAACCCGACCGCAATCACCAGAATGGCTCCGATCGCCCACCGCACGCGTCGGGTGAACCATCGCGGGCGGCTCAGCTTGACCGTCTCGCAATGCGGGCAGAACTTGAATGCGGCATCAATCACATGGCCGCAGCGACGGCAGTAGCGAATGGTCAAGGCGGGCGATCGGCGCACTGAGAGCGCCTCCAAGACACCCGCCGGATCAAGGCAACGTCGTCAGCAGATACTCTGTCATTATTGACGAACAGATCGGCCCAAGACAACTTAAAATATAGAATGTCTTTATAGTGTGCGGGCATCAGCGTTCCGGGTTGAAGACTGTGCCCGCGACGGATTCGCTTGATCCGCGCGTTGCTCGCGACCGTTGACCGTCAGGGTGAAACCATAGCAAGACGCACTGGAGACAGCAGATGTCCGAGACACGGCCGCCAGAAGCACCGGCGAGTCAGCCCGTTGTCGACACTCGCAAGGGCGAGGGGCTGGGCTGCCTGATCGTGATCGTGCTGGTTTTGGGAGGGATGAGGCTGTTTGGGCGTCTGGACACGATCATCCAGCAGCAGAAAGAGATACTTGGGATGTTGCGTCCGAAGGTTGTGGCTACGCTGCCGGAAGGGAAGTGAATTGACGGCTCGCGGGGCGGGTTGGGCAGCGTGGCGAAATGGACAGGGGCGGGATCGAACCGCCGACACCAGGATTTTCAGTCCTGTGCTCTACCAACTGAGCTACCTGTCCGACGAAGCTCTGAGAGACGCCTGCGCGCCCCAAACTCGGCCTCGATGACGTCAACCGGGCTGTTCGGTTGTGTAACGACTTTTAGCATGGGGCCGATAATGCATCAAGGCGCGGCGCCCCCTGAACTGCCCGCCCGAACGATGCTGGGGCCGAAGACGGGGCTGGCGATCGGCACCGTGGGCACGGGGCATCAACCAATCGAATGCCGATCAGCATCGAACCGCGCATCCTGGTCGGGTCCCCCGCGACGGACCTTCGTCGAATTTCGCGCGGTGGTTTCTGTTGCCTTCAACAGTGGCATCGTCTGATTCGCAGGAGTAGACTGGCCGAATTCAGTTAGAATTCTTCTGGGAGGGTCCGGCAATGGCTGTTGAGAAGGCGGTTCTGAATCTGCTTCGAAAGTATGCTGCGGCGTTTCGTGAGGCCCGCGACCGGGGAGCGAACGAGTCCGACACTGTGATGTATCTCGTAAAGTTTTTTGAGGAGGTGCTTGATTACGACAGCCTCAAGGGTGAGATTTCAAAGGAGCTTGCAATCAAGGACCGTTACTGCGACATCGCCCTGAAGATTGACGGCACGGTTCGCATACTGGTGGAGGGGAAAGCGGCCGGGCTAAAAGGTCTTGTAGATCGCAACATAGAGCAGGCTGAGAACTATGCGTCGAAGGCCGGCATACGCTGGGTCGCTCTAACAAACGGGATTGAGTGGCGGCTTTATCACCTGAGTTGGGCAGAGAACGAAGGCATCACGCACGACTTGGCGTGGCAGGCGAATCTGATTGACGAACTGGAAACGGACGCCGAGGTCCTTTGGAACAAACTGTCGCTCCTTAGTCGCTCTGCGTTTGTCGAGGGATTGCTTGACGAGTATTGGGAGCGCAAAAAAGCCCTCAGTCCGGGATCGGTCGTGCGGGTTCTGTTTTTTGAGGACGTCCTGACAGCAATTCGCCGGGAACTCAATCGCAATGCTCCGGCTCGTCTGGACATCGACGATGTTTTCACCGCCGTCCGTGATGTGCTGTCGAAGGAGTCTCTGTTAGAGGCTGGCGACATCACGATGAAGAAAAAACGCAAGAAACGGCGGAAGGTCACTACGACTGATGCAACAACAGGGCAAGTGGTGTCCGCAGAAGTTGAAGTTGATGACGACGATGTTTCAACTGAGACGTGCCCGGAACAGGCACCGACGCCGACCTAACGACTGCCGCACCAGCGACCGCATCAAGGGGCCGTCGCTTCCGACATGCTAGCTGATCTCCCCCGGGCGCTGGCTTGCGCCTCGCTGTGCCGTTATCCTTGGTGAATCTTTGCAAACCTAGTTTCTACTGGAGACTCTGCAACATGGCGAAATACAAGCGAGGGGCACGCTCCGCGGCAATCCGTGAGTACCTGGGCAGCCATCCCGGCGCCGGAATCAAAGACGTCATCGAGGGGCTCAAGAGTTCGGGTATGCGGGTTTCGGTCGGGTTGGTCAGCAATATCAAGTATGGCCAGACCGGCAAGAAGAAGGGGGGCCGCCGACGCAAGTTGGCCGGTCGCCGAGGGACCGCCATCACTGCCGCCCAATTGATCGAGGCCAAGCGCATGGCCGATTCGCTGGGAGGCGTGGCCCAGGCGCAGATGGCCCTCGAGACGTTGCGCAAGCTGCAGTAGCTGGTTGCAGGAACACGGAGACAGGCGCCCTCGCGAAGTGCGTCGATCGGGCGATTGTCAGCGACGTCCGGGGAGCGAGTCCCCGTTTTCCAACGAAGCGGTTCCGGGCGCTCTCAGTTGCAGGCTGAACGACCCCTGCCCGCCATGCTCCCTTTCCGCCCTTTGCTGCACGTTCTGGCCATCGCGTCGATCGTCGCCGCGCTGGTGTTCGATCTGTTGACCGGCGGAAGCGGCGTGGCGCTGTTGTGGTATCTGCCGGCCGTCCTGCTCACACTGTGGGCGAACGTACCCGGAAAAAGAGGCCTGTGGGTGACGGCCGTTCTCGGCACCATCGCCATTCTGGCAGCCGGCGCCGTGGCCGGCTGGCCATCGCCGCTCGAAACGGTCACCCGCCTCGCCGGCGTGGCGGCGCTGTGGGAGGTTACGCTCCTGGCTTTGTCGCGGATCGAGTTGCTAGGTCAGCGCGACGAGGCCCGGCGGCTGGCCGAACGCCTGCGGGCCGAAAACGACGCCCTGGGGCATCGCATTCAGGCTTCGAGCAGCGAATTGACGGCCTCGATCGCCGAAACGACGGCGCGGCGCGAAGAGGCCGAACAGGCGCTGCGCGAATCCGAGGCGCTGTACCACTCGCTGGTCGATCATCTGCCCCTGTCGGTGCTGCGAAAAGACGCGAACTTTCGGTACACCTTCGTCAACCGCCGCTTTCTCGAATACGCCGGGCGGACGGCCGACGAGGTGCTGGGAAAGACCGATTTCGACCTTTTCCCCGAAGAGCTGGCGAAGAAATATCGCGAAGGCGACGAGCTGGTGCAGTCGACGGGGCGGCTCTTCGACGACGTGGAGGTCTATCGCAAACCCGATGGCGAAGTCCGCCACATTCAGGTCTGGAAGATGCCGGTGCGCGACGCGCTCAAGCGCATCGTCGGCACGCAGGTGGCCGTGTGGGACGTCACCGACCGTCACCGGGTGGAAGAAGCGATGGAGCGGTTTGCGTATGAGCTCGAACGGCGGAACCTCGACTTGCTGCGTTCTGAAGAGAGCCTGCGGCGACAAACCGGCATTCTCGAATCGGTGCTGCAGAGCATCGCCGATGGCGTCGTCGTCGCTGATGAGTCGGGCAAGTTTCTGATCTGGAACCCCGCGGCCGAACGCATCATCGGCTTGGGGCCGACGCGCCAGCCGGCGGCCGAGTGGCCCGACGTGTATGGCCTGTTCGAGATCGACGGCGTGACGCCGTACCCGCCTGATCAATTGCCCCTGGCGCGCGCCATTCGCGGTGAGGTCGTGCGCGATGTCGAGATTTTCATGCGCAACAGCCGCCGCCCGCAGGGCGCTTTTTTGAGCGTCAACGGCGACTCGATGCGAAACGCGGGCGGCGAGATCTGCGGAGGCGTGGTCGTTTTTCGAGACGTGACCGAACGCAAACAGGCTGAAGCCGAAATCAGGTCGAAGAACGCAGATCTTGAAACGCTGTTATACGTCATCTCGCACGACCTGCGCGAGCCGTTGCGCGCGATCGAGAATTTTTCGCGGCTCGTCGGCGAGCGCTACGCCGGCCAGCTCGATGAAAAAGGCCAGGACTTTCTGCAACGCATCGTCGCTGGCGCGCACCGGATGGATCGGCTTTTGGAAGATGTGTTGACCCTGTCGCGCGTCGAGCGCACGACGCAGCCTGAAGACGGTGTGGCGACCGATGAGATCGTGGCCGACGTTCTGAAGCGGCTCGAACCGCGAATTCGCGAGACGCAGGCGCAGGTGCAGGTGCTCGCGCCCTTGCCTGCCCTGCGGGTCGACCGTCGCTGGACGACCCAGGCCGTGCAGAACCTGGTCTCGAACGCCCTCAAATTCGTTCCCGCCAGCCAGGTCCCGGAGATCGAGATCGCCGGCTATACCGGCCCCGAGGGGGTGGGGTTGGCGGTCCGCGATCGGGGAATGGGGGTGCCCGCCGAGCTGGCTGAGCGGATTTTTGGGCTGTTTCAGCGCGGCGTCGGCCGTAATATAGAGGGTACCGGCGCTGGCCTGGCGATCGTCAGGCGGGTGGCCGAACGGCATGGCGGCCGGGCCTGGGTGCAGCCGCGCCCGGGGGGCGGTTCGGAATTCGTCATCACGTTCGGCCCAGGCGCTGCCGCATGAGCCCCGACGCGGCCATTCAGATGCTGCACATTCTCGTCGTCGACGATAACGAAGACGACGTGATTCTGCTGCAAGAGTCGTTGCGCGATCACCCGGCCGTGCGAGTGGTGCAGGTGGCCCGCGACGGCGACGAGGCGCTGGCGTACCTGCGTCGCGAAGGCGAGCATGCGAACGCCCCCCACCCGGGCCTGGTGCTGCTCGACATCAATATGCCACGTCGGAACGGGTTCGAGGTGCTCTCGGCGATGAAGGAAGACCCGCTGTTGCGGGCCATACCGGTGGTGATGCTGACCACCAGCTATCGGGAAGACGACGTTCTCGACGCCTACCGCGGCGGCGCCTGTTCGTTCGTCTCGAAGCCGGTCAGTTTCGAGCGGCTTAAGATGATGGCCGGCCATTTTGTCACTTATTGGTCGTGCGTCGCCCGGCTGCCGCGCATCGATCGCAACAATACGGCGACGGAACGATCGGGCGACAGGGCCCCAGACGCGTAAAGGGCGGTTTGGCCCGCGATTGCGGCCGGTCGGCACGAGGAGGCGAGCGCCATGTTCGACAACGTTCATTCGGAACCGGTGGAGATTCTGCTGGTCGATGACAACGACGACGACATCGTGCTCATCCGCGAGTCGTTTGTCGATTCGAAGTTTCTGAACCTGCTGCACGTCGTGCGCGACGGCGAAGAGGCGCTGGCGTATCTGCGGCGCGAAGGCCCTTACCGCGAAGCGACCTCGCCCGGCCTGGTGCTTTTGGATATTAATATGCCGCGCAAGAACGGCTTCGAGGTCTTGGCGGCCATGAAGGCTGACCCGAAACTGAGGACGATACCCGTCGTGATGCTGACCACGAGCACCCGTGACGAAGACATTGTGCGCTCGTACGACGCCGGGGCCTGTTCGTTCGTCTCGAAGCCCGTAAATTTTGAGAAGCTCAAGGATGTGATCAAACAGTTCGCCTTGTATTGGTCGCTCGTGGCGGTGATTCCCCCGCCCGCGGCCCAGGGCGTATTGCGCCGATAACAGCCCGTTAAAAAAGGTGTCTGGAACTCTCCGCTCCCGTGAAGACCCGTCGGAATCTGCATGTTCACAAAGTTCCAGACACCTTTTTTAACACGTTTCCAGGTCATGCTTCTGCCCGCCGCCTGCCGCGTCAACTGGCTGGTTCTGAAGACCTGCATCAGCGAACGGCTGACCTATCGCGCCGACTTCGCGTTCGGCACGCTGGTCAGGTTTCTGCCCATCATCACCCAGGTTTTTCTGTGGGGCGCGGTCTACGGGGGCGACCCTGAGAAAGAGCTCAACGGCTATTCCTACACCAACATGGTCGCGTATGCCCTGCTGGTCATGGTCGGGCGGGCGTTTTCCAGCATGCCGGGGCTGGCCGCGGGTATCGCCAGCGACGTGCGCGACGGCACGATCAAGAAGTTTCTCACGCAGCCCGTCGACATGCTGACCTGGCTGTTTCTGGCCCGCGTCGCGCACAAGCTGGTGTACTACTCGATCGCCGCCGGACCCTTCGCGCTCGTCTTCTTTCTGGGTCGCGGCTTTTTCGATCGCACGCCCGACGCGACGACCGCCGCCTCGTTCTGCTTCGCGCTGGTTCTGGCGTTTCTGATCGGCTTCCTGCTGGAGTGCCTGATCGGGTTCCTGTCGTTCTGGTTTCTGGAAGTCAGCTCGCTCGTATTCGTGTTCATGATGCTCACGTATTTTTTTTCGGGGCACATGGTGCCTCTCGACTGGCTCTCGGGCCTGTTTCGCGGCTGGCCCGCGGCGCAGCAGGTTTTCGAGCGGGCGATGGCGTGGTTGCCGTTTCAGCATCTGGCCTACGTGCCCGCCGCCATCATGCTCGGCAAACTTCAGGGGGCCGCGCGGTTCTGGGCGCTCGTCGCCGGCGCGGCCTGGGTTGCGATTCTCTACGCGGCCAATCGCTACATGTTTGCCCGCGGGGTCAGGCGCTATAGCGCGTTCGGGGGGTAGAGGACAGAGGACAGAAGCCGCGACTTACCGGGGTTTGCCCGCCGGCCCCAGCCCCAGCGATTGCCGATACGCATCGCGCACTTTCTCGGTACCCAGCGACTGCGCGATCTGCCGCCATTCTGCCGCGACTTGCTGCAGCGCCTGGTCGGCCGGTGCGCCTTCGTCGAGCGCCCGCCCGATGCCCCGGCTGAGGGCTTCGAGAAATGCAGTTCGCCCCGGCACAGGCAGCTCCCAAACAAGCCGCCGATCGCGCAAACTCGCCGCGACCGCCTCGAGGCAGACTGTCGCTTCGCGGCCGTTCCACCCCGAACCCTCGACCAGGTTGATTTCGCCGGCTTGTGATTCGCGGCAGGGCCCGGCCACTCGCGGGGGAATTCCACTGTATGAGTCGCCGGCGAGCCGTCGGAAGGCGCTCCAGGCCCCTTCGACTTCTGTCGGCTTGGCCGCGCCTGCCGCGCCGGCGGCCCACCCGGCAAACCCGCATAGCGTGACCTGATTGACCCCCCGGTCGCGCGCCGCCTCCCAGGTTTTCTTCGAAGGGTCGTAGACCGCCCTCGCGCCGGGCAGCCGACAGAACCCGACCGACATCGCCGCCGCCATTTCGTCGCCGGCTGACTCGCGCGAATCGGCCGAATCTGACGCGGCGGTCGCAGGTTCCACGATGAGCGCCAGCGCCGCCTGGCCGGTTTGAAGTCGCTGGCGGCAGTCGTCGGGGGAAAGCCGGCGAACGGCTTCGGGCATTCGTCGCCAGGTTGCGACGGCCGATTCGAGGGCTCGCACAAACCCCGGGCCGTCGATCAGAGGCGCGCCGCTGTCGATGTCGAAGTACAGTGAATACTGCTCCGGGTGTTTCGCGTACGAAACCGCCCGCGCCAGAAACAGCGTCGCCAGAAAGGCTGGCTGGCACGGCTCGGCGGCGTGCAGCCCCGGGGCCCATTTGTCGAGCGTTTCGACAAGCTTGTCATAGTCTTCCCAGGTGGCGGGCGCCGCGAGCCCGGCCCGCTCAAGCAGGTCCTGCCGAAAACAGCACACCAGCACCGGGCAATTGACGGGCAACAGCAGCGGCTGCCGGTTTCGTGACGGCATCGTTTCGCGCAAACCTGGCAGCAGGTCGCCCCAGTTCAGCTTTTGTGGATCGCGCGCGATCGAATCAGGTATTGGCGCCAGCGATCGCTCGGCAATCAGTTCGCCGGTGGCTTGCAGAGGGAAGAACCCCCATGTCACCTCGCCGGTGGCCAAAGGCGCCGCGAGAGAATCGAGGGCGGAATGTTCGGCGAGCTGCACCTGGGCCCCGGTTTGCGTTCCCCATTCGGCCAATGGGCCTTCCCAGGCCGCTGGAAACTCCAGGCCCTCGGGAACCGACAGCACGATCGACGCGCCGGCAAACGGCTGATCGCCGGGGGCATCGCCCTGCGATTGCGACGAATCGTTGAAACAACCCGCCAACGCGAGGGCCAAACCCGTTCCCGCGACGTACTTGAGAAGGCTTCGCACAACGGTTTCCGGTTCGTGGCAACGGGTGTCGGTTGATGGCGGGTCGCGACCCAGGCACGCTTTTTTCGTTTCCGGCCGATATGCTCGCGGTCGGGCGCCCCCTGGAACTCTGTTGCAGGCGCCTGGTCGATTCCCCCTACGCAGGAACGGCATGATTCGTTTGATCCTTGCCAGCCGGTCGCCTCACCGCCTGCGATTATTGCAGGCGGCAGGTTACGATGTGAGGCCCGCGCCTGTCGACGTCGCGGAGCCCCCCAGCGAGGCCTGGCCCGATCTGGAAACGGGGCTGTTGCAGGTATCTCAACAGAAGGCCTGGGCGGCATGTCGGGCAGGCGCCCAAGGCCTGGTGCTGGCGGCCGACACGGTCGGGCACGTCGCAGGCAAAATCATGGGCAAGCCGCGCGACCGCAGCCACGCGCGACAGATGCTCGAGGCCATCTCGGGAACGGAGCACGAGGTGCTGACCGGCTGGTGCCTGCTGCGGACGCGCGACAGACTTTGCCTCTCGGGCGTCGAACGCACGGGCATCGTCATGCGGGCCTGGACCAATGCAGAAATCGAGCAGTACCTCGCGAGCGGCGAGTGGGAGGGCAAGTCGGGGGCCTACGGGCTGCAACAGCCCGTTGACCCATTTGTCACCGCGATCACGGGGAGCGCCGCCAACGTGATTGGCGTGCCGATCGAACGGCTGAATGAGGTGCTGGCCGAATTTCCTGCGCTGGCTTCGCAGGCGTAGCCGGCTGCGGGATGAGTCATTCGGGCTTCTTTTTCGGAGCGCGCTTCAACTTCGACGGCCCCTCGCCGCCGTCACCTGCCAGCGCCCGTTCGACTGCTTCGAGCATCACGTCCATCGCGAAGGGTTTGCGAAGATAGTCGGAAACTCCCAGCATTTCGGCGTACGCTTTGTGCCGGCCCCCTTCGTTGGCCGTAATCATGATGACTTTGGGCGGGTTCTCGAGTTGCTTCAGAAACTCGAGAACCGGGAACCCGCCCAGTTGGGGCATCATCATGTCGGTGATGACCAGGGACGGGTGCTGCTCGTGAATGAGTCGCTGCCCTTCGCGGCCGTTGGGCGCGTAAGCGACCTGGTACCCGGCCGATTCCAGCACGGTGCGAATTGTGGTGGCGATTTCGCGATCGTCTTCGATAAGCAGCACTTTGTCGCCCTTGGCCATGTCATCCTCGGATGCGGTTGGGAATCTCTGGTCTCAAATTTCCGATTCGAGTCTGCCCCTCTTTACGAGGCGATTGCGGGCAGCACGTAGGGGCCCTTGGGAATCACCGCCACCCGGGCCCGCGGGCCGTATTCGGCGAGCGCATCAGCCACCGCCCGCTCGACGCTCGGCGCCGCTTCGACGAACAGGCTGTTCAACGTCGCGGCGGGCAACCCGTCGCTGACAACCTTGACCTTCGCCTTGCGACAAACCTTGGCCAGCTCTTCAAGTTGCCATTGATCCATCACAAAATAGTCCTTACCCAGAATGCGATGCATGAACGTCGCGAGGGAATCGTTTTCGGTGAACAGCCGCTGGAACTCAGGGCTGCCGATGCCTTCCGACAAGCTCGCGGCCACCACGATCGTCCCCCCCTGCTTCACGATGGGCAACGCGCCGGTCAGGCCCTTCACGGCCTGGTAAAATGTCGTATCGAGCGGGTAACCGGCGGCGCTGGTCAACACCACGTCACACGGCTCTCTCACAAAGGCCTTCACGACCCTTTCGACAAACCGCACGCCTTCGAGAAACGCAAGCTCCATTTCTCCCGCCACGATCGACGTCACGCGGCGCTTCTCGTCGATCGTCACGTTGACGATGAAATCGCAGCCGGCCATGCGGGCGATGCGGGTGTTCTCTTCGTGTACCGGGTTGCCGTCGAGAATTCCGCAATCGGCCTTCGGATGCTCCAGAAAATCAGGGCCGTGCCAGACCTTGACGGTTTCGAGGGCGGCAATCCCCGGGCAGACCAGTTTCCTCCCGCCGGAGTAACCGGCCATCAGGTGCGGTTCGATCAAGCCGATGGTGATCTTCAGGTCGGCCGTCACGTACCGCGTGTCGATCCAGGCGGGTACGCCGCGGGGAGTCGTTCCCAGAAACGTGTGCTCTGAAAGCACTTTGCCATGATGGTTTTCGACGCAGTAGCGTTCTGCAATCTCGGGCCCGACCAGCTCGACCAACTCGTCACCTTCATTCGGACGATGCAGCCCCGTGGCGATCAGGATCAGAATCTTGTCTCGCGGTATTCCGCCCGACTCGAGCGTTTGCAGCACGGGGGGCAACAGCAAGGCGTTGGGCACCGGCCGCGTGATGTCGCAGATCACGATACAGGCCGATTTTCGGCCGCGCGCCAGCTCTACAAGCGGCGGCGTGCCAATCGGTTTTTCCAGCAGCCGATTGAGGACCGCCTGGGGGTTCTCCAACGGCTGCGTCGCCTGTAGCGCCAGAGGACCGACGACTCGGTCGTCGGGAAGTTCCACTTCAAGGCCCGTCTTGCCGTAGTCGAGTTTTACCCGCATGGAATGTTTCTCTCGGGAGTGGGGCGCCCGTCGAGTGTATCGCTTCTGTGACGGAGCCGACAAGCGCCTACCAACGCTCGACGGCGCCCGCCGGCACAGGAATGTGCATTTCAGGCAGGAAACCGTCGCGATTTCCGACGGTGGGGCCGCGCGCGGCGACTGAATCCAGAATGGCCTCGACCTGGGCGGGCGTACGCGCCTGCTGAAAGGCGTTTCGCAATGGCGGCGCCACATGCATCGCCTTGAGATACCAGTGAGCCATCTTGCGGAAAAACGGAATGGCCCGATCGGGGCCGCGCAATTCAATCACAAATTGAAACTGAAGCCGCAACAGCGACAGTCGGTCGTCGAACGTTCCCGGAGGGTCGTAGGCGCCGGTTTGTTCCCATTGGGCAAGCTGCCGGAAGATCCACGGGTTGGCCAGCGCCCCGCGGCCGATCGACACGCCGTGGCAGCCGGTTTCGCGCAGCATCCGGGCCGCGTCGGCAACCGTTCGCACGTCGCCGTTGCCGATGACGGGAATCGACGCCACTGCCTCGACGACCGCTCGAATGCCCGCGAGACTCACCGACCCGCGAAAACCCTGTTCGCGCGTCCGGCCGTGAATTGCCACCGCGGCGACGCCGGCCTCTTCAAAGGCGCGCGCAAAGTCGGGCGCGGTGATTTGCCGATCATCCCACCCCAGTCGCATCTTGATCGAGACCGGTATCTTGACCGCCTGCACCACGCGGCGCACCAGCGAGACCGTTTCATCAGGCCGACACATCAGGCTCGCACCAGAACCGGTCTTGATCACTTTATTGACCGGGCAGCCCATGTTGATGTCGATGGAGGCGATGCCGCGGCTTTCCAGAAATTGTGCCGCCGAGGCCATCAACCCGGGGTCGCTCCCGAAGATTTGCACGGCCAATGGCCGGTCTTCAGGACAGGTGGCAATCAGCTCCTGAGTATTGGAGGAATTCTCCAACAGGCCGCGGGCGTTCACCAGGTCGGTGGTGGCGAGCCCCACGCCACCGAGGTCGCGTACGATCCGCCGAAACGGCAGGTTGGTAAAACCCGCCAGAGGAGACAGGAGCCAGCGGGTGGCGAGCCGCAACGGCCCATACGAGATGGGGGCCAAGAGGGGTGGTGGGCGATTCACGTCCTGCATGACGCACATTGTAGCGGGCGGGCGCCGCCGGACGACCGAATCGCAACGGCTTCAGCCCGTAGAAACGGTGGGCAACGCCCTGCCGGCTGGTGGCGGAATTCGGGAGTTGGGGGGTGGATTTCCAGGGACTCGGAATTGACACGCCAGCGGTGGACGCTAAGATGCAATTGGTTGTAGAGCCTCGGTTCTTCCCAGGTCATAGCACTCTGACCGTGCCTTTTTGCTAACAGGCGCGTCAATCGGGGTAGAAGAAGAGGCGACTCTTGGCAGGCCGCAATTTGGGGCCTGTCCGCCAGAAAATGTGGCGGTTCTGTCGCCCATGCTGCTGACTTGGGATCCGTTCGCGATGGTGCAGGCGAGGCGTATGGGGCCCGTCTGAAAGGGCTGCGTCGAACGCTGGGAACTGTCGGCTCGATCTTAGGCTGGGGTATGCGTGCGATCTCGCCGGACTTATGCCCGTAGTATGTGGGCCGTGCTCTGTGCGTCGGTTTGCCGCCCCTTTGGATAACGCTTTCAGATTAAGACCGCCTCCCGCGAATGCAGGGTTGTCGTCGGCACATGAGGGCTTGGTGCAGCACGGGTCAGACCGCCAGGGTGGCGTTGCGCACCTGCACGGGCCGGCAATACAAGCAGTGGGCTTTCGCGGGCGGCAGGTCGGGGTTGTCGGCCGCCGTTAGAGTCTGCGTTTCGGCTCAACCTCTGTAGTTTCAGGTTCCGGACCATCGTACCTGCAAGACTGTCTTTGCGGGGATGGGGTTGCTCTGCGCGATTCACGTCGCTCTGCGCGATTCAGGTGGTCTCTCTTTTTACGGACGTATTGTGATGATGGAAGCAACAGGCAACGGCTCTCCGGAAGACGTCGTATTCCAGAACGAGGGTAATTTTTACGATCCGGACGAGCCCGCCGAGCCGAGCGGGGCTGACGCTCCCGCTGATAGCGGCTCGCGCAGCGGACCGGCCGACCAGGACGATCGCCGGCGCCGGAGAAGGCGCCGCCGTCGATCGCGCCGCGGGGGAGGAGGCCGCGAATACCAGGGAAATTATCAGAACCAGCATCAGCACCGGCATCGGCATCGGCCGGAGCAGAATGGGCAGCCCGAGGGGGAGCCGGGCGTTCCGCTGGGGACCGTCGAAGGGATTCTCGAATTGCACCCCAAGGGGTACGGCTTCCTGCGCGACCCCAAGAACAACTACACCGCCGGAAAGAGCGACCCCTTCGTCGCCGCGTCATTGATTGAAAAGCACAAGCTGCGCGAGGGGGTTCTGCTGCGGGGCGAGATTGTGCCGGGCAACCGCGGGCAGGGCCCGCGTTTTCGGAGCATCGAGGCGGTAGACGGCCGGTCGCTCGAAGATTACGGCCGCATTCGCCCGTTTGACGAGCTGACGGCCGTCAACCCCTACGAACGCATCCGGCTGGAAACGGGGGCAACCCCCATAACGATGCGCGTCATGGACCTGCTGACCCCCCTGGGGAAAGGCCAGCGGGCGTTGATCGTCGCGCCGCCGCGCACCGGTAAGACCATGTTGCTGCAGGAGATCGCGAATTCAGTCAGCATCAATCACCCGGAAATGCACCTGATCGTGCTGTTGATTGATGAGCGGCCCGAAGAGGTGACCGAAATGCGCCGCCGCGTGCGCGGCGAAGTGATTGCCTCGTCAATGGATCGCGACGTCGAAAGCCACGTGCGCATCAGCCAGCTTATCATCGAGCGCGGGAAGCGGCTCGCCGAAGCGGGCGGCCAGGTCTTCATTCTGCTTGACAGCATCACCCGCACCGCCCGAGCGTTCAACAAGTGGGTCGGCAACACCGGCCGCACGATGTCGGGAGGTCTCGACGTCAAGGCGCTCGATACGCCCAAGAAGATGTTCGGTACGGCGCGACGCTTCGACGAAGGCGGTTCCCTCACGGTCGTCGCCACGGCGCTGATCGACACCGGCAGCCGGATGGACGAGGTGATTTTTCAGGAGTTCAAAGGCACCGGCAACATGGAACTGGTGCTGAACCGCCAGTTGGCCGATCGCCGGGTCTGGCCGGCGATCGATATCGGCCTGTCGGGCACGCGGCGCGAAGAACTGATTCTGACGCCTGATGAACTCGAAGGCATCACGATGCTGCGCCGCAGCCTCGTGTCGCTCAATACGATCGAAGCGATGGAGCAGCTCGTCAAGACGCTGCAGCGATTCCCGTCGAACCGCGAGTTCCTGGCGAAGATTCGCTCGATTCTCTGACCTACGGCCCTGTGTAGTAACGCACCCAGGGATGATAGTACGCGGGGTAGATCGAGTAGGTCGTCACAGGAATGACCGGCCGATTGGGCACAATGCCGGCGTTGTAGGCGGCTTCCAGCCTGGCCATCCGCTGCCAGGACTGATACTGGGCCCGCCGAAACAGATGGTATTCGGGTGAGGCGATGCGGGCCCTTTCCTCGCGGTACCGCGCCAGCCGGCCACCCAGGTTCGGGCCCGGAGTTTCTTCGGCCCGCCCCTGCGTCCAGGCCACGCTCAAAAGCAACCCGATGACACCCGCGATCAGCCGGCGTTTCATCTCCATCCTCCCTGACGGAACCGACAGCCTCTCAAGCCCCCCCGGGCTATTCCCCGATCGTCGGGTTCGGGCTGGCGCCTGTGGCGCTGTCAGAAGGATCGGTAATCGACGCAGGGGCGCAACAGTCGGAAGTTCGTGCGGCGATACAGCTTCCCTGCATGGAACACCCGGAACAATGCGCACACCCTTCGCGGTCGCAGCGTCACGTCGTTTCGGGGCGGGCCGGCCGCAGCTTTTGGAGAATGTTTTCGCCCCCTTTCACGCAACAGATATAAGCGAATTTCCCTTCCACCCAGGCCGTCGAGCAGCGTTCCAGCGCAGGGTAATATGCCGGGCCGGCCAGAAAGGCCTCGGCGGTGGGCGCCTCGGCCAGCCGCGCGATCGGAATCACGAGGAGCCGCGCTTCGGTCGGCCCGCGCTTTGTCGGGACGTCGAAGAAATACACGGCCGCATTTCCTTCGATCAGCGCCCGAGGCGGGGCGCTGATCCAGTGCGTGCGCATGGTGGTTGGCGGAACAGGCAGGGCGCCTGAAGCGAACTGCCCGAAATCGGGCAGCGCCGCGGGTGACAAACTCTCGTCGAGAAGCCGCCGCGTGAGATCGTCGATCTGCCACTTCGGGGCGGCGGGGCGCCACAGCCACAGCCAACCGATCGCCAGGGCGGCGGCCGATGCGGCAAACGTTGCCAGAAACCAGCGACGCCGTACAAAACGTGGCGCCCTCGCCGACAGCGCTGGCCCAGGTTCGGTAACCGCGCTCGGCTCTACGGCCTCTCGTCTGGTGAGTGCCGCAAGCAGCCTGCGCTCGAGGTCGGGGGGCACCGGAACGTCACGGCAAATGGCAGCAATCCGAGCGTCGAACGCCCCGCGGGCGCGAGCGCGCTTGTCATCAGAACCCGGTTCAATTGGTGGCCGTCGATCGTTCACGACTCTCAACCTTCGACCGAGCGCGGTAAAGAGGATATTACGGACCCTCGACACAGGCGGTCTCGCAGCCAGGCTTTCGCCCGCGACAGACGGCTCATGACTGTTCCCACGGGTACCTGCATGTGTTCCGCAATTTCGCGGTAGCTGAATTCCTCAAAGTAAAACAGCACCAGGGGAGACCGAAATTCTTCCGGCAGGTCGTTCAGAAGGTTCTGCAACTGTTCGTTGTCAATTTCCCCTTCGAGAGCGTCTGGAGCTGCGCCGGCGATTTCGTCGAGGTCTGCCGCCGACAGCCACAGCGGCTCTCGCAACCCCTTCAGATAAGCGTTCCGCAAAATGGCGAACAACCACGGTTTTGCGCGCGATTCGTCGCGCAATTGCTCCCAGCGGGCCTGGGCTGCCAGAAAGGTCTGTTGCGTCAGATCTTCTGCGTCTGGTTCTGACCCGGTCAGTCGATAGGCGTAGCGATACAAGAGCGCGTAATGCCGCCCGACCAGATCCGCCAGTTTGCGAGCGCGGTCATCCATAGAGCACTCTCGGAAATATGATCCGGCGGTGCCGCGAAAATTCCCTGAAACTGACCCCGAGCAGAGCCAATACCCCTCGCAGGCATTGTACCCGGAGCACCCAATTATTACTGCAGGCCGCGCAATTCCTTGCGGTTTTTGATTATTGCGGGAATAATCCTGCCCAGCCGCGCATCTGACTGCTTGTTGCAGTCTTTCCCGCGGTGGGGTAGGCCGCGATGGATTCTGGTTCTGTTGCGGGCTCGGAATTTACTTTGAGGAGCATTCCATGAAAAAACTGATTGCGTGGGTCGTCCTGACGGGCGCAGGTCTGGGAGTTTCGGGCTGTGGCGAAGCACCAGCACCCACCGCCAAGCCGACGACGCCGCCCGCCAGCACGGGCCCCAGCGAAACCCAGATGCAGGGCGAAAAGGGGGAAGACCGTCCCGAGGATGACGGCCAATAGCGTCTCCACCGCAACGCATTCCAGCGATCAATAGAGCCCGGTCTCTTCGGAGATCGGGTTTTTTTTTGGCGAGTTTCAGGCGCCTGCTTTGATGGGCAAGGCAAAACCGCTCGCCATTGCTGAGTGCCGTCTAATCACCAACTGCCCGGTTGCTATGCAAGATCTCGGCAGTCGCAAACGTTGCTGACTGAGTTGCGTCTTTGCAACCTGAGATTCAGTCGCCTCTTGCGGCGAACGTGCGACCCCTTGCCCCGCGCTGGCACGCAACTTGCCTTCCCCTGTCGCTCTCAGGGGAACCGCTCTCGGGGGTCTCGCAGGAGGAGTATCCGCAACCCGAAGGTTCTTCACCAAGGGTAGACCGACTGGGGGTTTAGCCGGCACGGCATCCGTCCGTTCCGGGCGAGCGCCTATTCTTCCAGTCGGCTACCTTTTTTCTTTGGCGCGTCGTTGTTGCGCAAAGGCCATGCGTCTACGAGAGCGTCCTGCCAGTTGCATACTGCGTGTCGACCCGGCGCGAAGAGGCTGTCTCATCGCTCGCCTGCGGCAGCGTATCGGCGCCGCGCCTAAGGTCACGAGTCGCAAACTCGCTTGCTCGCGGCCGGTGGGGCATTGATCGAGCGGGCTCCGCGGGTACCGTGCCGCGCGACCCCCCACTTCTTAAGGGGGGTTAGAGCAGGTTGTCAGCCGGCGCGCGCCCACGCTATTGGCGACTGGGCGACAGAATTCGCCGTTTCCATCGCCAAAACTTCGCCCACCAGCGCCGCGTAGTCTTCGGCGCCGGGACATTTGGGCGCGTAGTCGAAAATCGACTTGCCGAAGCTGGGGGCTTCGGCCAGCTTGATGTTGCGTCGAATCTTGCTGGCGAAGATCCGGGCGGCTGACCACGGCGCCTCGGGGTCGCTGCGCGACAGAAAGGCCTGCAAGTCGGCAGCCACGTCGGCGGCCAGGCGCGTGTTCGATTCGTACATGCACAGCATGATGCCTGTCACGCGCAGTTTTCGGTTCAACCGGCGCGTGACCAGGGCGGTCGTTTCGAGAAGCTTGGAAAGCCCGTGCAGCGCCAGAAAGTGAGGCTGCAAGGGAATGAATACTTCTTCGCATGCTGTAAGAGCGTTGAGCGTCAACACCCCCAGCGACGGGGGGCAATCCATGACGACGTAATCGTACGGCTCGCTCGAGAGCATCTGTTCGAGCGTCTGCCGCAGGATCAGTTCGCGCCCCGGGGCATCGGCCAATTCGACTTCAGCCGCGGCGAGGTCGATGTTCGCGGGCACGATCCACAGATTGGGTGCGACCAGGCGGCGCACCTGGGTCAACAACTTCTCGCCGGCAAACGCCTGATAGATCGTCGGGGCGTCATTGACGATCTCAAGCCCCAGATGCAGCGAGGCGTGCGCCTGGGGGTCGAGGTCGAGCAGGCACACCCGCCGGCCGTGCAGGGCCAGCCCCGCGGCCAGATTGACGCTCGAGGTGGTCTTGCCGACCCCCCCCTTCTGATTCATCACGACGATCTTGCGCATGGGGATTCCCTTCCCGCAGCTCAGTGCCCGGGCCGCTCAGAGAGGCCGGGGCACTTCATTTCAGGCACGGCGCGCGTTTCATTGCGGCGGAAGTATATGCCGACTTGATAAATCGCAAAAGAGGAATCAGCCAGACGGCGTTTCGCTCAGAAACTACTGCAATTTGCCCCGCGCAAGAATCGGCCAGACGACTTCCAGCCGGCCGGCCCGAAAGCCGTAAAACTCGTCGTGCAGCACCGTCGTGAAATCTCCGTAGCCGACGATCAGTTCGAGCTTGTCGCCGATCTTAAGATCGCGCGCGTTCGGGCCCAAAGCCAGTATGCCATGCTCGGCATTCAGCTTTTGCACGGTTGCCTCTTCGAACCCCATAACGATCGGCAGGGCGACCTCCGGGTTGAGCGCTTTGCGACCTGCGTCGACGACGGCCCGATCGAACGTCGGGCGGCTGACGACGGTCGTCAACACCGTCAGGGCGTCATCAAGATCGCGCACCTGACAGTTCACGCGGTAGTAAGGGTCCATGAAAATGCCGCCGCCCGCCTGCAATTCGGTTATGCCTTTGCACTTCGCGGTCATCTGAAACGACCCGGTTCCCCCGGCGCTCACGATGTCGCACGCGAGGCCTGCCGCCACCAGCCGGTCTCTGCATTCGACGAGGACCGACATCGCCTCCCGGATCCGGCGTTCCTTTGCGGCAAGATCGGCAACCTGCAGCAGGTGCCCTTCGTACCCCATGATCCCGGCGAGCTTCACGCCGCCAAGCGAATCGATGGCCTTTGCCAGTTCCAGAGTGTCGCGGCCGGGTGTCACCCCCACGCGGTCAAGCCCCAGGTTGACTTCGACGACAACCCGCACCTCGACGCCCCGCCGTCGACAGATCTCTGCCAGTGGTTGCACCTGCGCGAAATGGTCGCAGGCGACGATCGGGTCGGCATGTCGGGCCAGCGCGGCCAACCGCTCGAGTTTTCGTTCGCCCACGATCATGTTGGCGATCAGGATGTCGCGCACGCCGCCGGCCGCCATGACCTCGGCTTCCGACACCTTGGCGCAGGTGACCCCGATGGCCCCGGCCTGCAGTTGCTCAAGAGCAATTGCCGGCGTCTTGTGACACTTCGCGTGGGGTCGCCAATGGACCCCGTGCGCGCGGCAAAAATCGGCCATTTTCCGGATGTTCGACTCCATCCGGTCGAGGTCGATGCACAGAACCGGGGTGTCGAGTTCCTGCTTGCTGGCGCCGATCAGAGATTGAGACACAGGGAAACTTTCTGACTTGCAGATTTTTCCGGGCCCTCGCAAGGGGCGAACGCTCTCAGGGCCAGCGCCATTCGCCGCACCGCTCGCACGTGCATTTCGCAGGCCGCCACTAACTTTGTCAATGGTCGCCGTGGCGCCCCGCGCGGTAGAATCAGTTGCGCAGGTCCGGAGCAGGAATCCATCATGACTCGTTTCTGGAAATCACACCCCAGCCCGCGATCGAAGATCAGCGCTCGAAATGGCCTACATTTCCCACGGGTGGCATGCCGGCGACGGGTGGCGCGTCGCCTGAGCGTGCCTGGCGTCGTGTTGCGCTCGATCGCAGTCGGCCTGTTCTGCCATTTCGCCTCGACGCTCGGGCAGGCGAACCTGGCTGAGCCCGTCGATCCGGCGACGCGCGCGTTGCTCAAGACGTTCTGCGAAGAGTTTGTAGAAATCACGCCGGGCCGAGGAAAATTCCCGGCCACCTTTGCCATGGGGGCGGCCACCGGGCCCGATGCCGAGCGACCGGTGCACGACGTGCGAATGGAGCATGATTTTTTTATGGCTCGGTATGAGGTCCCGCAGAACCTGTACGAGGCGGTCATGGGAGAGAACCCCAGCCGCTGGAAGGGGCCTCGCAATTCCGTCGAGATGTTCTCGTTTGCCCGGGCGCAAGAGTTTTGTCGCCGCTCGACAGGCCTCTTGCGGAACGCGAAATTGATCGCAGACGATGAAGAGATCCGCTTGCCCAGCGAGGCCGAGTGGGAATACTGTTGCCGCGCCGGGACAACGACGGCGTATTCGTTCGGCAACGATGCCACGCGGCCGGGAGAGACCGGTAAAGCGGCCAGCCTGCTCGACCCCTACGCCTGGCATACGGGAAACGCCGCGGGCAACGACCCGCCCGTGGGTGCCAAGAAGCCCAATGCCTGGGGTCTGTACGACATGCACGGCTACCTCTGGGAGTTCGTTGCCGACGCCTGGCACGACAATTACCGGGGCGCCCCGGCCGACAGTCACGCGTGGGCCAGCGATAGCCCGCGCACTCAGCGCATCGTCCGGGGTGGATCGTGGAAAGATCGCCACGAACTTCTCAAAAGCGCCGCACGCCGCGCGGTCGAACCCGACGTTCACGACGACGCCATCGGCCTGCGGTGCGTCAAAGCCAGGGGGCCGTAGGTTAAAAGAAAAGTCGACCGGAAATCAAAACTGCCTTGGATTCTTCCAGTTCTTGTCGATATCGAAGCCATCTCGAAGGCGCCGATAGCGAGCAGCACGAACTACTGATCGGGCCCGCAGACGATGCCCACCTCTGACGCCACCGCACAACCCGCGCGACTCGCAATACAAGATCAATTCCTCGAGGTGATCGACCGCGAGGAGGCCACGCGACGTTTTCACGCCCACCTGCGGCTCGCCCCCCTGGGGGCAGAAGCGGTTCCGCTCGCGTCGGCACTCGACCGCGTTCTGGCCGACGACGTGTTTGCGACGGTGGATGTGCCGGCGTTCGACCGCGCGAATGTCGATGGTTTCGCGCTACGTGCGTGCGATACGTTCGGAGCGACTGAGACATCGCCTCGCTACGTCGTGCCCAACGCCGAAGTGCTTCCTCCGGGCATACTTCCCCATGGCCCCGTCGCCCCGGGCACCGCCACAACGATCGCCACTGGCGGTATGATCCCGCGCGGGGCCGATGCCGTACTGATGATCGAGTATTCGGACCTCTCGAATTGCGACACAGAGTGCAAAGGGCCTCTCCCTTCCCCTCTCGCAGGGGAAGGGTTGGGGAAGGGGCGAGCGTCGAAAGGCGCAGCAGTCGCCTGCGACACCTCCCGGCCTCGCACCGGGTCGCCCCGCCGACTCTGCATCACCCGCGCGGTCACCCCCGGAGAGCACATCACTTTCGCGGGCACCGACATCGCACGCGGCGAAACGGTGCTGCGGGCGGGGCAACTTCTCACGTCGCGCGAGATCGGTGTCCTGGCGGCAATCGGCATGCCGACCGTCTCGGTCTGGCGGAAACCGCGCGTGGCGATTCTTTCGACAGGCGACGAAATCATCGCTCCCGGCGACCCGCCGCGGCCCGGCGCCGTCTACGATTCGAACGGCGCCATCCTCAGCGCGGCCGTGCGCGAATTGGGAGGAGAGCCTGTGTCTCTGGGAATTGTCCCCGACGACGAAAACGCCCTGCAGGCCATGGTCAACCGCGGTTTGGAGTTTGACCTGCTGCTGCTATCCGGGGGAACATCCAAGGGCACCGGTGATCTCTCCTACCGCGTCGTGCATCGGTTGAACGACCCGGGTATCGTGGCGCACGGCATCGCTTTGAAACCGGGCAAACCCATCTGTCTGGCGGTGAGCAAAGGTAAGGCCGTCGTCATCCTCCCGGGGTTCCCCACGTCGGCGATCTTCACGTTTCACGAATTCGTCGCTCCGGTGATTTGCGCACTGGCGGGCCATACGGCGTCGAGGCGTGAGCAGGTTGCTGCGACGCTTCCTCTGCGCGTGAATTCCGAGCGCGGCCGGACCGAATTCCTGCTGGTCAGCCTCGTCCGCAGCGATGTCGATGGCGCGGCGAATCATGGCGGCGGCAGGCAGCAACCGGGTAGCTCCGCAGCCTCTCCGCCGGATTCGTCGGCGACCTACCACGCCTACCCAATGGGCAAAGGTTCGGGTTCGGTAACAACCTACAGTGCCGCCGACGGCTTCATAACGATCGACCAGCACATCGAGTTGCTCGAGGCGGGTACGCCCGTCGTGGTGCAGTTGTTAGGCCAAAAACTCACCCCGGCAGACCTGGTGGTCATTGGCAGCCACTGCGTGGGGCTCGATTTCCTGCTCGGGCAGTTGCAGCGGAACGGGCTGACGGTGAAGACGCTCTCGGTCGGCAGCACCGGCGGGCTGAACGCCGCCCGGCGCGGCCAATGCGACCTCGCCGGCATCCACCTGATGGATCCGCTCACCGGCGAATACAATCGTCCGTTTCTGGGCGACGACCTGGAACTGATCCCCGGCTACCGCCGCATGCAGGGGTTGGTCTACCGCCGCGGCGACGCGCGATTCGAAGGCCAGGCTCTCGAGGTTGCGGTCAGGGTGGCGCTCCGCGATCCGCATTGCGCGATGATCAATCGAAACACGGGCAGCGGCACGCGCATTTTGATCGATCAGTTGCTCGCCCGGCACGGCGCGCAACCGTCTGACGTTTCGGGATACGCTGTGCAGGCGAAGTCGCACCATACCGTCGCGGCTGCGATCGCCCAGGGCCGTGCCGACTGGGGTCTGGCGATCGACACGGTTGCCGCCGGCTACGACCTGGGCTTCCTGCCGTTCAAGGAAGAACACTATGATTTCGTCGTGCCTCGACTGCGGCGGCCGCGCTCTGCAGTCCGGGCGTTCGAAGCGCTTCTTGCCGATCGGGCGATACAAGATCGGCTGCGAAAGTTCGGCCTTTGCCTGGGAAGCGACCAGGCATGAGTCGGCCGGGCCAGCGCATCAATCACCCGTTCGAGGACGACCCTATGGCAGCTTCAAGTCGCTCGACCCTGACGGTCATTCTGCTGGTTGCGACTGCGGGCCTCGTCGTAGCCGCCGAACATACCCAGGATTCGCTCGAAACCGTCAAGAAGATGGTCGCCGACAAGTCGGCGATTATTCTGGATGTGCGCGAGAAGGACGAATGGACCGACGGACACCTGAAAGGCGCGCGGTTCGTTGCCTTAAGCGAGCTGAAAAAGGGGGTCGAGACCGAGAAACTGGTGAAGCGGCTGCGACTCGACGAACTCAAGCAGGAAGAGTCGCAAAGCGGCAAAGAGAAAGAGACGGTGATCTACGTCCATTGCGCCTCTGGCAATCGCTGCCTCCCGGCCGCCCGGATCCTGAAGAAACTGGGATTTGACGCCCGCCCGCTCAAGCCGGGGTACGAACAGCTTCTCGACGCCGGCTTCGCCAAAGACGAAGATCGAGAGAAGAAGGAGCTGTGATCGCCAAGGCCGGGCAGAACGCCCAATTCGCGACCACAGGCCGGACGACGGGCAGGGTCAAACTTCCGCGAGGAAATACGTCGAGAGTTGCTTGAGAACCCCACGAGCCCGCACTTCGAACTCTTCGGGTGACCGCGGTCGGCCCTGCGGACGAATCTTGATCTGTACCAGCACCTGGTTTGATTTGACCAGTTTGCCGTTCACTTCGCGCGGCGGGGCTTGCGCACTGAAATCAAGCTCGATTTCAACCGGCCGCCGTTCATCGGTCTTGCCCCAGCCCGAAAGCAGGCCGAGCCTGCCCAACCGCAGCCGCACGCGCTCGGGTGAAATCTCCAGCAGCTTGGCGTCGCCTTCGGTTACGAAGCCCCCCAGCTTGTAAACGATCATTTCGGCGGCCGTGCACGCATGAAAGCTGGCCGTGAATTCGTGCAAGCCCGGCGGAGGCAGGAGTTCGGGTTCCTCTTCGACGACCGCCTGCGGGTCGTTTTCCAGCAGAAAGCAGGTCTGGTTGCGGCCGCCGTTCTTGGCCGCGTACAAGGCCTTGTCGGCCCGCCGCATCATGGCTCCGGTGGTATCGCCCGGCAGCGCCTGCGTTACGCCGAACGACGCGGTGAGAGGCCATTGCTCCAGCTCCGACAGCTCAAGACCTGCAATCGCCAGCCGCATTCTCTCGGCGCGGGGAATCGCCTGATCGATGTCGGTGGCCGGGCACAGCACCAGAAACTCTTCGCCGCCATAGCGTCCGACGAATTCGCCGGCGTAAGTTTCCTGTTGCAACAGCCGGGCGATCTCAATCAGCACGATGTCGCCGACGGCGTGCCCGAACGTATCGTTGATTTCCTTGAAGTGATCGACGTCAAGGAAGATCGCACTGCACGGCGCCGTCGGTTGTTCGCCGACCGATTCGCTCAGCAACTGCTTCAACTGGGCCTCGAGTTCGCCACGGTTGGCGACGCCCGTCAGCGGGTCACGGCTGGCGGCCAGCCGCAGGTCGCGGAATTCGCGCGGGGGCAGCCGATTGCGCGAGGCGCTACGGAAAATCTCCGCCACGCCCCGCAATCGTCCCCAATCGTCGACCAACGGCACCGTCTGCACTTCGACGTCAACCACCCGCCCCTCGGCGTTGCGAACGCGAACGGCCCCCGCCGCGGCCCGACCTGACTCGACCGCCTGCCGCATGGGCAACTCGCCTTCGCTCAGTTCGCGGCCCCGGCCGTCGGCGTATTGCAGCAGCCGGCTCGACCACGGGCGCTGCAACAGCTCGTCATCACTGTGCCCCAGCAGTTTTTGCAGGCCACCGTTCCAGACGACGAACTTCAGGTCAGAGTCGACCAGATAGAAGCCGTCGTACAGGTTCTCGAGCAGGTACAGGTACGAAAAGATGCGGCACAGGTTGTCGGCCTCCTGCGCTTCGGCCGGTTCGTCGAACGCCGGGCCGATCGCCGCGGGCCGATTGTCGGCCTGATAGTCTGACGAATCTGCGAGATTGCAAGCGACGGTCCAGCGGGCCAGGGTCGATACGACGTTCGTGTCGAAGCGGCCCCCCGCGCCTTCCGCCAGAACCGCCAGGGCGTCTTCATGCGATTTGGCCCGGCGATAAACCTGTTCAGTGCGCAACGAGTCGTAGGCGTCGGCCACCGAGAGAATCCGGGCGCCCATGTGCACCGCGGGACTGTTGACCGACGGCGTCTGCGACATCTCGTGCACGAAGTCGCGCGATTGCGCCACAATCTGCAGCACCTCGCGATCGACGCGGCAGGCCTGCAACACGTCGACTGCCACCTTGTGGTGCAGCGACATCAGTTCGGCTTCGTCGGGGTTGAGCTTGCCCGGCTTGAACAACACGTTGTCGGGAACGCCGATCTTCCCGATGTCGTGCAGCAGCGCCGCCAGCTCCAGCAGGCGCAGTGAGCGCCCTTCCCACTGCATGAATTCGGCGATCCCGACAGCAAGCCGCGCGACGCGCCGCGAGTGCAGCACGGTTCCTACGTCGCGAAAGTGCAGGGTTGAGAGCAGCCGGCGCAGCGCCGTGGGAGAAATAATACCCTCGAGCGAATCGCCGGCTTCGACGCCTGCCTTCCGCGAGAGTTCGATCAGGCCCAGCAATACCCGCGAAGAGTCGGTCGGCGGCCGGCTCTGAACCGGTACGTCGGGCAGACTGAGGGCGTCGGAAACCTGAGGGTCAGTTGCCGGCACGAGGCATCTCCCGTTGCGTCCACAGGCGGACAATGCAAACCTATGTCGCCGTCAGGATCAGTCAAATGCGAAATGACGGCGCCCTTTGAACGCCCATGACCAAAGTGCTCTGCCGCGGCGGTTTCTTGCGACTTGGCGACACAATCAGCATCGCCCCACCGCCCTCAGCGGCGCCCCAGCTCTTGCGAGCGGCGTGTGGCGGCTTCGACGGCATTGATCAGCGCGGCGCGCAGGCCGCCCCGCTCAAGTTCGAGCAGGCCGGCAATCGTCGTACCCCCGGGGCTGGCGACGGCATCCTTGAGCGCCGCCGGATGCTGTCCTGTTTCGAGCACCATGCGGGCCGTTCCCAGCACGGTCTGGGCGGCGAGCGCTTGCGCCACGTCGCGAGGCAGCCCCATTCGGACGCCACCGTCCGCCAGGGCCTCAATCACCAGACACACGTACGCCGGGCCGCTGCCCGACAACCCGGTTACCGCGTCCAGCAGATGCTCTGGAAGCGGAAACGCGCGACCCACCGACGAGAGAAGATTGAGCACGGTCTGAGCGTCTTCGGCCGTCGCGGCGCCGCCGGTGCAAAATGCCGATGCCGATGCCGACACCAGACAGGGCGTATTGGGCATCACCCGTACCAGCCGCCGGTCGCGCCCCAGGACCTGGGCCAGTTTTTCAAGCGGTACGCCGGCCGCAATAGAGATGACCAGGTGCCGGACCTCGAGATGGGGCGCCAGCTCGGCCAGAATCGCGTCGAACTGCTGCGGCTTAACTGCCAGAACCAGCACCTCACACGACCTGGCGACCTCGACATTTGACTCGATCGCTCGAGCACCGGTCTCTTCCGCGAACTGCCTGCGCGCCAGGGGCAGCACGTCGCTCGCGACGATCCGCTCGGGCGCCGCCATGCCGGCGGCACACAGGCCCCGGGCCAGCGCCGTCGCCATCTTTCCCGCGCCGATAAAACCGAAGCTCGCGGGCGATTGGTTCCGATTCATCAAGCCTGCCCGAATTGCGAAATGGAAACATCAAGACCACGCCGCCCGATCACCTCGCATCATACCACACGCCGAGGGGCGCGCAACTCCGGGCACGGGCCTCAGCCGCGATTGCGCCAGGCGCCGGGTTGCAGCCGCTCGGCGCGGCGCAATCCGAACCGGCGGTACGACCGGCATGACCTTCGCAGCCACCCGGGGGCGGGCATACTCCTCAAGCCGCCTGGGGCTCAAGGTCGATGCTCTCTTAGCCAGCTTTTCAGGTATGGTTGTCAGGGACGCAGCACGGCCACATCCTTCCGGAGAAGTCATGCCAGTTTGCGACAGCGGCTCGAACGACATCCGGCCTACGATCCAGTCTCCCCTCGGTGAAACACTTTTGCGGTTACAACAGATTCTTGATCGCACCCGCGCGTCGGAAGGCGCGGCGCAGGGGCAATTCGCGGCATGGCAGCAGCGCTGGTCGAGCCGCCGCGAACAGGTTTCCCGCAGGTTGGAACTAATCGACCGGCAGCTCGCCGCACTCCGCCAGGAAGACCCCGAGCCGCGGCCGCACTTGTCGGTTGTGGGGGTGGCGCCGCGCGACGAAGGCGAGTGAGCGACCCGCAGGCCGCCCGACGGCACGACGCCCGGTCTACGCCGCGATGGCCTGCGGATCGTCTATGGCGGTGGTGTACGCCGCGATGACCTGCTTGGCCGGGCCCGCCAGGCGGATTCGGCCGTGATCGAGCCATATCGCGCGATTGCAGAAGTCGGCCAAGGCCTGCATGTCGTGACTGACCATGACGATCAGCCGCGCCTTATCCATCATCTCTCGCATCCGCTTCTGACACTTCTTCTGAAAGGCGAGGTCTCCCGCGGCGAGTACTTCGTCGAGCAGCAGTATCTCGGGGTCGATCGAAGTGGCCACCGCAAAGGCCAGACGCACAAGCATGCCTGAAGAATAGTAGCGCACAGGGCTGTTCAGAAATTCTCCCAGCTCGCTGAACGCCGCGATTTCCTGCAGCTTCTCGCGAATGGTTCTGGGTGTTTCGCCCTGCAGATACCCGCGGAACGCGATATTTTCCCAGCCACTGGCTTCGGGCTCGAACCCCAGCGACAGGTCGAACAGCGAGCTGATCGCCCCACAGACGCGCCGCGAGCCCGAGGTGGGGGGGTAGATGCCGGCCAAAAGCTTAAGAAACGTGCTCTTGCCCGCGCCGTTGTGACCCAGCACCCCCAGACGGTCTCCTTCGCGAACCTGCAGGCTGACGTTCTCGAGCGCGCGAACTTCGAGAACGGGGTTGACCGACGTCAGAAACATCCGTTTGACGATGAAGTCTTTGAACGGAATGCGCCGGTTCTGCCGAATCCGGAAGATCAGGTTCACATTGGCGAGGTCGATCGAGGTCATTCTCAGCAAGAACCCGGCCCGGCACGTCGCGCAAATGGCAGATTATTTTGCGGTCATAGAAACGGCCGCTCTCACAATTGAAAGATGATTCGCTTTTCGAGCCGCGACAGCAGGAACATTGCGGCGGCCAACGCCAGCAGCGTTCCGAGGCCGGCGACCAAGAGCGCCTGCTGCGGCGGCCATTGTCCCACCACCAGCGGGCCGCGCAACAGTTCGAGGTACGCCGCAAGGGGGTTGTAATCCACGAACCAGCCCACGCCCTTTTTTCGCAGCTCGTCAGGCGGATAGATGATCGGCGTCGCATAGAACAGCACCTGCAACCCCACTTCGGCCAGGTGGTAGGTGTCGGGGAAGTACGAATTAGCGAACGCCGCCAGCGTCGCCAGCGACCAGCCCAGCGCGAGGACCAATAACAGCGTGGGGAAGATCGCTGCCAGGGGCGAAAGGTCAGCCGACCCTTTCAGCGCCAGCCGCAGCGCCAGTACCACCACCAGCGCGACGCCGAAATGAAATGACGCCCCCAGCACGACGCGCAACGGGTAGATGGCAATCGGGGCGGGATGCTGGCGAATATATCGTTCGCCTTGCAGCAGACATTGGCATCCCTGCAAGGTCGAGCTCGAGACAACGTTCCAGAAACACAGCCCCGCCAGAAGCGACGGCGCGTAGTCGCGCCAGTCTTGAATCCCGAACAGCTTCTGGAACACGAAGCAGAGCACCACCGTCATCGCGATGGGCTGCAATAGCGACCAGGCCAACCCCAGCACGCTGCGCCGGTAGCGCGTCCGCAGATCCATGCGGACGAGCGACAGCCAGAAGTAACGGCACTTCCAGACGGCCCCCAGATACTCTGGCATGCCACCTCCCTGACACCCTGACCGGCTTTCTGCCATTCAACGCCCGGCCGGCTTTTGCCCCGGGCCAATCGCGAGGCGGGTCGTAGCACATCCCTGCGGGTCAGACAAGGCGAATTGCCGCACGCGCACGCCAGCGTTTAGCGCGGCACGGGGGTCTGCTGCAGAACCTGATCCAGAATTGCCCGCGCCCGGGCCCGCTGCCCGAAGCGAACCGGGCCGCGGCAGATCAGGCGGTGCGCCAACACCGGAACAACCAGCCGTTTGACGTCGTCGGGAACGACGTACTCGCGACCTTCAACCAGCGCGAGCGCCTGCGTGGCGCGATACAGCGTAATGGCTCCGCGGGTGCTGACCCCCAGGGCCAGGTCGGGGTGGCGGCGGGTTGCTTCGACGACACTCAGCAGATAATCGCTGATCGCCGGGTCGACCCGCACGCCATGAGCGGCCGCCTGCAGCGTGCGCAGCTGCTCGACGGTGATGACCGGCGCCAGCCTGTCGACCGGTTCCCCCTCGCGGTGGGTCTGTAAAACCTGTCGTTCGAAGTCGCGCTCGGGATACCCGACTTCGACGCACAACATGAATCGGTCGAGCTGGTTCTCGGGAAGCGGGTAAGTCCCTTCGTACTCGAAGGGGTTCTGCGTCGCGAGCACGAAGAACGGGGCCTCCAGCGGGTACGTCTGGCCGTCTACCGAGACTTGCCCTTCGTTCATCGCTTCGAGCAGCGCACTTTGTGTACGGGGCGTGGTGCGGTTAATCTCGTCGGCCAACAGCACGTTGCAGAAGATCGGCCCCGGGCGAAATTCGAACTCGCCCTTGTTCGGCAGATAAACGCTCGAGCCGAGAATATCGCTGGGCAGCAGGTCAGGGGTGAACTGCAGCCGGCGAAACCGGCAGTCGAGGCTTTTCGCGAGCGCTTTGGCGAGCACCGTCTTGCCCACGCCCGGGGCGTCTTCGATCAGCAGATGGCCTTCGGCGAGCAGGGCCACAATGGTTTGCCGGATTGGTTCGGGTTTACCCAGCAGCACGCGGGCGACGTTCGCTTCGAGCGCGGCGATAAGAGGGGCGTGCATGCTCACGGGTGGCTCCGCAAAAATCGGCGAATCGAATGCAGAATCATGCCTGCTGCCCTTCGCGGTCGGAACGGGGTTTTGCATCGAGTTCGTCGCGCATGCGGCTTAAGGCCTGCAAGGCTTCGAGCGGTGTGAGCCGGTGCGGGTCGATCTCACGCAGACGTTCGAGCACCGGGTGTTCAATGACGTGAAACAATTGCAATTGCCGGTCGCTTTTTCGCGGCGGAATGGTAGGCCTGCCGTTTTTGTCGAGATGATCGGCTTCGAGCGTGCCCAGAATGACCTGCGAGCGTTCCACAACGGCCAAAGGGATGCCGGCCAGCCGCGCGACGTGAATGCCGTAGCTCTTATCCGCCGCCCCTTCGACGATCTTGTGCAAAAATACCACCTGATCTTCGTCTTCACGGACGGCGACGTTCCAGTTTCGGGCGTGCGCCAAAGTCTGCGTGAGTTCCGTCAGCTCGTGGTAATGCGTCGCAAACAACGTCCGGCAGCCAATGACGTCGTGCAGGAACTCGGTGACGGCCCAGGCGAGCGAAATGCCGTCGTAGGTACTGGTTCCGCGGCCGATCTCGTCGAGAATCACGAGGCTCTGTTCGGTCGCGCCGTGCAGAATGCGGGCCGTTTCGGTCATCTCGACCATAAACGTGCTTTGCCCCCGCCCCAGCTCGTCGCTGGCGCCGACGCGGGCGAAAATGCGGTCGGCCACCCCGACGCGGGCCGATTTGGCCGGTACAAACGACCCCATCTGCGCGAGAATCACCAAGAGCGCCGACTGACGAATGTAGGTGCTCTTGCCGGCCATGTTCGGGCCGGTGATGATCTGCACGCGCCCGGCGGCATCGCCCAGCAGAGTATCGTTCGGAACGAACTGCCCGGCCGGCTGCAGACGGTCGAGCACCGCGTGCCGGCCGTCGTGAATCTCGAGCAGCGGCGTATCGACAAGCTGCGGCCGGCAATAAATCCGCAGCACCGCCAGAGTCGCCAGGCCGCACAAGACGTCAAGCTGCGCCAGCCCCTCGGCCGATTGCCTGAGCCGCAGCCCGCAGCCTGCGACGCTCGTGCGGAGCGAGGCAAACAGCTCGTGTTCAAGGGTCAGCGCCTGTTGTTCGGCCCGCAAGACCTTCTCTTCATGCTCTTTCAGCTCGGGCGTGACGAACCGCTCCTGGTTCTTGAGCGTCTGCTTGCGAATGTAGTCGGCCGGTATCGGCGTTTTCGCCGCCTGCGCGGCGGTGATTTCGAGGTAGTAGCCGAACACCTTGTTGAAACCAACCTTCAGGCTGGGGATGCCCGTCCGTTCGATCTCATGCGCCTGGTAGCGGGCGATCCATTCTTTGCCCCCGCGGGCCAGGTCGCGCAATTCGTCGAGCGCGGCGTTGAAACCGGGCCGGATCAGGCCCCCTTCGGCGAGCGCCAAGGGCGGCTCATCGACCACTGCGGCGTCGATCTGGGAACTCACATCGCGGCATTCATCGAGCTGTGCATCGAGTTCGCGCACGAGCGACGTTTGCAGTTGGGCGAGCTGCGCCTTGAGGCCCGGCAATATCGCCAGCGTGCTCGACAGGCACCGCAAATCGCGCGGGCTCGCCCGGCCGGTCGCCACCCGCGCTGTGAGCCTTTGCAGGTCGTACGATTGCCTCAGCGATTCGCGCAACGCTTCGCACAACAACCGGCTGCCGACGAGTTCATCGACGGCGTCGAGCCGACGGTTGATCCGGGCGACGTCGGTGAGCGGGTTTGACAGCCAGTCGGCCAGGAGCCGCGCGCCCATCGGCGTGACTGTTTCGTTGATACAATCGAGCAGGCTGCCTTCGCGCCGGCCGTCACGCAGCGTGCGGGTCAGCTCGAGACTGCGGCGGGTCGTTTCGTCAATCAACAGCGCGTCGCCCGGATTGTACGGCTCGAGTTGCGAGATATGCGCCAGCGAGCTCTTCTGCGTCTCTTGAACGTATTCCAGCAGGGCGCCGGCCGCGGTGATGGCGGGCGATGTTTCGTCGTCCCAGCCGAATCCGGCCAGCGTGTGGGTGCCGAAGCGCGCGAGCAGCACCTGGTGGGCGTGGGCCGCTGAAAAGCACCAGGGGGCGCGTTCGGTGATCAGCGGCCCGCCGCCCCGCTGGTTTGCCTCCCTTGGCGAGGAGGAGTGCGTCGTTTCCGGCTGAATTGCGGATTTCGGATCGCGGATCGCGGATTTACCATCCTCTGACCCCTGATTCCTGACGGCTGACTGCAGGTCCTTGTGGTCTGAACTTCCCAGGTCTCTCTTGCAAAGAGATGGCGTCGCCCCTTCCGCCACCAGGCACTCGGCGGGTTGCAGGCGGGCCAGCTCGTCGGCAAGCTGGTTCGGGGCGAGATCGGCCGCAACGAATCGCCCGGTCGAAAGCTCCAGCCAGGCGAGCCCCGCGCGCCCCTTCTCGACACACACCGCCGCCAGAAAATTGCTCTCTCGCGGGTCGAGCAGCGCATCGTCGGTGAGCGTGCCGGGCGTCACCACGCGCGTCACCTCGCGCCGCACCAGCCCTTTCGCCAGCGCCGCATCTTCAACCTGTTCGCAGACGGCGGCGCGATACCCGGCCTGAATCAGGCGGCGAAGGTAGTTGTCGAGCTGATGATAGGGGAACCCCGCCATCGGCACGGGGTTGGTGGACCCTTTGTCGCGTGTCGTGAGCGTGAGTCCGAGAGCCTGGGCGGCCTGTTTGGCGTCGTCGTAAAACAGCTCGTAGAAATCGCCGATGCGAAATAGCAGCATCGTCCCGGGGTACTGCGTTTTGACCTCGAGATACCGCTGCATCGCAGGGGTGATTTTGGTTGCGGTGTCGGACATGACGAACTCATGGAATGACGATTGACGAAATCCGAATGACGAATCAATGACGAGGCCCGAATGACGAAATCGGAATGAAATCGCCCCCATCGTCGTTCAGATTTCGTCCTGCCTCATTCATTCGACATTCGTCATTTTCGCACTACCGGTTTTTCCGGGAACAGATTGCTGACGCTGGTTCGATCGTGGACCGAGCGAATCGCTTGCGCGAACAGCGGCGCCACCGTCACCACCTGGATATTCTCCGGGTACGGGCTCAGGCGGTACTCGATTGTGTCTGTAACGAACATCCGGCGAATGACGCTCCTGCCGATCGCTTCGGCCGCCCCGAGCGACAGCACGCCGTGCGTCACCGCCGCATAGATGTCGCGCGCGCCGCGACCTTTCAGGGTCTCGGCCATAGCGATCAGCGTGCCGCCTGTGATGGTGAAGTCGTCGACCAGCAGCACGTTCTTATTGCGCACGTCGCCGATGACCTCGAGCACCACCGCCTTCTCGTCGTGAGCGGGGCGGGTCTTGTTGCCGATCACGACCGGCGCCCCCAGCAGGTTGGCGTACGAAGCGGCGTCTTTCGCAAAGCCGATGTCGGGGCTGCACACCACGAGATCAGGGATGTTCAGCTTGCGAATGTGCTCACACAGCACGTGCCGGCCGTAGAGATGATCGACCGGAATGTGAAAGAACCCCTGAATCTGCGGGCTGTGCAGGTCCATCGTCAGCACGCGGTCGCACCCGGCGGCCTCGATTGCGTCGGCGCAGACCCGCGCGCGGATCGACACCCGCGGCTCGTCTTTCTTGTCGCCCTTGGCGTAACTGAAAAACGGGATGACGGCCGTCACCTGCTGGGCGCTGGCCCGCTTCAACGCGTCGATCCAGAACAGCAGTTCGACGAAATTGTCGTTGACCGGGTAGTGCACCCCCTGAATGACGTACACGTCGCGGCCGCGCACGTTCTCGAGCACCCGTACGAAAACGTTTCCCTCACTGAACCGCTGTGCCTGGGCCGGAATCAAAGGCACCATGAGTTCCCGGGCGATGGCTGAAGCCAGTTGCGGGTTGCCCGAGCCGGGTAAAATGGCCAAGTCCCCCTGCGGCGGCTGAAAGGGCATCAGGCGGGGACCGGAACTGGCGGGAGCGGGTGAGTCGGGCATGGGTCGACCTGCATGATAACCGAGCGCGCGAGAACTTCCGAGCGCACGGCCTCAGATGGGCCTCATGCCGGCGAAAGGGCCCGGTCAGGAATTGGCCCGAATTGCGATCTACACAGAGACCACAACCCGAGAGCGAATGTACTCCCACCGCTTGAATGGTGCTGGTAAGATCGGCGAGTCGATCCGGCCGAAAGCCGCCGGTCAGCAACGTTCGCACCTCGGATTCCTGTTTTCGGCTCACCGAATTTCATTCCTGTGCCCTGATTCTCTGCCGGCCAATGACCACGATTCAACAGGCCCTCGATCAACTTGTTGCCGGCCTCGATCTCGACAATTCGCTGGCTTATGCGGTCTTTTGCGCGATCATGGATGGGCAGGCCAGCGAGGTGGAGGTGGCCGCGCTCCTGACCGCGTTGCGCGTCAAAGGTGAAGCCGTCTCGGAAATTGCCGGTGCGGCGCGGGCCATGCAGGAACGGGCCACGCCGATCGCCACGAAGCGGCAGGCCCTGCTCGACACCTGCGGCACCGGTGGGGATGAGCTTTCGACGTTCAACATCAGCACGGCGACGGCGCTGGTGGTGGCGGCGTGCGGCGTTGCGGTGGCCAAGCATGGCAACCGCAGCGTATCGAGCAGCAGCGGCTCGGCCGACGTGCTCGAGCAGTTCGGGGTCAACATCAACCTGCCGGCCGACAAGGTGGCTCGGTGCGTCGACGAGTTGCAGATCGGCTTCTGCTTCGCGCCGCTGTTTCACACCGCCATGCGGAACGTGGCGCCGGTTCGCAGGCAATTGCGTTTTCGTACGATCTTCAACCTGGTGGGGCCGCTGACGAACCCGGCGCGGGCCTCGTACCAATTGCTGGGCGCCGGCCGCAAAGAGATCGCGCACCGACTCGCACGGGCGCTCGCGGCCCTGGGACGCAAGCATGCCTGCGTCGTTTGCGGCGCCGACCAGCTTGACGAGGTCAGCTTGTGGGGCACGACCGTGGCGTTTGAGGTCACGGGGTCTCTGATCGTCGAGCGGCACTGGACCGCCGAAACGTTCGGCTTGCCCGAATGCCGCGTCGAAGACCTGCAGGTCCACTCGCCCTCTGAGAGCTGCGCGATGATTCGCGAAGTTTTCGACGGGCGCCATGGTGGGCCGCGCGACATGGTTCTGGCGAACGCGGCCGCCGGGCTGCTGGCGGCCGAGCGCGAAGTCGACCCGCGGCGGGCGGTCGATCGGGCGGCCCAGGCGATCGATTCGGGGGGGGCGCGAGACCTGTTGCAGCGGTTGTGCGAGCTGACCCAACGGCTCGGGGCCGAGGGGACTTGACGGCCGACTTTCCCATCCACGGGAATTCGCGGGGCGCGTGCGGCGCGGCACTCTTGCGACCGGCCGGACTAACCCTATAATTCCGACAGAAATCGCAATTTTTCAGGCTTTTGGGCGAGGGTTGCATGCGCGAGTGGTTCCGCAACGTGTGGGTGGCGGTAACAACCGTCCTGCATGGGCTGTGGGTGACCCTGGGCGTCATGGGGAAGACCTTTCAGCGGAAGGCGTTCACGCAGATTTACGAATACCCCGAGGTCCCCGTTCCTGTGAAGGCGCGGTATCGCGGGTTTCACCGGTACGACCTGACCACCTGCATCGGCTGCGACAAGTGCGCCGTAGTCTGCCCGGTCGACTGCATCTACATCGAAAAAGAAAAGGCCGCCGTCGGCAAGGGCTTTCGGATCAACGGCTTTACCATCGACTATACAAAATGCATGTTCTGCGCGCTGTGCGTTGAGCCCTGCCCCGTGGATTGCATCTTCATGGGTTCGAACTACGACCTGTCGTGCTACAGCCGCGACGGTTGCATCGTCGACTATGCCAAGCTGCCTCTGGAGCTCGCGTGGGGCCAGACGACGCTCAACCCCACGGCGGTGGCTGAGTCGAAGGTGCTGTTCGAGCCGGTGTGGATCAAGGGCGAGCCGAGCCCTTTCGAGCACGCGGTGCAAGAATAGTCGGGTGTCAATGGGAGAGTGTACGGGTCGTTTCGCTTCGAGGTTGTTTCGCTTCGAAAGAGTGCAATGAGTGGGGGTTGGCCATGCGGATACCGAATGCGGGCAAACTGTTCACCATCGAAGAAGCCAATCAGGCGCTGCCGCTCGTGAGGGCGATTGTGTCGGATATCGTTCGCCAGTATCGCGAGATCAGCGAGCGGAAGGAGCGGTTGAATCAGATTCAGCGCGCCCGTGGCAGTCGGCCTCGGGCCGCCGACCCGTACAGCGAAGAGCTGGCACAGGTCGAGGTCGAGATTGAGAGCCAGGTGGCGACGTTGCAGGGCTATGTCGACGAAATCGAAAAGCTGGGGGTCGAGCTGAAAGACCCCGATCGTGGGCTGGTCGACTTCCGTTCGCTGATGGACGGCCGCGAGGTTTACCTCTGCTGGCATCTGGGCGAAGACGAGGTGGGGTACTGGCACGAGTTGGAGGCCGGCTTTGCCGGACGGCAATCGCTTATGGCCGGCTCGTCGGCCGGCGAACCGGGTCGCGGAGACATGAGTTCTCCGGGCGACTGAAGCGGCTGCATGGCGGGGGCGCGTTTCGGCGGGGCCGCAGACGACTTGGCCGATCTGAGCCTGGTCGATTTGAGAGCGGACAGCACGTTGAGGTGAGAATGACAGATCTGGTCGGGCATCTGTTGCTGTTCACGGTGCTGGGCGTGATCTTTCTGCTCTTGCCCCTCGGGGCGGGGCTGTTTCTGCGGCCGACAAACCCCACCAGCCAGAAGCTGACGCCGTACGAGTGCGGCGAACCGACGATCGGGTCGGCGTATGTGCAATTCGATTTGCGGTTTTACGTCGTCGCGCTGTTGTTCATCATTTTCGACGTTGAAGTGGCGTTCTTTTTTCCCTGGGCGGCTGTGTTCGGGGGGGCGACGCAATTGGCCGATCCGCGGCTGTCCAATGAGGCCCGGGTGCAGATCAGCGAGCGGCTGCTGAATGTGCCTGCCGGTGGCCTGCCTGCCGTCGATGCCACCGGGATCGCGGCCGATACGGCCCAATCGCTGGCGCTGTTCGGCTTCGCCGACATTCTGGTTTTCTTCGGGGTGCTTCTGGTCGGGTTCGCCTACGTGTGGAAGCGCGGCGACCTCGACTGGGTGCGGGCCATTACCGAATCGCGCACTGCATCTTCAGTTCGTCCGCCGCCTGCCGCTGCATCCACGGTCGACCGCAAGCTCGAGCCGGTCGCCTGAAGCCTGGAGACGTGCATGACGACGGCAGAGATTCACCAACAGCTTGTCACCCGTTACGGCGGCAAGATCACCGGGGCCAATCTCGAAGCGCTTGACCCGTGGGTGGAAGTGGCTCCCGAGGCCATCCTTGAGGTGTGCCGGTATCTGAAAACCGAAGCGGCACTGCAATTCGACGCGCTCAACAACCTCTCGGGCGTCGATTATTGCGAACCTGACCCGAAGAAGGCGGCGAAATTCGGCCACGAGCCGCACCTGGAAATCGTCTATCACCTGTACAGCTACACCTACCGCCACGCGCTGATCGTGAAAGTCAGGCTGCCGCGCTGGCAGGGGGGGCACGCCGGGCGGTTGCCCGAGCTGCCGTCAGTCTCGTCGGTGTGGGCGATTGCCGACTGGCATGAACGCGAAACGTTCGACCTGGTCGGGGTCCGTTTCAGCGGGCACCCCAACCTGAAGCGTATTCTCTGCGCGGAAGACTGGGAAGGTCATCCGCTGCGGAAAGATTATGAATTCCCTCTCGAATTCCACGGCATCCGCGGTCGTTGATATGAGCCTGCACCTCGAAGATCCCCGCGTCGTCGAGTTCGACGTCCGCACCGACGAAATGCTGGTGAATATGGGGCCACAGCACCCCAGTACGCACGGCGTGCTGCGGTTGCTGTTGCGCACCGACGGCGAGGTGGTCCATGAAGTGACCCCGCACATCGGGTACCTGCACCGGTGCGCCGAGAAGATCGGCGAGAATCTGTCGCCCCCCCAGTGGATACCGTACACCGACCGGATGGACTACCTGGCCGGCATGAACATGAACCTGGGCTGGTCACTCGCGGTTGAGAAACTCGTGGGGATGGAGGTGCCCGAGAAAGCGATGGTGCTGCGGGTGATCATCGCCGAGATGGGGCGCATTGCGAGCCACCTCGTTGGCATGGGGGCCTATGGGCTCGACCTGGGGACGTTCAGCCCCTTCCTGTACGCCTTCCGCGAGCGCGAGATCATTCTCGACCTGTTTGAAGAGGTCTGCGGGGCGCGGCTGACGTACAGCTACCTCACCATCGGCGGCGCGACGCACGACCTGCCCGAGATGATCACGATACCGCCGGGGCTCGCGGCGCTGACGGGGCGGCCGATGGAGCAGAAACTTTCGTGGATGGACGCCTGCCGCGTCTTTCTCGACTGGCTCGAAAAGCGCATTCCTGAATACCATACGCTGCTGACGACCAACCAGATTTTTATCAAGCGCACGGCCAACCTCGGGGCCATGTCTCGCGAAATGGCCATCGACTTTGGCTGCACCGGGCCCGTGCTGCGCGGCAGCGGCGTCGACCATGACCTGCGGCGCGACGGCGAGAAGATCTATACCCGGATGTATGAAGGGTACAAGTGGAACATACCGGTGGCCCCGTTCGCGTCGGCCCCCCCCGAGGTGGTGGTCGGCGACAACTGGTGCCGGTTCTATGTGCGGATGCGCGAAGTGGTCGAGTCGATCGGCCTGGTGCGGCAGGCGCTCGATCGCTACCCAGCGGCGCAGGGCAGCTACCGGGTGGCCTATAAGCACGCAACCAAGCTGCCCAAGGCCGACTGCTACCTCGAAACCGAATGCCCGCGCGGGCAGATGGGTTTTTACTTGGTGGGCAACGACGCCAACATTCCGTTGCGGGCGCGGGCGAAAAGCTCGTCGTTCTGCAATCTGTCGGTCACTGCGAAACTGTGCGAAGGCTGCCTGATCGCCGATATCCCCGCCATTGTGGGGTCGCTTGATATCGTGATGGGCGAGATTGATCGTTGATTTTAGAGCCTCCGATCTTTGTGGTCGACGCCTTCTGCGACGGCCCCTTCTCCGGGAACCCCGCGGCCGTATGCCTCCTCGACAAGGCCGTCGACGAACGGTGGATGCAGCAGGTCGCCGCGGAAATGAATCTTTCAGAAACGGCGTTTGTCGTGCCCCAGGATGGCGATTTCGGGCTGCGATGGTTCACGCCGGTCGTAGAGGTCGATCTCTGCGGCCACGCCACACTGGCCGCCGCGCACGCACTGTGGCGCGAAGCCCGGGCCGACCGCAAATCGCCGATCCGCTTTCACACCCGCAGCGGCGTGCTGACCTGCACGCTGGAGGAGGTCTGGCGCATCGGCATGGATTTTCCGGCCGAGCCGGCGGCGGCGACCGAGCCTCCTGACGGCCTCGCGGCCGCCTTGGGCGCTGAGCTGGCGTGGGTCGGCCGCAACCGCTTCGACCTGCTGGTCGAAGTGTCGTCGGCGGACGACCTGCGTCGATTGCACCCAGATTTCGCCAGGCTGTGCGCCATTGAATGCCGCGGTGTGATCGTCACGGCCCGTTCTGACGACGGGAAGTACGATTTCCAATCGCGGTTTTTTGCCCCACGGGTGGGGGTCAACGAAGACCCGGTGTGCGGCTCGGCGCATTGCGCCTTAGGCCCTTACTGGGCGCCGAAATTGGGCAAGACCCGGCTGCGTGCGATGCAGGTGGGGCCAAGGCGCGGGTACCTGTGGGTCGCGACACATGCCGATCGAGTCGAATTGCTGGGGTGCGCCGTGACGACCCTTTCGGGAACGCTCTCCATCCCCCTGCCCTGATCGGCAGGTACTCACCCGACAGGTACTGACAAGGAGAAACGAATGGCCAGACCCACCGTCGCAATACTGGGCGCCAGCCGCGACCGTCAGAAGTACGGAAACAAGTCGGTGCGCGCGCATCGGGCGCAAGGGTACGACGTGTACCCGATCAATCCCCGCGAGGAGGAGATCGAGGGGTTGAAGGTTTACCCCAGTCTGGCTGCGGCGCCGGCTGGCCATCTCAACCGCATCAGCGTCTATCTTTCCCCGGAAATCGGAATCGGACTGCTCGAAGAGATCAAAGCCCGGCGGGCCGATGAAGTCTGGTTCAACCCCGGCAGTGAAAGCCCCGAGCTGCTGGCGCGAGCCGCGGCACTCGGCCTGGAGGTGATTCAGGCGTGCAGCATCGTCGACGTCGGGATGAGCCCCTCGCAGTTGTAGTGGCTGGTGCGCGCCGGTTACGCACGGCCCGCGATCTGCGGCTGACGTTCGGCGTGCTGTTGTCGCTACACCGCGCCCGATTCGCGCAGCTTGCGGATTTCAGCCGCGGTCAAACGCAGCATGTCGCGCAGCACCAGGTCGGTGTGCTGACCCAGAAGCGGCGGCGGCTGAATCGGCACGTGCGACGCGTTCTGCAACTTGACGGGCGAACCGGCCAATTTCAAATCGCCGATCGTCGGGTGGGCGACGTGTTGAACCATGCCACGTGCCGCCGCCTGCGGGTCGCCCAGGGCGCGGTCGATGGTGTTCACGGCGCCGCAGGGGATGTCGGCCGCGTCGAGCCGGGCCAGCCAGTCAGATGCCAGTCGCCCGCGAACGGCGGCCGCAATGAGCGGAATCAGTGTGTCGCGGTGTTCGACGCGCAAGGCATTGGTCGCGTAGCGGGCATCGTCAGCCAGTTCCGGCCGGCCCAGCAGATCGCAGAAGCGCCGGAATTGGGCATCGGTGCCGACCGCGATTATCAACGACTCGTCGGCTGCCTGAAACGCCTGGTAGGGGACGATATTGGGGTGCGCCGTTCCCAGGCGCTGGGGAACCTCTCCCGACACCAGATAGTTCTGCCCGACGTTCGCCAGCCAGGCGAGCGTCGCGTCGAACAGCGAAATGTCGATTCGCTCGCCCTGCCCCGTCATTTCACGCGCGTACAGGGCCCCCACAATCGCCTGACAGGCGAACAACCCCGCCGTGATGTCGGAAATGGCCACGCCCAACTTCATGGGCGGCCCATCGGGCTCTCCGGTGATGCTCATCACGCCGGCGAGGGCCTGAATCATGATGTCGTAGCCGGGTTCGGCGCTGCGCGGCCCCGTCTGGCCGAACCCCGTGATGCTGCAATACACCAGACGCGGGTTGCGTTGCGAGAGTTCCGCGAAACCCAGTCCCCAGCGGTCGAGCGTGCCGGGCAGAAAATTTTCGACCAGCACGTCGCTGCGCTCGGCCAGCCTGCGAGCCAGCTCACGGCCCGCGGCGGTTTTCAGGTTGAGGGTGATGCCGCGTTTGTTGCGGTTGCAGGAAAGGTAATAGGCGCTTTCGCCGGCCGCAAAGGGGGGGCCCCAGTGCCGCGTGTCGTCGCCGCCATCGGGTCGTTCGACCTTGATGACGTCGGCCCCCTGATCGGCCAGCAGCATCGTGCAGTAGGGCCCCGCGAGAACGCGCGAGAGGTCGAGCACCTGAACGCCTTCAAGCACGGCTCGCACAGCCTGATTCCTCCTTGGCCCTGTTTGAATCACTCGCCGGGAAGTGCCGGCCGCACGAGGCGCCGAATCGCGGCTCGCGCCAGAAGCGCAGACGAAAGCCATGCGTCACTCGCTTCCCGTCTCGCCGATCATGCGGTTGACGGCGGTGGCGCTTCCGAACGCGAACAGGCAATCGCCCGATTCAATCACCGCGTTGCCCGGCGGAGGCATCAGGCGCTCGCCGTTGCGGCGGCGGATGCCCACAATCATCACCCCCAGCTCGCGCAGGTCGGTTTCGTGCAGCTTCTTGCCGACGTAGGGGCTTCCCTCGGCAATCTGCACATCGGCGAGTTCCAGGTCTTGCCGGCCCTTGTGGTCGGCGATTTCGAGAAAGTCTTCGATGTTGGGGTTGAGCATGAAACGGGCGATCTTCTGGGCGCCCGTGCTGTAGGGACTCACAACGCGATTGGCGCCAGCGCGTTCAATTTTCTGCGCCGCCGACTCGTGGCTCGCGCGGGCGATAATCTCCAGCCGGCTCGACAAGAGCCGCGCCGAAAGCACCACGTACAGATTGTCGGCATCGGTGGGAAGCACGGTGGCGAGCGCCCGGGCGCGATCGACGCCGGCGTGCAGCAGGGTCTGGTCGTCGGTCGCATCGCCTATCACGTAGGGCCAGCGCGCCTCGGCGCACGCCGCGCGGGCCCGCTGTTCATCGCTATCGACGACGACAAACGGCTTTCCCCGCTCGCACAGGTGCTGGCAGATGGTGCGACCCATCCGGCCGCAGCCGCAGACGATGTAGTGACCTTGCAAACGACTAACCTGCCGCTCCATGCGTCGATTCTCCAGCAGGCGCTGAATCTCCATACTGAAGATCCACTGCCCGATCTGAAAGGCGCTGTACGAGGCCACCCCGAAGGCCACGAACAGAAAACAGACGACGAACAGGCGCCCCTCCGGGCCCAGTGGCACAATCTCTCCGTAACCCACCGTGGTGATGGTGGTGGCCGTCATGTACAGGCAGTCGATCCATGTGCCGCCCGAGAAGTATTTGAACCCCAGCGTCCCTACGGCCGTCAACGACAACAGCAGCGCCGGCAGCACCAGCACCTTCAGGGGAATGACGAATTTCTTTCGCCGGAAGGCATGAGCAGGGGCCATCGTGCTGGATTCTGCGGCTTGCCGCTCAGTTCTGCAAGGTTGGCGGTGCATTGCGGCCAGCCGTCAACAGCAGATACACAACGAGCGGCGGGCACAACAGGCACAGCCCCAGGCGAAAATCCCACGCCATGAGCTGTTCGACGAACAGCAGGTACAGTACTGCGTATAAGAGCCAGCGGGTCAGACCGCCGCGCGGCCCGGTGGGTGCCGACGCGGGAACCGCCTGCGGTTCCTGCCAGTTCGTGTCGTACTCGTAGTCGACCCCCTGCAGCAGCTCGAGCGATAGCTCGTCTTGCGAAAACCTGGCGAGATTGCTTTCGCGCGGGTCGACGTTGACGGCGAACAGCTCGGTGCGCCCCACGGGGCTCGCCAGCTCGACCGCGTACACCCCCGCGTGGGCCGTGCCGTCGTACCGGAACTCGCTGAAATCATCTCCCGGCGTCACGTGCGCGGGCCGTACCATTCCGTCGGGCCTGACCACCGACACTTCGACGTCAATGGCCTCGGCGGGAAATACTCCCGATAACGCCTCGCCCACCTGCCTCTGCCGCTCGCCCCAGCGGCCCGCAACCGCAAACTGCACGATCTCGTGCACCAGCGGCACGAAGCTGGGCCACAACGGCCACAGGCCCCAGGCATCATCGATCGACGTTGTGATGAGAATGCCTTTCCCACGACCAAACGGGGCTTCGATGATCGCCGGGTCACCCGAATCGAATTTCAGGGCCACTCGCGCCGGCCCCCCCTGGGCAAGGCTCGCGTGTCGATAGGTGTACGTTTGCGTCGTTTCCAGGCCCGCCCCGGGGTTTCCGTCGAAGACGCCGATCAGTGGGTGCCCGAACTCCCCTGGGTCGAATGCGAACGCGTCGCGGCGCTGGTCGGCTCCTCCACACAGCTCTTCCAGCCGCGCTGGCAAAGGCCCGGCCCCGTCGCGGTACAGGGTCTGGTTGTAGTTCTCGACCTGCGCTTGCGGGCCCAGACACCACACCACCCCGCCCCCGCCGCCCAGGTAGGTTTCGAGCAGCCGCGCTTCACGGTCGGTAAACATTCGCACGTCGCAGAGAAACACACAGTCGTACAGGCTGAGATCAACCCCCTGCAATTCTCCTTCGCTCACGACATGCGGTTCGACCAGCCGCATCGGGCGCGACGCAGGCGCGGCGGTCGGGCCCCCCGGCATCGCCAGGCGTTTGCCGAACGCCTCGGGAATTGCACCAACAGGCTTCGCAGAAACGATCGGGGCCAGGGCCAGTTCCAGAAAATCGCTGGCCCGCGGGGCGCCTGCGCCGCCGTTGACGCACAGCACCCGCAGGCGATCTTTAACCGGGGCCGCCAGCCACCGTTGATCGTCAAGGGGCAGATGGTCTCTCTGCAACCGCACTTGCACGCGATGTTCGCCCCCGGCGGCAAAGACATGGACAAACGACTCGATCACTTCGGCGCCCGCGCTGATTTCGACCGAACGCTGCTCAACCACCCGCTCATCCACCAGAAACTCGACCGTACGCCCCGACACCCGCTCGGTGCCGTAGTTGTGCAGCGCTGCGCGATACTGCACTGAGCGGCCGGCAGTCACGAATGGTTCGGCGGCATCGAGCCGCGCCACGGCCGCATTGCCCGCGTCGGCCTGCCCCACGTCGACCAGCACCAGTCGCCCGGCGGCGTCGAGCTGTTTCATCAGAGTTTTCAGGCGCGCGGCATCGTCGGCCGATTCGGGCGTCCAGCTCGCGCGCTGCAGGTCGGTCAGAATGTAAACTTCCTTGCGCGGCAGATCGGGGGCGGCCTCGAGCAGCAGGGCGGCCTTCGTCAGAGAGGCCAAGAGGTCGGCCCGACCCTGCGGAAGCTGCATCTGGTCGATTTCTTCGAGCAGCTTTGCCTCTTGGTACGCAGGCGTCGAAACCACGACTGCCGGCGGAATGTTCGACAGCCGCGCGAGATTGAACGCGTCGCCGGGTTTGCCCGCCGTAACAATTCGCCGCGCAATGTCGCGAGCCCGGTCAAACAGCGATTGCTCGCGCGGCTGAAATCCCATGCTCAGCGAGGCGTCGATGACGATCAGCCGATGCACGGGCTGACTGGGTTGAAAGAAGGCCCCCAGTTGCTCGAATGTCGGCTGCGCGAGCGCCAGGGCCAAGAGCACGAGCAGCCCGGCCCGCACGGCCAGCAGTACAAGTTGCTCAATTCGCAGCCGCCGCGAATTCTTGCGGACTGCTTCGAGCAGAAACCGCATCGCCGCCCACGAAGTCTCTTTGTACCTTCGCCGATTGAGCAGATGAATGATGACGGGCGCCGTCCCCAGCGCCAGCCCCCACAACAGCCAGGGCGACGCGAAACCGAAAGCGAACGGCATGGGGGGCATAGGTCAATCGATTTGAGGGCCGCCTGCATCATACTTCGCACCGATGCGGCGGGCGACTCGCTTCGTCAGCTTCCCTGCGGCTCGCGGGTGACAATCTGTCGGCTTACGTCCGATGCAGCCGCGCTGAACGGCCGGTCAGAAACGTTCGCAACGCGATGTCGAGGGGCTGGTCGGTTCGCACGAGGGCGTAGTCCATGTGCAGTTCGCGGCAGACCCGTCGAACCTCCAGCAGAAAACGCTCAAACTCGCGCTGATAGGCCTTCTTCAGCGAGCGGGGCTCAGTCAATCGCTCTGGCAGACCTTCGAGGCCCTTGAAAAGCGTCGGGTCGAGAAACGGAAAATCCTGCTCGGCGGGGTCGATCACGTGCAGCACCAGCACTTCGTGCCGCCGGTGGCGCAGATGCTTGAGTCCCAGCATCAGGGCCGGCAGGTCATCGAACAGGTCGCTGACCAGCACCACCAGGCCCCGCTTGCGGATGCGCTCTGACAGATCGTGCAGAATAGGTCCCAGAGACGTTTCGCGCTCAGAGGGGGCCGCGTCCATCACATGGCACAATTGCGTCAGATGCGACGGGTGACTCGAGGCCCGCACGAGATGCCGCACTGCATTGTCGAACGTGGCCAACCCGACGGCGTCCTGCTGCTGGAGAATCAGGTAGGCCAGCGCCGCTGTGATGTATTGCGCGTATTCCAGCTTCGAGACCGCGGCGGCGGTCGACCGATACGACATCGACTCGCTGGTGTCGAGCAGAAAATAGCACGCGAAATTCGTCTCTTCTTCATACTGCTTCAAATAGAACCGATCACTCTTGCCGAACACCTTCCAGTCGACATACCGCAGGTCGTCGCCCGGCACGTATTCGCGATGCTCGGCGAACTCGATCGAAAACCCGTGATAAGGGCTTTTGTGCAACCCCGACACATACCCCTCGACAATCAGCCGGGCCTTCAGCTCCAATCCGTGCAGCTCGGCGAGGGTCTCGGGGCGCAGATATTTGCGAAAGTTTTCCACGGGCAGTTCGGAATGCTGGCCCTTCAGAACCCGGTCACGCGCTCTCCGCCGTCTTGAACACTTCCGGCAGCCGGGCGCGCACCAGCAGTTTGGCGGGGTCCTGGGGGATCGCTGCCGCCAGGCGGCGAATGATGTCGTCGGGCCTGATTCCCTCGGCCTCGGCGTTGAAGTTGGTGATGATGCGATGTCTGAGCACCGGGCCGGCCACGGCGAGGACGTCTTCGGTGCTGACGTAGGCCCTGCCGTGCAGCACGGCCCGCGCCTTGGCCCCCAGAATCAGGTATTGGCTGGCCCGCGGGCCGGCCCCCCAACTGACGTAATTGCGGATAAATTCGGGCGCCTCGTCAGTCCGTCGGGTCAGGCGGGCGAACTGCATCGCGTAGCGAATCACGTGATCGGCGACCGGCACCCCGCGCACGAACTGTTGCAGGGTAACGACGTCGTCTTGCGAGAGGGTCTTTTCGACGGTGGGAGACACGAGCGCAGTCGTCTGCCTGACGATGGCGAATTCTTCGTCCTCCTGCGGGTAGTCGACCAGCACATTGAACATGAATCGGTCGAGCTGCGCTTCGGGCAGAGGATAAGTTCCCTCCTGCTCGATCGGGTTCTGCGTCGCCAGCACGAAGAACGGGGCCGGCAATCGATGCCGTTCGCCCCCGACCGTCACCTGATGCTCCTGCATCGCCTCAAGCAATGCCGCCTGGGTTTTGGGGGGCGTGCGGTTGATTTCGTCTGCCAGTACCACGTTCGCGAAAACCGGGCCCCGCAGGAACTTGAAGTTTCGTGTTCCCGTGGCCTTGTCTTCCTGAATGACTTCGGTGCCGGTGATGTCGGCCGGCATCAGGTCGGGGGTGAACTGAATCCGATTGAACGACAGATCGAGCGATTCGGCCAGCGTGCGAATCATGAGGGTCTTCGCCAGCCCCGGCACCCCCATGAGCAGGCAGTGCCCCCCGGCGAACATGGCCACCAGCAACTCTTCGAGCACCTGCTGCTGGCCGACGATGACCTTGCCAAGTTCCCCGGTGATGCGCCGATAGGCTTCGCCCAGGCGGTGCACCGTCTGGAGGTCTGCCGTTTCAACGTCATTCGGAACGGGAGCATCTGAATCCACGACGGGCACCTCACTGAATGGTCTTGTCCTCTCCCAGGTGCCATCTTGACGCGCGGGGCGCGCGATTGTCAAACCCCGTGACGCGGTCGCCGCCGATGGCAGGTCGTGCCAATCGAACGTCGCCACCTCCGCGGTTCGAGACGGACGACTTTCATCAATTTCAACACGTCGAGCAGACGACAGCCTGAATTGAATCTTCAGGGGTTCGTTGGGGGTATTGCGGAAGTGGATGATTGCAAAGGTCTTGAAGATCGGTTATTTGTGGAAACGGGGCGACTTTCGCTGCCCAGGCATGTCTCGGTCCAGCACGCCACGGCCTCGCGGGGTGCGAGGAACCCGCCGGGCCTTCAGATCCGGCGACGGGCGCGATTCGCTTCGGAGTCGCTCGCGATGAGTTCTGACGCCGGTGTTGACCCTCGCTTCACCCCCGCGATCGTACATCGAATTCTAGTGGTGGACGACGAGGCCGACACCGCGAAATTCCTGAAAACGCTGCTCGAGCGGCACGGCTATGACGCCGTTGTCGCCAAAGACGGGGGGCAGGCGCATTCGATGTTCGTGATGCGTAAGCCCGATTTCGTAGTTCTCGACCTGATCCTGCCAGGTGAATCGGGGTTCGAGGTGTGCGAGCGGCTAAAGACGCTGGAACGCAACGTGCCTGTGTTGGTCCTGACGGCCGTCGATATGGAGGATTCGCGGAATCTGGCGAAGCGGGTGGGCGCCGACGCCTACATGACCAAACCATTTGACCCTGACGAGTTGCTGACACAGATCAAGCAGACCGCCGAAGAAGTTTGGCTGCGGTCGCGCGCCGAGGCCGACGCCGTACGTAACGACGTACCAGTGCGCTTTGCCTGCCGTTGCGGCAAGCGCTTCAAAGTCAGCCGGCAGCATCGCGGCAAGACGTTGACTTGTCCCAACTGTGGCGAGCCGGTGCTGGTGCCCCGGCACGATTGAGCGGTTCCCCCTGCCGGAGGAGCCTTCGATGCATACGCTGATCGTCGAAAGCGGCAAGCACAAAGGGAAGCGGATCGTGCTTCCCGAGAGGGAAGTCATTATCGGTCGCGACGAGAATTGCTTTCTGCGAATGACCTCGGCCGAGGTCAGCCGGCAGCATTGCGCCCTGTCTTCAACCGACAAAGGGCTTTTGGTGCGCGATCTGAACAGCCAGAATGGCACCATCGTCAACAACGTGCGCATCGAAGACGAAACGCTCTTGCAGCCGGGTGATTCACTGATGATCGGGCCGACGCTGTTTCTGCTGTCGGGCGGCCGGCCGGCGAAAGAGCCGGGGTCTGACACGTCGGAAGACGACATCGCAGGCTGGCTCTCAGACAGCGACGTGTCGAACCAGGTGCTCAGCTCATCCGACACGACGGTCGTCAAGGCGATGCAGCAGGCTCCGGCCCCCAAAGCCGACACCCGGCCCAGGTTCAAATCGGTGGCCGACGAGGCACGCGACATAATCCGCCGGCATTTCGAGTCGCAACAACCGCAACAGTAGACATCGCCCGCGGCATGCGCATCGTTTCCGGCAAATACCGGCACAGAAAGCTGCAATCGAACCCCGGCGAGGTCACGCGGCCGATCACGGCCCGGGTTAAAACGGCGCTGTTCGACCGCTTGCAGCCCCTATTGGCCGACGCCCGAGTGGCCGACGTTTTTGCAGGCACCGGCACGATCGGCCTCGAAGCGCTCAGTCGCGGCGCCTCAAGCGTGGTGTTCATCGAAAGTGACAACCAGGCCGTCGAGCTCTTGCGCCGCAACATCGGCAGCTTAGAGGCCGAGAGTGTGACACTCTGCTGGCAGACCGATGCGTCGAAATGCTCGTTTCGCCCGCACGGGGGCGAACGTTTTCTGCCGTTTGACGTGGTGTTCTTCGACCCGCCGTACCAGTACACCGGCCGCATCAGGCCTGGCACGATGCTCTACCGTTCGCTCGAGCGCCTGGCGCGCGACGAGATCACTGCGCCCGAGGCGCTGCTGGTGTTTCGCTGCGCTCGAAAAACGAAGTTTGATGTTCCGGCGTGTTGGGCGCGCGACCGCGTGCTCAGTTACAACAGTATGGAAGTGCACTTGTTTCGAAAGTCCATCAATGTTCCTTTGAACGTGGATCGCTGATAGAATTCTGGCGCTACCAGGTCGTATGGATCTGATCTCCCCGGGCTAACGGAACCGCGAACCGTGACCAATGTTGTCGAAACACACGTTCGGCTTGATGAGCGTGGGGTCGCCTGGATCGATGACACCAATATCAAAGTCGTCGAGGTGGTTCTCGATCGGACAGCCTACAATCTGACGCCGGAGGAGATTTACGCTGGATTGGGCGGCTATCTGTCGCTGGCACAGATTTATGCAGCCCTGGCGTACTACTACGATCACCAGGCGCAATTGGACGATGAAATCAATCGGCAGGTCCGCGAGTCTGACCGGCTTCGCGCCGAATCGCTCGAGTCGCCGGTCCGGAAGAAGCTTCGCTCTCTCGGTAAGCTTCCGTGAGTTTGCGGCTCTACATGGACGTTCACGTTCAGCTCTCGATCAGTGCCGGTCTGGCGACTCGTGGCTTCGATGTGCTGCGAGCGCAAGACGACGACGCTGAAGAACTCGACGACTCGGCATTGCTTGATCGCAGCACTACGCTGAATCGAGTACTCTTCAGTCAAGACGAAGACCTGTTGCGCGAAGCGGCTGCGCGGCAGCGCTCGGGGATTGCATTTGCCGGTCTGATCTACGCCCATCAGCAGCGAATCACTATCGGTCAGGCCATCCGCGACCTGCAAATCCTTGCGGGGGTGCTCGAACCCGGTGATATGTTGAATCGCGTCGAATATCTACCGCTGTAAATCAGGTTCCGGCCAGACGTCGTCCAGGCAATGCTTCGAACCCCAACAGGTCGATCGCCGACAGTTCAATGCGAATCCCGAGGCTGTTTACCGTCTCGACCGGCTATTGGCCCCGGCGCCGCCTGAGCACGATAAAGTGACCGTTGGTCCGGTCGGGCAATAGCTCCCAGACGTCGGGCTGGTCGCGCAGCTCCTTGACGTCTTCAGGGCGGTGAATCCGGCTGTAGGGGTGCGCGGCGTCGATCACGATAAAATCGGCGTCATCAGGCACATCCGGGCGATAGTCGCTGTAGTCGTACGAGCGGTCGTGGTGCGTGAACCGCGGGTGCACGAAATCAGTCGAGGCGACGCGAGCGGTCGCCGGCACTTCCTGCAGCACGACGGCGAATTTCTCTGCGCGCTCGCCGGGCACATACATCGACTTCCAATACGCGCCCGAGTTCGGGTCCCAGAACCCAAGCGAGCCGGGTGAGAGCCCCAGAAACGTGCCCGTCATCGCGGCGCACAGCGCGCCCCAGAGCGCAGCCGTTTCGACAAGCTGGCGTTTGCGCGGCGTCGCAAGCTGACCGCGCGCGTCTTGCAAGGCGGGCTCGACGGGCAGCGTCTTGCCGCTTGCAGCGAACTGCCGAGGCGAAAGCCGCGACTTCTCATCACCCGGTTCATCGCGGCCGGTGAGCCTCCTCACCAGCAACTGGCAGCAATTGAAAACCGGCGCAACGTTCGCCAGCCCGGCAGCGGCGCTCCAGACGAGCACGGGGACCAGAGGCGCGTGAAAATGGTGCCGCGGAGAATTCGTCAGGTCGCTCAGGCACAGTACCCCGAACAGAGGCAGCGCCACGGCCAGCCGGCCGGGAGAAAGCAGCGGCAGGAAACCCAACCCGGCCAGCAGGGTCAGCCCGAAGGCCACCGAATCGACACGGAACAGTCGCGCCAGAACGCGCTCGGGGTGCCTGAAAACGGTGGCGACGATACTGCCGGACGAGTCACCCAGATCGCTGTAGTACTTGGCGAAATGCACGTCGGCGCCCCCCCGAAACCAGGGCAAGGCGACTTTGACCGCAAATATCACGTACAGCACCCCGAATAGCGCCAGGGCCGCGCCGGCCAGCCGCAGCCGCCGCGGGTCGGTGCCCGTGTCACGTGCGATCGTGCCGGCGCGGCAGACCAGCCAGACTCCCAGCGGCGCGATGATGGCGGCGGCGTCTTCCTGACATGACAGTGCCAGCGCGAGCCACAACGCCAGCCAGCCAAAGCGCCCGCGCTCGAGGCAGCAGAAGCCGGCCAGAAAGATCGGAATCTCAAACGAATTCGGCCGGAACGTCTTGAAGTCGATGGCCACATCGAGAAATTGCATCGGAACATACAGCAGGTACGCGATCGCAAGTGCCGCGGCCGCGAACGACGATCCGCCATGCCGGCGGGCCAGCCAATAGGCAGGCAATGCACCGGCCGCGAGCGCGACCGACTGGCACAGTTCCAGAAGCACCTGCGAGGGCCACAGCACATACAACGGAATCAGGAGCACATGCACGACCTGAATGTGTTCGCCGAGAAAAAGGCGCCCTTGGTCGAGATAGCTGCGAAAGCCTTTCCCGTGCAGCAGGTTCCAGAGGTGCTCTTCGTACATGGCCGAGTCACCATGCGGCAGCAACAGCGACTCGTACAGGCCCCAGTTCATGGCGCCGAAAGCGACAAAATACACGAGCATCGCCAGCCACACCGGCCAGGGGGCCAGGCGCCCCGTGGCACGCACCGCACGCCGCCAGCTCCACCGAACACCAGGCGATTCGAGGTTCAGCGGGGCCGGTTGACCGGGCGACTGAACCGCGGCGGACGGTCGGCCGTGAGCGAGGGCGAAGCCCGCCGTCAACCAGCCAGACCACTGGCACGACTGCCAGACGGGAAGCATCCCCCACAACAGCGACTGGGCGCGCGACCACCCGGCCAGGGCGAAGACGAGATCGAGCAGTTCCCAGATCAGCGGGAGCAGCCACCAGGCCCAACCGAGTTTGCCCCAGTCGGCCAGTGCATCGCGCCATGCTCCCCCGCGGCAACGGGCAATGATCGCTGCCCCGACCAGCCAGGCACAGATTCCCGCGGCGCAAATTATGATCAGTAGCGCTGTTCCGTTCAGATCACCCTGCCAATGATTGTCCGACAGGCGGGGCGTTCCGCCGAACAATTCCACGAAGTGGCGCCACATGCCCTGACTGACAAGGTTCCGCGCCAACGGCTCGTCGCGCAACAGCCCCAGCGCGTGCCAGGCGGTGGCCAGACTGCCGAGCAGGACGATTCCCCCGCCGGTAAGCCAGCGGGTATCGACTGAGCGGTTGCGGGAAGCGGGCGTTGGCATCGGAACGGCAGGTCAACGTCAACGACTTACCTGGCCCGTGTGAACCGGGCCGAGACCAATCGAAATGATGTTACTTTGACCGCGAGCGGTCGCGACAGCGGAAATGGCTGGAAATCACGCTGGCTCTGGTTAGGATAGAGAAACCCTGCGGATGTTGCCGGCGACGCGGCTGGGGTGCGTCGAGCGCGAGGCCCGTCGATCGGCCAAATCATTTATGGAGGTGCCTATGTGTCGCTTTCGCTGCTGGATTCTGATAGCCGCCCTCGTGCTGATCGTTTCGGCCTCGACGACAGCGTTTGCGACCGGCCCCGGGTATGTCTACGTTCCGCGCTCGTTTTACGTCGCGCCGGTTGTGACGGCCTACGCACCCGTGCTCTACCCGGCACCGATCATGGTCTACGAACCGGCCCCGGCTCCTCCGGCGCCGGTGGTCGGCACCTTCTATCCGCTCTCCCCTGCACCCGTTCGCGTTCGTGAAAGTTGGAACAACAATCCCTGGCGGTCGCGGTACCGCTATGAAGAACGGGTGCCAGGGGGGCCTAACTACCAATACCGCTACAAGCGCGACGGCGCCTACATGCGTTCCTACGAGACGTGGCGGTAAGGCGTGAGGCGCGAGGGCCGATGAGCGAGGGCCCTCACTCGCGTGCACATGGGTTTTCGGTCGCTGGTTGGCCACCGGGCTGAGATAGAGCGCGGCAACCTGCCAGATCATGCGCCCCGCCCACCGTCGACTCCCCGTGTCTCGCGTCGCCACACCGTGCGCGGCAGCCGATAGAGCACGTGCCGGCAGAGACTATGCCCGGGGGCGAGTCGCGGGTGGTCGAAATCTTCGGCCGGGTTGTGGCTCATTCCCAGGCGTTCCATCACGCGCCGCGACCGCCTGTTGGCGGGGACGGTGAACGATACGATTTCATCGAGTGCGAGCTGCCGAAACCCGAATTCCATCGCCCCGCGGGCCGCTTCGGTGGCAAAGCCGTGGCCCCAGTATTCGCGCGCGAGTCGCCAGCCGATTTCGACGCAGGGCGTGAAGTGCGCCGAGAACGTGGGGATGTTCAGCCCCACAAACCCGACGAGCGGGGCGATTCCCGGCGCCTCGACGGCCCACAGGCCGAACCGGTGCCGCTCGAAATGTTCACATATGCGTTCGACCAGAGCGTCGCTTTGCGCCCGATCGAGCGGCTGCGGCAGGAATTCCATGACCTGCGCATCGGCATTGAGTGCCGCGAAGGGGACTTTGTCGGCGTCTCGCCAGGGGCGCAGGAGGAGCCGTTCGGTGGTGATTGTCGGATCGTGGTGAATGGAGATGTCGCGATTCAGTATTAATCGCTCCTCACGACTTGGGCGCCGCAGGGCCTGCACCGGCTGAACCCGATGCGCCCGAAAGGGCGGCCTGCTCGATGCGAACGAGGCGCTCGCCCAGGGTATCGATGCGGCGGGCCACTTCGTGGGTCGTCTGCTCCATGCCGCCCGAGATCAGCGTGACGACTCCCAGAAAGAGCAGCATCTGGCCGGCAGTGGCCACGAGCCAGCCGGTCGTGGTGTAACTGGCCGGGCCCCCGAAGTAACCCATCAGCACGAAGACCGTTCCGATGGTGAGCCCCCCGACGCCGAAGTAGGCGCAGATCTGGCCCACCAGTGTCACCCAGTTCGAAGAGGGTTCCGGCGCCAATGCGGGAGCGAGCGGGAAATGTGGCGGTTGCAGGCCATGCGGCGCGTCGACAATCACGTGCACTGCCGCAGAGGGGGGCTGAAGCTCGACGCGGGGAACGGCCGGGGTGACGGGGCTCGAGGCCGATTGTTCGGCAACCCTCTCGACGACCGGCTCAGGGGGCCGCGGAATCCCGTGGGCCGAATCGAATCGCAGCGCGGGACGCTCTGCCGAGGTGCGCGGCCCGATCGGCAGAATATCAGGGTCGAGCGAGCCGAGCGCGTCTTCGCGGGCCCAGCGCGCGAGCAGTTCGCGGGGGTCGGCCAAAGGGGTCTTTCGCGACGATGGACCAGGCGATTGGGCCCCTCCCTGACGACGGTTCACCGCCGTGCCGCAGGTGACGCACAACAACCGCTGGTTGTCGACCGAAGCCGTCGTGGCGACATCGGCCTGACACTTTTCGCACCACATGTTTTCGAATCCAAAAGTGGTGAATTGGGCGATTGCGTGCGGCGGGCCGCGCGGCGGAAACCGGTTCCGTGCGGGGTGCGACGCGATGCGACGACTGGACGAGGAAATGTGCGGAGAGGAGACGAGAGAGGGGGGAATTATGCGCAGGGGTCGATTTGACGCAAGGTCAGTTTTCGGGGGTCAATTGGGGGCGACGGAACTCGTTATTGGCGAGCATGTTGAATGCGGGCCACGACGGCGACTTGTCAGTCGTTTGAGCAACCGTTACGCTCCTGCGTGATGGCCAGTTCCGTACGTCACCGAGATCGCATCGTCATTACCGGAGTAGGCCTGACCTGCCCCATCGGCAACAATCTGCCTGAATTCCGCGCCAACCTGCTGGAAGGGCGCTCGGGTGTTACGGCCTACGAAACTCGATACATGGGCCCCGTGCTGGCCGGGGTGTGTCGATTCGACGAGCTGCGGCACCAGAAGAAAAAAGAGGTTCGCCGCGGAACGCGCGCCGGGTCGATTTCGGTGTATTGCGCGCACGAAGCGGTGCGCGACGCAGGCCTCGACTGGCCCGCCACGGTCAAAGACCGGGTCGGGGTATACCTCGGAATTACCGAGCACGGAAACGTCGAGACTGAGCGCGAGATCTACGAAATCTCGCAATACAACTACGACACGTCGGTCTGGTCGCACCACCACAACCCGCGCACAGTCGCCAACAGCCCCGCGGGCGAGGTGACGCTGAGCCTGGGGATTACCGGCCCGCACTACACCCTTGGGGCGGCCTGCGCCGCGGGCAACATCGGCTTCATACAGGGCGTGCAGATGCTGCGCCTCGACGAAGTCGACCTGGCGATTGTCGGGGGGGTTTCTGAGAGCATCCACACGTTCGGTATTTTCGCGAGCTTCAAGGCGCAAGGGGCGCTGGCCTGCCACGACGACCCGACCCGCGCCTCGCGGCCGTTCGATCTGCACCGCAACGGCATCGTGGTGGCCGAAGGGGGTTGCCTGTGCACGCTCGAGCGGCTGCCCGACGCCCAGCGCCGCGGCGCCAGAATCTATGGCGAAATCGTGGGCTATGCGATCAATTCTGACGCCAGCGATTTTGTATTGCCGCACGCCCGGCGGCAGGCCGAGTGCATGCGGCAGGCGCTGTCGCGCGCGGGGCTCGCCCCGCGCGAGATCGACATTCTCAGCACGCATGCGACAGCCACCGAGCAGGGAGACGTTGAAGAGTGCCTGGCGGTCAAAGAGGTGTTCGGGGCGTGTGAGCGGCTGGCGGTCAACAACACGAAAAGCTTCATCGGGCATGCGATGGGGGCCGCCGGGGCGCTCGAGCTGTTGGGCAATCTGCCTGCCTTTCAGGACGGATTGGCCCACGCTACAATCAATCTCGACGCTCCGGACCCGGCGTGCGATTGCGGCGCGCCGCGCATCGTCGCCAACAGGCCGCGCGACGTGGGGCAGGTCAATTACATCCTCAACAACTCTTTCGGTATGCTGGGGATCAACTCGGTACTGATCGTCAAACGCTTTACAGAATGACCATGAGTTCGGAAAGAATCAGGCAGGTTTTGCTCGACATACTGTCGCGAATCGTCCCCGATGAAGACCTTTCGGCGCTGAAGGACGACGTTCCATTCCGCGAGCAGATCGAGCTCGACAGCATGGACTTTCTCGATATCGTCATGGAGCTGCGCAAGCGGTACCGCATCCAAATTCCCGAAGAAGAGTACCCGCAGCTTTCGACCATGGGGGGGGCCGTCGATTATCTGCTGCCCCGCATGAAAGACGTCCCTGTCGGAATGACGAATGCCTGATGACGAAGGTCGAATCAATGACGAAGCACGACTGACGAACGTCAAAGGCCGGGCGATCTTGAGCTTCGTCAGTGGGGCGTTCGTCAATCAGCTTTGATTAGCCATTCGGGTTTCGTCCTTCGTCATTGCCCCCCGTGTCCTACGACGCCCTGATCATCGGCGCCGGTTTCTCAGGTCTGGCCGCCGGAATTCGGCTGGCGTATTTCGACAAGCGGGTTGTGGTTCTCGAGCGGCATACCACGATCGGCGGGCTCAATTCGTTTTATCGCCTGCGAGGCCGCAATTACGACGTCGGTCTGCACGCCGTCACCAACTACGCGCCGCCCGGCACGAAAACCGGGCCCTTGAGCAAATTGCTGCGGCAGCTTCGGTTGCGGTGGGACGACTTCGGCCTCGCTCCGCAGATCGAATCGCGCATTGACTTTCCCGGCTGCCGGCTGCGCTTCAACAACGATTTTCGCCTGCTGGAATCTCAGATTGCCGAGCGGTTCCCCGCGCAAATCGACGGCTTCCGCCGGCTGACGCAGATGGTCAAGCACCAGTGGGTGGAAGGGGGGGCGCCGGCCGCCGCTTATCCCACGGCACGGGCGGCGCTAGGCGCATTTCTGAGCGACCCGCTGCTGATCGAAATGCTGTTGTGCCCGCTGTTGTTTTACAGCAGCGCGACGCCACACGATCTGGAGTTTCGGCTGTTCGCGATCATGTTTCAGAGCGTCTTTCGCGAAGGGTTCGCGCGGCCTTACGAAGGCATCCGTCGGATTCTCAAACACCTGGTGCGGCAATACCGCGAGGTCGGCGGCGAACTGCGGCTGCGCGCCGGGGTGCGCTCGATCAAGATCGCAAACGGCCGGGCGATCGGCGTGACTCTCGACGATGACGCCGAGCTCGAAGCCCGCTGCATTCTCTCTTCGGCCGGCGCGGTCGAAACGCAAAGGCTTTGCGGAAATGCGCCCGCCGAACAGCCGGGCAGCGGGCCCGCAGAGGCGGGCGAGATCACATTTCTGGAAACAATCGCCACCCTCGACTGCCAGCCGGCTGACCTGGGCTTGCGCGAAACGGCGATTTTCTTCAGCGATTCTCCGACGCTCGACTACGCGGCGCCGGCCGACCCCTGTGACCTGCGCAGCGGCATCATCTGCTCGCCCAACAATTTCGACTACGACCGACCGCTGGCGGAAGGCGCGGTACGGATGACGGCACTGGCGAGCGCCGGCCGCTGGCTTGATCTGCCGGAACCAGAGTATCAGGCGGCGAAAGTGCTGTGGCGCGACCGCCTGATCGAAGCCGCTCTAAGACATATCCCCGACTTTCGCCCGCACGTCGTCGATAGCGACACATTCACCCCGCGCACGATCAGACACTATACCGGGCACATCAACGGTTGCGTGTATGGTGCGCCCAGGAAAAGCTGGCAGGGAACGACGGCGGTCAGAAACCTGTACCTGTGCGGGACTGACCAGGGTTACCTGGGAATCGTCGGTTCAATGATCTCAGGCATTACGATGGCCAACCAGCATGTGCTGTCAGTAGCGGAGGAGGGAGTTGAACCCCCGACGCGCGGCTTATGAAGCCGCTGCTCTAACCACCTGAGCTACTCCGCCTTGCGAGAAACCCTGAATTATATCGGTCGCCAGCGGATTGAGAAGCTCCCCCAGATCGGTGGTTGCGCTCTTGCGCTCATTCGGTTTGCTCGGCCGGCTTTTCAAGAGTCGGGTTCAAAGGCTCGACGAACGGCTCGACGTAGTAGCGATCGAGGTCGGGGGCCCAGGGAAGTTCGAGGCCCGTGATCTTTCCGTAAGCCCAGCGAACTGCGTTTTCGACCCCCAGCATGTCGTTGTTGATGCCCATCACCTGTTCGATGAACGGCTTCATCGGTTCGGCATACATTCGCCCCAGCGCCACGGCACAGCAGTAGCGCACGTGATTCGATTCGGGCGGCGAGCTTTGTACATCACCCAGCCGCTGCATCATTTCTTCGGCGACCGGATGCAGTTCTTCGTCGAACCTCCGGCTTTCGCGGGGCTGGTTGTTTTCGTGCAGCTTGCCGACTGCGTAGATGCCGGCGCTGCGCGAGATGACGGAATACATGCCGCTGCGCGGAATGTACTTTCTCAGCACGAGGTCTGCGGGCATGTACTTCATGATTCCCAGGGCTTCGCTCAGGTGGGCCACCTGCCGATGCAATTCGGGGGGAGGGACGAAATCTCCCCGTTCGCACACTGCGGTCTGGTGCTTGACCCATTCGAGAATCGCGGGGCACGATTCCTTCACCGCCAGCTTTTTCAAGGCCCAGGCGGTGGCGTTCATCACTTCGGGGCGCTGCGACCGCAGCAGGGCGACCAGCCGCGGCGCCGCCTGCTCTTCATCAAGCGCCCCCAACAAGAGCGCCGCCCGTTCCTGCCCGCGCCAGCCTTCACCGGCCAGTACTTCGAGGGCGCCCGTGCGGATCGGCGGCCCCAATTCAGGCTGCTGGGCCAGGTCGAACAGCGAGCCGCAAACATGTTCGCGGAGACCGGTGTGCGCGTCGTCGAGCAGCCGAGTCAAGGTCGCCACCCGCTCGACCGTGGGCCGCGCCAGATAAGCATCGACCCCTCGCCGACGAATATTGGCATCTGGGCTGCGCAGCGCCGCCGGGGCAAATTCGAGCATCAGCGCGGGGTCGATACGCAGCAATTGCTCCATCGCAGCCGCAGCGACCGGCTCGTCGCGGTCTTGCGCCAGTTTCTTGAGTGTCTCCTGGGCCGCAGCCGAGCGATGCCGCGAAAGCAGCACAATGGCACACAACCGATCGATAATCTCGCCCCCCTCGCGGGCCGCCAGTTTGCCGGCATCGGCTTCGAGACCCGCATCGACGATCGCTCCGGCCGCACGGGCGCCCCCCAGACGCAAGTCGATCGACTGGCCCGGATCGTTGACGTACTCGAGCAGCGAGGGAACTGATTGCGTGTCGAGCGCCCGCGCGAGGCCGCTGAAGGCCTGCAGGCGATCTCTACGACCCACCCGCGAGTCGGCCAGGCGGGCTCGCCACGTTTCGCGGATCGGTTCGAAACCCCAATCCGCCAGCGCCGGCTCGACCAACTCGCGCATGGCCGCCCCGGAATCTTTGCGCTTGAGCGCCTCCCATAAATCGGCGACCGATTCGCGGTCGTCGATGACGATCAATGCGCGAGCGGCCGCCACCCGCGCCATAGGATGGGTTTGGTCGGCCTTCAGCAGCCGGTGCAGTTCGGGACGAAGGTTGGCCACCTTCTTGTAGCCCTTGCTGAAGGCGTCAGAAATCGTTTGGGCGGCCATTATTTGCGAGTCGGAATCAGGCCGGCCCAGGGCCAGCTTCCACAACGCAAGCTGATCGTCGGGCATTCGCAGCGCTCGCTTGGGTCGCGGCAGCGGCGGATCGACGAACATCTCGAAGTCGGGGCTGATCTCTTTCGCGCGCGCATCGCCGGGCCAGGCCGCTGTCACGGAAAGCGCAACGCACAGAAGAATTCGAATAATGCAGGCCGGTCGCATGATGATCATTGCGGTCGAGAAATGCGCAATGCCTGAACGATGAGCACCAACAGGCTCACCGCCCCCGCCGCGCCGAGAATCCACCAGTTGTCAGGAATCAGTTCATAATCCCGGAACCCTTCCAGCTTGATAACCGAGAGGGCCGCCGCGATCGGATTGATCTTCAAAACACGCTCGACAAACTCTCTGGCAAACGGCGCATTCTGCATCAGCCAGATCAACAGCGGCCCGACGCAGATCGTCAGCAATACCGAATAAGCCGCTGCGGTCGCCGCGGCTGTGCGGCAAAAGAGGCTGCCCACCGCCGCGGTAATCAGCATGCTTGATAAGGCCGTGATCGCCAAACAGACCACGACGCGCTGCACCTGGTTCAATTGCCCCGGCTCAATGTACACCATGACGAGGTACCCGGGCAGCGTCGCGCACAACACCAGCCCCACGGTCAGAAACACCGACAGCAACTTGCCCCAGATGATGCGCCCCACCGACATGGGGGTCATCTGCAACAACACCCAGCCACCGCTTTCGCGCTCGGTGCTCAACAGACCGGCCGTCAGGCTGGGGGTGATAAATACGAGCAGCGCCACCTGCAGCAACACCATGATGCCGCCGATGGTGGGCACATCCCACTCGATCGTTCGCGTGGTGGTCAGAATTGCGAGGCCCAGAGAGAGAACGGCGCAGACGGCGACCAGCCGCAACAGCCAATGCAGCCGGCCGAACCGGCGACATCGAAATTCCTTGACCATCACCGGGTTGGTGAAGGGCCCGATCGAACCCGACCGCCGCTGCGGATCGACCAGGTACAGCAACCTGCGGAAGAACTGCCAACCCAGTGTCTGGTCATCGGCAATTCGGCCTGCCGCGCGCGATCTGTCGAAAATCGTGTGATTCAGCCGGGTCAGGGTCCAGATCGAAAACCCGGCCGACAACAGCAGCGCGATCAGGGCGAACCGCCGTGGAACGTCGGGATCCGACACAAACCCGCGGCTGCCCACGTCGCCGGCCCCTTGGAGCGTCATCATCGCCGCGAAGGGAGACGCCGATCGCAGCCATTCGGCAATCGACTTGACCGGTTCTTCAGCACCAATGAAAAAGTAGTGCGGCACGAGGGTCAGCACCGAGAGCGCCAGCACCAGGCCGTAGGTCCAGCGAACGGCGGCATCGGTCGATTCGGCGTACGTGCTGACCAGCAGGGCCAGCGTCGTGACCAAGAGGGCGGTAAGCGCCAGCACGCCGTAAACGGGTAACAGGTCAGATTTCAGCGTCACGCCCCCCAGGGCCGAGCAGGCGGCGGTGGCCGGCAGGCTGAGCGCCAGCATCAAGGCCGCCAGGGCGAGAGTTGCCAGCAGCTTACCGAGGAAAATGCGCCAAGGCCCCAGCGGCGTATTCAAGACCAGGGCCAGTGTGCCCTGCCTTTTCTCGCGGACGATATTCGTCGCCGGAAAGACCGGCAGCAATACCAGCAGCACCGTCAACAGCCCGTATGTCAGCAGGCGAAACACCTCCAGCGAGCGGCTGCTGGAGAGTGTCATGCGGGCGTCGGTCGGCCAGCGCAGAGCGACCAGCAAGGCGAAGAACGCCGCCAAGCCGCATTGCAGCACCACCGCCCGGCGCTGCCGCAATACCGAGATCAGCTCGCGGTGAACAATCGGGTTGGCCATGCTACTTTTTCCCTCCCGCCGCACCGTTGCCGCGGGCAAACGTCATGAACGCCTCTTCGAGGTCGGTCTGAACCTCTCGAAACTGCGTTACTCTCACGCCCGCCACCATCAACTGTTTCAACACCTCAGCTAGCTCCGATTCGGGTTTGGCCGTGCGGAACCGCACAGTCGCTTCGGCCTGGCTTTCGATGATTTCCGCGTCCGGCTCGATGCTGCGCTTCAAGATCTGCACGCACTCAGGAATCTGCGCGGCCGAAACCAGTTGGGCTTCAATGGCGCGTTGCTGGCTGACCTGCCGGCCGATCTCATCGACAGTGCCGTAGGCCCGCAGCTTCCCGTGAGTCAGAATGGCGACGCGATTACAGATGCGCGAGAGCTCGGGCAGAATGTGGCTGGTAACGAGCAGGGTCTTGCCCATCTGCGCCAGACGGATCAACAGTTCGCGCATTTCGATGCGCGCCTGCGGGTCGAGGCCATTGGCCGGCTCGTCGAGAATCATGACTTGAGGGTCGTGCAAAAGCGTGCGGGCGATGCCCACGCGCTGGGCCATACCGTGGCTCAAGCTCTCGACGTATTTGTCGCGCATATACGCCGTGCCGGTGGTTTCCATCACCTCGTCCATTCTTTTGATCCGCGCCCGGCGCGGAATGTTGAAAGCGGCGCCGAAGAAATCGAGGTACTCGCGCACCCGCATGTTGTCGTACGACCCGAATTTATCGGGCATGTAGCCCACAAGCTTCTTAATGCGGCGGGCATCGTTCACGCAGTCGGCGTCGCCGATGCGGGCCGTGCCGCTGGTTGGCAGGGAAAGCCCGACCAGAATCTTGATTGCAGTAGTTTTGCCGGCTCCGTTGGGGCCGATCAGCCCCAGGATTTCGCCGGTCGGAATCGTCAGATTGAAGTCTTCGAGCGCGGTAAAATTTCCGTAACGCTTTGTCAACTGCTCGATAACGATCGCCGGCTTCTTTTCAGGCATGGTTTCTCTTCCGCTGGGTAGATCACAATAAACGCCAAAACGCCAGTGTTGCTGTCGATAGAGTCTCGCGGGGCCGAGCGCTTGTGGTTCTCATGAGCGAAGCGCGTCGCCCGAATACAATCAATCTCCAGGGGCGACCCGAGCCGTTTCGGGCGCACCCGCGACCTTGCCTTCGAGTTCCATTACCAGCGACTCGATGCGCCAATAGATCGCCTGAGCGGGGTCGGTCGTCCCGTCGGTGGTGGTCGGTTGCGATTGAGGCTGGTTCGGTTTCCCCGCCGTGAGCTTCAGAAGCAGTGACCCATCGGGATTGATCCGCAAGGCGTCGGGATCGGTCAAGTTGATATGCAAGGTTCCCACAGGATTGTCGCGGGTCTCAACCGCGACGAGCTGGTCGTCTTTCCAGACCGAGAGCGTCAGGTTCCCGACTGGCCCGACCACCCGGACGACAAATCTCGCGACCTCGGGTTCAAACGGCAGCAGAACCGACGGCAACTGGAATTTGAGCCACGTCGACGACTGCCACGATTTCTGCTGCCAATGCCGCGTGCGCCAGTTGTAGAGGCCCGTGGGCGATTCGCGATCGGGCCCCGTGACCTCGCGGTAAGGTAAAAGCGGGCCAGGCACTGTCACGCGGCTTCCGGCGGCAGGCCTCTCGAACATCAGCGGCGCGGCGACCAGGGCCGAGCCCAGACGGCGGGTTCCTTCGGCAAACTGCAAGTGCGTTTCCCACGGTTCGGTCCAGAACAGCAACGTGGGTTGCAACGGGTACTCATGCTCCTGGACGACCGCCAGAGATGTCGAAAGGTCGTCACCTGTCCCGCCACCCCCCTGCGGTTTTGACCCGGCGCTACCGCTGAACAAGGCCCGCAGCACTTCGCTGCGGCGTCGCTGCTCGTCGCTCAAAAGCCCACCGGCCCCGGCCGACAGATACTGATCGTTTGCGAGAACCCGGTCGGCGCTGGCGGTGTACGACCCGTCGCTGTCGATGGTGGCGCCGAGCCTGCCGTCGCGCACCGCAACAACCACGTCGGTGGCCCTCAGGCCTTCGGGCAGACGCAGGCTGCCTACGATTCCTGACGGCCCGAAACTGGCCCGTGCGTCGACACGTTCAGGAGATCCAAACGGAACCTCAAACGCGGCGCTGCGCACTCCGGGAACCTGTGGAAAATTCTCCCAGCCCCAACGGTCAACGTCAGTCCAGACCAGGCGTCGGGCTTTGCCCGTAACGCCGCCAGTGTCGGGCATCAACCAGCCGCCGCCTGTTCCACCGAGCTCGGCAGTTCCTGAATCAGACGCGTACATTCCTGCCGAACCGCTGATTCGCGCATCGTCGGTGCCGACGATTGGTTGCACGAACTGCGCCACCGCGACCGTCTGGGGAATTCCCTCGCGCTGCCGCTGACCCAGATAGACTAATAGCCCGCTCGCGACGAGCGCCAAAACGGGCGCGACGACGCCCAACCGTTCGAGACGGCCGGTGCGCCACATGAACATGCCCAACACGAGCAGCAGCGCGCTGAATGCCCCGAGAATGCTGGTCACGAGCCAGCGGGGGGGAACCTCGTAGCCCACATACTGGCCCGCTTGCGACTCGAGCGCGGCCACGGGCAGCGCAGGGGGCTGCCGGGGCACGAAAAGGTCGGCCGCGAGGTTTCGCATCGGGTCGGTGGGAATAAACCGCACTTCAGAGGTTGAGGAGTCATTGGCTGCAGGCTCTGTCCTCAGCCGCAGGCGCCTGAACGCGTCGATGCCCAAAGTCGTGACGAGCAGCCGCCCGGCGCCGCATTGTTTCCAGAATGCGACCGGCCAGCCGTCGGCCAAATAGACCACATCGACGTCGGGAGCCAGCACCCGAACGAGCTCGACAGGAGTATCGTAGTCAGATTCGAACACCGCGACGTCGGGTTTGGCTGGCGTCGTCAGGGCGACGTGTGGCAACCCGATGCGATCGACGATCGCCCAGGTCAGGCCGTCGCCCAGCAGGTTCTCGAGCAGCCGCGGGTCGACCATGTCGAGCATCACCCACAGGCGCCCGCCACCGAACAGCCAGCGCCGCAGCCCGGCCATGCCGGCGGGATCGTCGAGCGCGTAGTCGTCGGCAATGACCAGTTGGTCGAGCGCATCAAACCGCTCTTCACCCGACGGGATGATCTTGTCAGCGAGGTGCGTGACCTGCCGTTTCTGGTTTTGCGCCGCCCGGCCGATCATCGCCTGGTCGAACGCCCAGGGGAGAACCTCGGCGTCGCCATCGGGGGGCACGCTGTACGCCTCTGCCAGAACGAAACGATCCATCAACCCGGTGACCGGGCCGGGATGATTGATCTTCAAAGTGTAATCCGAGGCCCGCTTTCCAAAGGCGTCTTTCACAAGCTGGGTTTGATTCACCGCATCGACGACGATCAGATGGAATGGAATGGCGGATTCACTGGTCCCGCTGAGTTGCGGCAACAGAATCGGGTGCCACGTGCGCACCTGCGATTGCGGAGGCAGCCAGACGCGGCGACCGTACTGCAAGTTGGGATCGCTGTCGAAATAGGCCGTACAGACCAACTCGGCCGGCTCATCGCGGCGGTTGGCCAGTTGCAGGTGCAGTATGCCCCAGCGACCAGGCGCGTAAGCATAGATGCCCCCGGCCGACGCGCCGACCATCTCGACGTTGTATTCGAGTTGTGGCTTTTCGGGCGCCTCTTGTGCGCGGGCAACCAGGGGAAACGAAAAAGCGGCGGCCAAGATGACGCGGCACGCTGCTCGCCCACTCAAGAGACGAGCAGGTCGGGAACACTTCACGACTCGACACCCTAATGCAGGAGGATTGGGTAGGAGAGCAGGCAGAGGGGCTTTGCCCCAGCAGACCTCCGACTATACCGCGAACCGGCTCGCCTAGCCACTGCTCCGATTAGAAAATCCGCCTCGGGGCCCCGATTTTCTGCCCGCGATCCGGACGGCCGTCAGGCGGCGGCGCTGCGCTTTGCGAGGCGGGGTAAACGCAGCGAAAAAGTGCTTCCTAGCCCCGGCCCAGGACTGGCAGCGGCGATTGTTCCCCCGTGTTCGGCCACGATGCGGTGGCTGATCGACAGCCCCAGCCCCGTCCCCTGCCCGTTCTGCTTGCGTGTAAAGAACGGTTCAAACATGTTGTCGAGCACCTCGGCCGTCATGCCGCAGCCTTCGTCGCGAAATTCCAGCAGAACGTGATCCGTTTGCTCAATCAGCGCGATCGTCAGAGTTCCGCCAAGCGACATCGCTTCCAGGCCGTTCGCCACCAGGTTCAAGACGACCTGCTTGATTTCGGCGGCGTTGACTTCGGCCAGGCACGCCCCGCCCGGCTGGAACACGATCTTCTTGTCGCGAAACTTGCTGAGGTACTGCACCATCGCCACCACTTCGCCCGTCAGGCGGGCGAGGTCGACCGATTCGCGTACGGCTTCGCGGCCGCGCGAGAAGTCGAGCAGGCGCTCGGTGATCTGCCGACAGCGAAACGACTCGCTTTGAATCATTCGCAGATATTGCGCGACCACCGGGCTTTCAGGGTGGTCGCTGCGCGCGAGCAGGTCGGCGAGGCGTTCTTCCAGCGATTCAGCCGCCATAGCGATGGCCGAGAGAGGATTATTGATCTCGTGCGCCACCCCCGCTGCCAGGAAGCCGACGCCCGCCAGCCGCTCCGACCGGACCAGTTGCCGGCTGCGTTCCTGCACCTGCCGGTCGAGGTCGGCGCGGATTTCCTGAAAACGGGTGGTCATGTCATTGAACGCTTGGGCCAGTTCGGCCATTTCGTCGCGCGTCTTAAGCTGCACTCGATAGTCGAAGTCACCGTGGGCGACCCGCAGCGCCCCCTGGTGCAACTGTCGCAGCGGATGAAAGATGCCGACGTAGCCTGATCGCAGAAGCCCCAGGAAGAGAACGAGGGCCGTGGCTGAAGCGCTCCAGACCAATGTCAACGACGACTCGTAGTCGTGCTCGGCGTCAGCCAGAGTCTGGCTGAGACCGCCCGTAAGGTCGGGCAAACGGAGTGATTGGGTCAGGCTGTGGGCGACCGAAGAGAGCATTTCCTCGATCACCTCGCGACGTTCGTCGGCGTCGCTCGAATCGATCAATCGTTGATGCTGGGCCGCCAGACTAGCCTGGCCGGCCTCGATTCCCCCCAGAATCGCGTCGATCAGCGGGCGCGTGCCGTACGTGAGGGGCTCGGGTAGCGCATCGAAGCGGCGCCGGTATTCGAGCACCCGGGTCCCCGTCTCGTTCAGCCGCTCAGCAAACCACTCTTGCGCAACCTGTTCGGCGCCCGCATCGCGCAGCGGTCGGTCGTGAAACTGCTGTAACTGCAGCAGCGGCTCGAACAGGGTTCCGATCGCCTTGACCAGGTCGGCTGGTTGGGGGGCGTGGTTGAGGGTTTGGTCCAAATTTCGCACCAGTTTCTGATACGAACTCAGGCCCCAGATTCCGCTGGACGAGAGCACCAGCAGCATGACCAGAACGAGGCCGACGCCGACCATCAGCTTGCGTCGCAATGTGCTGGCGAATAGCACCCCCACCTCCGTGTGTTGCGGGCGCGGCGACCCGGCGCCACATCGAGGTGGGCCGGGCCGTGCGGGGCCGGAGTCTAGCAGTTGCAAACCGCAGGCGGCAATACCGAGCCGTGGGGATCGTGACGGCGACTTGCGCTCTCCGACGAGCCGCGTGCCGGATTGCGCGAGCATTCCTGATCAAGCGCCTGGGCGAATACGAGTTCTACGCCGGGCGGATAAAGCTGACCGGAGCGGACCTGTAAGCCGGGTTCTGTCGAGAGCGGCCATTTCTCTCGAGCGGCGGTTGCCCGCCGCCTCCAGCGACCTACCCGAAGGTGCTGGCGAGCCGAACCGGCTCGCGCCGGGCCCGATGCCCGGCTCCCTTCTGCTTGGTCTTGCTCCCGGTGGGGTTTGCCTTGCCGATGCGGTCACCCGCATCGCGGTGCGCTCTTACCGCACCTTTTCACCCTTACCCCGCCGTAGCCTTCCCGAGGAGAACCCCGGGTGCAACGTCGGCGAGGCGGTTTCTTTTCTGTGGCACTTTCCCGATCCTCGCGGACGGTGGGCGTTACCCACCACCGTGTCCTGTGGAGCCCGGACTTTCCTCTGCACAAATTGGCGACGCGAACGCCGACAAGTCAGGCAGCGGCCGCTCAGCCCACTCCGGTCATGCAGTATTCTAAGAGCGCAAGCCGCGCACTGTCTAGCAGCGCGGGTTCGCGAATTCGCAACTGAGTTCGCCCGTTCGAGACGCGAATTGACGCTCCCGAAATCGAGAGCTACGATGAATGGGAGGCGACAAACCTGACAGGTTCGGGTCGTGAAGCGCCTTTGATCACTCGCGATAGATGGCAACCTGGATGTACGGCGAGCTCGTGCCGCAAGGGGGCGGCGACCCTATCCCGTTGCGGAAGAAGAAGCTGCTGCTGGGCAGGCGGCGCGACAGTTGCGATATCGCGCTGCCCTTTCCCAACGTCTCTTCGCGCCACTGCGAACTCGAACTCGTCGACGCCTACTGGCTTGTGCGCGATCTGGGCAGCAGCAACGGCACCAAAGTCAACGGGGTGCGCGTGCGGTGCAAGTGGGTGTTGCCCGGAGATGAGCTGGCTGTCGCCAAGCATCGCTACAAGGTCGACTATAACGTCGCGTCAGACGCCGCCCCTCCGCCCCCGCTGGCTGAGGACGAAGAAGAAGACCTGAACATGAGCTTGCTCGAAAAGGCGGGGCTTGCGCGCAGGCGCCCCGTGGCGCCGCCACGGTCGCCCTCCGGCCGCAAGCTGCCCGAAGCCCCGCCGCCTGCCGATCAGCCTGCTTCCAGGGACGACGAGATTCTGGACTGGCTGGCGGACGACGACCAATGACATGGGCAAGAAACGCAAGATTCGCGTCTCGCTTCGCAAGAATCGTCAAAAACCGCCACGTCGGCCTGGAATCTCTCCGGGGCAGATTGATTCGCAGGGCGACCTCGATCGGTTGCCATCGGACGAACGGATCTCGCGCAAGGGAGAGCTGACTCGCAAGCGCACCATCATCGCCACCGATGAAGGGCTTGCCGCCCCGCTGCGCGACGTCGACCTGGCCTTTTGCCAGCCGGGCCGCATCTTGATCCCCCGCGGCGGAGGCTGTGTGGTTCAGGCCGGCGATGGGTCAATTTACGAATGCGCCGTCCGGCGCCTCCTGAAGAACATCGCCAACGACGATCGCACCGTTGTTGCCGCGGGTGACCGCGTGCTGTTTCGGCCTGTCGCCCCGGGTCAGGGGGTTGTCGAGCGCGTCGAACCGCGACAGGGGGTGCTGACCCGCAAGATCAGGGGGCAGAAACAAGTGCTGGCGGCTAACGTCGACCAGGTGTTGATTGTCGCGTCGGCCGGCGACCCCCGGCTCAAACCCAGTCTCATCGACCGCTATCTGATCAGCGCCTCAGCCGGCGGCATCCGCCCGATTATCTGCATCAACAAGGCCGACCTGGCGAATGTGGTCGAATTGCAGCCCATCGTGGGGGTGTACAGCCAGTTGGGGTACGAAGTGCTGCTGACGAGTGTTTTGACCGGGCTGGGCCTGAAGCGACTGTCGTTTCTATGCCGCGGACGCGAATCGGCCCTGGCGGGACAAAGCGGTGTGGGCAAGACGTCTCTAATCAATGCCTTGGAACCCGGCCTGAACCTGAAGACCCGTGACGTGGCGGTCGAGTCGCGAAAGGGAAAGCACACCACCACCAGCGCCTCGCTCATTCCGCTTTCGGGCGGCGGCTGGGTCGTCGATACCCCCGGCATCCGCCAGATGGAGCTGTGGGACGTCATTCCCGACGAGGTCGAAGGGTATTTTGTCGAGGTTCACCCGTTTTTACGGGAGTGCCGATTTCCCGACTGTTCGCACCGCCACGAACGGGGCTGCGGCGTCAAGCGGGCCGTTGCGTGCGGCCTGATCTCGCTTCTGCGATATGAAAGCTATTGCCGAATTCGCGCCGGCGAGGCCGATTGAAGTTGTCGATTGGCGCCCTAAAATCACGGCGTCTGACTCTGAAGAACGTGCCGCGAGTAGAATAGGGTGCGAAGGGAGCCTCGCGATGGGTGATGGCAATGAGGTCGGTCGTTTGTCAAAATACGCGCACGAACTGGCTACTCAATCGGGCTCGCCTGACTGGGCCCCGCGTGCCGCTCCCAATCGCGCGGTAAGGGTGTGGCCCGCGGTACTCGTCGTCGCCTTGCAGTGGCTGATGATGATTGTGCCCGGGCGAGTCGCACCAGGAACGATGCTGCAATTCATCGGAATGATGTGGGCGCCGTTGGTGGGGCTGGTAGGAATCGTCGGCTGGTGGCTGTTCGGCAGTCGGTTGCGCGGGGCCCAGCGCTGGGGCGTGCTGGCTGCGTTTGCGGCGGGTGCCGCGATCGTCTGGCTTGGTGCAGATTCGTCTTTCGGGGCGATGGGCATGGCGCTTCTGGCGTTGCCCATCGTCATGACCGTGTGGTGCGCGTGGCTGGTTGCGACGCCGTTTCTGCACTGGCCTCTGCGGCGCGCCGGTCTCGTCGCGGTGATTTTTCTGAGCTGGGGCTATTTTCTGCTCGTGCGCATCGACGGCCTGGATGGCAATTTCTCATCGGTCATGTCATATCGCTGGACTCCGACGGCCGAGGACCGATTTCTGGCTGAAACTGCGGCGTCAGATCCGGCGGCCGCCGCCATCCCCAGCGCCTCGGCTGCCGATACACTGCAACTGGCGCCGGACGACTGGCCCGGGTTTCGCGGCCCCGAGCGCGACGGGCACCGCAGCGGCGTGCGCATTCGCACCGACTGGAACGAGCATCCACCGCGCCAGTTCTGGCGGCATCGCGTCGGGCCGGGCTGGTCGTCGTTTGCCGTCGTCGGGAACCGCCTGTACACGCAAGAGCAGCATGGCGACGACGAAGTTGTGATCTGCTACGACGCCAATACGGGGAATGAGTTGTGGTTGCACCGCGATGCGGCGCGTTTCAGTGAGGTCGTCGCCGGCCCCGGCCCCCGCGCGACCCCGACCTTTGATAATTGCCGAATCTACGCCTTGGGAGCGGCCGGCCGCCTCAACTGCCTCGGTGCGGCGACGGGCGAGCCGCTGTGGTCGCGCGATATTGTTGCCGATTCGGGCGCGAAGGTACCCGAATGGGGGTTCGCGGCTTCGCCATTGATTGTGCGGGGGATTGTGACGGTATTTGCGGGAGCGGCGCAGAAAGGCGTGCTGGGTTACGCGGCCGATACGGGCGACCTGGTTTGGTCTGCAGGCGACGTGCAATACAGCTATTGCTCGCTGCACCGCGCAGAAATTGCGGGTCACGAGCAACTGCTGATCACGTCAGGTACCGGGCTGACGGCGTTCGACCCGGCTGACGGAAGCGTGCTGTGGCAGCACGATTGGCCGATCAGCGGAGTAGCACGAATCGTTCAGCCGGCGCTGGTCGGGAACACCGACGTGCTTGTTTCGACCGGGTTCGGCGCCGGGACGCGCCGCATTCAGGTGGTCAAGAGCGGCTCGAAGTGGGCCACGCGCGAAGTCTGGACGACACGCGCCATCAAATCATATTTCAACGACCTGGTTGTGTATCGCGAACATCTCTACGGCTTCGACAGCAATTCGTTCGTATGTGTCGATTTGGCCGACGGCAAGGCGAAATGGCGCGCGCGCGGGTACGGCAACGGTCAGGTGCTGTTGCTGCCCGATCAAGACCTGCTGCTGGTGCTCTCAGAGCAGGGCGTGGCCGCGCTCGTCAATGCCACGCCCGACGCGCACCAGGAACTCGGCCGGTTTCAGGCACTCGAGGGCAAAACCTGGAACCACCCGGTCGTCGCCCGCGGAAGGCTGTACGTGCGGAACGGAGAAGCAGCCGCCTGCTATGACGTTCGAGAGCCTGAAAGCTCGCGGGTGGCCGGCCGGTGAATTGCGCCGCGGCAAAATCAGTTCTGCAGTTCCGCGAGAGGTTTTTCCCATTCTTCGCGGACCGACCTCAGGCCGCGGCTGCAGAGTTCAAATTCTTCGCTCAGCCGGCGCAATATGGGGGCCTCTTCATGATAAGGCTCATCGGCATACGTGCTGGCGATCAGATAGCAGCGTTTCCCCTGCTCGTGGTAGTCGAGCAGATGATCCTGCCGATCGGGTGCTTGCAGGTGCGAAAGGGCTTCGGGGTAGACCCCCGTCCAGAACAGCGTGAAATCGCCGATGTGGCGGTAGATCTCGCGGCGCGGCTGCCCTTGCCGCTGTTCGGCCTCCCACAGCATGCCCGCGACATCTTCGAGACGGCGACCCACGACGCTGCGAAAGCGATGGAACATTTCTAAACGCACGAAACGCAGCAGCAGGTCGGTGAGATAGTCGGTGAGGCGCGGGTCGGCAATCCCCAAGTCAGTTTGAAACGTCTGCTCCGTGATCGCGGCAAACATGTCGCGCAGAGCTTCAGGCTTGCAAACGACGGCCACCATTGTCTATCTCCCGCACACCTCGCAGATTTCCGTCTTCATTTCCATCCAATCAACGGCACAGTCGCGAACAGGCGCCTCCGATCTTCCGAGCCAATTCCGAGCCGGACGACATTCGTGCAGCAAAACGCACGATCACCACAATTCTACATCGCGATTTCAACGCCGGTCAATTGCGTGTTATGCAAACCATTAAGCAATATGATGTTAAGTACGAATCACAATTTGAAACACCGTGGCTGCCCGGTCACCCCCGGTGCCATCCCCCCTGATCGCCCGCTAATATACCAACCCGAGCAACTGGTCAATCGGGAGTATCGTGAGCATGAGGATTCAGTTTTGCGGAGCGGCCGGCGAAGTCACCGGCAGCCAGCATTTGATCGAATGCGGCCGCCTGCGGATTCTGCTGGATTGCGGCCTGTTTCAAGGGCATCGCGCCGAGTCGCGCCGCAAGAACGAACGCTTTCTCCACGATCCCAAAAACCTCGATGCGGTGATTCTATCGCACGCGCACATCGATCATTGCGGCAATCTTCCCGGCCTGCATCGGGCGGGCTTTCGCGGCCCGGTGTTCTGTACCGACCCCACGGCCGACGTCGCCGACATCATGCTCGACGACTGCCTGCACATTCAGCAGGAGGATGCCAGGCACCTGAATAAGCGGCTGCCACCGAACGCGCCGCAGATCGAACCGTTGTACGAAGAACGGCACGTGGTTGGGATCGTGCGGCAGTTTGAACCGCGCAAGTATGGCGAGTGGTACGAGCCTTTTCCCGAGTTGCGGTTTCGCTTTCGCGACGCCGGCCACATTATCGGCTCGGCAATCTGCGAGCTGGAAATTCAGGAAAAGGGGGAAACGCGCCGGTTGGTCTTCACCGGCGATCTGGGCCGCCGCGAACTGCCGCTGTTGCGCGACCCGGAGCTGGTCAATGGCTGCGACATTCTGATTTCCGAATCGACATACGGCAACCGCGTGCATCCGCCGGCTGCCGATCTGAAAGACGACCTGCTGCGGATCATCTTGCGGGCCGTGCACAAACGGGGGAAGGTGATAATTCCCGCGTTCAGCCTGGGGCGAACGCAACAACTGGTGTACTTTTTGAATGAAATGACGAACCGGGGCGATCTGCCGCCGATTCACGTGTTTGTCGACAGCCCCCTTTCCAATCGCCTGACCGCCGTCTACCGGCGGCACGCGTCGATTTTCGACGAGCACGTGCAGAAAACGCTGCTCGACGACACCGACGCCTTCGCTTTCCACGGCCTGACCTACATTTCGACGCCGCAGGAAAGCATGGAACTGAATTATCGCGAAGGGCCTCTGGTGGTCATTGCCGCCAGCGGCATGTGCGAAAGCGGTCGCGTGCTGCATCATCTGAAGCACGGAGTTTCTGATCCTGACAACACGATCGTGATTATCGGATTTCAGGCTGAGGGAACACTCGGGCGACGAATCAAGGAACGGCGGCAGTTCGTACGGATTTTCGACCGTGAGTATCCGCTCAAGGCAAGCGTCGAAGTGCTCGAAGGCCTCTCGGCCCATGCCGATCTCAACGACTTCAAATGGTGGTACGAGCACATGGGCCGCACGACGGGAATCGGCCAGGGGTTTCTGGTGCACGGCGAGCCCGAAGTGCGGCAGGCGCTGGCCGGGGTGCTCAAAGATTACTGCGACCTCGACCCGATTCTGCCGGAGTTCGGCCAGAAGTTCGAGGTCTGATTGCTCGTAAAGGTCCCCCACTCGGCGTCGAAATCTGCAAACGTTCCTGCTCCCCTCCCCACGGGACGGGGGATGGGTCGAGGGTGGGGGTGAGGTCTGTTGATTTCAAATCTGAAATTTTCGTAACTCGTCAGCCAAGACCGGAGTTTCTTGCCGGCAGTGGCGGAAGTTGACCTGTGGTGATGTAGGTTCGTAGGGCTTGGGTAATGGTTTCGAGGAACGGGTGGCCGCGTTGTGTGAGGGTG
>JBQTIL010000042.1:0-20107 GCA_052388175.1 Planctomycetaceae bacterium | reverse complement strand
GTTAGAACTCTCCCACCACTTCGCCCCCGTTGCGCGAGGCCAGGGCGTCGTACACGTTGGCATTCAGGTTCTGCGACAGGAACCGCACGGCCCCGTCGCCCAGCAGGTGGTGGGCGCCGCCGGTATGGAAGCTGGACGGCCCCCACAACTGCCCGATCGAGTTGGGGAAGATGCCCCCCGGAAAGTACGGGGTGTAGTTGATCGAGTTCGTCTGGCCGGCAAACAGCGGCGGGCTCAGCATGTCGAACCAGCGGGCGGCGACAGCCGCGCTGGTCCCGTCGATCCAGACCGCCGAGTTCTCGTCGCGCGTTTCGGCCAGCATCACGGTGTTCGAAGTGCCGTCGGTGATGTCACGGAACGTGGTCCGCGAACCGGGGTACATCACCCCTTCCGCCGGGATCGCGCCCGAAAGCCCCAGAACTGTTTTCGCCCCCAGGCACACGTAGTTGCGGATGGCAAAGCGGTCGAACCCCGCCCCGGTCACGTACAGGGGGTCGCTGCTGTAGTCGCGGCCGGCGTAGCTGGGGCAGCGGTAAAACGACAGGATCTGCGACGCCGAGTTGCGGTTGGCCGGGTCGAGCGACGAGACTTTGTAGTTGATCTGGTTGTACAGATTCGACTGGTCGATCTGCGGCAGGATCAGGCTGGCGAAACTGTGCAAATGGATGCTGGGGTCGGTGGGGCCCGTTCCCGGATAGTTCCAGACCCCGCGCCCGAAACCACTCGTGCTGCTGGAGGGAAACAGATTGAACGAACTTTCGTAGTTGTGCAGCGCCAGGCCGATCTGCTTGAGATTGTTCTTGCACTGCGTGCGGCGTGCCGCCTCGCGCGCCTGCTGCACGGCCGGCAAGAGCAGGGCGATCAGCACGGCGATAATCGCGATGACGACCAGCAGCTCGATCAGGGTGAAGGCCCGGCGAATCGGCTGCCGCCGTTCGGTACGACGGATCGAAGGAATCAAACCACTCATTGATCCAGGCTCCCTGGTTGCAATAAAAAAATCCACAGCAGTCAGCGTTCCGCCCCATCTGCCGGCAACGCCCATTCGCGCTGTACTGCAACGTATCGTAATCGGCCGCGAGGCGGATTGCGAGCGGCCCGACGGGAGTCAAAAAGTGGGCCGTGATTGCGGCCGCGTGACTCGCGCCGTGTGCCGGTATTGTCAGGGCAGACCGTGCCAAGTACGATCCGCCCCCCCATGGGAAGACAGCCCCGGCGAAAGTGTTGGTTTGCCAGACGGTTGGAATTTCGGGCCAAGCAGATTCTGTGCCTGGCGCTGGCGGTCGCCCTGGCGACGTCGGCCATATCGTGCGGCACGATCTTGTACCCCGAGCGGCGCGGCCAGCCGCACACCGGCCGGCTCGACCCGCGCGTCGTGTTGCTGGATGCGGCCGGGCTCTTGTTATTCATCGTGCCCGGGCTGATCGCCTTCGCGGTTGATTTCGGCTCAGGCGCCATTTACCTGCCGCCGGAAGGGTATTGCTTTCCCACCAGTTCGGCGCAGCCGCTGGCTGCCGACAAACTGGTGCGCGTGCAGCTTCCCCCCGGCGGGCTGACTCGAAACGAGATCGAGCAGATCGTCGAACGCGAAACAGGCCGCTCCATCAGCCTGCAGCCGGGCACGTATCATGCCGTGCGCCTGAGTCGAATCGACCAGTTCGGAGCAGAATCTGCCCGGCTGGCTTCGATGGCGGTCTCTCCCACTCAAGTGCTCTTTCGCTAGGGCCGCTTCAGGGCAGGTCGGCGGCCAGGGCTTCCATGTGGCACTCGACCGACTCGGCGAGCTTCTCGATGTTGTAGCCCCCTTCCAGCAGGCTGACGACCTTGCCGCCGCAGAACTGCCGGGCGACGTCAACCACCAGCTTCGTCAACCGCTCGAAATCTTCGGTGTCGAGCCCCAGCGAACCGATCGGGTCAGCGGCGTGCGCGTCGAAGCCGGCGCTAACCAGAACGAGCTCAGGCCGGCACTTTTGCGCCGCCTGTTCCAGCACCGTCTGAAACTTTTCGCGATAATTCAGGCGGGTGATTCCGAACGCCAGGGGAAGGTTGAATTTCGTGCCCAGGGCCGCGCCGCGACCGGTTTCGTGCGCTGCGCCGGTGCCGGGGTAAAAGGGAGAGCGGTGGACGGAATAGAACCAGACGTGGGGATCGTCATAGAAGATGTCTTGAGTGCCATTGCCGTGATGCACGTCCCAATCGACGATCAGCACGCGTTCGAGCCGATGTTGACGGACGGCATGCCGGGCGGCGATGGCCGCATTGTTGAAGAGGCAAAACCCCATGGCGGCATCCGGCAGAGCATGGTGCCCGGGCGGGCGTGTGAGACACAATGCGCGGGAAGCGGCCCCACTCAGCACGGCGTCAACCGCCGCGATCGCGGCTCCAGCCGCTTTGCCGGCCACTTCGAACGATCGCCGGCTGACCGTGGTATCGGCCTCGATGCGCCCGCCCCCCTGGTCAGCGAACCCGCGAACGCGGTCGATATAGGCCGGTTTGTGGACCAATTCGAGCTCGGCGCGCGTGGCCGGGCGCACCTGACCCATGGCAAACCGGGCCAGAGCGGGGCGGTCTTCGAGGTACCGGTACAAATGGCGTAATCGCGCCGGCGATTCCGGATGGTCGCCCGTCTGATGCTCGAAAAAGACCGTATCGGCGAACAGCAGAGGGCGGGGTGCGGGGTTCATGGCGCAAAATCCTGCGGCGTGCAGGAAAAAACTTGACATTCGCCGACGCCCGTTGATAGCCTGAACCTGGGGTGTGCGAAGGGACCAGGTTGCGGCCCCGGGCCATGCTCGGAGGGGGGTCGTTGGCAGCGGCAGGCCGTCAGAGACTGGGCTTCGAGCGTCATCATTTTCAAGTCTTCTCGCTTTCGCTGCAGCGACGAGTGCGACGGGTCGACCAACCTCGACGAAAGCCACGCGCCTTACGGGCGTTAGGGCGCGAGGCAGGTTGGCAATCTCTGCGCACCAATGGTATCTTCTGTTTTTATTCTAACGCCCGTCCGGGCAATCTGCGACGTTCGCCAGATCGCGATGCACACAGCACAGGGCTGCGGAATCGTGCGTCAGGAACTTCTCACCGTGTCTGGTCGGAAAGCGCCCATGCCCCCCACGAATGAAACGCTGGCCCGGACGACTGCGCGCCGCCGGGCGCTCTCGTGGCTGGCTGTCGGCTTGATGGCCGCGTTACTTGCGCCGCCGCCTTTGGCCGCCCAGCCGGGAAAGACGCCGCCGATTCTGGACCAGATCAGAAAGCAACTCGGCGGCGGAACCACCAAACAGAAACGCAAGAAAGATAAAGAGAAGGACAAGAAGGACAAGAAACCGACGGGCGACCAGCGTACCGAGGCCGAGCGCGACACAGAAAGTTTGCCCCAGAATTACGAGGTCCCCCCCGAACCCCCCGCTTCGATGACGATGACCGATGAATGGGTCGTCGATCCCTGGGGGGGCAATCGGCAGAAGCGAAACAGTGCGCTCGACGTTTTTCGCAAAGTGATGGACAGCGGCGATCCGCCGACTGACGAACAGAAGCGGACGATCGACGAAGTCGTCGAATGGTGGCTGTCGCGGATGACTCTTAGAAAACATCGCGATCGGGCCACCGTGCCTCTTGACGAGAACGAACACCCCTCGATCACCCGCAGTATCATGGGTCAAGACGGCAAGCCGCTGATGGAAGCTGGCAAGTATGTCAAACGCTATCGCGAGCCGTCAGAAATGCGTGGCGATGTGTTCAAGCGGATGGTCGACTCGCCGGTCGCCCGCGGCGCGAAAAAAGACGCTCGCATTTACATGATGGAGATGGTTGTCAAACACGCCCCCAGGCTTTTCGACTACCATTTCACGGCGCGAACCAATGGCGCGGTGCTGTTGGCCGACCTGGCCGAGCTCAACATGGAGGACGGCGAGGGGGCCAAGAAGCCGGCCATCAAGTTCACGAAACAGACCGACGCGCTGATGCAACTGGTAGACGACCGCGAGCAGGACCTTGCGGTTCGCACCTGGGGAGTGATCGGCCTGGTGCGGATTGCCGTGCTCAGCGAGGTCAAGCGGAACGAAAAAAACAGGATTATTGAGACGCTGGTGCGGGCCCTGCAAAATGGTCGCGATGATTTCTACTGGTATCCCTGGCGAATCGTCCAAGGGCTGGGGGAGATCGGTCTGGCCAACACGCTCGACGGACGCCCCACTGTCGCTCAGGCGCTGGCGGAAGTGCTTGTCAACAAGCAGCAGCACTGGATGGTACGGGCTGAGGCGGCCCAGTCGCTGGGGCGGTTGAACTATGCCAGCGAAGTCGATCTGGGCCTCATCGCGCACGAGATCGCCGAGTTGACAAGGCAGATGATCGACGCCTACGTGCAGGAACCAAGGCGCGCCGGCTGGAAGCGCGACTTTTTCTGCATTTACGGCGCGTTCAAGCCGCTGAATGAAGATGACGCGAAACGCGACAAGGGGCTGTTGCGGATCGTCGAAAAAGGAACGATGACGGCCTATCGCAAAACCGTGCAGGAGGTGTACGAGCTGGTGCGGCCGCTGGTCGAGCGCGTTTTGAAAGAGGCCCCCGACGCCGGCGAAGAACTCAGCCGCCTGAAAAACTGGCTCAACAGCAACCCCCCGCGGTCGAACAAGATCGCCGAGGGGATGCCCATCATCCTCACCGCGCCGGCCCTGCCGCGATCTGAGGCGCCGCAGACGGCCGGCGGCAAGACGGGCTAAAGAGGCGCTCCCTGGTTCCCATTCTCACGACCAGGCAAACCGCGGATGACGCGGATGCGAACGACTGCAAAAGCGTGTTTTGTGCCGTGGCAATGCATTTCGATCAGCGTGGATCAGTGTTCGTTTTCGATCAGGAAACACCAACGCAAATCCTCTCGATCGGCTGTGTGACGACCTGCGCCTGATCGACAAATAACAAACACACTTGGCCAGGACCTGCGGAGATTCTCAATGCTCTGGCGCTCGGGCGTGATCTTGCTGGTTTTCGCTGCGGCGTGGCTGGAACTCGGGACGCAGCCCGCCTCGGCCCAAATTCTGATCTGGAACCTGCCCCAGAAGGACGGGGCCTGGGTTCGATTCGAAGGCACGCACCGCCAGACGCGGGCCCGCCCCAAGAATGCCGGCGACGAAGTGCTCGAGTGGCGCAGCGAATTGTCGATCAGCTCGGTGGGCAGCGAGCAGGCGTCGTATGCAGGCCAGAACGTCAAGTGCCGCTGGGTTGAATTCAAAACCGTTACGAAACCACCCGACCTCGAGCAGCAACCGGGGCCCGGGGGCACGCTGGTGTATAAGGTGCTCTTCCCCGAAAACGAAATTACGGGGCAGATCGTCGAAGACGAAGATATACCCGTCACGTACCTGCCGATCGTCAAGGGGTATCGCCGCGTCGGGCAGCGCCCCGCAGAACCGTTGACGGAAAAGGCGCTTGCGATCTATCCCACGATCGCGCCCTTGACGTACTACGCCAATTTGAAACCCGACGGCGAAGCGCCGGTCGATTTGCCCGTTGCGTTCTTGAACAAACCGCTTTCGACCCGGTTGTTCAAAGGAAGCCGGGTGCTGGTCGGCCGTTCCGATCGTTCGGCGAACACGGCGCTGCTCTGGCGGACGGAAAGCGTTCCCTTCGGTCTGGCAAAGTTCCAGGTCACGATCACGCGGGAAGAAAAAGACGCTGATGCGTCGCACGACGCTTTTCGGCGCGTGTCGCTCACCGAAATCGAGATGACCGCCGTCGCCGTGGGGAACGATGCCCGCAGCGACCTGGCCGACCAGAAGTGAGAGCTTGTGACGGAATCGAGTGTGCCCATTGAGCACACAAGCGATCGGGTACCCGGTGCTGGGCACTCAGTACCACAGCCTGTGCGTCGGCGGGGCAGATCCAATTCATCACAGCCTCTGGGGCACCGAGGCCGATCGACCGCGGCGCACGCGGCGACTGACGCGCTTCGCTCAACGAGACGAAAGACCCCGGTAGATCAGTCTTTCCGTTTCAGCCGGCTCTCGCGATCACGCCAGGAAGGCTCGAGATCGCGAAGGTGCTTGGTCAGGAAGGTCAGCATGTGCCCTTCGAGCTTGCGGTTCGGCTGCCTGAGCATTTCGGTGCCGTGGAGTTTGCCGGGGTACTGCTGGAAATAAGCCCGCTGTTCCTTGCCTTCAACCGCCTTGACCTGCTCGTAGAGTTTTTTGGCCTGACCCTTGTCGTCGGCATCGTCTTCTCCCACGCAAAACATGAAGGCGACCCGATATTGCGGGGCCCTGAGGTCGCTGATCGCTTTGGGCAGGGGCAACCCGTGGAAGCTGTTCTGCGGAGAGATCAGCACCAGCGCCCGCACGTCCTGCCCATTGGGGGTTTCTGACCCCGGCGGTCCGTCGGGGTAAGGGGGTTCGGCCCAGTCAGCGGCGGCAAAGAAGGCGGCCAGGGTAGCCCCCATTTCCGGGCCTACAATCGCCATCTTGTTCATGTTCAAATTGCCTGCCTGATGTTCATCGTAAATGAACTTCTTGATGGCGGGCAGGTCGAAGTCGATCATTGCCTGATAGTCGGTGGGTTTGAGGTCGGCGCCGCCGGTTCTTTTCGAGCCCTTCTTCTTTTTCGGGTCAGGCTGATTCACATTCGCGCCGCCAGCCCCCCCTTTGCTTTGCCCGTGCCCGCGGAGATCGGCCGTAATAACGGCGAAACCCTGGTCGTGCAATTGGGGAGCGAAGCCGCCGTCATTCTGCCAGATGAACCGATTGCCGTCTTTCATGTGCAACAGCACCACGACCGGCGTTTCTTTTCCCAAAGCGCCCTCGTAATAGGTCAGATCGAGCGTGACGCGGTCTTTGGTCTGCACGGTGACGTCGCGGGGGCCCTTTTTGGGCTTTGAATCAGCCGCCGACAGCCGGCCCGCGAAAGACGCGCCCAGCGCCAGAAGCAGCAGAACGGGCCACAGCGACAGCGCGCCGCGAAGACTAACTCGCATGGAAATCTCCCGACCCTTCTCTCTCACCAGAAACGGCGACACGCAGCCGCCCTCAACGTAAATGACGTGCAAAATTCATTCTAAGGCGACTTTTGGGGGGGGTCAACCAGCCGCGCGCCGCGCGACCGACAGGGGCGATCGACACCAATCGCAGGCGGTTTCGATGGGTTTGGGGATATGCTATCGTGGAACCGGCAGCGATCAGGTGGCGGTCGGGCTCATGGCCGCGCTCGAACGCGGCCCGATTGCGGTGACGCGCTGAGAAATTCCTGGGCCTCGTCAGGGTGCCTCGCGTGAATTCGGAGTCTGGTTGTCTTGAAACGCTGCCGCCGGGCCTGAAAAGACTTGGCGCCAGCGCCAACCACTACGATCTGCTGGGGCTGCGTCCGTTTGAATCAGACGCGGCGGCCATTTCGACCGCCCTGCGCGACTGCATGCGCGAGGTGCGCAAATACCAGATTGGTCGATTCGCCCCGATGGCCGGCGCGTGCCTCGAACGCCTGTCGGCCGCGTCGGCCTGCCTGCTCGACGGACCACAGAAAGCCGTCTACGACGAGGCGCTGAGGCGCCAATTCGACCTGCCTCCGGTCGCAGTGGCCGCGACGTACGTGCCTCAGGAGCGACCGGCTCCCGCGCCGCGTGGAGCCAAACGGCCTCGCCGAAATTCGGCCGCCGGCTGGACCGCGGTCGTCGTGTGTACGGCGCTCGTTGCGATTGTCTTGCGCTGGCAGGGTTCGGGCGCGACCGACCGGGTCGCGCCGTCTTCGACGGCGAAAATGCCGCGGACCGAAACCGGCGGATCGCGGGGCGGTGCGGGCGGTGGGCCCGGTGCCGGTCCGCGCGTTGCGCGGTCGCCGGCCGCACAATTACCGTCAGGCGCCCGAGCGGTCTCTGACCCCCGCAGGCCCGACCGGAAATTTGTGGCCGCGAACGGTCTGGCGCCTCAACCGCTGGTTTCGCCGGCAGGAAAACATGCGGGGCAATCGTCTGTTCCGGCGTCGCCCGGGCCAGCCTGGAATGACGCCAGCGGCAAACGGTCACCGGCGTCGCCCGGTGACACGGCTGAATGGTCGGAAGAGTCGGCGGAGATGCGATCGCACACGCAGATCGACGAGGCGCACGCAGGTTTCGATCACCCGCAACCCAGAGGCGGCGCTACCGACGAGCCCTTGGGCCGGTCGCGATCGGGTGAAAATCGGCCCCGCGCCGAGTCTGCCGCGCCGGCATCGAAACCGTCGGGTACATCGCTAGCGCTCACGCGGGCAGAGGTGTTGCGCGAATTGAAGGCCTTCCGGATGAACAGCGGGCGAATCGGGGGGGTGAAGCGCATTCGTGAACTGGTTCAGTATGGACGCAGCGAGTTTGCCGACGATGCGCGGTTTCAGAACCAGCTTCATCAGGAAATCGGCGCCCTGCAGCGTGCCGTGCCGCATTTGCGCGGGGCGTTGCCACCCCCCCCGCGGCGTCCTTGAACCATGCCGAGCGACTTCAACGGGCTGATCGGTATCGACCTGGGGACGACGTTTTCGTGCGCAGCGCGGCTGACGCGCGACGGGGTCCCGCAAACGATTCCCAATCGCGAAGGAGAGCTGATCACCCCCAGCGTGTTGATGCTCGAAGATGGGGTGGTGGTGGTGGGCCGCGAGGCCAAGCGCAGCGAATGCGTGTACCCCGACCGGACCGCCGTCTGTGTCAAGCGCGACATGGGAGACTCGGTCTACAGCCGGCCGCTGGGCGGAGAACTGCACCGCCCCGAGATCCTTTCGGCGATGATTCTGAAACGCATCAAGGCTGACGTAGAGACCCGGTTCGGGCCGGTGCGGCACGCGGTCATCACCGTGCCAGCCTACTTCGACGACACGCGCCGCAAGGCCACGCAGGATGCAGGTCGCATCGCCGGCCTCTCGGTGCTCGACATCATCAACGAGCCGACGGCGGCGGCACTGGCCTACGCCTTTGATTCGCACCTGCGGCGTCAAGGCGACGTGACCCAATTCGCCCGCGAGATGAGCGAGCGCGATCTGACGGCGCTGGTCTACGACCTGGGAGGAGGCACGTTCGACGTGGCCATCGTCCGAATGTCGCCCAGAAAGTTCGAGACGCTGGCGACTGACGGCGACGTGCGGCTGGGGGGCCGCGATTGGGACCAGCGAATTGTCGATTATCTCGCCGACGAATTCGCCAAGCGGCACAACAGCGACCCGCGGACAAATTCCGAAAGCCTGGCGTTTCTGTTTCAAGAGGCTGAACAGGCCAAACATGCGCTGAGTGCGCGGAGTGCGACGCGGGTGATGGTGGCGCACGACGCGAAGCGATTGTCGGTCGACCTGACGCGCGACCCATTCGACAAGTTGACCGCCAGCCTGTTGTTGCGAACCCGAATGACCACAGAACTGGTGGTCGAGTCGGCGGGGCTGACGTGGAGCGACATCGACCGCGTGCTGCTGGTGGGGGGCATGACGCGCTGTCCGCAGGTGCGCGACATGCTGCGGGCCATTTCAGGCCATGAGCCCGATGCGAGCCTCGCCGCCGACGAAGTCGTCGCCCATGGCGCCGCGATTCACGGGGGAATTCTGTTGTCGCGCGCTCGCGACGATTCGGCCAGGGCGCTCCCGTCGGCGTGGGCCGAATTCAAAACCATCGATGTCAACTCGCACAGCCTGGGGGTGGCGGTTCGGGCGGGGGCCGGGTACGCCAACAGCGTTTTGATTCCCAAGAACACGCCGCTGCCGGTGGCCAAAAGCCGCACGTATCACACCCGAACCGCGGGTCAGCGGCAGGTGCGCGTGCGGCTGCTCGAAGGCGAGGCGCGCGAGGCCGAGGCGTGCGCGCCGATCGGCGAATTCGTGCTGTCGAATCTGCCGTCGAACCTTCCCGAACGATCCCCGATCGAAGTGGAGTGCCGGTATGGCAGCGACGGCCGCATTTCGGTGACGGGGCGCGACCCGGTCAGCGGCCGTCTCGCGGAAACGACGATCGAGCGGCAGGGGAGCCTGCAGGATGCCGAACTGGCCGCCGCCGCACGTCGCCTCGAACAGCTCGAAATCGCCTGAGGCACGCAATGCCTTTTCCCCCCATCGCCCTATTGACCGACTTCGGGCTCGCCTCGGGCTACGCGGCGCAGATGAAAGGGGTGATTCTGGGCCTCTTGCCCGACACGGTGATTGTCGACATCAGCCACGACATTGCCCCGCAGAACATTCCGCAGGGGGCGGTCGTGCTCGATTCGGCAATCGACGCTTTTCCGCGCGAGACCGTGTTTGTGGCCGTGGTTGACCCGGGAGTGGGCGGAAGCCGGCGGCTTGTGGGCGTTGAAGCTGGCGGACAGCGATTTCTGGCACCCGACAACGGGTTGCTCTCAGAACTGCTCGCACGCATGCCGCCCGGCCGCGTACACCATCTCACCGAATCCCGGTTCTGGCGCCATCCCGTTTCGAACACGTTTCATGGGCGCGACATACTGGCACCGGTGGCGGCCCGCTGGTGCGGCGGAGAAGACCTGGCTGCGTTCGGGCCGGCATTACCCCCCGACCAACTCGTTCGCCTGACCGCTCTGCAGCCGCGGCTCGACGCGGGCGGCGTCGCGGGAGAAGTCGTCGCGGTCGACGGTTTTGGCAACCTGATCACCAACATTCGTGAAGCGCACGTGCCCGTCGACCAGCGGGCCTCCGCCGTCGTGTGCGTGGGGTCGGTGAAGATCGCGGGGGTCTGCCGGTATTATTCCGAGAGACCGACTGGGGCCAGCCTGGCCCTGTTCGGAAGTTCGGGGAGGCTGGAACTGGCGATCAACGGCGCTAGCGCCGCCAGTCAGTGGGGCTTGTCGCCCGGCGCCGCCGTCGAGATCCGATTATTTACCGCGACCCGAGGAGCGCCCCGATGAGCGTGCGGAACCTCGACAAGATCTTCAATCCCCAGCGCATCGCCGTCGTCGGGGCCAGCGACGAGCCGGGAAAGGTCGGTTTCACGCTGCTGCGGAACGTGATCGGCGCCGGCTACAACGGCGTCGTGTACCCGATCAACCCGCATCGCGAAGCCGTGCAGGGGATCCATGCCTACCCGACGATCGCGGCGCTGCCGCGCGTGCCTGATCTGGCAATCATCTGCACGCCGGCCAAAACGGTGCCCGGGCTGATTCGCGAATGCGGCGAAGCCGGCGTGCTGGGGGTCGTCATTCTTTCGGCCGGGTTTCGGGAAGCAGGCGAGCAGGGGCGCGAACTCGAGCTGCAGATGCGAGAGGAGTGGCGCCAATTCGACGGGTTGCGGATCATCGGCCCCAACTGCCTGGGAGTGATGGCGCCGCACGTTCCGTTGAATGCCAGCTTTGCCGCCGACGCCCCGCAACCGGGCCGCATCGCGCTGATTTCGCAATCGGGCGCGCTGTGTACCTCGCTGCTCGACTGGGCCGCGCAACAGAATATCGGCTTTTCGCACTTCGTCTCGATCGGCAACATGCTCGACGTGGGGTTCGGCGACCTGATCGACTACTTTGGCGAAGACCCGCATACTCAGTCGATCATCTTGTACGTCGAGTCGATCAGCGACGCGCGGGGGTTCATGTCGGCCGCCCGGTCCTTCGCGCGCACGAAGCCGATTGTGGCGTACAAGGCGGGTCGCTTCGCCGAGTCGGCGCAGGCGGCCCTCTCGCACACGGGGGCGATGGCGGGGGAAGACGCCGTGTGCGATGCCGCCTTTCAACGCGCCGGCATCGAGCGCGTCTTCGACATGGGCGAAATGTTCGACTGCGCCGAACTTCTGGCGCGCCAGAAGCTGCCGCGAGGCCCGCGGCTGGCGATTGTGACGAACGCGGGGGGCCCGGGCGTCATGGCCACCGACACGCTCGTCTCTCTGCGCGGCGAACTGGCGCCACTGGGCCGCACGACGCTGGAGCGGTTGGATGCGGCCCTGCCGGCCTGGTGGTCGCACGGCAACCCCATCGACGTCCTGGGCGATGCCCCGCCCGCTCGGTATGCGCAGGCGGTGCAGGTGGCGCTTGCCGACGGGCAGGTCGACGCGGCCCTGGCGATCCTCACGCCGCAGGCCATGACCGACCCCACCGCGACCGCCGCCCAGGTCGCAAGCGTTGCCGCGCGCGTTTCCAAGCCGCTTTTGGCCGCCTGGATCGGCGGCAAACGGGTTCGCGAAGGAGATCGGTTGTTGAGCGAGGCGGGGGTGCCCACCTACCCCACACCCGAAGGGGCCGTCAACGCCTTCATGCACCTGGTTTCGTACGCCCGCAACCTCGAAACGCTGTACGAGACGCCGCGCGACGTTCCGCTGTCGTTTGCGCTCGACCACACGGCGCTGCAAGCGCGATTCAACGAGTTGCTCTCCCGCAGCGCCGACGTTCTGTCGGAAGGCGACTCGAAGTCGCTGTTTGAAGTGTATGGCGTTTCGGTGGCGCGGGCGATTGCAGCCGCCACGCCCGATGAGGCGGCGCGCGTGGCGGCCGAAATCGGCTACCCCGTCGTGCTCAAGATTCTCTCGCCTGCCATCACGCACAAGACCGACGTGGGAGGCGTGGCTCTCGACATTCGCAATGAAGAGGGGTTGCGGCGGGCTTACGCCTTGATGCTCGAGCGCGTGCGCGCGAAGCGCCCCGAGGCGGCAATCAGCGGGGTGACGGTGCAGCGGATGATCGACAGGACGGGCGGGACCGAACTGATCGTCGGAATGAAAAAAGACGCCACGTTCGGGGCCGTCATGATGGTGGGCGCGGGAGGAATCACCGCTGAGCTGTATCGCGACCGGGCCTTGGGGCTGCCCCCCTTGAACGAACGTCTGGCGCATCGCATGCTGTCGGGGTTGCGCTCGTGGCCGTTGCTGCAAGGGTATCGCGGCAGGCCGCGGGCCGATCTCGACCGCTTGATCGAGACGCTGATCCGTCTGTCGTACCTGGTCGCACATCATCCTGAGATCAGCGAGTTCGACGTGAACCCGCTGTGCGTCTCGGCCGACGAGGTGTTGGCGCTCGACGGCCGCGTGGTGATTGATCGACGCGTGCTCGAGCACCCAGTGCGGCCCTTTGCCCATTTGGCGATTCGGCCTTACCCCGAAGAGTTCGTGCGCCGAGACGTGCTGGCCGACGGCCGCCCGGTGACGTTTCGGCCGATTCGACCCGAAGACGAACCGCTCTGGCTGGAACTGGTGGCCGCCTGCTCGCCCGAAACTCTGCATGCGCGATTCCACTACCTGTTTAAGTCGCCGACGCATGAAGTGGCGTCGCGGTTCGTGTTTCTCGATTACGACCGCGAACTGGCAATTATGGCCGAAATCGAAGACGAGGGGCGCAAAAGGTTTGTGGGCGTCGGGCGGCTGGCCGCCGATGCCAATCATGACACGGCCGAATACGCGGTGCTCGTAGCCGACGCCTGGCAAAACCAGGGGCTGGGGCTGAAACTGATCGACAATTGCCTCGACATCGCCCGCTGCTGGGGCGTCAAACGCATCGTCGCCGAAACAACGCTTGGCAACCCGCGGATGATTTCCATCTTCGAGACGCGGGGTTTTCGCGTCGAGCGGAACCTGCGCGACGGGCTGGTGGTGGTCGACAAGGCGCTGTGACGCGCGAATGTCGCCGGTTCGATCTACCAGGTCGGGCCCGATCGCAGCCGCCGGCAGTCGCCGGTTGCCGGCGCCGCGACCGTGTGTCGCAAAAAAGGGCCACGGCATCGCTCGCGAAAGCGCGCCCCGACGGTACAATCGCCTGCTGACCGGAAACATTCCCCGAAAGCTCCTTCTACCCCGAGGCCACACCATGTCGCGAACAGCAGCGTTGCTCATGTGCATGATTACCAGCGGTCTGGCCGCGCTCGGCGCCTTCTCGGCCGGGTATTCGCTGGGAGACCAAACCGACAAGTCGCGGGTTTACGAACTGCGAACGTACACCGCCTTACCCGGTCGGGGGCCCGCAATGCACGCCCGGTTCAGAAACCACACCCTGAAAATGTTCGAAAAGCACGGCATGCAGAACGGCTTGTACTGGGTGCCGACCGATGAAAAACTCAAAGACGACACGCTCATTTATTTTCTGGTGCACGAAAGCCCCGAGGCGGCGAAAAAGTCGTGGGACGCGTTCATGAACGACGCCGAATGGAAGCAGATCGCTGCCGACTCTGAGAAGGACGGAAAAATTCTGGCCAAAAGACCCGAGTCGGTCTACATGACGCTTACCGACTACTCGCCCAAGGGCAAGTAGAGACCACAGCGAGGGATCAGTGATCGAGCGCAACGAATGCGGCACGGCTGGCCGTCGGTCAGTCGACCTACGACCTGCCTGGTGAATCGGCGTATTCGGTCGGGTCGATCACGCCGGCGGCGCCGAACGACTGGCGCCGCCGGCCGCATTTGATGCACCTGCCGCAGTGCCGGCTCGCGCGCGGATTAACGCAAGAGAAACTCAGCGCCAGGGTCGACGCGTCGGCGAGCCTGATGACGTCGGTCTTGGAAAGCGCAATCCAGGGCGTCAGGATCTCGACGGGCCGGCCGGCTTCGAGCGCCAACAGGGCCTGGCAGCGGTCGAAATAGTCGCGGCTGCCGTCGCGGTAGCAATTGTCGGCCGTCGTACCCAGCGCCACGCGAATTCCGGGCAGACCGGCGAGCTTGTGGACCGCAAAGCTCAACAAGGTCAGGTTGCGGAGCGGAATCTCGAGGTCGGCGGAAGGGGCCCCGGCCTGCGGAATGTCGCGCCCGGTCACGGCCCAGTGCCCGCCCAGATACTCGCGCAGAGGGAGAGAAATCGAAATCAGCGGGCGCAGTCGCGGCTGAGAGTTGGCCGCGAGAAACCGCTCGACGTGCTTTATCTCGCAGTCGTCCCAGATCAGCCCGCAGTGCACGTGAACCGGGATTACGATTTCTCCCGCTGCCAGAAACCGGCGGACCAGCAGCGTGCTCTCGATTCCGCCCCCGAGCAGGACGGTAATCGGTTCGCCCGGCAAAGTCGTCTGTTCGCTCATGAACAGGGTGGTGAGGGGGAAACCGGTCAGCCGTTGCGCCGCGCCCTGTCGCTCGCGCCCCGCGACGCTATTTCCGCAGCAGGTCTTCGACCGTCTTGCGTTCGTCGCGCAATTCGGCCACGGTGGCGTTCAGCTTCTCGCGCGCGAACTCATGGTGCTCGATGCCGGGCACGATCTTCCACGCGCGCCCGTCGGTAGTCAGCGGAAAGCTGCTGATGAGACCATCGTCGACGCCGTAACTGCCGTCGCTGCACACTGCGGCGCTGAAGCAGTTTCCCGCGGGAGTGGGCGTGGCGATGCTGCGCAGGTTGTCGATAATGGCGTTGGCCGCCGACGCGGCGCTCGATGCGCCCCGGGCCTTGATCACCGCGGCGCCGCGCTGTTGAACCGTGGCGATGAATTCGGACTTCAACCAGGTCTCGTCGCCGATGACCTGCGTCGCCGGCCGCCCGTCGATTTTCGCGTGATAAAAATCGGGAAACTGCGTCGCGCTGTGGTTGCCCCAGATCGCCATCCGGGTGACGGCCGCCACGGGTCGGCCCGACTTCTGGGCCAGTTGCGAGACCGCGCGGTTCTCGTCGAGCCGCGTCATGGCGAACCACCGATCGCGCGGCACACTGGGAGCGTTGTGCATGGCGATCAGGCAGTTCGTGTTGCAGGGATTACCGACGACGAGCACGCGGACGTCGGAAGCAGCCGCCTGCTGGATCGCGCGGCCGGCGCTGGTGAAAATCGGGCCGTTGACCCGAATCAGGTCGCCGCGCTCCATCCCCTGCTTTCGCGGAATGCTTCCCACGCACACGACGTAGTTGCAGTCTTTGAAACCCTGCGCGAGATGGTCACTATCGGTCTTGATCACGCCGGCCAATGTCGGGAAGGCGCAGTCGTCGAGTTCCATGTGAATTCCCTCCAGGCCACCCATGGCCGGGGGAATTTCAATCAGGTGCAGGATCACCGGCTGCTGACGACCGAACACTTCGCCGGCGGCGATCCGGAAAATCAGGCTATAGCCGATCTGACCGGCAGCACCGGTCACGGCCACGCGAATCGGGGCAGTCATGCTGTGAATCCTGGAATCTTGAAAGACCGACCTGCCCTTGTAGCGAGTTGCCTGCAGGTGGGCAACGATCTTCGGAGGCGGAAGTTGAGCGGGTCGGCAGGAAAACGACTCAACGCCCCGGAATCGCGCTCAGCGTGACGATCGGGAAGTCTGCGAAGACTGCCGAAAATACCCGGCTCTCGAAACTCCCTTTTTTAGGGGTGACAGGGGCGCAATCTGAACGTGCTGACAGGCGCAGAACGCGGCCTCTGGGTGGTTTCAGGCCGCGGCGCGAGGACGCCGTTGACACGTTTCCGACACGCCAGTACATTCCAGACCCTCGCGCCCGAATCGCCTCGGTGCGCGATAAGTGGAAGACTGTAATGGACTTGTGGATTGTCCTGGCGACCGGAATCAAGGCATGGCGCGGCAGTCGCAATGCTCGTTCGTGCTGATGGCGGCAACGCTCGGTGCGCTTCCGTTCGGGGGCTGCACGACGTCCAGCGTGTTGCCCCCTGCGGCCAGCTCGTCGGCACTCACGAACCCCGCGCCCCGCGTCGGCAACGCAGGCCGGCGACCTCAGGTCGCTGGGCTGCCAGCCAGCATTCCCACCCCCGGTCGCAACGCCTGGCAACCCAACGCGAAGGCCCGCGATTGGAAATACATCGTGATTCATCACACGGCCACGAACTCGGGCAGTGTCGAGAGCATTCACGAATCGCACCTGAAAAACAAAGACAAGAACGGAAACCCGTGGCTCGGAATCGGCTATCACTTCGTGATCGGCAACGGGGCCGGCATGCCTGACGGCGCGATCGAACCTACCTTCCGCTGGCGGACGCAGATCCAGGGCGCGCATGCCGGCAGCCAGGACAAAGCCTACAACGAACTGGGAATCGGCGTGTGCCTCGTGGGAGATTTCGAAAAGTCTCCCCCGACGCCCGCGCAGCGCCGGGCCGTCAAGCTGCTCGTGCAGTCGCTGAAATCCGATTACCACATTTCCAGCGCCAACGTGGTCGGACACAAAGACATTCGGGCGTCGGCGACCGAGTGTCCGGGAAAGTTCTTCAACATGGCCGACGTTGCCGCCGATGTACCGGCGCTTTTGTTTGGTTTCGATCAGCAGGGGGAGCCTGTCGAGCGATTCGCAGCCAGCCCCGGGAGCATTCTGCAATGACCGCCCGATTCAATCCTCCCCAATCAGCCGCCGGCCTGCGACTTTCGGAGGGCGCACAGCGCGCCCGCGCCGACGCGACGCAGACGCTGGTGCGTCCGGCCGAGAGCCTGACGGGCGCACAAACCGCCCGGCCGGAAATCTTCGTGCCTGAGTTCTACGAGCCCAACTACGCCTACCCGCTGGTCGTCTGGCTGGTTCCGCCCGAAGAGCCCTCCGGGTCGCTGCGGCGCCTGATGCGGCGTCTCAGCGATCGCAATTATCTCGGCCTGGCCCTGACGGCCAGCGCCGAACTTACTGAGGCCGCGGTGTGCGAAGCGGTCGGGTCTCTGGGCCGGCGCTGGAACCTGCACACCGAGCGCATCTATCTGGCCGGCCAGGGCCCGTTGGCGACCAGAGCGCTGCGTCTGGCCATGGCGCGCCCCGAATGGTTTCAGGGGGTGATCGCTCTTTTGCCGCAGTTCGACCGCCTGCCCAGGCTTTTGGATCGCTTCGACGCCGTACGCGGGCGTCGCGCCTTTCTCGCCGAGAATGCCTGCGACGCGACCCAGGGCACGGCGGTGTTGCCGCAATTGCAGCGGCTGCTCTGGTCGGCCGGCCTGTCGGTGGCGGCCTGCCGCTGCGAGTCTTCAGAGCCGTTCGACAGCAATCTGCTACGCGCGATCAACGAGTGGTTGATTTCCGGTATCGAGCAGCCAGAGCCGGTGGCGTAAACCGCCATCGCCGCGATCATGGATGACTTGGCAGGCCTTCCCGCCACCCCGGCGCCGTCGGAAGATGCGATGGACGACGGCGCGTACGAACCAGGTTCGACCGGTTCAGACCCCGCGGAACTCGACGAACTGGAACAGGCCTACCGTCAGGCGCTTTCAACTCTCGATCAACTGACATGGGGTGAAGCCGGCACGTCTGCCGACGGGGGCCAGCCTGAACTTGAATCCGCCGGTGCGGCACCGCCAGCCAACGTGTCGGTCGTCATCGAGACCACAACGCCAGCCGGCGGCGACCGCAGCGAATGGCCCGAAGTCACGCCCGCGCAGGTGATCGAGGCGTCGTTGTTCGTGGGGGGTCTGCCGCTCACGGCCAAAAAACTCAGCTCGCTATTACGCGGTTCGCACGACGCGCATGCCGTTGAGCGAGCGATTGACGAGTTGAATTCGCGCTACATCGCCGAGGGAAGGCCTTACGAGATAAGGCTGGGAGACGGCGGCTATCGCCTGGAATTGCGCCCGGAGCACGAGAAGCTGCGCAATCGCGTCTATGGGGCCGGGCCGCGCGAGGTGCGGCTGTCGCAGGATGTTCTGGAAGTGCTGGCCCTGGTGGCTTATCGCCAGCCGATCACTCAGGCCGAGATCGAGCAGCATGGGAAGGAGAACGCCGGCAACCTGCTGCGACAACTGCTGCGCCGCGACCTGGTAGCGATCGAACGCGGCCCCGGGGGGCGCAAGAACGTGACGTATCGCACGACGGCGCGATTTCTCTCGGTATTCGGCCTGGGCAGCCTCGCGGAACTTCCGTCGCCGGAAGACCTGGCGCGGCGTTGATCGGCGCGCTTCGTGGTTGCATCGGCAGAACCAACCACAGGACGCTGAGAACGCAGCGCGGCGGAGCCGCAACCAAAGGTATGAAAAGTGGCCGTAAGAAGGCACAAAAGGCGCAGAAAATGACTTGGAACGGCTTGTGGTGTCAGGGCCGCATTGCCTCGAGTTTCATGCTCAGCGTCTCTATATATTGCGCCTCTTGAGCCTTTTCGCGGCCCAATTCGTTCCCAACGAACCTTTTCGGCCTGAGAAGGTTCCGACGCATTGCAGTCGAGCGCGGGCTGCGCTTGCAACCCAAGAATCCGGTTGGAGCTGGCGCTTTCGGCCCCCAAAGACTTGCGCACCACAATAAGATTCTGAAGGGTTGCAGTGCGGAGAGACGCGGAGATTTCTTGCCGTCGTTTTCTCGGCGCGTTTCAGCGATCTTTTTGTCCAACAGCAGGTTCGGGAGTTCAAACGCTCACTGCGGAGCAAACCTTTCTGATGGATCTTTGAGCCCATGGCGCCTCCAACGATGGGGGGGGCCGTTCAACTCGTCCTGGCTTTGTCCATGGCCGCCTCGAGTTCCTCCACCGACTCGATATCGGAAAAGGTGAGGTCGAACGTATAATCCTCGTCGAATAGCCGCAGCGGTCGCCCCAGCGCCTTCTGGATGAGCAATACGGCACTTAACGCGGCGCCCCAGGTGTGGTCGATGAAGAATACTTCCCGGTCCTCGCTGAGCCTGATCGTCGTCCGGCTATCGGGCTCTTCGTACTGGCATTCAACGGGCGAACCACAAGGATCGTCCAGGCGAACGTCGGTGAATTGAGGACACGAGCGGAACGCGCGCTCCACCGACGCGACGTCAAAGGGACTCTCGTCCGGATTCACAAGGAATAGGGACTGCATATTGATTCTGGGCTCCTAAATGGCGAGGCGTACTTTGCCTGGAACTCCGAACTCTTTCAGCAGACTTTCGAACAGAGCCTTGGATTCCGGAGTATTCGTAATGATTTCAACCGACTTAAACGGCGTTTCGCCACTGCGAATGATCTGCTGCAGGCGCCGCATCTCGTTGCGAGGCTTGTCTAGGATTTTTTCCCGAACGAATCTTGGCATCCGCGATCCGGGGAGGTAGGGGCTGGACTTCAGGTTGCCCACGTGCTTGGCTTCCAGAATCGTCGTCCCTCGATAGCCATCAATCTCGAATTCTGCGCCACCGCCGGACACTGTGTAATTGTATGGGCCTGTATGCGCAATTTCGTATCGATTCGCGGCAGTCCTGGTTGGCGTGTTCTTGCGTGGGCACTTTGTGATGTACGCGTCGACTTTTGCCAGTTGGGCCGCGGCGGCCGCCCGACTCAGGTCGCGAGCCGCTTTGACGTTTGCAGCGAGCCCGAGCGCGCCGCCGGCAATCCTAAAGCCATTTTCCAGGTTGATGCCGTTCTGACTGGCGTC
>JBQTIL010000041.1:0-36034 GCA_052388175.1 Planctomycetaceae bacterium | reverse complement strand
GCGGCCGGTTCGAGCCGAGGGGCCTCTTCGTGGGCATCTCCGGGGGGGACGCGCCACTGGCCCGTCATCAGGTCGGCGACCATGTTTTGAAAACGGTGAACCGGCTCTTCGAACTTGAAACACATTCGGCCTCCGTGGTAGGAGCGGCTGATGACGCCCGCCTGCACGCGTTCGACCAGCCGTACGTCCTGATCGTTCACGAACCGCCAGAACGACATCACGCGATCAAGCGTCGCGTCGATATCGGGCGCTTCCAGGGCGCGCGGGTGCACGAGCATGTCGAGATACTCCAGCGACACTCCCGCATCCTGGGGACGGAACAGAAGCGTCACCAGATGATGCGGGAAAATCCACAGGGCGATATTGGGGAACAGCAGCACGAAATAGGCGCTCTGCGACTCGGTGAACGTCAGTCCGCCCCAGACCGGCAGGCCCTCAAACGAGACCGTGCCGGCGTCGGAGGTCAAAGGAGAGGTGCACATGCCCGTGTACATTCCGGGGCCCTGATAGCGCCAGTGGTTGTCGAAGCCGCTGACATTGCACAGCTCCGGATGGCCGAACGGCAGGTGGTAGTACTCCATGAAATTTTCAGCGATCAGCTTCCAGTTGGCGTGAATCTCGTAGGCCTGGCGGCGAACGAGCTGGAGCTGGTCGAGAGGGTGGCGGGCGTAGCGACCCGGCAGATCGCCCAGCCACTCTCGAAAGGGAAGCGGCCGCTCGCTGAGGTTGACGAAAATGATTCCCGCCCAGGTCTCGGTGTGCACCGGAAGCAGCGGGTAGTCTTCTTTGCAGAACGACCGGGCGACGGCCGGTTCAAGCTGAAATTTTCCGGCCAGTTCGGGCGGGACGTCGAGCCCCTGAAAATAGGGCGTGCCCAAAAGGCGGCCTTCGAGACTGTACCCCCAGCCGTGGTACGGGCAGCGAATGACTTTGCCGTTTCCCGCGGAGTCGATCAAGCGTGAGCCCCGATGTCGGCAGACGTTGTAGAACGCGCGGATTCGACCCTCGCGGTCGCGAACGACAAACAGCGGCTGACCGGCCACTTCAACGGGCAGCACGTCGCCCGCCTGCGGCACCTGGCTCTGGTACCCGACGGCGACCCAGCTTTGCCGCCACACACGCTCGCGCTCTTGCGCGAAGAACTCGGGCGCGAAATAGGATTCCGGGATCAGCGTCAGCGCCTGCTCGACGGGGCGCCGCAGCGGGGCGTAAAGTTCAGGTCGTGAATAGTCGGTCATGGGGTGCTCTCGTTCGATGGTTCTCACATATCGCGGCCGCACCGGTGGCCCTCGAGAATGGCGTGCTGCAGCGAACGGGGGGCGAACGCATCGCCTACCACCTGCACGTCGATGCCCCGCTCGCGAAGCGGGCCGCTCAGCGAGTCGACTGACGTTCCGCCGTAGGCGTACACAAAACCATCGTAGGGGCCCACCTCATGGAACTCGCCGGTCCAGATGTTGCGGGCGATCAGGCGGCCGTCGCCAAGTGATCGGGCTTCGAGGTGGTTGAAGATCTGCACGCGCTTGGAAAACAACCGCCGCAACAGTGGCGGGCGGGTCGTCGCCCCCAGATAGTTGGCGATTGTCTCCTGGCTGGTGATCAGGTCGACTTCTTTGCCACGGTCAACCAGAAACTCGGCCGTCGTCGGGCCCTGGTGACCATACTCCTCGTCGATCACGAGGATCACCTGCCCCAGGTCGTCGATGCGCCCCAGCAGCACGTCCCAGGCCGAGACGACGGTATGCTCCGACATCCCTTCCAGGTTTGGCGCCCGCGCCGTCGCGCCCGTCGCGATTACGACCGTGTCCGGACGTTCGTCGAGGAGCCGTGCGACGTCGGCATCCGTGTTCAGGCGGATGTCAACGCCGAGCTTGCGGCACTGCAGGCTCGACCAGCGCGTCGCGCCGTCGAAATCCTGCCGGCCGGGAGCGCGATTGGCGATGAGGGTCTGGCCCCCCAGCCGGTCGCTGCGTTCCAGCAGAGTGACCGCGTGACCTCGAGCGGCAGCGACGCGCGCCGCTTCAAGCCCCGCCGGGCCCCCGCCCACGACAACCACGCGCTTTCGCTTCGCGAGGGGAGGCAACCGGGCCCACTCGAGCTCGCGTCCAATGACCGGGTTCTGCACACAGGTCACGCCGCGGCCCGTGTAAATGCGGTCGATGCACCCTTCGTTGTAACCCATGCACTGGCGAATGTCGTCGAGGGCGTGGGCCCGCGCCTTGTTGGGCATGTGCGGGTCGGCGATCAGGGCGCGATTCATGATGCACAGGTCGGCTTTCCCCGAGGCGATCAGCTTGTCGGCCTGAATCGGATCGACGATGCGACCCGTGGCGATCACGGGCACCTTGACGACGCGTCGAATGCCGGCCGAAAGATCGGCGTACACCCCCAGGCGGAACGACATATTGGGGACGGCGACGGCTTCGCCCACGTACGTTTCGGCCGAGCCGCCGATGACGTTGAAGTAGTCGAGCAGCTTGAGCTCGTCGAGGCGGCCGCAGATTTCCTGCATGGCGGAGTTGGAGAGGCCCCCTTCGATCATGTCGTCGCCGGTGATGCGGATGCCGACGATGAAGTCGCGCCCCACGCGCTCACGCACCGCCTCGATCACGCGTATGCCGAACCGCAGCCGGTTCGTCAACTCGCCCCCATACTGGTCGGTGCGCCGATTGACGTTCAGCGTCCAGAACTGGTCGATGAGGTGGCAGTGGCTGGCCATGACCTCGCACCCGTCGAACCCCCCGGCTTGCAGACGGCCTGCTGCCGCTGCGAAGGCCGAGACGAATTCGGACATCGTCTGTTCGTCGAGAGGGTGGGGGTTCTCGCGGTGGTTCGGCTCGCGGACGTCGCTGGGGCCGTAGAGCCGGTTCCACAGGTCGATGCTGCGGCCGCGACGCCCGCGGTGCGTGATTTGGGCGACGACCGGCACGTCGTAGCGGTGCATCGCGTCGCTGAACTTTTGAAGGTACGGAACGACGCGGTCGTCAAACAGCTCGACGCCATTCCAATCGCGGGCCGTGCTGGTCGGGTGAACGCTGGCCGAGCCGAAGCACATCATGAAACCGACGCCCCCGATCGCTTTTTCTTCGTAATAGCGGCGCTCGCGGTCGCCGGGCATTCCCTGCTCGGCCAGGGCGTCGGCGTGACCGCTGCAGCAGATGCGGTTTTTCACCGTGCGGTGACCGATGCGGATCGGGGTAAACAGGTATTCGAAGTCGCTCATTCGATCAGCGCCCTTCACGCGGCGAAACCGCAACCGTTCCGGCGGCCGCAAACGCAATGTTGTCGCAGCCTCTGACAGGGCGCGGCTGACGCCGGTGGCGGTGGCCGGCCAGCTCGCTGATGCGCCTGGGGGCTCGCGTTGAGATTGTCTCAATCCCTGTGGTAGCCTGGCGAGTCGCCGGCGACCGCGCGGCGGAAACCGGCGACTGGGAGGCCGGCGCTTCGGGCCAGGCGACATTGACCGACGCCGGCAGCAGCTGGTGATGCTGCAGGTAACGCAGCAGGTGTGCGGCGCAGGTCGCCGGGTCGGCCTGTATTGGTTCACCGGCGCTGCTCGTCGATGGCGCCTGGGCCTCGAGGCCGAACATCATGCTGGCCCGCTCTTCGGCACACTTCATCAATGCCAATCCGGGGTCTGTTGACGGCGTCCGGGGGCGCATGGGCTCCCAGGCGCTGGTTCGCGCGCTCCAGGGAACGCGAATCCCGCGACCGTTCGCAGGCGGCGGCACAGACGCCTGTCGCTGCCGATAGCGCGAGACGTATCGCCGCGGGGCGGTTGCGGCGGAAAGAACGATGACGGCCGGCGCTTTGATGGCCAGTTCGTCACGGTTGCCCGAGCCCAGGTCTCGCAGCACGATCAGTTCGTCGGGCGAAACGTTCGAAATATCGCAGGCCTCGAACACCAGGGCCGCCGAAATGCGTTCGGCCATCGCGGCCGGCAGCCAGTCTCCATACACCGCCAGGCTTCCCGGCCCAACCAGGACCCACGGGCCGACGACGTCGCCAGGGTCCGACAAGAGGTCGGCCTGCGCCGCGCCCGCCGCCAACGCGTAGCGCAGGGCAGGTTCGTCAGCCATCGTGCACAGAACCTTGGGCGCGGCGGGAAACCGGGTGACGGCCAGTTCGAGCGCAGCCCGGTCGGCCGGACCTGGAAAGGCGGCTGCCGGTCGGGCGGATGGCCCGATAATCACTGTCGCGCGGTGCATCGTCAGAGCCCCTCCGCTTCACAGACCAGTTCGGCTATGTCCTTCAATTGAAACGGCGCCGCCTCACCGTGCCCGACCGGCCGGCCCGCCGTCAGCATGACTTTGCAGAACGGGCAGGCCGTCGCGACCGTTGCCGCGCCGGTTCGGGCCGCTTCCTCCGCCCGGAGATTCTCGACGCGCTCGCGGCCCGCCACATCGACCCACATGCCGCCCCCGCCCGCGCCGCAACAGAACGAGTTGCGGCCGTGCCGGGGCATCTCGCGCACGTCGCCACTGGTTCTCTGCAAGATGTCGCGGGGAGCCTGAATGATTCCATTCCCGCGTCCCAGATAGCAGGGATCGTGAAAGGCCACGGAACCCGAGTTTCCGACTGCCAGCCGCAGCCGACCCTGGCCGACGAGCTCGGCGAGGAACTGGGTATGGTGGACCACTTCAGGAAACGGCTCGTCGCCGCCGTTCGAGGCGGAACGCAGGGCGGGATACTCGTTGCGGATCGTATTGAAACAGTGGGGGCAGTGCGTGACGATCCGGCGGACGCCGTGCCTCTTGAACTGCTGCAGGTTGCAGGTCGCCAGTTCCTGAAACAGCCCCTCTTCACCGAGCCGGCGGGCGGGGTCGCCGGTGCAGCGCTCGCGGTTCCCGAGAACGCGATACGGGATCTTGGCATGGTTCAGAATTTTGATCATCGCTTTCGCGACCGACTGCCCTTCAGGGTCGAAGCTGCCGGCGCAGCCGACCCAGTACAGGAGTTCGATCGGCTCGTCGTCGGCCGCCACGGGAAGCGTCGCCGGGCCAGCCCAGTCGGTGCGGGTGAACGAAGATCGGCCGAACGGGTTCCAATCGGTGGTTTCGGCTTCGAAGAGCCGCCTGGCGGCCTCGGGCACGACGCCCAGCTCGACGCGGCCGCGGCGCATCTCAATGATCTTGCCGTAGACGTCGATCCCCACGGGGCAGGCTTCGTTGCACGCGGCGCAGGTCGTGCATGACCACAGGGCCTGCTCGTCGATCCAGGTCGACAGGTCCAACGAGTCGCTTTGATCGATGGCCTGTCGCACTCCGAGGACGATCTCGCGCGGCGAGAGAGGCTTGCCCGCCGCGTGGGCGGGGCAGACCGAGGTGCAGCGCCCGCAGGTCGTGCAAGCGTCGGCGTGCAGCAGGTCGAGGCGGGTAAAGTCGGGCCAGGCCGACGCGCCGGGCGCCTCAATGGCTGAAAGGGGGGCCGTCGAGAGGGCCGCATGAGGCGTCTCGCGGCGCAAGACGCGGCTCATCCAGGCGTAGACCATGTGGCTGAAGAACTTCCAGGGCAAGAGCGCGAAAAAGGCGACGCACAGCGCCGCGTGCCCCCCCCACATCGCGCGATGAAACCGGGCCGCTGATGCACCCGAGAGGCCCAGCCGCGCGAGAAGCTTTGCCAGCGGATAGCCCACGACGCTGGCGACCTCGAATTGCGGAAACTCGATGGCAATGCGGGCCGCTTCGAGCAGAAAACCGCTGACGCCAATCGCCAGCAGCAGCCAGGCACACGCGGCGACCCACCAGGCCCGCAATAGCCGCGCCGGTCGCGTCACGTGCCGGCGCCAGAGAAACAAGCTCAGCCCCGCAAGAAACGCCACGCCTCCCAGGTCGATGACGGCCGACGCGATCTGGTAGAAGCGACCGTAGAAGAAGTGCAGCGGCGTGTCGTGCTCGAGGAAGACCAGGCAGGTGCCGATGAAGAGGATCACGAACCCATAGAACGTCATCAGGTGCGCGATTCCCGCGACCCGGTCGCGCAACAGGTCGTCGTGAAACGCGAGGCGCGCCAGGAGCGCGCGCCAGGGGGCTTTTCGCAACGTTCCAACACCGCCCTTTCGGCCGCGGCGGCGTTTGGCCCATCGTGCGGCCAGCGCCGCGGCGGCCAGGGCGCAGCTTGCAAACGCGAAGCCGTAAAACGACCACGCCAGCCAACTGGGCACATTGCCCATGATCTCCCGCGTCACGAGTTGACTAGGGTCGCTCATCGACGAACGCCTGTTCCAGATGATCGAGCACACGATGCAGGTCGGCGACAAGCCCCAAATGGGCCTTTTGAAATAGGGGTGCACGAGGATCGCTGTTGACCGCGATGATGTGTCCGCTCTCCGACATCCCGTCGAGGTGGTGCGATGCGCCGCTGACGCCCAGGCCGATGTACAGATCGGGCCGCACCGTTTTTCCCGTCTGGCCCACCTGGCGGTCGTGTTCGATCCAGCCCAGATCGACGGCGACACGGCTCGCGGCAACGCCGGCGTCCATCAATCGGGCGACGCGTGCCAGCCTGCGAAAACCTTCAGCCCCCCCCAGGCCGCGCCCGCCGCACAAGAGACGCCGAACGTGCCTGATGTCGGCCGTCGCCGCGTCGACCGGAATCTGCCGCTTCGTCACGACCGGTTCTGCCGCCGGTTGCGCTTCGTGCCGAACGACGGAGCCAGGGCGCCCCTGCTCCGCGTGCAGCGCCTGGGCGACGCCGTCTCGCAGTGTCACAACGGCCGGCTGGTCTGCATCGAGCGTCAATTGCCGGGCCTGCCGGCCCGTCGAATCCAACTCGGTGACTCTCAAGCCATCGTTCGCCGCGCTGGCCATCAGGGCGGGCGAGACCAGTGTCCAATTCGACCGCAGGGCCAGACGCGCCGCGAGAGCGCGGTTGTCAGGATCGAAGCCGCTGCAGACGAGGCGGACGGGGTGCTGACGGAGAATTCCCAAGACGGCGGAAAAGAACGCGGCCGGCCCGATCTTCGCCGGGACGACCTCGACGACCAGGTCGGCGCCCTGTGCGATCAGGTTGTCGGGCTCTGCGCCCACGACCATCGCGCCGACTTGGGCGCCGAGCTCATCGGCCAGGCGGCGCGCGTCGCCCAGACGCTCGAAGGTGCCGGCGCAACATGGTCCCTCGACCAGCCAGATTGATACTGGAGGTAATTTGCGATGTGCGATCATTGGTGCGGTGCGGGCCTGCCTGTCAAACCGCCGCGGCCGTTGCGGGCACCTCGAAACCCGCGCGGTATTCGCGGGTCAGCAGGGGGTTGGCCTTATCGCTCTGCGCCCCTGTGAATCGCTCGCTTCCGGGTTCGACCGCCAGCAGAGGCCCCAGGTGCAACTTTGTCGAATCGGCGCTGATCTGATTCGCGGCCAGGTGCTGCCGGACGCGATCGAATGTTTCGAGACACTCCTCCGTTGTTCGAAGGGCCTCCAATCGACTCTGCAACTCACCCATGGGCAGTGCTTCACCCAGGCGGTACGAGATATTCGCCAGGTGACACAGCGCGCTGGACAGATGACCCTGCTCGACGTCGGCGTAGAGGTCTGCGATCTGCCGGCTGCGGACGGCATTGACAAAATTTGCGAAGTGCAATGGGTCGACTTCGCCGTCAAATTCTCGAACGACGTTCCCCTCGAGGTCGTAAACCGCTCCGCCAGCGTAACTCGTGCTGACCGCGTACCCTTGAGAACCGTAGAAGACCACGCCGACTCTCGCCCCCTTGAACGGCTCTGTCGGCAGCCCGCGGACTTCGAAAATGAGCGTCTTGTCGCCGTAGTCGTGGACTGAGACCTGCGTGTTGGCCGTTTCGCCGGCGTCTTTGTAGCCCACTCGGGCGCCATAGCTTACAACGCTTCTACCCAGGTCGTTGACCCCCAGTCCCCAGCGGGCGAGGTCCATCTGGTGAATGCCTTGGTTCCCCAGGTCGCCGTTGCCGTAATCCCATTGCCAGTGCCAGTCGTAATGGAACTTCTCGCGTGTGAGCGGTTTCTTCGAGGCCGGACCGCACCAGAGATCGAAGTCGACGCTGGAAGGGACGGTATAAGTCCCTCGCGGACCGATCGACGGACGGCGCTTGTAGCACAGACCGCGCGCCAGCTTGATCTCTCCGATGCCGCCGGAATGCAGAAAGCGCATCAGCTCGCGCATGCCGGGCGCTGAGCGACATTGGGTGCCCGTCTGGCAGATTCGGCCGTACTTGCGCGCGGCGTCGACGATGCGGCGACCTTCGCTGACGTTGTGGCTGACTGGCTTTTCGACGTACACATCTTTTCCCGCCTGAATGGCCCAGATGGCGGCCAGAGCGTGCCAGTGATTGGGGGTGGCGATGGAAACGATGTCGATCGACTTGTCGTCGAACATGCGACGCAAATCCTGATAATACGCGGGGCGCCGGCCTGTCATTCGCTCTACTTCAGCGACGCCTTTCGTCTGACCGACAGCTTCGTCGACATCGCAGATCGCCACGATCTCGCAATCGTCGCGGCCAGCGAAGCTGCCCAGGTGCACCTGACCCTGGCCGTTGACCCCGAGGAGGGCCACGCGAAGCCGCTCGTTGGGGCTTTTGGACTGCACTTCGGCCTGCGCCGGACCGTGGATCGTGGCGCCGAACAGCGCCGTGCCGGTCGCAGCCAAGGCGGCGTTTTCCAGAAATTGGCGTCGCGATTGTCTGTTCATGGACGAGTCTCCTCGTTTCTTGTGAAACCTCGCGCGTGCCGCGCGCGCACTGCAGGTCCTTCAGGGATTTTTTTCAGTGGCCGCCGACTTCGGCAGAGACGGCGATTTATCCCAAGCGCCTTCGGCCGGCCAGTTGAGCAGGCCCACGCCGCGCATCCAGCGCGCGAGCTGCCGCGACCAGGCGCCCACAATCGGGTCGCCGACAAACAGCCCGCCGCCGTGCGGGCCGCTGCGGTAAACGTGCAACTCGGCGGAAACTTTCGCCTGCCGCAGGGCCAGGTAGAAGGCGACGCTGTTCTCCGGAACGACGCCTGCGTCGTCGTCGGTATGGAATAGAAAGGTTGGGGGCGACTCTTTGGTGACTTGTCGTTCGTTCGAGAACCGGCGAAGCAGTTCTTCCGAGGGCTCTCCGTCGAAGAAATTGCGGCGCGAGCCCTTGTGCGCGTATGGTTCGATGAATGAAATGACCGGGTAACAGAGGATAGCGAAGTCGGGACGGCACGACATCCGGTCAATCGGGTCGGGCGCCGCGGGGTCGCCGGCGTCAAAGTGGGTCGCGGCAGTGGCCGCGAGGTGCCCGCCTGCCGAGAAACCCATGATCCCGATCATGGCTGGGTTGATTCCGTAATCCTTCGCGTGATAACGGACATGGCGGAGGGAGCGCTGAACGTCGAGGACCGGCGCGGGGTAGTGATAGTAGGGGGCATGCCGATAGCGAAGGACGAAAGCGACGACTCCCTGCTCGTTCAACCAGCCGGCCACCTGCTCGCCTTCGTGGGCGGTCGCCAGTCCACCGTAACCCCCGCCGGGGCAGACGATCACCGCGGCACCGGTGGTCCATCGGCTTGCAGGGTAATGATCGATAGTGGGCGCTCTTGGGTCGCTTTCGGTGTCTTCGACCTGCTTTTCGAGAGGCGCGCCATCGGGCCAGAGCGGTCGGCGGTCGGCGGCGCCGGTGGCCTGAATCGCCGCCACAAGGACGAACGCCCAGGCGGCGAAAAAAAAAGTTTCAGGAACCATTGTTTCCTCCGAACGATTGTTCCCGTTCAGCGGTGTGCACGGTAAGGGTCTTGAGATAGGCGTATAAGTCGGCCAGGTCTCTGTCGGTGAGGTCTTTGAGCAGCCCTTCGGGCATCAGCGACGTGGAGAGGGCCCGGCGGTATTCAATATCGCGACTCTCGATGCGGAACGTCTGATTCGTCGAATTGCGGAGGACCAGACCATCGACCGACTCGTAGACGACCAGCCCAGTAAAAACCTTCCCTGCGGCCGTGCCGATCATGGTCGTCTGGTAGCGTGGCGACACGTCGCGGCTGGGCAGGGCGATGGCCGTAAACAGATCGTCGCGCGAGAAGCGCGATGTGGCGCCGTTCAGATCAGGGCCCAAGGCGCCGCGATTGCCGTGGCATTGGATGCAGGCCCGCGCCTCGAACAGCTTTCGTCCGCGAGCCGTGTCGCACGAGGCCCAGTCGACCCGGGCAAGGCGTTCGCGAAGCTCGTCGAGGTTGGCGGCAGATTCTCCCGACTGGCGGGCGAATTCTTCCGGGAACTTTTCGCGCACGAACGCCGTCCACTGGTCGATTGCCGAATGCTGATCGAGGCCAGCCTTTGCGGGGCGGTCGTCGAAACGCCGAGCGCTGTTTCTTTCGAGCAACTCGATGACGCGGTCGCGGACCTGGCATTCGAGCCCGTTGTTTCCCAGGCGGCGCAAGATCCGAACGAGCCCCACTTGCTCTTCGGGCCATGGGGGTGATGCCGGTTCAATTCGACCAAGCGCCCGCACACATTGGGCCAGCACCTCGAGCGGCGCACTTTGAAGTCCGGCGACGAACTTGTCTCGATCTTCGGCGCGAGGCTCTTCAGCGAGGGCCGTCAGCACGGCGTTTCGCAGCGCAAAATCGTCGAACTTCGAGCAGATCAAGTCGCGCACGGCAGGGTCGTGCGACTGACTGAGAAGAAGCACAAGTTCAGGGGCCCAGGCGTAGTTCGGGTCGGCGTCAATCTGGCGCAAAAACGCGGCGATCGCTTTGGGAAGCGCTTCGCGCGGAACGGCCTCGGCAAAAACGACGTGCACGGCCCGGCCGAACCCCGGTTGCGACAAAAGCACCAACGGAAGGTCATGGTCGCGTTCGACGTGCACGCGATACATCTGGCTCACGCTGTCATCCCAATTGCGGTCGATGGCCAGCGATCGTTCGGTCGTCTTCGCGTCGATTCCTATGAACGCCGCGGCGATGCGATTGCGAATGTCGCGATTTCGCGGCGAACGAATCCGGGCTGAGACGATCAGCCTGTGCAGGTCATCAACGGGATCAGAGCCCTCGGTGATCTGCGAAACGACCCGGTCGAGCGTTGGAACGTCGTCAGGGGCGAGCATCGCGATAACGCGCCCCAGCTCGTAATTGACTTCGCCGTCTTCGTGCGGAAATAACCGCACGACGCGGGTGGTAATCGTCTCAAGCTCGGTCGGCGGTAAGTCGGTGTCGACACGGCTGGTGTACCCGCGAAACGCGGGCGGAATCCGTCCGTCGGTGGGGCCCAGGTCTCCCAGTGCGATCTGGAGCAGCCTGACGGCGTCGCGTTTCAGCTCGCGGGAATTTTTTGATTCGAGGATATCGAGGGCGATGAGCGCGGCCGACGCCTGGCAGCCCGGGTGGCGCGCGCAGAGCGCGGCGGCAGCAGCAATCGTCGCCTGACCGCCGGCGGCAACCCCTGCCGCCGAGGCCGCCCCAAATTTTTCTTCGCCCATGCGCGAAAGCACTCGCGAGGCCGCGGCCCGCACAAACCGGTCGCGGCTGCCCAGGCAGGCGGCAATCGGCGCGGCGGCCGCGTCCACCGCTCGCTGTTCGGCACCCAGCAGGGCTTCGAGAGCGTGCCGCTGGACGACCGCGTCGCTGTCGGAAACGAACGTCACCAACGCCGTTGATTCCGGCCGCGTCCGGCCCAGCGACCACGCAGCCCGGGCCCGCACTTTGGGTTGTGGCGAAACCGCAAGCTTGCGAGCGAGATCGTCGTCGAGGCCTCCGAAACGCTCCGTCAGTATCTCGATCGCTCGAACCCGCCGAAACTCCGGTTGGTTCTCGTCGATGGCCGCTGTCACGAACGATTCTTTTCCAAGTCTTCCCGCCAGCGGTTCCCAGGCGCGGCGCGACCAACTGCTATAAGGCTGCGGCGCGTCCAGGCAGCCAACGAGCTGTTGATCTGCCGTTGCTGGTGAATTCGAACTGCCCGATCGGCCGCCCACCCACGAGACCCGGTAGATGCCTCCCCGCGTACCTCGTCCGCCGATCGAAACAAACAGTGACCCGTCAGGACCGACCTCGGCGTCGGTCGGGGCGAACCCGTGTTCGCCGACGGCCGACATGAATGGCAGCGGCTCGGCGGCAACCGTACTGTCTTTGCGCGTCAGGGGGAGAGCGAGCGCTCGGCCGTAGGTCCAATCGAGAATGAACAGCGCCGAGCGGTACGGTTCGGGGAACTGAGTGTGCCGATACCAGACGACGCCGGTCGGGCACCCCCTTCCAAAGGCGCCCACGATGGGGGGCATGTCGAAGAATCGTCCAGGCCGCTTCCAGCTTTCATCGCACCAGCCGGCATGAGAACCGGGCGCAACCTGGAAGACTCGCGTGGGCTCGTACCAGGGGAGCGAAACTTCGCGTTCGCCATCGCTGTCGAATGTAAAGAGGTCGCCGGAGGGCCCAAAGTCGAAGTCGTAGGGGTTTCTGAAGCCGTGCGCGACGACTTGGGCGCCGGAGAAAGCAGGAGCCAGTCGCAGAATGGTCCCTGATTCCGGCGACTGCACCGGTGAATTCCGCAGCGTGAGGTACGACTGGTCGATGCCTGTTGCGTTGCCACAGATCAAGTACCAGAAACCATCGGGGCCTTTGCGGACGGCGTGCGCCTCATGCTCGTCGCCGGCCTTCATCTTGAGGAGCACGTCAGGAGGGCCGTCAGCGATGTCGTCGGCGTTTGAGTCGCGATACCGCAACAGACCGGCGTCGCCGGTGCACAGGAGGTCTCGACCGTCAAAATAGAGGCCCTGGGCACCGGTGGTTGGTCCGTCGGCAAATTGAAGGAATCTGTCGGCTCGAGAATCGTTGTCAGAATCGACCAGAATCCGCACGTAACCCGGGCCGCTGACCACGACCCGACCCAGCGAATCGATGGTCATCGAGAAAATGTCATGTGCGAGATCGTCGTCGGCATAAAGTGATACGGTAAAGCCCTCGGGGGCGCGCACACCTAACCCCTCGTCGGCGGTCAGGCGACCGGCGACTCCCAAAGCGATTGCCAGGCAGCCCAGCGTCGTCAACCCGTTCAGACGCACCTCACTTCTTCGATCACCCGCGGGCAGTTGCGCAGAAGACGACAAGCACCGCATCTTACTTCGCGGGGATCCTTCGACAATTCAACAAATATCGAAGGCCCCTTCGGAAATACCTATTGATTCCACTCCAGAGACGGCGGGCCGACGAGACCATCATGCGCAAGACCGTCGGCCGCCAACCAGTCACGTTTGCGCAAAACATTTCTCAATTTGCGCACGCCGCAAGTCGTGTCGACTTCCAGCCGCGCTCGGGCATTCGACTATGCAAGAATCTCGTGCAGGACGCGGCCGTGCACATCGGTCAGGCGGCGTTCGGAGCCGTTGTGGTAATAGGTCAGACTTTCGTGATTGAGGCCGAGAAGGTGCAGGATGGTGGCGTTGACGTCGTAGAGAGTAACTTCGTTTTCCGCCGCCTTCCAACCCAAGTCGTCGGTGGCACCGTAGCTGAAAGGCACCTTGACCCCGGCACCCATGAGCCACCAGGTGAATCCTTCGATGTTGTGGTCGCGGCCGGTACCGTTGGCCTGCATGAATGGCATGCGCCCGAATTCTGTACACCAGACGACCAGCGTGCGATCAAGGAGACCGCGTTGACGAAGGTCGCTCAGCAAGGCGGCGGTCGGCTGGTCAAATATTCCTGCGTGCTTCTGGTGGAGACCGAAAAGGTCGGAGTGGCTGTCCCAGTTTGTCTGGCCGCCATTGTTCGCAGCGCCGTTAAAGAGCTGCACGACGCGCACTCCCCGCTCCAGAAGTCGCCGGGCCAGGATACAATTGCGGGCATAGGCCGCTTTGGTGGTGTCGGAAGAGTCTGCGGAGTAAGCGGCGAGGACATGGGCCGGCTCGCTGGTCACTTCCAACAGGAGCGGTATGGCCGCTTGCATTCGACCCGCCAGCTCGTAACTCGCAATGCGGGCAGCGAGCCTCGTGTCGCCGGGAAATTGCGCCAGATGCGCCTCGTTCAGCCGGGCCAGAAGGTCGCGTGCGACAGCGTCGCTGCCCACGGTCGCAGATCGAGGCGCACTGAGGTTTCGCGGCGGACGGTCGACGCTGAAGCTCGTACCTTGAAATGCCGCCGGAAGGAATCCCGCCCCCCAGTTGTTGGCTCCCGCCTCTGTCCGTCCGCGAGGGTCGGCGATGGAGACGAACGCGGGCAGGTTTTCGTTCGGGCTGCCCAGGGCATAGGTCGTCCAGGCCCCGAGACTGGGATAGCCCTCGAACGCGAAACCCGTGGACAGGAAATTTTCGGCCTGTGTGTGGGCGCTATTTCTGGAGGTCAGCGAGTGGATGAAACACATCTCATCGGCAAGCTCGCCCAGCCGCGGGAACAGCTCCGACACCATCTTGCCGGCGTTGCCCCGCGGCTTGAATTCCCACATCGGTCTCGCAAGCTTCCCGACAGCCCCCATGAAAGTGACCACCGGCGCATCAGGCGGGTCTTCGCCGTCGTGGCGGATCAATTCGGGTTTATAGTCCCAGGTATCGACGTGGCTGACGGCGCCGGCACAGAAGATGATCAGCAGTTGATCGGCCCGGGCCGGCAATGGAGGAACCCGCGCGGCATGGGGCCGCGTCGCATCGATTTGGGGGCGAAAGGGGCCGCGCCCTTCCGCCGCCAGCAGGCCGTCGCGCGACAAGAGCTGGAGCAGCGCGATTCCGCCCATCGAGGCACCGAGATCGCCGAGAAACGTCCGGCGATTGAGCATGGCCAGTCCGGTAGGCGACAGCAAGGGGTCACTCCAGAAACAGGAATTCATTGGAGTTGAAGAGCGCGCGACAGACGCTTTCAAGGCTGTCCTGTTCCACTGCGGCGAGGCAGGCGGCCAGCTCGTCCGCTCCCGGAGGGCGAGCCAGTGTCAGATTGAAAATCCTCTCAATCTGCCGCGCGACGTCGTCGCCGCCTTCGCGCCGTGCGCGCTCGGCGAGGCGCTGGGCCTGCCGACTGACGAACGGGCTGTTAAACAGGTTCAGTGCTTGCAGTGGCGTCGTCGACTCGCCGCGCTTGGGGCGCACCTGGCCGCAATCGGGAACGTCGAACGGCTTGAACACGCCATCGTCGGCGCCCCGCACTCGCAGCAGGTAGATCATCCTTCGCCACGACTGAGGGCCGGGGTCATCCTGCGCGTCCCAGACGTTTACATCCGATGCCGATCCGACCACAGGTTCGTACACACTGATCCCCGGACCTCCCATGGTCGTATCCAGCGAGCCGCTGGCGAACAAAATGCTGTCGCGAATGACTTCGGCCTCCAGCCGGCGGGGGGGAAAGCGCCAGAGCAGTCGTGTGTCGGCATCGATTCGATAAGCGCCCTGATCTGGCCGGCTGCTTTGGCGGTATGCGGCGCTCGTGCAGATCAGCCGGTGGAGCTCCTTCAAGCGCCAACCGCTGGACATTAAGTCGTATGCCAGCCAGTCGAGAAGCTCGGGATGCGTCGGGAGTTCGCCCTGCGTCCCGAAGTCGCTCGGAGTATCGACGATGCCGGCGCCGAAATGATGGCGCCACACGCGGTTGACCAAGACCCGTGCCGTAAGAGGGTGCCGTTCATTTCCGAGCCATTTCGCGAGCGCCAGACGCCGCTCGGAATCAGGGGTGTCGAGCGGCAACTCATAGCCGCCGAGCACCTCGACGGCGCCCGGGCCGGTTGGCTCGCGTGGCTGCTGCGGGTCGCCCCGGCGCAGGATGTGCATCGGGCCCGCGGGCTTGAATCGACCGGCAAAGACGTGGGTGAGCTCGCGGAGGCGCATCGCGGTCTCGGCAAACTCCTGCTCCAAGCGGTTTCGTCGATCGGCGTCGTCGGGCGAGAGGTTGTCAGCGCGGTCGGGCGAAACCAGCGTGTGCCATTGCCCCGGCTGTGAAGCCGCCTCGATGCGCCAGCGTTTGGCCGTGCGCCAGCGCAGGGGCACACGGTCGGAAGTGACCTGATCATCAGGGTCGCAACTCCATGTCACGCGATTGATGAGCGCCGGCTGCGGAAGCTCGATTTCCACCCAGGGCGTATTGCCCGCGTCAAGTTGGCCGGCGGCGATCCACAACGAGTCGCCTCCGCGCTTCCCGTCGTTTAGAACGCAGTCGCCCCCACCCAGAACCGGGTCTGCTCCGCTCGAGCGCGCTACGGCGCCTGTTGCCGCGGCGCCGAGATTGCTTGCTGGCGCATGACGATCGGCCGCCCCCCACACTTCAATTTCGTCGAAGGCCGGGGCGTAATCGCGCTTGAAGAATGTTTCGGCTATGACCAGGCGCATCCATCGGGCATTCACGGGGGGGAAGAAATCGGTGACCTGTGTCGGTTCAGATTCCCGCGTTGATGGAAACGCAGACAGTTCGCTCCGGATTTCCGCGAGGCGGTTCTCGAGGCCGCGCGTCTGTTCGGTGGGCATTGCGCCGCCGCGCCATGGGCGATCGGCGAAACGCAGCCCGTCGAACGTGGCCGCCAGGCGGTAGTAGTCGTGCACGCTCACAGGGTCGAACTTATGATCGTGGCACCGCGCGCATCCCACGGTCAGGCCCAAAAGAGCGCTTCCCACGTTCTGCAAGACTTCGTCGAGGCCGTTGAAGCGCGCCTGAGAAATCGCGGCCGCTTCCTGCCCGATTTCGATGCGTGTGGGGAACGGCGGCGTGACCAAAAACCCGGTGGCGGGATCGACGCCCAAGACATCTCCTGCCAGTTGCTCCACCAGGAACTGCGGATAGGGGATGTCGGCATTGAAGGCCGCGATAACGTAGTCGCGATAGGGCCACGCGCTGGGGCGCAGCGCATTCTTTTCGTATCCGTTGGTGTCGGCATAACGGATGACGTCGAGCCAGTGCTGTGCCCAGCGCTCGCCGTAGCGGGGTGAGGCGAGCAATCGGTCGATAAGCCGTTTGACGGGGCCGTCCGGAAGCTTTGGCGACGTGTCGTTGTCCAAGTTGCACGCTCGTACGAACTCCTGTACCTCATCCGGCGTGGGGGGCAGACCGATGAGATCCAGGGTCGCGCGGCGGATGAATGTGCGTGGGTCGGCTTCGGAAGACATCTGAAGGCCGCGACGGGCGAGATCGGCGAGGAGGAACGAATCGATGGGGTTGAGTGTGTTGGGTTGGGAGTCGGGTCTTCCGAGCCGCGGTATCGGGAAAGGCCGTACGGGCACAAAAGCCCAATGCGGGCTCGGGCCCTGGGGGTTCTCGTTCTCCATCGGCCATTTCGCGCCTTCGCGGATCCACTGCCTGATCTTGGCGATCTGTTCGGCACTCAAAGGGTCTCCCTTGGGGGGCATTCGAGTTGCCTGGTCGGCCGACGAAACAAGCTCCACGAGGTAGCTATGCTCCGGGTCACCGGGAATGATCGCCGGTCCGGAATCGCCACCGGCAAGCAGTCTGGTTCGCGAGTCGACCCGTAGCGACGATTTCTGCTTCTCGGGCCCGTGGCATTTGATGCAGCGCGCTTGCAGGATCGGACGGACATCCTTGGCGAAATCGACTTCGTTGGCCGCGGATAATGTCGCGCCCAGCCCGCATACGGCGATGCCGGCGAGCAATCGCACGGCGGCCGACCGGCAACGGGGAAATGAGAATCGGCGCTCAGTGTCCAGCGATTTCATACGTGGGTCATCCCAAGCTTTGCCTCGACCCGGGTCGGGCGCACGGCCGCGAGTTCATGTGGCGATTGAGTTCTCAACGTTCGGCCGATCCGGCGTTTGCCGAAACAATTGGGGAAGTCGAGCAGATCGCTTTTGCCCCCATGACGTACCAGGGAAACATCTGGGGGTTGGATGACTCGATGATGCGTTGAAACTGCGAGTTGGTTGAGTGAACCATTTGCGTGGCATAAAGAATCGCCTGGCCCTGCCTTGCCTCGGTCAGTCGAACGGCTGAATGAGGTGCGTAACCTCCGGCCCATTTGCCGCTCGCGCGATAATAGTCTTCCCAGAGGGCGCTGCCGCCGCTGGCGGGCGCGCTGGGGTTTTCGAGCCCCTCGGGCGAGGCGGCGTTGACGGTCGCCGTGAACGTGCGAAACGAAGCCAGGTTAACCCACAGTTGCTTACGGCGCAATTCGCCAGAAGACGTTGCATTCTGGTCGTACGCCAAGTGCAGGTGCACCTGGGCGCCGCGCACCGCGGCCAGCTCGGCCATCTCGCTCCATAGGGCGTCATGGCCGACGGTCACGACACAGGGCACGCCCCTGATTTCGAACCACATGTCGGCGGTGCTCATTCCGGGCGCAAAGAGCTCCGGCCGATCGACGACAACCTGAGCGTAGCGCGTAAGCACTTCGCCGCGCGGGTCGATCACGACCGCGCAATTGTACCGCTTTCCGCCGGATTGCCAGGGGAGGCCGCAGGCGACATGGATCGCTGCGTCTTTTGCCGCTTGCTGTAGCGCAGCGAGGGCGCGCGCGACGTCTGCAGGTGTCGCGGTCACTATATCAGCATCGCGCGCGCCGGTGACGGCCAGCTCGGGCAACACGACGACATCGGCCCGTTGTGCCGCCGCCGACTTGATCAACCCCGTGATCGTGGCAACGTTTTCCTCGATCGAGCGCGAGCAGGCCATTTGCGCTGCGGCGATCGTCAGTTCGATGGTCGGGGACACGAGTGGCTCGTAGAGCGGCGGGTCGGCGCGGCGCCCGGCAAGAGCGGCAATTCCGGTTTCCCAGAACGTCCTGAACAGGGGGTGATTGAGACGCTTGCGCGCCTCGCTACCCGTGGCTTGGGCCAGATCGAGTTTGCCAATGAGCAGCTTGTCGATCTCTGTTCCGGCAGCGGCGACGACGTTGCCGTCAGGAGCAATCAGAGCGCTGTGGCCGTGCCCGGGTCGATCTGAAATGCCCCGCGCCTGCGAGGTGTTGGCGTAGACGACGAAGACCCCATTTCTCAGTGCCCGGGGGACGTACCAATACCAGCCCAGGTCCGGAATCCACTCGTTGTCGTAGTTGTTCGAGCATTCGAACAGAACTTTGGCACCAGCGACGGCGGGCAACTCTTCGACGCTGCGAATCCACCGGTCGGCGCAAATGGCAGCGGCGCAAGGTATGCCGTCGATCTTGAAAAGGCCTGGGGCCTCTTTGAAACGGAGGTCATACCAGAGCTGGTTGTAGGTGTGGATGATCCGTCCGTCCGGATCAATAACGAGTAACCGTTCGAACGGCTTCTCTCCCTCATGCCGCTTGTACAGGCCGACGATGAGGGCATACACGTCTGCATCATCGACGACCTTCTGCAGCGACGCCACGGCCTCGTCGACCTGGCTTTTCAACGTATCAGGGGGCCAATAGAGTGCCGTTCGCGGGAAAACCACGACGCGGCAGCCGCGTGCCTTTGCCTGGCGAATAAAACCGGCGACCTTGTCGCGATTCTCTGCGAGCCGTGGCTCTACCGAGAACTGTACGACCCCGACGGTTAGGGGCCTCGGCGCGTCCGGACGCGCTGGCGGAGCGAATGCCATCACGACCACGCAGCCAAGTAGAGACCTGAATCCCAGACAATGGCGCGGCGGAGTCGATACCTGCTTGCTGAACGCCACACAGAATCGATGTGCGAGACGGCTCATTGTTCGATCGGCTCCTTCGTTCTCGCGGTCGCCGTCGGCTCTGCTTTGAGGGGTTCGATCTGAAACCAGTCGAAATCACCGACCGTGCGGCGATCGCTGTTTGTGTTCATGACGACCCGCATGACGTGGCGACCCGGCTCGAGCCGCACAGGTGCGGACTCGATCGTGACATGATGGTCAGGCGGAAAGCCGCCCGTTTGCGGTGACTCGGGGACGTGCAAAGGCGCGGTCGAGAGCGTTTCTCCGAAGTCGAACCGAAACGATCCGCCGAGTGATCTGCCTCCCCCGACGCGCGCCTTGACGATGTAGGTCCCGGGTTTATCGATATCGACAGTGTAGGCAAGCCACTCACCGGGCGTGGCCATGCAGACGACGGTTTCCGTCCGCCCGGGCACCACGTAGCTGTACAGTTCCACGCTGCTGTTCGTGCGATAAACGTTGGCCAGAGCGTCTGGTGTGTTGTCGTGATAGCCGACGCCTTCGCCGCCCAGATCGTAATCCTCGGCCTGAACGACGTCTCCCGCTCGAAACGGCCGTCCGCGGTAAGGGTACGAAACGACTGCATCGGGCACTTGGGGCGTCACAACGGATTCGTTCACCGCTGCGGCGACAAGGATCCGAAGCTGATCGGCCTCTCCGCCGGCGGAACAGGTCACTGTCAGGGTGCGGCGATCTGCGCTCAGTCGGATCCAATCGTTGGGCGCAGGTGAATCATGAAGCTCAGCGGCGCTCCAAAGGCCGGCCAGACCGCGGATCGAATACGGAGGCAGGTGGTTTGTGAAATAGCCGTCGTCGATCGGGCCCTGAAATTCGTATTCGACCGAGCACACATAGTGGGTGTCGGGAGCGGCAAACAGGCGGTCGCTTTCGGCCAGTTGGTCGCCCCGCGCGATAATCCCGACAATCGGGCGCTCGAACGTGACGGTGCCCTGGGCTGTCACCGGGGCCTGATTGAACTTTGAACCGACCGGGTCGAAGTGCACCAGAAAACTGTCCACCGCAATGCCGGCCGGCAGCCTCGCGCCGCTGCCGCTGGTCGTTGTGTACAAGCCGGGCTGAGTGATCGTTACGGCAACGGGATCGGTGAGTATAACGGCTTCAGACTCGAGAAAGAGGAGCAGGTTCTCATTGCTTTCGGTTCGGCCCTCGACGACGCTTGCCGGAGGAGGATGAATAAACCGCATGGCGCCTGTTGTTTCGGAGACCCGGCTCGCGACCCGCCAGGCTTTCGAGAAGCGCTTCGGGTTGTAGGTGATCGGTCGAGAGGGAGTTTTCTGAATACCGAACCCGGTCGCTTCGCCGGCCGACAATTTAATCGGTCTGGAGAGTTCGGCTGCGTCGCCGAGTTTTTGGCGGGCTTCGACCGCTCCTTTGAAAACGTGAACTTCGCTCTCGCCGCTGTGCGCCGTCGAAACGCCGAATTCCGTGCCCAGATCGACCACCTTGACGGTCGGCGTATCGACGGTGAAGTCGGTGTCGTCGGGAGAAACGCGGGCGACCAGGGTGCCGAAAAGCAGTCGACGAGTGCCATCCGGGACGAATTCAATCTCGACGGGCGCTTCGAGCGTCACCTCGGTGCCCCAGGCAAACCTGATCTGGGCGAAGCCCTGAGTCAACGAGTAGCGGCCGTGCGTCAGCCAATCGCCGGGTTGCAGTGAGGCTGAATTGCCTTCGCTGCTCCAAATCGCATCGACCGATCGCTTGAGTCGTGCCACCCGTTCCGTTCGAACGACCCGCAGGTCCTGCTCCGCGGTCTTTGTCCCCGCAGGCTCGGAGCGCTCAAGAACTGCAATGAACACGGCCGCGACAATCGCCCCGCCCAGCGCCAGCGCCATTCGGCGCCGGTAAAGCCAGCTTCCGACGACGCCGGGGCGAGAAGGCCGTATTGGTGCGCCGGATGAAAATGAGGAGGAAGAGCGGGACGTCTCGCGACTGGCGCTATCGGCTTTCCCTGACGCGCCAAAAGCAGGACCGATTTCGTGTCTTGTGCAGTCCTCGTCGGCCACGATGACTGATGCAACCTTGGGGGCGGCGCCTTCTGCCCGCACCAATTGGCGAATGACGACCGTCTCATGCATGTATTGGATATACGCCTTGCAGGCGTCGTCGTCTTCGAGGACCAGTTGCTCGAGTCTCTCGCGCTGACTGTCGGTGGCGTGCCCTTCCAGGACCGAGTGGGCCAGTTCGTAAACCTCGTCGAGGAGACGGCTCCAGTGTTCGGAATCGCCTTTCATTTGACGTTACTCCGTGCCCAGCAGCGAACGCTCAATGCAGTCCCGAAGCAGGTTCCGGGTGCGTAGAAGGGTCTTGTATGATGCGGCAACTGTCCGACCGGTCTTCGCTGCGAGCTGATTGATGCTCAGGTCGTCTCGGTAAAACCACTCGAGAATTTGGCGCCTTTCGGGGTTCAGTTTGTCCAGGCAACTTTCCAGCGCTTCGCCGCGCCGATCGAGCGCCATTGATTCTGCCGTGTGCTGTCTCGCGACGGCGCTCATGAAGTCTTCACCGAATCGCAATCGTTCGCGCTGAATTACCTTGCGACGGCTCAGAACCTGAAAATAAGCCACCGCGCACGCCCAGGCCCGGAAACTCTTTGTCGAATCCCACTCATCAATCTGCTGATACAGGCGAAGACAGGTTTCCTGGAATATTTCGTCGGCATCCGCCCAGCTCGGCAGAAGAGACAATATGTACGCGCGCACATAGCGCTCGTGCGTCCCGAGCAGTCGGACGAATTCGTCTTTATCGCGTCGACTCACCGAACTCTCGGCGTTGTCTCCCACCGAAGGAGTCAGCATGGGCGACTCATTTGATTTCACACCGTCGGGGTACACAGCACGTTTCCCGGAGATTTTGGGCTGGAAGGAGTCCGATTTGGACAAAAAACCGGGCCCGTTCATGGATTGAGCTTACCGGTATTTCGCACTGACGGCCGCAGACGGAATCTGGTGAGCAGCCGATCTTTTGTGTCCAAAAACCGGCGGCTCCAACCTATAGCTTCCGTTGGACCAACATTTTGTTGTTGCGCCTGATTGGTACGCTTGGTGACTGGTTTCTTTAACCCCTGATTCTGGAGTGATTTATGCGCCCTAACAAGCGGAAGTGCCGCGGCTTCACACTCATTGAACTCCTCGTTGTCATTGCCATCATTGCGACGCTGATTGCGCTGTTGCTGCCGGCTGTGCAGCAGGCGCGCGAGGCGGCGCGGCGAACGTCGTGCAAGAACAATCTGAAGCAGCTCGGGCTGGCCCTACACAATTATCACGATACAACGAACACGTTTCCGATGGGCATGGTAAGTGTGTTCGGGCCATTCAACGCCGTAACCGACCCGGGCCTGCCTGGCGTGAGAGGGACCATCACGAATACTGGAATCGAATGGAAGAGTGGCTCCTGGGCGTGGTCGGCCATGATCTTGCCGTATCTGGACCAGGCGCCCTTGTACACCGCGCTCAAGGTGGGAATTGAGAAAGTGCCCACTCCAACCGGTGGTGGCTACGTCGGCACTTCCACGGTTTTGGACCAAACGCCGCTCAGCGTGTACATGTGCCCGTCTGATCCCATGGGGAATCTGAACCCCATTCTCTTCGACAGTTGGGATCCGGCTGCGCTAATGCCAGCCAAGAGCAATTATCCCGGAAGTGCATATTTCTTCGGCGTCAATAACAAGCGTACCATCAAGGACGTCGTGGACGGGACCAGCAACACGATACTCGTGGGCGAGCGAATGTGCTCCATAGGCGCCCCGTTCAAATCTGTGGGAGCAACGTGGAACGGATACAATCTCGTCGCCGCGTCCTATCGCTTCCTGGATATCACGCCCAATACTCCCTGTAAGCTCGTCGCGGGCACCGCGAACATTGACTGGACGAATGACCAGGGGCGTCGAAATGCGCCAAGCAGCGCCCATATCGGTGGATTGCAGGTGGTCATGGCCGATGGGGCCGTGCGCTTCATCAACCAGAACATTCAGTCGTGGCCTGGGTGGTGGATACAGTATCCTCACCCGCCGAAGGTTTTTACAAATCTGTTCTTCGGCGACGAAGGAAATCCCGTCGGAGATTTCTAGAAACCGCGAGATCGTGCTTTCCCCGGGCCGTCGTGTGATTGACGCGGTTCGTGTGCGGCAAGCCTGCCTGTCCGTAAGTCGAAGGTGACTGCGGACAGGCAGGGTGAAGCTGTGGCATCGCGTGTCGTCAGGCGGACGATTGCCAGGGGCCGGCGTCTGCGAAGCTCGTGGACAGTTGGAGCAATCGCGACTGGGCTGAAACGTGTTTTTGCACGCACCGAACACCTTGAGGGTTCCAATGCCTGGAAAATACGGCCTCCTGCGACCCGAACTATGTCTTTTGCTGTTGACAGTCGTGAGCGCTGGCTGCGGCGGCGATCCTTATCAGAACATCGCAGTTGTGTCCGGACGGGTGACCTGCAACGATAAGCCGGCCGTCGGCGGCTTCGTCATTTTCAACCCGGTCGATGCCCCAAAACAGACGGGGCGCGAGGCCGGGGTCCCGGGGCGCAGTTCCTACGGGAGAGTGAACGACGACGGCACGTTCTCGCTCGTGCTCGAGGTGCGCGGCAAGGATGCTGAGCGGCCAGGCGCGCTGGTGGGACGGCATGCCGTGGTATTCAAGGAGCCACGAACAGCACCTCTGGAGCTCGATCCACGGGACCTGCGTTACGGGCCGGAGATTGTCGCACAAATCAAAGCCAAGGCTGCGCGTGAGAACCCGGTCTACGAGCCTCTCGATTGCGACAATGCGATCACCCCCACCGACGTGGAGGTCAAATCCGGAAAGAACGAGTTTACGTTCACATTGGCCCCCGACCCGACAAAGCCTTCGAAAAACGCTGCGGCAAAGCGCTCCGGTCAATCCGGTTTTCGAGACCCGGATCGAATACCCGCCCAGCGGGCGAACAAAATGCGTGAGCAGTTTAGCGACGGAGCCGACAAAAAGTCCCCCTGAATGGCTCTCTTTTCGTCGCCGGTGGACTTGCATGCAGAACCCTGTTGGCCGATGAGCAGCCGGCAACACGTCGGTTGCCGTAGTTCCGGCAGGGACAGACCGCGATGGTCAAAGTCAGAACCACCTTCGTGCTCGGGTGCTTGTCAGCGTTTTCTCTCTTTGTCTTCGCGTTTCTGCTGGGCGCATTTGTCGTCCAGGAACAGATCTTTCCATACAACGTCCTGCGTGACGCCCAATTAGCCTCTTCTGCCGTTCGGGCGGTGGCGCAGGAGGACAAACAAGGCCCCCCGTATCAGCAGGGCGTCGAACGTCCCACGGTGTTACGTGCCTCGTTGTCCGATGACGAGGACTTGATTCTCGTCTGCGGCGGCGCTCATTATCTGCAGTCCTACCATCCAGCCGGCTGCGTGGCCTGGCTCATGGACCGCAAGGGTAATGTAAAACACTATTGGGCATACGATCCGAATATTTGGGCCCACCTCCCAAACGCGAGGATGGCGTGGAACGCAGGCGCCTATCCCGTGGGAGCGCATCTTTACCCGGATGGCGGGTTGCTCGTGTCGTTTCAGGCCCTGAACTTTTTTCCCTATGGAGTCGGCTTAGCCCGCTATGACCGGCAGTCCAAGCTGCTCTGGCACAAGGTGCTCCATTCTCATCATTGGTGCCACGTCGCCGAAGACGGCCGAATTTTCGTCCCGGCTCACCGCATTGTCCGGGGGACCGTGCCGATTGGAGCAACTGCGGGTCGGATTGAGAGTCGCCAGAACGCCGTCTATCAGGACCTCATCCTGATCTTGACTGCCGAGGGCGACGTCATCGATGAGATTCCCGTACTGGAAGCGCTCTGTCGATCGGGCTGGGAGGGACTCATTTGGCACTGGAAGGAACCTGAATACACCGAAGTCGTCGATGCACATGACCCGGTGCATTTGAATGACGTGCGGGTGGCTACTTCGGAAGACGCCAGCCGGGTGCCGGGAACGAGCCCAGGCGACGTTTTGGTGTCACTTCGTAATCTCAACGCAATCGGAATCCTTGATCCCAAGACGCGGCAATTCACGCGCATGAGTGCCGGCGCGAGCGTGCATCAACACAGTCCGCGCTTTTTTGAAGACGGGGTCCTCGTCTTTGACAATCATGGTGGAGCAAAACAGCACGGCGGATCGCGACTGGTGAAGATCGATCTGGACGGTCATCGCCCGATCACGATGTTTCCGACGACTGAGAAGCCAGTTCCTCAGCCCGAGCTGCTGCGCAAATTTCATTCACCGCGGGGAGGCCACTTAGACATCCACCGTGATCGCCGCCGCGTTCTCGTGGTGCTGATGGAGTCGGGCGCCATCTGGGAAATTGATTTCGAGTCGGGGAAGGTCGTGTGGGAATACGTCTACGTTCAGCCGGTTCAGGACCGCCCGAACGCTTCAGACAACGGAAGACGGAATATTCTGTCGGCACAATATGTCTATCGGCCATCCTTCCCGTTCAATGTCCCGACGGAGACCAATTGATGTGCCTGTACGCCATCACGCCCGTAGTTCTAGCCGTCGAAGCCTTATCGTCCTGGCATGATGCCACGGCTGTTCCGACAGTCGTGGCCTATGTCGGTCCGGGACCTGCCATCGGCATGCTTGGCTCACTCGTGTTGGTTGTCGTCGTCCTTGCGCTCGCCTTGATTGCACCGATCGTCTACCCGCTGCGGTTGTTTGTGCTATGGCTCCGCAAGCGGAGGACTGCTCTCCAGGGCGAGCTCGATAACGGAGAAAGCGGAAAGCACGATGTGTAATCCTGTCATAAGTATCTGCTGCAACAGCGAGGGTCGCGCGGTACAAGTGGTTTTGTCAAGAAAGTGCGATCCGGTTTGTTCCAGTCTCAGGCCGGTTTCTCTGAATCCTGCGCGCGATGAACTCCATGGCCCGCACCGATCAATCCGTTCAGCTTCGCACGCTCAACGTTGCCGTGTCGGTTGCGGCGGCGACCCCTATCGGAATATCGCAGTTGGATCCGGACGCGTGACCTGTAACGAGAAGCCGGCTGTCGGCGGCATTGTCATCTTCACTCCGGCCGATGCACCGAAACAGACAGGACGTACGGCCGGAAACCCGCGGCGCGCCTCATACGGGCGCGTGAACGAAGACGGTTCGTTTTCGCTCACGCTTGAGCCGCCGGGCGAATATGCCGAGGAACGAGGCGCGCTGGTGGGGCCACATGTCGTTACTTTTCGGGAGCCACGAACAACGCCCCTCGAAATCGATCCGCGAGACTTACGTCGTGGACCGGAGGTTGCCGCACGAATCAAAGCACAGCTTGAGCCTGAGCATCCCGTCTTCAAACCGCCCGAGTGCGGCAATGCGATCACGCCGACCAAGGTCGAGGTCAAACCCGGCGGGAACGCATTTGATAACTTCACGTTGACTACCGACCCGGCAAGCGTTTCCGCGAAGCGTCCCCGTCAGCTCCCCGGTCAGATTCCGGGACCTGAGTCCGCAGCGGGCGAAGGAGCTTCGAGAACGGTTTGGCGGCGAAAAGTCGGGCGGCTAACGCTGCGCGAACGAACAGGCGGACGATGATCCGGCGCTGGCCCAGTGATCGCTGTAGGTGGAGGTTGGAGGTGCCGCAGATGAGCGTCTCAACAGTTCATTCCAATCCGGCTTCTCGGTCTCGGCGCGAGTTTCTGAGAGGTTCGGCTTTCGCCGCCGTGGGGGGGGCCCTCGCGGGGCCCTTCGCACTCGCGCCGGGCGTCTTTGCCGGTGGAAGCGACACCCTGAAGCTGGGGCTGATCGGATGTGGCGGTCGCGGCAGCGGCGCGGCGGCCGACGCGCTGCAGGCCGACACGAACCTCAAGCTCGTCGCGATGGGTGACGCCTTCGCCGACAAACTGCAGAACAGCCTCAACGCCCTGCGCAGCTCGGAGCTCGCCGACAAAGTGGCCGTGGCGACCGATCGGCAGTTCGTCGGCTTCGACGCCTACAAGCAGGTGATCGACAGCGGCGTCGACGTGGTGATTCTCGCGACCCCTCCGGTCTTTCGTCCGGAACAACTGGCGTACGCGGTCGAGAAAGGGAAGCACGTCTTCGCCGAGAAACCGGTGGCCGTCGACGGGCCTGGGGTGCGATCGGTGATCGACACCTGCCGGCTGGCGAAGCAGAAAGGGCTGTCGGTCGTCTCGGGCCTGTGTTGGCGCTATCACCCGGCGCAACGGGCGGTGTTTCAGAAGATCCACGAGGGCGCGATCGGCGATCTCCTTACGATCCAGGCAACATACCTCACGCAGACGCTAAAAAAATTCCCGCGCCAGCCTGAGTGGAGCGACATGGAATTCCAGCTCCGCAACTGGCAGCATATGACCTGGCTCTCGGGCGATTTCAACGTCGAGCAGCACGTCCACAGCCTCGACAAAGTCGCCTGGGCGATGAAGGACGAGCCGCCGGTGCGCTGCACGGGAGTCGGCGGCCGATTGGCCCGCAGCGGTCCTGAATCGGGCAATGTCTACGACCAGTTCAGCGTCGTCTACGAGTACGCGAACGGGGCCAGGGCGTTTTGCACGTGCCGGCAGGTCGACGGCTGCTCGAACGACGTGACCGATCATTTCTACGGAACGAAGGGGGTCGCCCACACGCAGAATGCCTTCAACATCACCAGCAGCGGGAAGGTCGCCTGGGCCTACGAGGGCGCGAAGAAGAACGAGGCCTCGATGTACCAGATCGAGCACAGCGAGCTTTTCGCCTCGATCCGCAACGCCACGCCGATCAACAACGGCGAGTACATGACCCGCAGCTCGCTTTTGGCGATCATGGGGCGGATGTCGGCGTACACCGGCAAAACGATCACCTGGGAGCAGGCGCTCAATTCCAAGGAACGTCTCGCGCCGCCGAAATATGAATGGGGGCCGCTGCCGCTCGCCCCTGTCGCCGTTCCCGGCGTGACGCCCTTCGTGTGAACGAACATTTTAGGCAGCGACCGAAGAATGCAGTCAACCGCAACTCATTTCACAAGACAACATGCATCTGCTGAAGGGCAACCTTCTCGGCAGGAGGCGGCCGCGGGCTGCAGGGAGCCGGGCATCCAAGTGCAAGGCGATCGACCGTCCGCTGCGGCGCCGGGCCGCCTTATATCGCTTGATGTCTTCCGTGGTCTCACAATGTTTCTCCTGATGTGCGAGGCTTCGGGGCTGAACGCGGCGATCCTCGAATCGACCTCAGGAACGTTTCACACCGTTGCTCAGCAGCTCACGCATCACCCCTGGCATGGCCTGCGTCTGTGGGACCTGATTCAGCCGTTTTTCATGTTCATCGTTGGCGTGGCGATGCCGTTCTCCTATTCAGCGCGCTGGAGTCGCGGAGATTCCTGGATCAGAACGTTCGGACATGCCGTGCGCCGGTCGGCGATACTCCTGGCCTTCGGACTGATGCTGAGCTGTTCGTACAGTGGCGCGCTGTCGTTCCAGCTTTGGAATGTGTTGGCACAGCTGTCTGTCACATGCCTCATTGCGTTTCTCATGATGCGCTGGTCCGCGATCGTTCAGATCGCGGTGACGATCGCCCTGCTGGCGATGTCGGAACTGCTGTACCGCCTGTGGTCGGTGCCAGGCTTTGATCAGCCCTTCGAGCCGGGACGCAATTTTGGCTCATTCATCGACACAAAGTTGATCGGCTACACAAGTGGTGGCCACTGGGTGACTTTCAACTGCATTCCCACCACGGCCCACACGATGTGGGGTGTCCTGGCCGGCTGGACGCTTCTGAGCGACCGGACGGCCGGAAAGAAACTGCGGCTGCTGATCGGGGCTGGAGCCGCGGCCCTCATCGCAGGCTATGCACTGGATCCCGTGACGCCAATCGTCAAGCGGATCTGTACCAGTTCGTTTGTTCTGGTCAGCGGCGGCTGGTCGCTGCTGACTCTCGCGGCGGTCTACGGGCTGGTCGATGTCCTCAAGATCCGTCGCCCGTTTATGTTTGCGATGGGGTTCGGAGCGAACGCACTCCTGATCTATCTCTTCTCGCAGACGGCCGGCGAAGCCTGGTTCAAGGGGTTCATCGAGATTTTTACGAAAGGATTCTTCGGCGGAATGGGGGATCCGGCGAGGAGAGTTCTCACGTCGCTGACCGTACTGGGGATCGAGGCATTTGTGCTGCTGTGGATGTATCGGCGGCGAATCTTTGTCCGGATTTGAGTGGCCGCTTATGGAATCGCATGCTGACGATCGTCGCTTCGAACAATCGGCGCCCGGACTCGGGCGCGTGCCAGTTCTATTCGCTGCGCTGCTGTCGCTTGCGGCGCCGCCACTGGCAGATGGAGCCGAGGAGATCAACTTTGTCCGACAGATCAGACCGCTGCTTTCCGATCACTGTTTTACCTGTCACGGTCCAGACGCCAGTAACCGCAAAGGGGACCTGAGACTGGACGTGCGGGAGGGCGTGTTTGGCAAGTCGGACGACCAGGTCATCGTATCACCCGGTCACTCATCCCGAAGCGAACTGTTTCGTCGGATCACAGCGTCTGATCCCACAGAGCGGATGCCGCCGGCGGAGTCGCACAAGCCGCTTTCGGCGGAGCAGATTGAACTGATTCGTCGCTGGATCGACGAAGGGGCCGCCTGGTCCGGCCACTGGGCCTTTGAGTCGCCGGTCCTTCCGAAAGGCGCTGCTGGCAAGAGTTTGGCCATGATCATCGACGAGCTGGTCCTCGCGAGACTGAAGCAGGAACGGCTGTCGTTCTCGCCGGAAGCGGATCGCGCGACGCTGTTGCGCCGCCTCAGTCTCGACCTGACCGGACTGCCCCCTTCGATCGCCGAAATTGATTCGTTTGTCGATGATCCACGCCCCCAGGCCTATGACGATGCGGTTGAGCGGTTGCTGAGATCGCCCCACTACGGCGAACACTGGGGCAGGTTTTGGCTGGATGCGGCCCGATATGCCGATTCCGACGGGTATGAAAAAGACAAGCCGAGACTGGCTTGGTCTTATCGCGACTGGGTGATACGCGCTTTCAATCAGGATCTGCCTTACGACCAGTTCGTGATCGAACAGATTGCGGGCGATCTACTGCCGCACCCAACGCAAGATCAGCGTGTCGCCACCGGGTTCCTTCGCAACGCCATGACGAACGAAGAGGGCGGCGCCGATCCCGAGCAGTTTCGGATGGAGGCGATGTTCGACCGAATGGATGCCATCGGCAAGAGCGTCCTGGGCCTGACGATCCAGTGCGCGCAGTGTCACGATCACAAATTCGATCCGATCAGCCAACAGGAGTATTACGGGTTATTCGCGTTTCTGAATAACTGCCATGAAGCCAGTATCGCCGTGTTGACTCCTGAGGAACTGCAGCTTCGCGGCCGGGTGCTCGGCGAGATCCGGCGGATTGAACGGCAGCGGCAAGCATCCTGCGCCGATTGGCCACGGCAGCTGGAGAGCTGGGAAAACTCCAACCCGGGTGATCGAGCCCGCTGGACTGTGGCGACGTCGAATGACGATCATTCGGCAGGTGGTCATCCGATGCTGCACCTATCGGACGGTTCGTACATGCTTCAGGGTTATGCTCCCGTCAAGGCGACGACGACGCTGCATTTCAAGGTCGCCAGCCACGCGATCACTGCGTTCCGGCTGGAGCAGCTCAACGATCCGGGGCTGCCGTGCGGTGGCCCCGGACGCTCGTTCAAGGGGGTCGCCGCGCTGACTGAGTTCAAAGCCCGCGTCTGGCCGAACGGGCACTACGATCAGGGACGGTCCGTCGTCTTTCGGACAGCTTTGGCCAACCTCAATCCGCCCGAGCGGGAACTCGATTCCGCATTTGACGATCGGACGGGCACCAGGCGCGTGACCGGTCCCGTCGGCTTTGCCATTGACGACGATCCCAAGACGGCTTGGGTCAGCGATTTGGGGCCGGGCCGACGAAATGCGCCGAGCGAGGCAATCTTCGTCGCGGAGTCGCCGATCTCGTTTCCCAACACCGAGGAGCTCGAAGTCGAGGTGCAACTCGTCCAGAATCATGGTGGTTGGAATAGCGATGCCAACCAGGCGCAGTCGTTCGGTCGGTTTCGGATCTCGACGACTGACGACGAAGGGCCCTTCGCCGCGCCGCTGCCTTGCGATGTCCAGACCGTGCTGGGTATCGCCAAAGACTGTCGAACGGATTCCCAGTCGGCGACGCTTTTCAGTTATTGGCGCACGACGCGCTCAGAATGGTCGGCTGCAAACGCCCGGATCGAAGAACTTTGGGCCGGCCATCCGGAGGGGTCGTCGCAATTGGTCCTTGAGGAGCGGTCGGAACCGCGCGTCACGCGGTTGCTCGATCGGGGCAGTTTCCTGAAGCCTCTTGAAGTCGTGACTCCGGCGACTCCAGGGTTCCTGCACGCACTTTCCGAACCGCGGTCCGTCGGCGAGTTCGCGTCCAGCAGTCGGACGCCCCCACGACTGGCGCTGGCCCGCTGGCTTGTCGATCGCCGCTCGCCAACAACAGCCAGGTCGCTCGTCAATCGCATCTGGCAGGCCTATTTCGGTACAGGACTGGTCAGTACCAGTGAAGACCTCGGGTCACAAAGCGAGGCCCCGTCGCATCCCGAGCTGCTGGACGCTCTGGCCGTCACGCTGATGGATGGTGGATGGCGGATCAAGGAGTTGCACCGTCAGATCGTCCGATCGGAGGTTTATCGCCAGTCGTCCCGCGTTGATCCCCATTTGCTCGTGGTTGATCCGGCGAATCGACTGCTCGGCCGGGGTGCCCGGTTCCGAGTCGATGCAGAGATGGTCCGTGACATGGCCCTCGCCGCCAGCGGACTTCTCAATCCTGCGATTGGCGGGCCAAGCGTCTACCCGCCGGCCCCCGAGTTCCTGTTTCAGCCTCCCACGAGCTACGGCCCCAAGGACTGGAACACCGACACTGGATCGGGCCGGTTCCGACGAGGCCTGTACACGTTCCGATTTCGGTCGATCCCGTACCCGGCGATGCAGGCCTTCGATGGGACAACGGGAGATTTCTCCTGCGTGCGACGGACGAGATCCAACACACCGCTGCAGGCTCTGACGACGCTCAATGAACCGGTATTCCTGCAGTGTGCGGGGGCGCTCGCCGAGCGGACTCTGCGGGACGGGGGATCGACGGATGAAGAGCGGCTTCATTACGCCTGCCGGCGCTGTTTGGGCCGTGCCCCGCGAGCTGAGGAATGCCAGGTGCTCGCACGGCTCGTCGCGCAGGAGCTGTCGTATTTCGAGGAACACCCGGGCGACGCGGAGAAACTCAATCGGTCGACCTCTGTGACCGCCGACGAGTCGATCAAGACCGGCGAGTTGGCCGCCTGGACGATCGTCGCCAGGACGCTTTTCAACCTGGATGAGGCAATCACCAAAGAGTAGCGCCGGCAGACACGACCGTCGGTGTCTGCCGGCAGAGAGGACTCAGGCAGATGAATGCAAACAATCGCCGCCTACGGATCAATCGCCGCTGGTTTCTCGAGGAGTGCGGAGTCGCACTGGGATCAATCGCTCTACACGATCTCACCCGGCAGGCGCAGGCGGGCCAACCGGAGGGCGCTGCGCCTCATTCGCCCGTTGCGCATCATCGGGCCAAGGCGAAGCGTGTGATTTATCTGTTCATGGCGGGCGCCCCGAGCCAGCATGAGCTCTTCGATTTCAAGCCGAAACTGGCCGAATTAAGCGGCTCACTTCCACCGACGGAGTTGCTGGCAGGTTATCGGGCGGCTTTTATCAATCCAAAATCCAAACTACTGGGACCGCAGTTCAAGTTCGCCCGACATGGTGAGTGCGGCAGCGAGGTATCAGAACTCTTGCCTTGTCTGGCGGAAGTTGTGGATGACATTGCCATCGTCAAGTCGATGGTCACCGACGCGTTCAACCACGCGCCCGGGCAGATTCTGATGAGCACGGGCTCGCAACTGTTCGGACGTCCGAGTCTTGGTTCTTGGGTGACATACGGCTTGGGCCACGAAGCGGCGGACATGCCTGGCTTCATCGTGTTGAGCTCAGGCGCGAAGGGGCCCAGCGGAGGGGCGGCGAACTGGGGCAGCGGCTTTCTGCCTTCGATTCATCAGGGAGTTCCTTTTCGGAACGGTCAGGAACCGGTGCTCTATCTGTCGAATCCGGGGGGAATCAACCCGCAGATTCAGAGGGACTCGCTCACCGCCTTGCGGCGGCTCAATGAGGTTCATTTTCGGGAGGTGGGGGATCCGGAGATTGCGACCCGGATCAACTCTTACGAAATGGCGTTCCGCATGCAGGCGAGCGCGCCGAAGATCGTGGACCTCAGCGGCGAACCGCGGCATATTCTGGACATGTATGGCGCCGAGCCAGGGGCTTCGAGTTTTGCCAACAACTGTCTGCTGGCGCGCCGCCTGGTCGAACATGGCGTACGCTTCGTGGAATTGTTCCACGAAAGCTGGGATCAGCACGACAATCTGGTACGGGACCTCAAGAAGAACTGCCGAGACACCGATCGGGCCTGTGCGGCCCTAATCACGGATTTGAAGCAGCGCGGGCTGCTGGAGGATACACTTGTGGTCTGGGGTGGAGAATTCGGCCGCACTCCCATGGTGGAAGGAAAGGACGGCCGCGATCATCATCCGAATGCGTTCACGATGTGGCTGGCGGGCGGCGGAATCAGGCCGGGCATCACACTGGGCGAAACCGACGAGTTGGGATTCAACGCCACGAAAGAGCGCATGCACGTGCACGATCTCCACGCTACGATTCTGCATTTGCTGGGCGTCGACCATACGAGGCTCACCTATCGCTTCCAGGGGCGCGACTTCCGGCTGACCGACGTGCGTGGCAACGTCGTCACGTCGCTGCTGGCGTAGGAATCCAAGGTCCAACGGGGGCTAGTTTGTGAAGTGCCACGCGGAGTGCTGGTTGTTTTGGGGACTATCCCAGAATCGCTGAAGGTCTGTTCTGTCGCCACGTCATGGAAATGGCCTTCAGCGGGACGACTGATTGAGCCACTCGGGAGCCGGTTAGGGGCAAAACTCAAATCGCGCGCACCCGATCCTGAATTCTCAGACCACAACTATTGACAATCGCTTTGGGACACAAACTAGCACCGTCAAACTGGCGCTATGAACACAACCGGTGAACTGCTTGGGCTCCGCGAGCTGAGGATCGTCGTTTTGCCGGGCGACGGCATCGGGCGCGAGGTCACCGAAGCGGCCCTGGCGGTGTTGCGCGTCATCGGGGCCTCGTTTCGCCAGGTTCGGCTCGAGCTTCAAGAGCACCCGGCCGGCGCCGAATTGTATCGCCTCACGGGTGACGATCTGCCCGAAGCGACCCGCGCCGCCTGCCGCGAGGCCGACGCGATACTGTTGGGGGCCATGGGTCTGCCCGGCATTCGGCGACCCGATGGCCGCGAGCTTGTGCCACAGATCGACCTGCGCGAATCGCTGGACTTGTATTGTGGGCTCCGCCCTGTGCGCCTGTTTCATCCACAGCACTCTCCGCTTAAGGACTACGAAGCAGGCGAGATCGACCTGGTGATCGTGCGAGAAAATACTGAGGGGCTGTTCTGGTCGCGAAACAACGGCCATTCTGATGCGGACGGCGAAGCGCGCGATACTCTGCGAATCTCGCGAGCGAGTTCTGTGCGCCTGTTCCGCGCGGCATTTCAGCTCGCGCGCACAAGGCGGCGTCATGTCACGCTTGTCGACAAGGCAAACGTCCTGCCGTCGATGGTTTTCTTCCGTCGCGTGTTTGACGAAGTTGCGGCTGAGTTCCCAGACGTGGCGACCGACCGGATCTATGTCGATGCCGCCGCGCTCTACCTCCTTCAGCGGCCCGAAACGTTCGACGTCATTGTGACCGAGAACATGTTTGGAGATATTCTGTCGGATCTCGCTGCGGGACTGGTCGGGGGAATGGGGATGGCCCCCTCGGCCGACATCGGCGACGCCGGCGCTGTGTTTCAACCAGCCCACGGCACCGCGCCCGACATCGCAGGAAAAGGGATTGCCAACCCGGTGGCGGCGATTCTCTCGGCGGCGATGATGCTCGACCGGTTTGGCCTCGACGAAACCCGCGCTGGGGCCGGGCGGATTCGTCGCGCCATCGAAGAGGCGCTGGCCGACCCGCAGATTCGCACCCGCGACCTGGGAGGCCGATTGACGACCGTTGAAATGACGAATACCATTCTGGAGCGGTTGTAAATCGAGTGTGCGATGTCGCCTGCGAGTCAGTCGTGGACAGAGGACCGCGATCCGGCTGTGTCCATGATTGGGTCGTCCGTACGACGAAGTGCAGGTGCGCGTAGAAAATTCAATGACGCAGTCGCTCGATGGGGACGCTTGAATGGCGATTGTGCCTCTGGAAACAGCGGGCGAACAGCGCGATGGTCTCGCGTGGAATGCGCGGCCCGATTCCGAGGCCGCCTTCATACGCGTCAGATCGCGGAGCATTCCGAGGTGGCTGTTCTATTCATTGATCACGATCGTCGTATGGGCATTCTGGGGGATTGCGGCCAAGCTGCCGACGGGAGGGATCTCACCGATCGCGATTCAGGCGATCTCGTGCATCGGCATGCTTCCCCTGGCCCTTGGTCTGCTGCTTGCCCCGCGATTGA
>JBQTIL010000040.1:0-70676 GCA_052388175.1 Planctomycetaceae bacterium | reverse complement strand
ACGAAACACACAGAAATAAGGCGAAATCATTCTCGTTTCCGTGTGTTTCCGTGTGGTCCGTGGTCAAGTCTTCTCGGCCCGATTGGATTCTGGAGCATCCCAGCCGAAACCCTCAGTCCGAGGAATGCGTTGCAGATCTTCGGCGAAAATCTCTGCACTGCAAACGTCTGAATTCTTGTTTCGGCAACAACATTCGCCGGGTTTCACCTACGACAGAAACAGGGAGACTTGGAGTGGCCGTTGGCCACAACCAAAGGATGCGGTTGCGATCAGGGTGAGCCTGAACAAGAACGGCGTTGCGTCAGGCGCAAATCACCCGCAAACTGGGGCTGCTGCGAGCGCACGGACTCCTTCACAAGGTCACGAGGACTCACCGCTATATCCTCACCGCCGCGGGGCAGAAAACCATCGCAGCACTTCTCGCAGTCCGACAGACGACCACCAAACAGCTCACTCTCGCCGCATGAAAAATTTGCGCAGCGAGACAACAAATCACGAATTAGTAGTACGGAGACACAGAGACGGTTCCCTCAGAATCTCCGCGTCTCGGCGTCTCCTTGTATCGATCCTGTTTATCCCCGCGGTTGTCGCGTACCGACGAAGAAGGAACGCTAATCCAGGCTGATCGCCGCTGATTTTGCTTATTAGTGCCGATCAGCGTCAATCAGTGTTCCTGAACTTTGGTTGCGCCAGGCCGCGCTGCGCTCTTTGTGTCCTTGGTGGTTGCGTCGGCGGAATCAACCACGAAGGGCACAAAGAGCACCAAGCGAGGCAGGCCGCCGGCCGGCTGGTTAACTCCTCTGCGGCCTTTGCGATCTCCTGTTCAAGGCTGCTCCATTTGGTTGCGGCCGAATGCCGCGCTGTGTCCTCAGCGTTCTCGGCGGTTCTGATCGCTTTTTGATCGCAGTACAACCATGCCAACGTTTCTGTGCCTCTTGAGCGTCTTGGCGGCAATTCCCGTCTTCAATAAGGGGCAACGACAGGTGTTCTTCGTTAAACGTCTGGCAGGGAGCGCTAATCGACGCTCATCGGCACCAATCGATATCCGTGACGAATAGCGACGATCAGCGTTCTTCATTCCGCGGTGCCGCGAGTTCTCCGCTTTCTCTGCTGATTCCTGTGCAGACTCTGCCGGCCCGACAAGCGCCTTGACCCGAAATCGCGCGCCGACGAAGATCGCCCGATGCAGCCTCCAGCAGCCGATTCCCCATTTCGCCCCGAATGGGACCTGCTGCACGAATTGCGTGGCGCGCCCGAGCTGCTGGCGCGGGTCGCCGCGGTCGCCGCTGATGAGCTGCGCGCACAGGTCGCGCTGCGGCGCGAGTTTCCCGAGCGGCTGGTAAGGGCCGCCTTTGCGCTCTGCGAGTTGCGCCGCAAAGCGGCCCAAAAGTTCGCGCGGGCCGCCGACATGTGGCTCGACCGCACCGGCCTTGAACAGGCCACTGCCGAACCCGTCGCACGCCACAAAGCTTCGCGGTTCCGGGGCGCCGTTCACGATCTCTGCTGCGGCATCGGCGGAGACGCGCTGGCGCTCGCGGCTCATTGCGACATCGTGGCCGTCGACCAGAACCCCAACGCCTGCCTGCGCACCCTTTGGAACGCCCAGGTGTACGACGTGGGGGCCCGCGTGACGACCGCCTGCGACGACGTGTCGCGCCTGAATCTCACCGGCGCGCTCGTCCACCTCGACCCGGATCGCCGCGCGCCGGGGCGCGGGCGGGCCGTGCGCATCGAAGACTACCAGCCGGGGCCCGATTTTCTCCATCGGCTGTTCGAGACCGCCCGCGGGGGAGCGATCAAACTCAGCCCCGCCGCCAACTTTGTCGGTAAATTCCCCGATGCCGAGATCGAACTGGTCAGCCTGCACGGCGAATGCAAGGAGGCGATCGTGTGGTTTGGTGAGCTGCGGGGCGCGGCCCCCTGGCGGGCCACGATTCTGCCCGAGGGCGCAACAATCGCAGGCCATCCGCTCGAGTTCGCCGCCGAGATTGCCGGGCTGGGGCGGTACCTGTTCGACCCCGACCCCGCGGTGGTCCGCTCGGGGCTTGTGGATGCCGTCGCACACGAACTGAATCTCGCCCGGCTCGACCGCGAAGAAGAATTCCTGACGGGCGACGCACGGCCCGCTTCTCCTTTCGGTCAAACTTTCGAAGTCGTTGCGGAACTGCCCAATCGGCTGCCCGACGTGCGGGCGTACTTTCGCGCCGCTCCGTTCGGGCAGGTCGAGATCAAGTGCCGGCGGATTCCCGTGAATGCCGACGCCATTCGGCGCACGCTGCCACTGTCAGGCGATGAACCGGGCGTGCTGATCTTCGCCCGCGTTTCGCGCCGCGCCCGGGCGCTTGTGTGCCGGCGCGTGGCCGACTCGCGCTAGAACCTCGACCGGGCGCCGCCCGGTCAGCACACGGCGGGGATCAACCCCGCCGCTCGCCGGGTCCGCTACGTCAGCGAGCCGCCGGGTTCACCCCGGCGGTAGGCACGCACAGCCGATTCAAGGCTCGCGAGCAACTGTTCCAAGCCGTTCTCCAAGCCGGCCGCTTCGCTCTCCGGCCGCGGCTATTTGTCTTTGGTCGGCGGCCGCCATTGGAACGCGTCCAATGGCATCAGCTCCATCGGGGCCGCGTTTCCTCGCTCCAGAAACGGAAACGCGTACGCCGCAATCCGCCCCGTCGTCAGCTCGGCGACATAAATGATCCCCGAGGCGTAAACCATGCCCCGCTGCCCCGTGAGGCCGGCGTAGCCCGACGCGATCGCAAATCGCGGCTCGGTCGCCGCATCGACACTGAAGTCTTTCGACAGGTCGCGGACGTAGAACGACGCGAACTTGCCCACCTGCCGGTTGAGCACGGCCCCCTTGAGCTGGCCTGTTAGAAAGTCGAGCACGAACACGCCTTCCAGCGGGTCGTTGATGCCCGCGGCCGACATTCCGACCGGCACCGTGATGATCGCGAAGTTCTTGTCGCGATCGACCGTGTTGGCGTAGGCCGGCTCATGCGGCCAGAAATACGCCACCCCCAGACCCGCCAGCAGTCCCCCGAGCAGCCACGTGATCGGTCCGTTCGATAGGCCAACGCGCATTTTCAATTCCTTTTCTGAGACCAAGGCCACCTGCCGGAAATCTACCCGGTTTGGTAACCCGCGGCTAGAGGAGTCAGTTCGCAGTTCCGCAGTTCCGTAGGGTCGGTTTTGCCGGCCAGCGATGTGATTGACGCGATGCTTACGGGTGTCCGGCCAGCAGACGCAGTGCGACGGTCGCGGCGTGGGTTCCATTTTTTGTTCTTTGTTGCCTTCGTTACCTTTTGTTTGGTTCAGTCGCGCCGTGTTGAATCAGGCGTCGGTTGAGTTTGGCTGACGCCGCCAGTATTCTCGGTCCCGTTCCAAATCTGACAATCAGCCCGCCCGGAGATGCGCAACATGGCCACGAACGGAAAACTGAACCGAAAATTGCGGATGGCGCTCGTCGGCGGGGGGCAAGGCGCGTTCATCGGTCGGGTCCATGTCACCGCCGCGGTGCTCGACAACCGGGCGGCGCTCGTCGCCGGGGCGCTTTCTTCCGACCCCGCGCGGGCCAAAGCGTCGGCCCCCGATTACGACATTCCCGAGGCGCGGGCCTACGGTTCGTATACCGAATTGATCGAGAAAGAGAAGGCGCTGCCGGCCGACCAGCGCATCGATTTTGTCAGCATTGCGACGCCGAATCACACCCACTTCCCGATCGCCAAGGCCGCGCTCTCGGCCGGTTTCAACGTGATTTGCGACAAGCCGCTGACGATCGACCTGAAACAGGCCGAAGAACTGTACGACCTGGTGAAAAAATCGGGGGCCGTCTTCGCCGTCACACACAACTACACCGGCTACCCGCTCGTGCGGCAGGCGCGGCAGATGATTCTGGAGGGCGAGCTGGGCGAGATCCAGGCGTTTCGCTCGAACTATATCCAGGGCTGGCTCCGCTCGCGCATAGAAGAGGGAGGGCAGAAGCAGGCCGCCTGGCGCACCGACCCGAGCAAATCAGGGGCGGCCGGCGGGTTTGGCGACATCGGCACCCACGCCTACAACCTGGCACGCTACATCACGGGAGTATTGCCGGTCGAGGTTTCGTGCCAGCTCAAGATCTTCGAGAAGGGCCGGCAGCTAGACGACTACGGCCATGCCGTCGTCCGCCTCGAAAACGGCGGCCTGGGGACCGTCACCGCCAGTCAGATTTCGCACGGGCGCGAGAACGATCTGTTCATCGAAATTGACGGCACGAAAGGGGCGCTCGCGTGGCGGCAGGAAGAACCCAACGTGATGATCTTCCGCCGCAACGGTCAGCCTCATGCCCTCTACACGCGCGACCCCAACGCGCCCTACATGAACAGCGCCGGCAAGGCGGCCTGCCGGCTTCCTTCGGGGCACCCCGAAGCGTTCTTCGAGGCCTTCGCCAATATTTACCGCTGCGCCTACGACGACATGGTGAACCGCGCCGCGGGCGAAAAGTTTTCTCAGATCGATACGATCTATCCCAACGTGGCCGACGGCGTTGAAGGGATGTATTTCATCCAGCAATGCGTCGCCAGCAGCCGCGAGAACGGCCAGTGGGTGCCGCTGAAGCACGCCGTCGCGCGGCGATAGGCAGGGCATGAGTGCTCGTTCGGCAAGGTTGCGAGCAGCGCGCGAAGCCAACTGACGCTGCCTGGCCAGCCCGTTGAAAACTCCCCTCTCCCCCAGGGAGAGGGTTAGGGTGAGGGCCATCCGGAGATACTCCAGCAATTTGCCCCCACCCCGGCGCTCCCCCAGTGGGGGAGGGCGCTTTGCTTTTTGTTTTTCAACGCACTGCCCATGCCGTGTTGTTTCTGACGACGCACCGGGCATAGAATGAACCTGTGTCAACGCCTTCCCGAGCAGAGGGGCCCGATGTTTACCGCCGACAATGTTCGCCAGCGCATTAAGCAACAGCCATTCGTACCCCTTCGTATTCGCACCAGCAGCGGCGAAACGTACGACGTGACACACCCTGACCTTGTGCTGGTTGGAAGAAACTTGCTCGTCATCGGCAGCCCCGCGAAGGAGAATCCCTGGCAGATCGAGTCGTTCGACCAGGTCTCGCTGCTGCACGTGACCGCGCTCGAGAATTTACCCGCGCGGCGGCGTTCCGGTCGGAACGGCAGGCATTGATCTCCGGCGTTCACCGCTTAAGCCTGATCCGCGTCACCCTGCCGAACTTGCCGCTACCACCGGCCGGCGGCGCGAGCTTGAAAACGACCGGCAGCCACGCGGGCCGCGGCTGCCGCTGGTCAGTGAGCTTCGTAACCACCGGCAACGGCGGCAGTTTGCCGGTTGGCTTGTAAGTTTCGACGTCGGTCGGGTTCAGGTAGATGCGTTTGTTGGCCACCAGCGTCGAGAGCAGCTCGGCGAACTCAGGGCTTAAGCCCGACCACAATACGACGTTCGGATCCGACTTCAGCCCGAGGCCGATTTCGCCCGTCGTCGGCATCACGCAGGCAAAATCCTGCTGCAATTTCGGAAACGTCGCCGCCCCGACCAGGCGCAGATAGTCAACGAGGGCGGCCCTGACCTGACCATGCTCTGCCAACCGCAACCAGCCAGGCTTTGTCTCGGCATTGTCATCTTCCGCTGCGGCAGGACTTAGCCGTTGTTCTTCCTCGAGCATCTGGGTCACGCGGCTGTCGGAAGTGGCGCGGCGGCAGCGCGTGGCGGCCCATTCGCGCAATTCGAAGACTTTTTCTTCCATAGTCACCGACAGCGGGACGGTCTGATCGCGAGATTTTTCGAGGTCTTCCTGCGCCAAGAGCCGCCCCTGGCCATAGGCGTCGATCATCGCCGAAACGACGATCTGCTCGAGTTCAGCGCCGCTGTAGCCTTCGGTCTTGCTCGCGAGCGCCCCCACGTCGTACTTCTCGGGCTTCCAGCCGCGCTTGGCCAGATGAATCGCCAGAATCTCCTTGCGTTCGTGGTAGTTGGGCAGGTCGACGAAAAACAATTCGTCGAACCGGCCGCGGCGCACCATTTCCGGCGGAAGATGGGCCACCGAATTCGCCGTGGCCACCACAAACACGGGCGTTTTCCGCGATTCCATCCAGGCCAGAAAACTGCCGACCAGCCGGGTCATGACGGCATCCTGCACCGCGTCGCTCTCGGTACCGACGCCGGCGAACCCCTTCTCAATCTCATCCAGCCACAATACGGCCGGCGCAATCGTCTCAATCAAATTCAGCACGTCTCTCAGGTTGTGTTCCGAGGCACCACGATCAGAGCTGAGCAGGTTCGATACATCGAGCCGCACCAGCGGAAACCCCAGCAACCGTGCGGCGGCGCGTGCCGTGAGGCTCTTGCCACAACCCTGAATTCCCAGCAGCAACACGCCTTTGGGCAAAGGAATTCCCTGCTCGCGGGCCCTCTCAGAAAACGCCTCGACTCGCTGCGCGAGCCACGCTTTCAGAACTTCCAGGCCCCCCACGTCGCGCACTCCTTCGTCGAGATCGCAGAATTCGAGCAGTTCCGACCCGGCGATCAGATGCCGCTTCTCGGCGACCAGAGTCTTCTGCACGTCGTCATCGACGCTCGCGCGCCCCTGCAGGGCCAGGTACAGCGCGCGGCGCGCCTCGTGCGCGGTCAACCCCAGCAGGGCTTTCAACAGCCGTTCCTGATCGGCGGCAGAGACGTCGCGGGGCAGCCCGGCATCGACCCGTTCGGTCGCCAGCACCGTGCGCAGCTCTTCGCCCAGTTCTTCGAGGCCGGGCAACGGCAGGTCGATTTCGACCGCGTCCTTCGCGATGTCTGCGGGAACCTCGGCCGCGGGGCCGATCAGCAACAGCGCCTTGCGCTGGGCAGGCAGCGCCAGCGCCAGATCGCGCAGTCGCCGCAAGATGCCCGGATCGGCGAGATAGGGGTGAAAGTCTTTGAGCAGAAACAGGTGATCGGGCGGATACGCTTCGATGCGGTCGAGAAATGCCCGCGGGTCGGCCGCGTCGCCGGCGTCGCCGGCAGGGGGCGGCAAAGCTCCGTGCGTCGCCGACCAGACGACCAGCCCGCAGTCGATCTCCAGCGCGAGTTCGCCCAGCGCCCGTTCCCAGCGGGCCTCTTCCCAGGTTCTGAGCACCAGCAGGGGGTAGCCCGCGGTGATGCGCGAACGAATCTGGTCGAGCGCAGCGGAGGTCGACATGCGCAACTCAACGCCCAGGTGGTGCGTCAGCGGCCGCTAAGTGGATACGGAAAAGCCTTCGAGCAGGTGAGCGGGGGGGTTGGCCCCCTGAACAATGGTTTTCCGCACAGATAATTCTGCGGCCCCGCTTACGTGCTGCGGACGGTCACGAAATCGGCCATGTCTTCGAGCACCTGCCGCGCGGGAGATTCAGGCAAGCACGCCAGATGTTGGCGCGCCGCGACTGCGAACTCCAAGGCGCGATTGCGGGCGTACTCCAAAGCGCCATATTGCTCCAGCAGAGGCCGCATCTGGTCGCGCGTGCGCCCGTCGGGGTGCGCCAGCGTCTCGCGCAATTCTTCGGCGCGACGCCGCGGCAACTGCGAGAGCAGGTAAATTGTGGGAAGGGTCAGCTTCTGTTTCTTGAGGTCGGTCCCCAGCGATTTGCCCGTCTTCTGTTCGCTGCCCACCACGTCCAGCAGATCGTCGGCAATCTGAAAGGCGATGCCCAACGCCCGGCCGAACGCATCGAGCGCCTGGCACGTTTCGGGCAGCGCCTGCGCATAGCGGCCGCCGAGCGAGCATGAGACGGCGCACAATTCGGCGGTCTTGGCTTCGATGATTTCCACGTACTGTTCTTCCGTCAGGGTCAGGTTTCCCTGATCGGCGACCTGCGCCATTTCTCCTTCGCAGACGATGTTTGTCGCCCGGCCGATGATGCGGCAGGCCGCCGCGTCTCCCAGGCTGCTGGTCAGGTGAAAGGCGTGCGTAAACAAATAGTCGCCCAGCAGCACGCTCGTTTCATTGCTCCAGCGCGAATTGACGGTCGCCACGTGCCGCCGCGTCGTGGCTTCATCGAGCACGTCGTCATGCACCAGTGTCGCGGTGTGGATCATCTCGACGACTGCCGCCAGCACCAGATGCGCCTGCTCGACCCCGCCACACGCCAGTGCCGACAACAGCAACAGCATGGGCCGCAATCGCTTCCCGCGATAGCTTGTCAGGTGCGCGAGAACCTCTTTGACGAACGGATGTCGGCTGGCGATTTCTGCCAGCAGAATCTGGTCGACCTCCCGCAGCTCTTCGCCGACAAGTGCCTGCACGCGCTCCAACAGCGCGGCCGCGCCAGTATTTCCTGCGATCTCTTCGTGCATCGGCTGCTCGCTTCGTGCGATGATTCTTCAGTCAGAACTCAGGTGCGGTCGTCGGGGTCGCAGTTGCATTCAGAACGCCAGCGGCGAAAACGGGCCTGTTCACGTCGAAGGGGGTTCCCGAACGTAATGCCCGCTCTGGCCGCCCGATTTCTCGAGCAGTTCAAACGGCCCGAGCGACATGCTTCGATCGATTGACTTGCACATGTCGTACATGGTCAGGGCCGCCACCGTCACGGCCGTCAAAGCCTCCATTTCGACTCCGGTGCGGGCCGCCACCGCGACGCGGGCCTCAATCGAAACGGTCCGTTCATCGAGCGGGGTGATTTCGACGGCGACGGAGTCGAGCGGCAGGGGGTGGCACAGCGGAATCAGCGTCGCCGTCTGCTTGGCCCCCATGATGCCCGCCAGCCGCGCCACCTCGAAAACGTCCCCTTTTTCCATCCGCCGTTCCTGTACGCGACGCAAAGTCTCTGGTTGCATGGTCACCCGTCCTGCCGCACGGGCCATCCGCGGCGTAATCGGCTTGGCACCAACATCCACCATTCTGCTCGCGCCGGAATCGTCGAAGTGGGTCAGGGCAGACATGTCTAGGAGTCTCGAAATTCTCGCTGACATTATGGCCGCCGTCGCCAAAAGTCAACGTCCTGAATAGACTTGCGGATGCAAAGGAACGTCGTCCAGTCGGTTTTGACAAACTCTCTGCTGAGTCAACCGCGGTGACGAGCCGCGAATTAACGCGGCCGCGCCTGATAAAGCGCCGCTAACACCACGCCGCTTCGGCGAACCGCCGCGACAATTCGCCCTTCTTCGAGCGGTTGACGAAGTTCCCGAGGCAGATACTCCTGGCGGTCAAAAACCAGCCGCCAGGCCTCATCGCCGGAACCATCGGGATTAAACTGAATCTCCTGGCGCAGAAGCGGCGGACATTGGACTAGCAACTCGTCCCATTGCCCCGGAACGAGCGTCGGCGCTGCGCCGATTTTCGACTTCCGATCAATCGCCTGCGCAGTTTCTCGCAGCAGCGTCCGCGTGAGCGAATCGCCCCAATAGGTGGTCGGCAGCCCCAGCCGCGAGGCGCCCCCGAGACCGCCGACGGCCAGGTTGTAATAGCTGAGCCAACACGGACCGGCGACGACGAGGCCGATGCCCTGACAGGTCAAGAGGGCCATCAGAATCGCCGCGGCCCGCCCGGGTTGCATCCGCCGCGACAGCCATTCGCGCCCCGCCTCGGCGCCCTTTCCGATCACAACAGCCCAAAGCGGAAACGAGACCGAGAACAGCCGCTCACCGTCGTACACGACCACCCCGGGCAGGCTGAAGACCACTAACGGAAACAGCAGACATGTCAGAACGAGCAGGTCGCGGGGCGATCGCCGCGCGACTGTTCCGATGCGCGCCACCCCCCACAAGCCGAGAAGGTGCAACCCCAGAGGCACCGTTGTCGCAAAGAGAACCCAGGGATAATGCCAGGGAACGTCGCGATCCGCCATCGCCTGCCCAAAATACCAAACCTGAATCGCCGCGCGATTCGTCGTTCGCCCCAGGTATCTTTGGAGATGATCGATGGGGGCAGCCAGCAGATACGGCCAGCCGAGATAGAGCACTGCCAGCGCGACCAGGCCCCAGACGACCAGGGGCACGACCGCGCGACGGCGCCAGACGAGCAAGGCCCAGAGCGCCACGGGAGGGGGCAAAAGAATTGCCTGGACTTTGGTCAGCAGTGCCAAACCCAACAACACTCCGCCGACTACGGCAACCTGCATCGACGGCGCATTTCGTTCAGGCAGGGCTGACGGCGGCAATGTCGCCGAATTTCCCGATGGAGCGTCGGCCCAATGATCGGCCCAATGATCGGCGAGGTACAGCACGACGCTCGCATAGGCCAGATTGATGCACGATTCCAGGGCCGCCAGATGCGCATGGCCAAACGGGCGGGGCATCAGCACCAGGGCGCCGGCGGCGGCCGCCCCTGCGAAGGGGCCGTACCAGCGACCGGCCTTCCAACCCACCAGAAAGACGGTCAGCGAAAATGCGATGGCCGGGGCGACACGCGCACAGGCAATGGAATAAGGCGCCTCTTTCGTAATCGGCGGCCAGACGAGGTAAGCCAGTTCGTGACACAGGCCGATCCAGAGGCGCGCCAGAGGCGGATGATCGGGAACGCTGGCGTCTGCCTTGAGATACCCCTCCCAGTCTCCGTCGAGCAGCCGGTCGACGAGGGCCACCCCCTGCGCCACATTGATCGGTTCGTCGACCGTCAGGCCGGGGCCATCGAAACCGCCCGGATGATCTCCCGTCGGGTCGAGCGCTGCGAGAATCGCCGCCAGGGCCGCGCAGGCGATCACGCCCGGCCAGAACGCCGGTCGCCGAGCCGCTCGGTCGCACAGTCTCTGCATCACACCGTACAAGAGACCCAAGTGCCGATCGTTTCGCAACTGTGCAGCGTGCGTCGCCCTACCTGCCTGTTGAAAAAGGTGTCTGGAACTCTCCGCACCCCCGAAAACCCCTCGGACTCTGCATGTTCACAAAGTTCCAGACACCTTTTTCAACACGTTGCTACGACTAAGCCCTGCCGCGCGGCAAAGAAAAAGACAAGCCCGTCTCCGTAATGGAGACGGGCCGGTCGAATGGAAACCTGCACGCTCGTCAGAGTGCGCTTGTGCCGAGGACCTGACTGACCGCGGAGCCTTCCGTGGCGAACTTCCCCTTCCGGGGACGTCCCGTGGTCAGGGCACGAGTCGCAGCCGGGACAGGTCAGGCGAGCTGCTTGCGGCGACCGACGAGGGTGCGAATCCGTTCGGCGAGGAGAGCCGTGTCGAACGGTTTGCGGAAGGTTTCGCTGAATACCGAACGGTCGAAACCGCTCGAGTTGTCTTCGTCGCTGAGCAGCCCGACAAGGACCGTTTCGGTGTACTCAGCGTTTTTGCGGAGGTTCTGGGCGATCATGACGGCTTCGTTACGGCCCATCATGAAGTCGATGACGACACAATCAGGATGCAGGGCTTCCGCCTGAATGCCCGCCTCGAAGCCGCTGTTGGCGAAATCGAGCTTGAAGGTGTCTCCGTTCATCTGTTCCTTCAGGCCGTTGCGAATCGACGTCTCGGCGCCGACGATGAGGATCTTGCCGACCGCCTCGTCTTCGAGCTCGCCCAGCGGCATGCCGTGTTCCTTGAGGAACCGGATCAGGTGCTCGCGAGGAATGCGGCGATCTTGCGAACCGGGAATGCGATAGCCGCGCAGGCGACCTGAGTCGAACCATTTGCTGACGGTGCGCGGAGCGACTTTACAGATCTTAGCTACCTGTCCAGTAGTAAAGATCGTTTTCATAGCAGGCTCTCCAATTGACTTATCAATGCAGAGGGATGCGGGCCCTCTGGAGGTCGCTTCTACCGAGCTGGTCGGCTCTCCGTGCCTGATGGTCCTCTTGGCGAGCCAGCGCGGTTCTGGGTCGAAGCGAGTCTCGGGTTCTGAAAGACGGCTGTTGGTTGTTCGCCTCAGCGGTCTGCCGCCCTACACGGGCGTTGGTTCGTGCGGGAAACCGACTGACAATGGAAAGTCCGATGCGAGGCGTTGGCGCCGCGGTCGCCCGAGATCTTCGCGCAGTGCGAACCGATTCAGACGGCGAGATTCCAGCACCTCGAGAGAGGACCGGATGCCCCAAACGCGACGCGCGGGCGCTTATCGCCCCAGAGCGCGTCGGTCGGCATGTCGAATCCCCCCTCAGACAGTTAGTGCAGGCCAATCGCGGAACGCATCAGTCGCAGGGCGTAGATGCATTCTTTGTGTTCTTCCAGCGCTAACCGTCTAACGTAATTTTTCGATCCGCGGGCCATGCCGACTTTAGGCTCTTTGGCACGAACACCCGTGGCGCTGCGGGAGTTCCGTCAACACCGATTGTTCGGCCGCGCTACGACTCGCAACACCACAAATTCGATAAGCGCCGGGCCGCCAATCACTTGTGAAGAATTTCGCCCACCCGAACTCGAATCGGCCGCCGACAGGCAGCCCGTCTCGGCGATTGTGTGCACATCGTGAAGCCGGAAACTTGCGATGCGAACCAGTTGAGCGCCGGCCTGGGCCGCAGCGCGGCTCACACGTCAAGCTGGTCCGCGGGCCCCCGTCTCGGTAGGATTTACCTACCGATCGTTCAGCAAACCCGTTGCAAGATCCGAGAGCATGCCACGCCGAACTCGAATGACAATGCGCTCGTCGCTGGTGCCCACGCTGGTGGTGACCCTCGCAGGGACTATCGCCGGGGCTGATGAACCGGCCGACACGCGGGTCAGCTTCAGCCGCGACATCCGGCCGATTCTTTCCGACGCGTGTTATCAGTGTCATGGTCCCGACAAGAATCAGCGTAAAGCCGACTTGCGGCTTGACCTCCGGCAGGACCTGTACGAGACGCCAGACGGCCGGACCCTGGTAGTGCCCGGAAAACTCGACGAAAGCGAGCTGTATGCCCGGCTGATCGAAACCGACCCCGAGGCCAGAATGCCTCCGCCCAAATCGGCCCGACAGCTTTCTCCGGGCGAAATCAACCTTATCCGCCGCTGGATTGCGCAGGGGGGCCAATGGCAGGGGCATTGGGCCTACGTGCTACCCGAGCGGCCGGTCGTACCCGACGTAGCCGACGATCACAGTTTTGTCGTGAACGACGTCGACCGGTTTATTCTGCGCCGCTTACGCGATCGACGCCTCGCGCCCTCCGCGAATTCAGACCGCCCGACACTCATTCGTCGCCTGAGCTTCGACCTGACCGGCCTGCCACCCACGCCCGATGAAGTGGCCGACTTTGTGAGCGACCGCGCAGAAAACGCCTACGAACGCCTCGTCGACCGGCTGCTCATGTCGCCGCAATTCGGCGAGCGCATGGCGATGTTCTGGCTCGACCTGGTGCGTTACGCCGACACTTGCGGTTATCACGGTGACAATCACGAAGACCGCGATTTGTATCGCGACTGGGTCATACGCTCGTTCAACGAAAACCTGCCCTTCGACCGCTTCACGATCGACCAACTGGCCGGTGACCTGTGCGCCGATCCGACCGACGACCAACGCATCGCCTCTGGTTACAACCGGCTCTTGATGACCACGCGCGAAGGAGGCGCGCAGGCGAAGGAATACCTGGCAAAGTACTCGGCCGACCGCGTCCGCAACTTCTCAGCCGTCTGGTTGGCAGGCACCATGGGGTGCTGCGAATGCCACGACCACAAGTACGACCCGTTCAGCATGCGCGATTTTTACAGCTTGGCCGCGTTCTTTGCCGACATCCAGGAAACGGCCATCGGCGAGCAGCGCGGGACGAAATTCCCCACGCCCGACGAGGCCGCCCGGCTGGCAGCCTTCGACGCGCAAATCGCGCCGCTCAAGGAGATCGTTGACACTCAGACGGCCGAACTCGAACTTGCCCAGGCCGCATGGGAACAGTCGCTGTCGAATCGGCAGATCGAATGGACGCACATCACGCCGGTCGATCTCAAGTCGGCCCTGGGGGCGACCCTGGCCAACCAGCCGGACGGAACCATTCTAGCGACTGACGAAAACCCCGACCGCGACACCTACGAATTGACGTTCCGGCTGCCGCTGAAGGAGGTGACGGCGATCCGTCTCGAGGTCCTGCCGCACGAATCCCTGTCTCGTGAGGGGCCGGGAAGAAGCGAAAATGGAAATTTTGCGCTCAGCGAGTTTGAGGCGGTCGTCGACGGCAAACCGGTAAACTGGTCTGGCGCCTCAGCCACGTACGCCCAGAACGACTCGCCGATCAACGTGGCAATCGACGGAAACATCGACACGGGTTGGTCGGTGTATGGCCGGTTGGGCCAGCCTCACCAGGCGTTTTTCGAATTGAAAGACGATCTGGGGAGCGACAACGACTCGCTGCTGGTGATTTCGATGCAGCAGAGTTTCGGTTTCCAGCACACAATCGGTCATTTTCAATTTGCCGTGACCAAGGCGCCGCGCCCCGTTCGCGCCGAAGGGCTTTCGGCGGTTCCTCTGGCGATCGCCCAGATCGTTAAGACCACGCCGGCTGACCGCAGCGAAAAGCAGAAACAGGAACTCTCGGCCTACTACCGCACGATTACGCCCCTGCTCGAAGCGCCGCGCAACGAGCTTGCCAAACTGAAAGGGCAGCGAGAAGACCTGCTGGGGAAGGTCAAAACGACTCTGGTTTCGATGTCGGGTCCGCCACGCCCGATTCGGGTTCTCCCCCGCGGCAATTGGCTCGACGATTCCGGCGAGATCGTTCAGCCGGGGGCGCCCGCTTTTCTTTCGACAACACAACCTGCAGCCGACGGTGGCCGCTTGACGCGGCTCGATCTCGCCCGCTGGCTGGTGGCGCCGCAGAACCCGCTGACGGCCCGCGTCTTCGTCAATCGCCTGTGGAGAATCGCCTTCGGCCAGGGCCTGGTCAGAAGCGTTGAAGATTTCGGCGCCCAGGGAACGCCCCCTACGCACCCCGACCTGCTCGACTGGCTGGCCCTCGAATTCGCTTCGCCGGCCACCTCAAGTTCACAGGCCGCCCCACAACCGGTCGCGTGGGACGTCAAACGGATCGTCAAGCTGCTCGTCATGTCGGGCACGTACCGGCAATCGTCGCTCGCCGATGAATCATTGCGGCAGCGCGACCCGTACAATCAATGGCTCGCGCGCCAGGGCCGCTACCGACTCGACGCCGAAACCGTTCGCGACAACGCGCTGGCCGTCAGCGGTCTGCTCGTTCGGCGCTTGGGTGGCGCCAGTGTCAGGCCTTATCAGCCGGGTGGTTACTGGGCTTACCTCAACTTTCCGCCGCGCGAATGGAAAAATGATGCGGGTGATGGCCTTTATCGCCGCGGCCTGTACACGTACTGGTGCCGCACGTTTCTGCACCCCAGCCTGAAAGCATTCGATGCCCCGACTCGCGAAGAGTGCAACGCCGATCGACCGCGTTCCAACACGCCTTTGCAAGCGCTGGCCCTGCTGAACGACCCCAGCTACGTTGAAGCGGCCCGGGCGTTCGCCGAGCGGGTCCTGCGAGAGGGCGGCTCCGACGTCCCGGCGCGGCTCGACTACGCCTACATCCAGGCGCTCTCGCGAAAACCGCGGCCCGAAGAAATCACGCTGCTTTCCGCCCTGTATCAGAAGCACCTCGGCCAGTATCAATCCGACGGCAAGGCGGCTGACGAATCACTCAAAGTCGGCGATCGGCCCGCTCCTTCCGACCTGAATGCCGCTGAATTCGCCGCGTGGACGTCGGTCGCGCGGGCCCTCTTCAACCTGCATGAAATGGTCACGAGGAACTGATTCATACCGACGCCCGAAACCGACCCTTCGTTCGCGGGCCAGTCCGGGTTCGATTTGCAACAGTTGCGCGGGAGATTGTCATGTCGCCTGTTGAGAGCCGCCTGACAGAACAGTTTCGCCGCCGCGCATTCTTGCGCACGGCCACTGCGGGCATCGGCGCCGCCGTGCTCGAAGCGGCCCTGCGGCCGCTTTTGGCGCCTCGCGCGAAAATCGTCGCAGACGCGGTCGCACCATCGGTCGATCGCTGGAATGGCATCGTCAGCCCGCTGCATCATCCCGCCAGGGCCAAGCGGGTCATCTACCTCTGCATGGCCGGCGGCCCTTCTCACCTCGAAACGTTCGACTACAAACCCACGCTTGCCGAGATGGATGGCGAGCCGATGCCCGAATCGTTCACCAAAGGCAAGCCCATCGCCCAGTTGCAGGGGGCCAAGCTCAAGTGCTTCGGGCCGCAGCATGCGTTTCGCAGGTTTGGCGCCTCGGGGCAGGAAATCAGCGAGATCTTTCCGCACCTGGGCACCGTCGCCGACGAGCTGTGCGTCATCCGCTCGATGGTCACCGAAGCCATCAATCACGACCCTGCGCACACCTTCATGAACACTGGCACCACGATTTCCGGCCGCCCGGCCATGGGCGCCTGGATCAACTATGGCCTGGGCAGCGACAGCGACAACCTGCCCGGGTTCGTCGTGATGACCTCCACCGGAAAATTCGGGCAGGCTCAGCCGATTGCGGCGCGGCAGTGGCACAGCGGGTTTCTTCCCAGCCGCTTCCAGGGGGTCGAGTTCCGCTCTCAGGGCGAACCGGTGCTCTACGTGCGGAACCCGGCCGGAGTGACCGTCGAGCGGCAGCGCGACATCGTCAATGCCGTGCAGGAACTCAATCGACAGGAAAACAATCTCGTCGACGACCCTGAGATCGCCACCCGCATCAGCGCCTATGAAACGGCGTTTCGCATGCAGGCCAGCGTGCCGGAGCTGATGGACGTCTCGGGCGAGCCCAAACACATCTTCGAACTTTACGGCACGGAAGGGGGCGACGGCTCGTTCGCCGCCAACTGCCTGCTGGCCCGGCGGCTCGCCGAACGCGGCGTGCGATTCATTCAGTTGTACCATCGCGATTGGGACCATCACGGCAAGGTGAAAGCCGACACCGCCGGCACCGCCAGGGAAGTCGATCAGGCCTGTGCCGCCCTCATCCACGATCTGAAACAGCGCGACATGCTCAAAGACACGCTGCTGATCTGGGGCGGCGAATTCGGTCGCACGCCGATGGCCCAGGGGAACGGCCGCGACCACCACATCAAGGGTTTCTCGATCTGGATGACCGGTGGCGGCATCCGGGGGGGCATTTCGCACGGGGCCACCGACGAACTGGGTTACGAGGCCGTGCAGGATGTCGTTCACGTGCATGACTTTCACGCCACGATTCTGCACCTGCTGGGAATCGACCACCTGCGGCTGACCTACAGGTTCCAGGGGCGCGATTTCCGTTTGACCGACGTGGCCGGAGAAATCGTTCGCCCGATTCTGGCCTGATGCCGCGCCTGCGGTACAATGACCGCAATCCGCGAGGCTCCCAGGTGTTTCGAAGTTCTCTCTTCCGCATCGAAGGCATGCACTGCGCGAGTTGCGTCGCGCGCATCGAAAAAGCCATTTCGGCCGTCCCCGGCGTCGATGCGGCCAGCGTCAATCTCGCCACGCGCGAGGCCCGGGTGACGTTCGACCCGGCCCGTGCCGACGTGAATCGAATTCGGCACGCCGTCGAAGCGATCGGCTACGGGGCCCAGCCGGCAGGCGTCACCGCCGAGCCTGCGCACGACCCGCACCGGCACCACGACTCGCACGCAGGCGCCGGTACGTCGGCCGCTGCCCACGAGCCGCACGCCCTCGCTCACGAACACCACACGTTCGAATATGCCGACCTTCTCCGCCGGCTCTTCGTCGCCGGGGCGCTCGCCATTCCGGTCGCCGTGATCAGCATGGCCGACATCATGTTTCCCGGCCGCAACTGGCTGCTGCTGGTGCTCACGGCGCCCGTCGTCTTTTGGGCGGGCGGGCCGTTCTTCGTGCGGGCCTGGAAATCGGCGAAGCACCTGACGGCCGACATGTTCACGCTGATCGCTCTGGGAACCGGCGCCGCATTTGTCGCCAGCGTCCTGGCGACGCTGTTTCCGCATTTCGGCGCGACCTCTGACCACGAGATGCCGCACGTCTACTACGAAGCGGCCGCGATGATCACCTTCTTTGTGTTACTGGGGCAGTTGCTCGAAGAGCGGGCGCGCGGCAAGAGCTCACAAGCCATCAAAAAACTTTTGGGCCTGCAGGCGAAGACCGCCAGCGTGATTCGCGATGGGAGCGAGCGGCAGGTACCCCTCGAACAGGTCGTCGTGGGAGACGTCGTCGTCGTGCGACCGGGAGAGCGCATTCCGGTCGATGGCACGCTCGTCGAAGGTCGGTCATCGATCGACGAATCAATGCTCACCGGCGAACCGCTCCCCGTCGAAAAAGGGCCGGGGGCGGCCGTCGTCGGCGGGACGCTCAATAAGACCGGCAGTTTTCGGTTTCGGGCCGAGAAAGTCGGCCGTGACACCGTGCTCGCACAGATCGTACGGCTGGTCGGCGAAGCGCAGGGCTCCAAGGCGCCGATCGCGCGGCTCGCCGACCAGATCAGCGCCTGGTTCGTCCCCGCCGTTTTAGGTCTCGCGACTTTGACCTTCCTGGCGTGGCTCGCGTTCGGGCCCGCCGGCAACGCCTTCCCCTTGGCGTTGACCTGCGCCGTGAACGTGCTGATTATCGCCTGCCCCTGTGCGCTAGGGCTGGCGACCCCGACGGCCATCATGGTGGGCATCGGCAAAGGGGCTGAATACGGCGTGCTGATCAAAAGCGCCGCCGCCCTCGAATCGGCCTGCCGCCTCGATACGATCGTGCTCGACAAAACCGGTACCATCACCCGCGGCGAACCGCGGGTGACCGATGTTCTTCCGGTCGCGGCCCCCCCCGCGCAGTCCTTGGCGCGCGAGACGCTGTTGCAGCTTGCCGCCTCTGTCGAGCATGGTTCGGAACATCCCCTGGGCGAGGCGCTCGTCCGTCAGGCGCGCGACGAGGGGCTCGAACTGCTCGCACCAGACGACTTCGAATCACTTCCCGGCAAAGGCGTGCGCGCGAGCGTGCGCTGGGGCGGTTCGGAACACTCGCCTCGGCAGTCGAGCACGGTCATCGTCGGCAACGAAACCCTGCTTCGAGAAGCGCAGATCGACCCCGGGCCCCTCGCCGACCAGGCCGCCGCCCTGGCCGCCCAGGGCAAAACGCCGGTCTTCGTGGCGATCGACACAGCGCCCGCGGGCCTGATCGCCGTCGCCGACACGGTTAAAGAAAACTCGCACGTCGCCATCTTGCTGCTGCGCGCGAGTGGCCTGGAAGTCGTCATGCTGACCGGCGACAACCGTCGCACGGCCGATGCCGTCGCGCGCCAGGTCGGCATTTCGACGGTCTGGGCCGACGTGCAGCCGGGTCAGAAGGCCGAGAAAATCGTCGCCCGCCAAGCCGAGGGCCGGAAGGTCGGCATGGTCGGCGACGGCATCAACGACGCGCCGGCCCTGGCTCAGGCCGACGTCGGGTTCGCCATCGGCACGGGCACCGATGTCGCCATCGAAGCGGCCGACGTGACGCTGATCGGCAGCGACTTAGTCGGCGTCGTCACCGCGCTCGATCTCTCGCGCGCCACCATGCAGACCATCAGGCAGAACCTGTTCTTCGCGTTTATCTACAATTCCCTCGGTATTCCGCTGGCGGCAGGCGTCTTGTACCCCCTCTTCGGGCTGCTGTTGAACCCCATGATCGCCAGCGCCGCGATGGCTGCCAGCAGCGTTTCCGTCGTCACGAACAGCCTGCGATTGCGCAGGTTCCGGCCGGTTTTGGCGTCGAAACCCGACGGCGGCGTAAAGCACCGCCAATCGCGCACGGCGCATCCGTCGACGCCAGATCACCCCCCACCCTCACCCAACGATCCGACACCCGCGACCACGACCGCTCTGCCGATTCTGTCCGCGACCGAAATCCATTCCTGAGCGGCCGATCGCCCCACGATCCCGTTCCCTGCATTTCCCGGAAAATGCCCGACCACACCGACTATCAGAAGAAGATCATCAAGCGGTATTACGACAATCGTGATCAGGTCGACGAACAGAAGCTCGGCGAACTGGTGACGAACCTCTACCTGCAGAGCGCTGCGGGAAAAAAGACCGCGCGCCTCTGGGAGCAGGCCCGGGCGCTGATGAGTCGGCTGGGGGTCCCCGAGTCGCGCATCGAGCACATCGTCAAAGCCGCCGACCCGGCCCCGCTCGCCGAAGTGCTCAAAGACATTCAATCGGGCGTGATCAAGAAGCCCGCCGGCCCTCGCAGCAAGCCGTAGCGGGTCGGGTGGCACGCCCTGAAAGGGCGTGGCGGCAGTCGCGTAGGGTCGGCTTTGCCGGCCAGAGGAAATAAAAGGAAATAAAAGGTGTCAGGAACCGTTTCTGTTGACGGCGGCGGGTGGCAGGGCTATTGTCCTTGGCATGGGACGACCAAAGCGAGCCGCGACCGGGGGGATGGTGTACCATGTGCTCAACCGCGCCAATGCGCGGATGACGATCTTCTCCAAGGACGCCGACTACGATGCGTTCGAGGCCATTCTCGAAGAGGCCTGCGAGCGCGAGAAGATGCGCCTGCTCGCCTGGTGCCTGATGCCCAACCACTGGCACCTCGTCCTCTGGCCGCACGAGGACGGCGACCTCTCGCGCTTTACGGGCTGGCTGACGCTGACGCACACGCAGCGCTGGCACGCGCATCGGAATTCAGCCGGAACGGGACATCTCTATCAGGGGCGCTTCAAATCGTTCCCCGTGCAGGAGGACGGACATTTTCTTTCGCTGTGCCGGTACGTCGAGCGGAACGCCCTGCGGGCCCGGTTATGCGATCGGGCCGAGGAGTGGCGGTGGGGAAGTCTGTCGCGGTTTGTCAAAGGCGGCCCCCTGGCCGGACTGTTGCATCCTTGGCCGATTCGGCGATCTGCGAACTGGGTCGATTTCGTGAACGCGCCTCAGACGGAGGCCGAAGTGGCGACGATCCGCCGCTCGATCCAGCGCGGCGCTCCCTACGGCGACGACCGCTGGACGGAACGGTCCGCCGCGCGGCTGGGGCTGGAATCGACGCTCAAACCGATCGGCCGGCCACGAAAGGAGGTGCAGGCCTAAAAATGGTTCCTGACACCTTTTGTGCTCCCCGCCGCAAATGATACGATGCGCACTATCAACCGCATCGTGGCCATCGCTCGGCCGAAGCAGCCGTACTTCGATTGGGCCAATGCGCTCGCCCCTCCGGGGCTCACGCAGCATGTCGTCGTCCGCTCGGGGCTCGCGCCCCAAGCTTGAGTCCCTTCATTCCCCTCTCATCGGTTCCGCCGCGGGCACCGAGACCAGGTCTCCCGTATCTGATTCCGCCTCCACCAGGGTCAGACCCGAAGCCGCCTTTCGGTCGTACGCGTCGCGATCGGGTCGACGCGCCGCGGTGGCTGCGTAGATCAGCCCCGCGCAGCCTGCCACCGCGCTGGCCGCCAGAAACATCCAACGAAACCCACGCACATCGCTGCCGAAGTTGCCTGCGTCAATCAGCCACCCGAGAATCGGGGCGGCGATCGCGGTCCCCAGCTCAATGAACCCCAGCACCAGCGTCGTCCCGCTCCCCCGATGCTGAACCGGAAACCGCCCCGCCCCGATCGAAACCACCGCGGGAAACAGCAGCGAATGCCCGAATCCGCAAACGACCGCTGGAAAAATGAACATCCAGGCCGAGCCGACCGGCAGAAACAGCAACTGACCGGCCGTCAAACCCGCGAGCCCCCACAACACCATCTTGTGGCGTCCGAAACTCGTCCCCCAGTCGCGCAGGAACCAGCGACAGCCGAACGCCGTCAGGGAATACGGCAGAAAGAACATTCCGATACCTGAAAGCTTCATTCCCGTGGCGTAGCGCGTGAGAAAGACCGTGGTGACGGCAAAGGTTGTGCCCATCGCCACGGCGACGACGGTCACGGCGCCTGGCCAGTGGCGAAACAACAGCCGAAACGGCCCCGTCGTGACTTCAGGGCTGTGGTGCACGTCGTCGCGCGTCAGCACAAACACGACGGCGGCATGCAGCGTCCCCAGCAGTGCGGCGCCCGCGAACATGGCCGCAAACCGTGCCGAACCGGGCGACAGCAGGTGAAACAGGAGGTCAGAGAGCTGCGTCCCGACGATCGTCCCCAGGAACCCGCTGCTTCCCAGGCTGCCGATGATTTCGGTTCGGCGATGCGGAGGCACCTGATCTTGAATGTGGACGATCGAGCACGAAAACATTCCCGCGAGGCCCACCTGATACACGATCCGCGCGCCCCACAAGAACGGCGACAGGCGTTCTGCCAGCAGGAAGGCCGCACTGCCCCCCACATAAGCCAGGGCCGATACGAGCCACACGAGCCGCGGCCCGCAACGGTCAATCGCCCGGCCCAGCTCAAACCGCACCAGAATGGCGGCAATCAGGCCGGCCTGGACGATCTCCCCCGAAAGCTCTTCAGACCCCCCCAGCGCCGCCACAAATTCGGCGAATCGAAAGGTCAGCGAGTTCGCGCACACCAGCAGCACGTTTGCGGCGTACGCCAGCCAGAAGCTGCGGTTATACACCTGACCGTCGCCAGCAGCGGCAGTCGAATCGAATTGAGGACCGTCCATAGTGAGAACGGCATCATTCTATTCGACCGCTACTCAGGCGGCAAAGCCGTCACTCGGTCACGATGTAGCGGCTGGGGGTCTCGACGAATGCCTTACGGCTCTCGGCCGAAGAAAACAGGTACAGGCGGCCGCGGTACCAGGCCGCGTACTCGAGCGACCCTTCCACTCCCGTATCTCCCGAAGCCAGACGCACCACGTCAGATCCGCCGCTGGCCGGCACGTATTTTCTCGGGTTCTCTTCGAACGTCGCCTTCGCCGCGGCAGATGAGAACATGTACGTCATGCCGCGGTGGTTCGAAGCGAACTGCGGTTTCGCCTCGACCAGCTTGCGCTCGTCTTTGAGCAGCACCGGGCAGTATCGTCGGAAGCCCTTCAACAGCTTCGGGCCTTCTTCGCCGGCTTCAACCTTTCGTTCGTGGTTCTCTGCGGCCGGGGCAGGAGCCGGCTTATGGGTCGATTTGGCCCCCACGTCTTCGCCAGGAATCGTCAAAGACTCTTCGTCGTCGTCGTCATCTTTGTCGTCGTCAAGCGTCATGAGCAGCTCGTCGCCGGCAGGCGCCCTTGCTGCGGGAACCGCCGCGGTCGCGGCCTCGTTCGGCGCCACCGGTTTCTGAGCGACAGGCGCCGGCAGGGTCGCCGGGGCCTCTGCGGTGAGCTGCGAGCTCGCGCCCGATTGGCTTGCAATGCTCTGCTCGGTTTCGTTCGGCCTGATCGTCAGCCCGGTGTAGGGAGACGACTCGACGCGCTGGTTGGTCGGGTTGGCTGCCACCTGCGGCGCAGGGCTCGAGGGCGCCGCGTCATCCTGCGACAGGTCAAGCGATTCACCCTCCGCATCGTCTGATTCGTCGAGCAGAGGCTGTGAGTCGCGATTGCGGTTCGCTCGCGCCGCGGCGCTTTCGCGTTCCGTTTCCAGATCGTCATCGTCATCGTCCAGCGGAGCCAGAGGCGTCGGCTCGCGCATGCCCGGCCGCGTCGCCTGAGTCTGCGTGCGCGGCAGCGGCAGCGAACGATTGGCCGGGGCGGAAGCCGGGGCCGGAGCCACCGCAGGCCCCGTGCGGTACGGTCCGTACGGCATGCCCGAAGGTGGTTGCGCGGGCTCTCGAGTCGGCGCCGGCCAGGTTCGCACCGGGCCGTTTGAATCGGGCTGCGGCAGTGTCGATTGCTGCGGCGCCGATTGCTGTGCCGCCGGCTGGAGCTTCTGTCGCCCGCGGCCGACGCGAAAGATGCGTTCAAAGAAATTCGGCTTCGACGCACGCGGCATAGTCCGCTGTGCCCCCCCCATCGCCATTCCGGCCGCGCCGGGTCGCTGCGGTGGAGCATACTGCGGCGCGGTCGGGGTCGGCAGCATTTGGTATTCATCCATGCTCATATCCGGCATGGGGCGGCCGTTCTTGCGGTACAGTTCTTCGAGCTTCTGCTGCACCGGGCTCGACGAACCATTCGCAGGGCTCGTGCGTACCGGCGCCACCGGATACATGCCCGTGGCCGAGGGGGCGGTCTGACCCTGAAATCCCGCCGTTTGTTCGACGTCATTCGCCTTGTTGGCGGCGCCCTGATCTGTCGCAGCCTGCTTGACCGCCGGCTTCGCCTTCGATTTTGGTTTTCCGACCAGGGACATGCGGGCCCGCGCCGCAGGTGCGGCCGACGGCTCGGCATCAATCAGCTTTTTGGGTTCGTTCGCCGAGTCTTCAATCGACTCTTCTCGGCGAGCACCGCCGCCCGTCTCGGCGAACGCCACGCTCCCGTTGAAGAGCGCAAGGCCCGCGACGGTTGAGAACAGGCACGCCTTGGCGGCGTCCGCGAATGGTGCGTTCATCTCCCAGTGTCCCCCCTCGGACGGCTTGATTTGCCTAGCCGGTTCAATCAGGATGTTCAGACTCCTGCACACTGTTAGACTATCGGGTGTCCGGGGTGTCAGGTTTTGACGACTGTAGGGCTGTTGCGGCGGAATCATGTGGCACGACACGCACACGCGCTATAATCGGAAGAGTGCCCCCAGGCTTCCCATTCTGCCGAATCGTTACCCGCTTACATTGAATGCAGTCGCTGCCTGATGCCCGCCAGGGGTCCGAATCGCGAGATTTCGCGCATCGGGCATTGAGCCGCGAAGCTTATGGAGGAGTCGTGATGTCCAGGGACCAGGAACACCAGGAACTCATCCAGTCGCCCGCAGCAGCCGCCCCTGCTCCCATCATTCTGCAGGCTCCGAAGCCTGGCCTGTTCGAGCGGCTCAAATCGTGGGTGCTGTACGCCGTTCTGGTCGGCTCGCTGCTGGCCAATATCAGCATGTACGCGGCGTATCAGGACTATTTCGCGTCGGCAGAGGGCCCCAGCGAGAAATACCGTTCAGGAGAACGCGAAGCGCGCGACAAGCTGGCGGTCATTCGCGTCTCGGGCACGATCATGCCGCCATTTACCGACCGGGTGGTCAAAGCCATCGAGCACGCCGGAAAAGATGAGCAGGTTAAGGGAATTTTGCTGTCGATCGACAGCCCGGGCGGTTTCGTTTCCGACAGCCACCAGATTTATCACCAATTGAAGCGGCTGCGCGAAAAGCACCAGAAACCAATCGTCGTCTCGATGGGCAGCATGGCCGCCTCCGGCGGCTACTACATCGCCATGGGCGCCGGGCCGCAGGCGCGAATTTTCGCCGAGCCCACCACCTGGACAGGCTCGATCGGCGTCATCATTCCGCGATATGACCTGACGGGCCTGGCGGAGAAAGTCGGCGTGCGGTCAGAGCCGCTCAAGACGGGCGAATTCAAAGACGCGCTGAACATGTTTCGCCAGATGACGCCCGCCGAGAAAGCGGTCTGGGAAGACATCATGAACCAGTCTTTCGAGCAGTTTCTCGAAGTGATCCATGAAGGCCGCCCGAAGCTCGAAATGGAGAAGATTCGCGAGGTGGCGACCGGCCAGGTCTTTACCGCGAAAGACGCCCTGGCGCGCGGGCTGATCGACGAGATTGGCTACGAAGAAGAGGCGCTGGCGGCGCTGAAGACCGCCTGCGGACTGAAAGAGGCGCGCGTCGTCACCTACCAGTTTCCTACCAGCTTCGTCGATCTGCTGTTGGGCTCGACCCGGGCCCCTGATCCATTGGCCCAGTGGCGGGCGCTGCTCGAATCAGCCGTTCCGCGGGCCATGTACCTCTGCTCGTGGGGCCTGCCGCCGCTGCCCCAAGGCAACTGACGCCAGGTGACCGAGAAGATGAGGCCATGGACCACCCAGCGCGGCCAAGCCGCAGCCAGGCAACGCTGATCGGCACTAATCTAATCAGTATCAGCCGCGATCAGTGCAGATTAGCGTTTTTTCCGTGTGTTCAGCGTCTGCGGTGGTCGAACGGTTGCTAAACAAGGAGACACGGACACGCAGAGAATTCATGGCAGAGGAAATTGAGATCCACGACGTGTTTCCGAAATTCTCTCCGTGTCTCCGTTTCTCCCTGTAAATCGCTCTAGGCGTGCCTGCCCGATAAGTTGGCCGCGCAGCCGACGCAATTGACATTTCTCCCTGTAAATTCGCACTCAGGCGGCCGTCAGGCCGGGGGCGCGATGCCGAAGTCTTGAATCGTCAGCAGGCTTCGCAGGGGAAGATGACGGGCGGCGAAGTTCGCGGCCCCACCTTCCAGGCGATCAATGATCGCCGCCACCAGCACCACCTCGCAGCCGAATTCCTGAATGCGATCAACCGCCAGCAATGAGCTGCCGCCGGTCGTCACCACATCGTCGACAATGACGACCTTCATCCCCGCCTCGACCGGGCCTTCGATGAATCGTTGCGTGCCGTGACCCTTGGCTTCTTTGCGCACCAGAAACCCGTTCAGGTCGCGGCCGCGGCTGCCGGCAGCCGCCAGCACGCCGCCGATTATCGGGTCGGCCCCGATCGACATTCCGCCGATCGCCTGGAAATTGACGTCGGCCAGCAGGTCCAGCAACCCTTCGCTGACCAGTCGCAACCCTTCAGAATGCAGCGTGATCTGCTTGCCGTCGAGGTAATAACTGGCCTTCTTGCCCGAAGCGAGCGTGAACTCGCCGAACTTGAGGGCCCGCTCGCGAAACAGATCAATCAGCCGGGCGCGGTCGAACATCGGGCGCTCCTCGCGGTCGAGAGTCTTTGCAACCAAGCCGGGGGCAACCCCGCACGGGGCGCCCGGCGCTCATCGCAGGATCTTGACTTCAGACCCCACGATGAGCAGATCATAGACCTCATCTGCGTCTTCGTTCAACAAACGAATGCATCCGCGAGACTCGCTGCGGCCAATCGAATCGGGTTCGATCGTGCCGTGAATACCGTAACCGTCGCCGATGTCGATCCATCGTTCGCCCAGCGGGTTCTGCGGATCGTCGTGGGCGATGACTCCGTCGGGCCCGTAGTACGTGGGGTCGACCATCTTGTTCCGCACCGTAAACGTGCCCAGCGGAGTGCTGTCGTCTTTGCCGATTCCCACGCGGTAACTCTTCACGAAGCTGCCGTTCTGGTGAACGACGAGCTCGTACCGGCCGAGGCTGATAATGGCCCCGAGCGGCCCGGAGATCACTTTCAGCTTCTGCCCCATGCGGATCTTCTTTGCATCGACTTTATTGAGTCGGGCCAGGTATTCCCACGACAACCGGTACCGCTGCGCGATAACTCGCAACTGGTCGCCCGGCTGAACGACGTAGGGTTCGTAATAGTGCGGCTGCGGCGCGAAATAGATGGCGCGGGCCAGCTTGTTCAGGCGTGGCAGCAGCCGTTCGCGCAACTCGGGCCGCTTCCAGTACCAACGCGATAATTCTTCCTGAGCGGCGACAAAATCGCCGACCTGCTCGAGGGCTGCGATCTGTTCGAGATCGCGCAGTTTTCCTGCGCCGGAAGGGTCAGCTTCGGCAACCGGCTCGGGAACATCTCCGGGCGACGTGCCGGCAGTCACACCGCCGCTTGCCGCATCGCGCGCGCTCCGCGCGGCAGTCCGCTCCGACCGGGGCTGCTCGGTGAACTGCGCGCGCAAGATTTCGTCGTCACTCGCGTCGTCTGCAGGCAATTCGGCGGCCGGCTCTTCTGAGTCAGCGACCTCTGGCTCGAACTGGGCCTGCGCAATCTCTTCCGGCAGAACGGGGTCGACCTGCAACCCGGCCTGGCTCGAGTTGGCCGCGCTCGGGTCGCGCCCATCCCAACGGGCATCAAACGACTGCCACCACCTGACCCCGCCGGCAATCAGGCACGCGCTCGCGCCCAGGGTCAACGCAATCCACCACCACCCCGCCCCCCCCTGCTTGGCCTCGCCCATCGCAACGTCCCTCCCTGAACCCAACCTTGATCTGGCACGCGCTGCCCGCAACCACTTGCGGCCGCAGACCCAGGTGCCGCAAGCGCGATTCTTCAGTGCCGCAATTTGCGGCGAAGTATAGCAGTCAGGCCACAGGCGTCCTACGCGAATTTGCTCTTTGGGAAACGATTCAGATCGGGTAGGCTTCGCCGCTTCAATGGTCTCTGCCTGGCCCGATTTTCAGGAATCGAACTGCGATGTTCGCCCGCCATCGTCTGTGGTTGTGGGGTTTCGTGCTGATCTCGGTTGCGGCTGGCGGCTTCGCCTATCGGCAGCACAAGCGCTACAAGCACTGGGCCGTGCACCAGCCGGGAATGGTCTACCGATCGGCCTGGCTCGAACCCGATGTCTTTGTTGAGCAGATCGAAAAGCATCAGATTCGCACGGTGCTGAATCTGTGCAACCCCGGAGAAATGGGCGAAGCGCGATGCGTTGACGAGCGCCGGGCCGTCGAAGGGGCCGGCGCCAGGCTTATCGAGTTGCCCATGCCGGCAGCCTCGGTCGACTCGGCCGACCCCGAGATTCAGCAGTTCGTTGAAGTGCTGAGCAACCCCCGCAATTATCCCCTGCTGGTCCATTGCCAGCATGGCGTGACGCGCACGGCCAAAGTGCTCGCCATGTACGACATTCTCTTCCGCGGCCAAAGCGCCGCAGCGTCGATCGCTGCCATGCCTTTGTTCGGCCGCGACGAGTACAGCGTTTCCGTGCGGGCTTTTGCGAAAGACTTTGAGAAGCGGCACGCCCAACTCTATCCACAGGCCGACCGCAGTCTCGACGTTCTGCATCGCTGACCGCTGCGAATTCGTGGCACGGATTTTCAATCCGTGCGTGTCGAATAGTGATCTGGGCCACGGATTACAAATCGTGTTACCATCGCGCGGCGCCGCCGGCCGCTTCGAGTGGCCGGGGCAGCACACCTGGTTGCCGGCTTGAATGTTCCGCCGGTAGAGCCTCCGGCAGGCGGATGCTACAGTGCCAGCGCCCCAGGCGTGTTTCGGCAGCTCGTTTTCGTGGAACTTCCGGGCCGAGACGCTCGTCTAAACCCGCGAGCGACGAAATCTGGCGTCCTGTCGCCCGGGGCAGCGGGCACGTTGTGTGCCCCGCTTTCCGCCCGCTTCGGCAATTCCTGCATTCGCAACAGTGGCTGATTCCCCGGGCAATTCGCCGTTTCAGCGGCAAAGGGCAGGCGCTCCTCAGGAAGGACAACATTCATGCGGTCTCTCACATTGGCCGTTCTCTCGACGGCGGGTATTGTGTCAATTGCCATGCTGCTGCCAGCCGCCGACGCGCCGCCCGACCCCGCCCAACGTCCGAAATATCAGCAGGCCTTTAACGCCGGCAATTACAAAGACGCCTACGAGGGCTTTCGAAAGCTCGCGCTCGACCCCAAAGCCGACAAACGGCAACTCACGAGCGACTTCACCCTGGCCGTCAGTTGCCTGCAGCAATTGGGGCGCGTCGACGAGATTGACGCATTCCGTGAAGCGGTCATCGAGACGCACAAAGACAACTGGCGGCTGCTCGAAACGGCCGCCAACAGCTACGCCCACGGCGAGCACTACGGGTTCATCATCGCCGGCAAGTTCGAGCGCGGCGGGCACCGCGGCGGCGGGAAGCAGGTCAATTCGCTGGCCCGCGACCGGGGCCGCGCCCTGCAGCTCATGCAGCAGGCGCTGCCTCTCGCGCTCAAAGACGACGACAAACCCGCCGTCGCCCGCTTTCATCTCTCGTTCGCCAATCTCCTGCTGGCCGGCGCCGGCTACCGCGAAGCGTGGCGGCTGCAATACCTGACCGACCTCGCGCAACTTCCTGATTACGAAGAGGGGCAATTCTGGTGGCGTGGGGCCGACGATCGCGCCGCGCCCGTCGACGAAAACGGCAACCCCGTCTTTCACGACCAAACCAAAAGCTACGCACAGGCGCAGTCTGACGGCCAGCGCTGGCGCTGGATGCTCACGCAGGCCGCCGAGTTCGACCGCACCCTGCTGAACGACACGCATTTGATTTTCGCCAACTTCCTGCGCGAGCAGTTCGGCGTCGAGACCCTCGCCCGGTTCGGCTTCTGGGGGGGCGGCAGAGAAGACGACGACCTCAAGAAAGACGAGAGCGGCACCTATGCCCTGCACACGCTCGGGGAAGATGAAACGATCGCCCGCCTCGCCACCGGCATCAAACGCTTCAAGCTGCCCGACGAATTCAACTACCTGAAGCTCTACCAGCAGATCGCCGGCCGCGGCAAATCGTCTCAGGGCGAGCAGGCCCTGAACACCCTCTGCCAGATTTTCGAAGACCGCCGGCAGTACCCCAAAGCCGCCGATTACTGGCGCCGCGCGATTCAGGAATACGGCCCCGGCCCCAACAACTCGCGGCAAGAGCGGTTGCAGCAGATCGTGGGCAACTGGGGGCGCTTCGAAAACAGCCAGACGCAGCCAGCAGGCGCCGGCGCGACGGTCGCCTATCGCTTTCGCAACGGTCGCCGCGTCTCGTTCGAGGCGTGGGAAATCGACGTCGAAAAACTCCTCACCGACGTCAAAGCCTACCTCAAAAGCAGCCCCAACCAGCTCGATTGGGACAAGCTGAACATCGGCGACATCGGGTACCGGCTCGTACAGGTCAACCAGAATCAGTACGTCCGCGGGCGCGTTGCCAGTTGGGACCTCGATCTGAAACCCCGCCCCAACCACGTCGACGACCGCGTCACCGTCGCCACGCCGCTGCAGCGCGCCGGCGCCTATCTCGTCACGGCCAAGATCGACGGCGGCAACGTCGCCCGCAGCATCGTGTGGGTGGCCGACACCGTCATCGTCAAAAAGCCGCTCGCCGGCCAGTCGTATTACTACGTGGCCGATGCCGTCACCGGCCGCCCTGTGGCCAAGGCCAACGTCGAGTTCTTCGGCTACCAGCAGGTGCAGGTGCAGCCGAACCGCAACGTATACAAGATCGTCACCGAGAATTTTTCCGAGTTCACTGACGAGAACGGGCAGATCGTCCTCGACCAGAAGCGCCAGTCGCCCAATCACCAGTGGGTCGCGATCGCCCGCACCGACTCAGGGCGCCTCGCGTATCTCGGGTTCAGCCACGTCTGGTACGGCCAGTACTACGACGCCCAGTACAACGAAACGAAAGTATTCACGATCACCGACCGTCCGGTGTATCGCCCCGAGCAGTCGGTGAAATTCAAGTTCTGGGTGGGGCACGCGAAATACGACCAGCCCGACAAGTCGGAATTCGCCCGCCAGTCGTTCACCGTGCAGATCAACAACCCGCAGGGCGAAAAGGTCTTCGAGAAAGCCTTCACCTCCGACGAATTCGGCGGGCTCGACGGCGAATACCCGCTTCCCAAAGCGTGCCCGCTCGGGCTGTACAGCGTCTTCATCGTCAATCGCGGCGGCGGCAGCTTTCGCGTCGAAGAGTACAAGAAACCCGAATTTGAGGTGAAGGTCGAGGCCCCCACCGAGCCGGTCAGTCTGGGCGAAAAAATCACCGCCACCATCCAGGCGAAATACTACTTCGGCGCGCCGGTCGTCAACGCCAAGGTCAAATACAAGGTGCTCCGCAGCGAGCACAGCGCGCACTGGCACCCGCCGGCGCCGTGGGATTGGTTCTACGGCCGCGGGTACTGGTGGTTTGCCTACGACTACGGCTGGTACCCCGGCTGGCGCGACTGGGGCTGTATGCGCCCGATCGCCTGGTGGTGGGGCCGGCCGCAGCAGCCTCCCGAGCTCGTCAGCGAAAACGAAGTCGCCATCGGCCCCGACGGCACGATCAAAGTCGAAATCGACACGTTGCCCGCCAAAGAGCTGCACGGCGACGTCGACCATCAGTATTCGATCACGGCCGAGGTGGTCGACGAATCGCGGCGGACGATCGTCGGCCAAGGCAACGTGCTCGTGGCGCGCAAGCCGTTCAAAGTTTTCGCGTGGGTCGACCGGGGCCACTACCGCGTCGGCGACGATATCCAAGCCCGCTTTCACGCCCACACGCTCGACCAGAAGCCGGTCGCGGGCAAGGGCGAGCTGGTGCTCTATCGCGTCACCTACGACGCCAACCAGCAGCCGGTCGAGGCGCCCATCGAAAAATGGAACCTCGACACCAACGAGCAGGGCGAGGCCCGCCAGCAGATCAAGGCGGGGCAAAGCGGCCAGTACCGGCTCTCGTACAAGCTGACCGACGAAAAAGGGCGCACGATCGAAGGGGGCTACGTCTTCGTCGTCCGCGGCGACGACTTCACCGGCCGCGAGTTCCGGTTCAACGATCTCGAACTGGTGACCGACAAAAAAGAATACGCCCCCGGCGACACGATCAGGCTGCTCATCAACACCAACCGCGCAGGCGGCGCCGTTGTGCTGTTCGTCCGCCCGACCAACGGCATTTATCTGCCGCCCAAGGTCGTTCTGCTCGCGGGTAAAAGCACGGTCGAAGAAATCGGCGTCGTGCAAAAAGACATGCCCAATTTCTTCATCGAGGCGTTCACGATTGCCAATGGCAAATTGCACAGCGAGCTGCGTGAGGTGATCGTGCCGCCCGAGAAGCGCGTCCTGAACGTCGCCGTGCTTCCCTCGCAGGAAGAGTACAAGCCGGGCGAAAAGGCGACGCTGAAGGTGAAGCTCACCGACTTCGCCGGCAAGCCGTTCGTCGGCTCGACCGTGCTCTCGGTCTACGACAAGAGCGTCGAATACATTTCGGGGGGCAGCAACGTCCCCGAGATCAGGGAATTCTTCTGGAAGTGGCGCCGGCACCATCACCCGCAGCGCGAATCGACGCTCGACCGCTGGTTCGTGAACCTGCTGCGACCGGGAGAGGCCCCGATGGGCAATCTGGGGATCTTCGGCGAGTCGGTCATTGATGAGATGCAAGCGAAAGATGATGGAAACCTGCGCGGCGGTGTGGGTGGGATGGCGCGGCGTAAGAGCATGGGTGCCCGCGGCCCCGCGCCCGGCGCCGGTCGCGCGGCCGGGGGCGAAGCGGCCGCCGCCGCGCCCATGTCCGAGGCCCTTGCCGATTCGAGGGACGAAGTAGCCTTCGCAAAAGAGGGACAGGCTGGCGAAGGCGAAGCGCCCCTCGCCGCCCCAACACTTCGCTCGCTCTTCGCCGACACGGCCTATTGGGCCGCCGCCATTCTCACCGACCGCGAGGGGAACGCCGAAATCGCCCTCAACATGCCCGAGAACCTGACGGGCTGGAAAGTGAAGGCCTGGTCGCTGGGGGCCGGCACGCGCGTCGGCCAGGGTGAAGCCGAGGTCGTCACCAAAAAAAACCTGCTCGTCCGCCTGCAGGCCCCGCGGTTTTTCGTCGAGACCGACGAGGTCGTCCTCTCGGCCAACGTTCACAACTACCTGAAGAGCGCTAAAAGCGTGAAGGTCGTGCTGGAGCTCGAAGGGGGCGCTCTCGCACCGCTGGGCAACACCTCCACCAGCGTCACGATCGACGCCGGCGGCGAACAACGCGTCGACTGGCGCGTGAAGGTCATTCGCGACTCATCCCCCCCTTCGCAAGGGGCCTCCGCAACCTCCCCCCCTTTGCAAGGGGGGGCTGGGGGGGTCGCGCGAACGTCCGCTGCGGACGAAGGGGCTGGGGGGGTCGCCATCGTACGCATGAAAGCTCTCACGGACGAAGAGTCCGATGCTATGGAAATGAAGTTCCCCGTCTTCGTTCACGGCATGTCGAAGATGGAATCGTTCGCCGGCGTCATCCGGCCCGAGAAAGACACGGGCAAAGTCACGCTCAACGTACCCGCCGAACGCCGCATCAACGATAGCCGCCTCGAGCTCCGCTACTCGCCGACCCTCGCCGGCGCCATGGTCGATGCGCTTCCCTACATGGTCGATTACCCCTACGGCTGCACCGAGCAGACGCTCAACCGCTTCCTGCCGACGGTCATCACGCAGAACATCCTGTTGCGGATGAATCTGAACCTCAAAGACATTCGCGAGAAGCGCACGAACTTGAACGCGCAGGAGATCGGCGACGATCGCGAGCGGGCCAAGGGCTGGAAGCGCTACCAGCGCAACCCGGTGTTCGACGAAGAAGAAGTTCGCGGAATGGTCAAAGAGGGCTTGCAGGCGCTGACCGCCATGCAGCTTGCCGACGGCGGCTGGGGCTGGTTTTCGGGCTTCGGCGAACAGAGCTGGCCGCACACCACGGCCCTCGTGGTGCATGGCCTGCAGGTCGCCAGATCGAACGACGTGGCGCTCGTGCCGGGCGTGATCGAACGGGGCGTCGAATGGCTGAAGGTCTACCAGACGCGGCAGGTGCAGCTCCTCAAGAACGCGGCCGACAAGAAGGCCCACAAAGAATGGAAAGACTCGGCCGATAACCTCGACGCCTTCGTCTACATGGTGCTGGTCGACGCCGACGTGGCCGACAACGACATGCTCGAGTTCCTGTACCGCGACCGCACCAAGCTGGCTGTCTACGGCAAGGCGCTTTATGGCCTCGCCCTGCACAAGCAGCAGCAGGCCGACAAGCTGGCCATGATCCTCACGAACATCGAGCAGTTCCTCGTGCAGGACGACGAGAACCAAACCGCTTACCTCAAGCTCCCCGAAGGGAGCTCCTGGTGGTACTGGTACGGCAGCGAGACCGAGGCCAACGCTTATTATTTGAAGCTGCTGGCGAAGACTGCCCCCAAAGACGAAAAGGCCTCGCGGCTGGTCAAATACCTGCTCAACAACCGCAAGCACGCCACGTACTGGAACAGCACGCGCGACACGGCCATTGCCATCGAAGCGCTGGCCGAATACCTCGTCGCCAGCGGCGAAGGCAAACCCGACATGACGCTCGAAGTCTGGCTCGACGGCAAGAAGCAGAAAGAGGTGAAGATCGACAGCTCGAACCTGTTTACGTTCGACAACCAGTTCGTGCTGTTTGGCGACGCCGTCGAAACGGGCCAGCACACGCTCGAACTGCGCAAGAAGGGCGCGGGCCCGGTCTACTACAACGCCTACCTCACCAACTTCACGCTCGAAGACTTCATCACGCGGGCCGGGCTCGAAGTGAAGGTCAACCGCAAGTACTACCGGTTGAAGAAGGTCGACAAGAGCGTGAAGGTTTCGGGCGCCCGCGGCCAGGCGCTCGATCAGAAAGTCGAAAAGTACGAGCGCGAAGAGCTCGCCAACCTCGCCACGCTCAAATCGGGCGACCTGGTCGAGATCGAGCTCGAAATCGACAGCAAGAACGACTACGAGTACCTGATCTTCGAAGACATGAAGGCCTCGGGTTTCGAGCCGCAGGAAGTCCGCTCGGGCTACGGCGGCGATGGGCTGGGGGCCTACATGGAACTGCGCGACGAAAAAGTCTGCTTCTTTGTCCGCTGGCTGGCCCGCGGAAAGCACAGCGTGGCGTATCGCATGCGGGCCGAGATTCCAGGCCGGTTCAGCGCACTCCCCACGCGGGCCTACGCCATGTACGCCCCCGAGCTGAAAGGGAATTCCGACGAAATCAAGTTATCGATCGTCGATTAAGAATTGCGAGCACTGGCTACCGGCCGGTCGTGCCGAAAGTCTCGTGAATCACGTCGCAGCAAACTCGTGCCCAAGCTCCCGCTTGGGCACGCTCAGGCGTGGAAGCTCCCGCTTCCGGCAACTTGGGAGGGAGCAGTCGTGGCGAAGCGGAGCTTCGGAGAAAGGCGTCCCCAAGCGGGAGCTTGGGGACGAGGGATATCTGTCACCGGTTTGCCCAGCTCTTGCGGCGTCGCGGCGCCACACACCCCGTCAGGCCCAAGCCGAACAGTATCAGGCTACTCGGCTCCGGGACGGCGCCGCCCACTATTTGATTGACCTCCGCCGGACTCAGCGCATGGGAATAGAGGCGAAAACCGTCGACACTGGTTTGTCGCGCGGAAAACCACGTGTTGACGCCACCGAACGAGTTTGCCCCGATGAGGAGATTAGTTAAGCTTACTGAACCAAGCGATCCGAACGACTTCGACACGATCAGGTTATCGTCGACGTAGTAGTCGAACGTGCTGGTAGCCCGGTCAAAAACCGTGAACGTCCAGTGCCAGAGGCCGTCCCTCGTAAAGGCTAACGGGTCGGCATCGGACTCGGGTCGGGAGCTCACAGTGCCAGCTGCGCCAACTACATGGCTGTCTGAATTATTGGTGCCACCGAAATAACTATGAAGGATGCCGGTGCTACCCAGGCTCCCCGCGTTGCCAAAGAGTCGGCCATTCGACGTTCCGGTGTCCGTACTTAGGTATCGGAGAGCGAACGTCAACGATGAGTTGCTCAAGGCGAGTATGCTGGCCGAGTTCGGCAGGCTCACGAACTGCGTCGCGCTTTGCTGGCCCAGAGGGTTGTTGAAAGCTATAGCCTGGGACGAGTCACTGGCAACGAATGCTGGGCTACCGGTGATCGTGCCGTGGTTTCCGAATCCGCTCGAATCGAGAGCGTTCCCGTTGAAATTGTAATCCACGATCAGACCGGCAAAACTCGGCGAGGCGATTAGCCCCAGAGCAAAGGCTGCAATAAGCACGTACTTCGTCATCGTCCCCCAACCTTTCACAAAAAACCTGACTTGCAGATGTCTGAGAACGATCCAAACGAACAAAGTATGCCCATACTACCCCCCCGCCCCGGCCCCCTGTTCGCAGCCCCGGCAGGGGCGACATCAATCACGCCAAGCTGCGGCACGCTCAATCCCAAATTAGTTTCGGGTCGCGAAGCGCCCCGACCCCGATTCGAATTGGGAAGGGCGTCTGCCCCTCCGCTCGCTGCCAGTGTCTCGCGAACCGCCGGCGAAACGAGTTCGCGACTCAATTTCGCTTGATCCCACCGGGGGGCTGACGCCTCGCCATTCATTTGCGGCCCCCCCGCTCGCCCTTGATGCGCAGCGCACGCAGTTTTTTCCCGCTCTTTTCCAAATGCGCGCCCGATTCATCTCGGCGCGCTCGTTTCACCCCGGGTAAAATAGTTGTCAAATCCGATGCCCACTCACCGCGAACACGAACCCGATCTCTGGGCCGAGCGGGCCGACGGCCTTTCTTCGATCGAAATTCCCGAATCGCCGCAGCCCCCTGCCGAATTCGGCCGCGAAAAAGAGCCTCCCTGTCCGCCCGAATGCCGGCTCGGCCCCAACATCCGGGTTTGGCAGAAGGGCGAACCGCTGCGCGCGAAGCCCGACAAGGCCCGCGAGCCGGTGGAATACGTCATCCGGCAGCCGGTCGCCCGCACCACCCGCCGCTCCGTCTCGTGGCTCTGGCCGGGGCGCATTCCGCTCGGGAAACTCACCCTGCTCGTGGGCGACGTCGGCGTGGGCAAATCGCTCCTGATGCTCGATATCGCCGCCCGTCTCTCCCGCGGCCTGGCGTGGCCCGACGGCGAGGCAGTCAATCCCCCCAGCCCGGATCCTCCCCCTCTCCCTTGGGGAGCGCGTCGGCGTGAGGGTGACGCGGTGGAACGCGGCCACAGCGCACCGGCTCCCCCGGGGGCGACGCCCCCGGCCCGCCGCGACGCGCCCTGCGAAGCGTCGCCGCTGGCGGCTGACCCGCCGCGGCCTCCAGCCGCGCCCGGGCCCGACGCCCCCCGCCTGCGGCGCGGATACACCCTGATTCTCGCGGCCGAAGACGCCATCGACGACACCATTCGCCCGCGCCTCGAGCGGCTCGGGGCCGAGCTGCGACTGATCGAAGCGCTCCCTGGCATTTCAGGCTACGATCAGGCCCCCTGGCGGCGCGAAACGTGGGAACGACCGCTTGTGCTTCCCGACGACATCGGCGCCATCGAGGCGGTCGTCCGCGAGCGGTATGCCGAGCCGCTGGTGCAGCTTCCGCTGGTCGTCGACGGCGTCACTTACAGCGAGCACCGGATGATCTGCGATCCCGACGAGGGGCCGATTCCGCCGGTGCGGCTACTGATCCTCGACCCGCTGGTGTCGTTTTTTCCGCGGGCCGTGGGGAGCGACAACGCGCAGATTCGCCGGATGCTGCAACCCCTGGTCGATCTGGCCGCCCGCTACCGACTGGCGATCGTCGGCATCCACCACCTCAACAAGAAGATCGGCCAGCCCGCGCTCTATCGCGCGCTGGGCAGCCAGGCATTGCCCGCCGTGGCGCGGATGGTGTGGGGCGTGACTCCCGACCCTGACGATCCCGCGCGGCGGATGTTTCACCCGCTGAAAAACAACCTCGGCCCCCTCCCTGCCCCTTTGGCCTTTCGCATCGACGAGGGGCGACTCGTGTGGGAAGCGCAGCCGGTCGCAAGCGGTGGAAACACCAATATCAAGGACGACTTGCGGATGTTTCAGCGCTGGCGCTGCGACGAAGCGGTGGAGTGGTTGCGTGAGGTACTGGTGGGCGGCGAACAGCAGGCGCGCGAAGTGCTGGCAAAGGGCGCACAGGTTGGGATTTCCGGTGGAACTTTGGCCAAGGCGCGCTTCAAGCTGGGTGTGCGTTTGTCCCAACGCAAGCATGATGATGGACAAGTGCGATTCTTCTGGTCGTTGCCGACCGTATCACGTGGAGCGTGATGCGGCGATTCCATCTTGTGTTCGCGCTCGCAAGCGCTTGCGAAAGAGGAAGTTAGCGCCAACACAAAGCGCGACCACAAACCTTCGCGATTTGTGTTCGCGCTCCGGCGAGCGGCCGGCGTCAGCCGGCCGGTAGCGCCGAGCGTCTCGCATGATCACGTCGCAGCGAACTCGTGCCCAAGCTCCCGCTTGGGCACGCTCAGGCGTGGAAGCTCCCGCTTCCGGCAATTCGGGAGCGAGCAGTCTGGCAAAGCGGAGCGTTCCCGGCGCGCCGGGATCTTCAAGCCGAAGCTTGGGACGAGTGAAGCACAATTGGAGAAATGGCGCGCACTGGCGAGCGGGGGGCGTCGGCTCCCCGGTAACGGCAAGCGTTGCTCGAACCTCCGGCGCAAAGAATTGCAGTTCAGGGAATCATTGGCTCCACCGGCCGGCTGACACCGGCCGCTCGCCCATCTCATAAAAGGTACGGCCCCCTTTCGGCTTTGTAACATTCGCATGGGGGGGAGACTCAGTAGAATCAACGAGAGGTTGGCGCCAGCGCCAGATCATTTCAGCGGAATTCATGAACAGAGGTCGAACGGCATGGGGAACCTGATTGCCGTCAGGCGGGTGACCGTCGTCGCTGACGCCGCGCTCGAGCAGATGCTGCTCGAAGAATTCGTCCGCGTGGGCGCCAAGGGGTACACCTGCGTCGATTGCCGGGGGCGCGGCGGCCACGAAGGCATCGAAGACCCGTTCTCAGGGTCGAGTCGCGTTCGGATCGAAACGGTCGTGCAACCCGACACCGCCAACAGGATTGTCGCCTACCTCAGCTCCCCTGAGTTCGACAGCCATGCCCTGTTCACCACCGTCGAGGCGGTGCACGTCGATTCCGAAACGCGCATCTGACGGGTTCGCCGCGAGGCCCTGTGCAGGGAGTCTCAGACAAACCGCGCGTCAGGCCTGCCCGTTCCCGCCGAATTTCTCAAGCGCCAGCGTCTTGAGCCCCTTCAAATCGACTTTGCCCGTCCCCAGGTGCGGGATGTCGGCCACTTCAAGAAAGCTGTCGCGCGCGGGCAGCCACAGGTTCGGCAGGCCGCAGGCGTTGAGCTCTTGCAGCACCTGGTCGAGCGGTTTGCCCAAAGGCCTGTGTACGACGATCAGCCGTTCTCCCTTTTTGGCGTCGGGCACCGCCGTCACCACCACGCGCAGCTCGGGCTCGTCTTCGCCGCCCGGGCCCACGATTTTCTGCAACGCCTCTTCGACTTTCAAGTGCGGCACCATCTCGCCCCCGATCTTCGAAAACCGGCTGGCGCGGTCGGTGATCGTGACGAAACCTTCGGCGTCGATCTTCGCGATGTCGCCCGTCATGTACCAGCCGTCGTGAATGACCTCAGCCGTCTTCGCGGGTTGGTCGAGGTAGCCCTTCATCACGTTCGGGCCTTTGAACAATAAGAGCCCCGGCTGGTCGAAGCCCAGTTCGGCCCCCGAATCGGCGTCGACGATCTTGGCGCGCGTTCCCGGTATGGGCCGCCCGACGGTGCCTTCCTTCGTCCCTTTCTGCGTGAGGGCTGCCGAGCGATGGTCGGGAACGTTGCACGCCGCCACCGGCGACAGTTCGGTCGTCCCATAGCCTTCGACCGGCCGCACGCCGAACTTCTCTTCAAAGGCCTGCGCCAGGTCCAGGGGCATCTTTTCGGCGCCCACCACCACCAGATCGACCTTCCGCAACTGGTCTTTCTCGCACCGCTTGATGTAAGTGCGCAGAAACGTGGGGGGCGACATGATAATCGTCACCCCGTGCTCTTCGCACAGCGACCCCACCACGCGCGCGTCAAGCGGGTTGAAGTGATACACGGCTTTGGGCTCGAGCGCCAGCATCGTCCACAGGGTGCCCGTGTAGCCGAACGAATGGAAAAAGGGCAGCACCCCCAGCAGCACGTCGCTGTCGCGAATCTGCACGAGGCTGTCGATCGCCTCGACGTTGCTCCCCACGTTGTGGTGCGAAAGCATCACCCCTTTGGGCTCGCCCGTCGACCCCGACGTGAACATGATCGTCAGCAGATCGTCGGGGGCGACCCGCGTCAGCCCGAACCAGCGTTCGAGGATCGCGATCGGCATAGTGAACGCCTGGGCCGCGCCCACCAGTTTGTCGACCCAGGTGACCTTGTCGCGAAAATCTTCGAGCAGCACGAGGTCGGAATCGACTTCGAGGTTCATCTTCGACAGAAACAGCCGGCTGGTCAGCACGTGCCTGATTCCGGCCTGGCGGATGCAGTGATTGATCGTGGCGGGCGAGCTGGTGTAGTTGAGGTTGACGGGCACCCGCCGCATCAAAGGCAATACGGCGTTGACGACAACCGCTCCGACCGACGGGGGGAGCAACACCCCCACGTTCTTTTCGTCGGGCGCCACGATGTGCCGTTCCAGCAGCCGCTTGAAGATCAACGTCTTCATCAACAGAGCCCCGCCCGTGAGCTTCGCCCCCGACGAATCAGCCGCCTTGAGGCGCACGAGCGCGCGGCGGCAGGTGCGCAGGAACCTGCGCGGCAGGGTCAGTTCGTCGGCTTTGCGTCGTTCCATGGCCTCCACCCCCAGGTCTTGAACCGCTCGGTGCACCTGCGCTACGTCGTCGGGGTCGGCCAGCGGCGGCCCGAACAGAATTCCCACGCGATAACGCAACTGCCGCGGCCATTTCCAGAAAAATTTCCCGTGAAAGAAGCTCAGAATGCTGCCCCACAGCCCGTCGAGGTACAAGGGTACTACCGGTGCGCCGGTTCCCTCGACAATCTTGAGCAACCCCCGCTGAAACGGCTGCAACTGCCCGGTGCGCGTCATCGCACCTTCCGCAAAGATACACACCAGCTCTCCATTCTCGATCGCCACCCGCGCCGCCTGCAACGACCGCACGATCGCCTTCGGCCCCTCTTTGCTGCTGACCGGAATCACCCCCAGCTTCTGCATCAGCCAGCCGATTCCGAAACCGCTGACATAATCGGTATACGCCAGCATCCGCACCGGCCGCGACGAGCTGATGCCGACGAAAAACCCGTCGCCCCACGTCACGTGATTCGCCACCAACAGCGCCCCGCCCGTCTCAGGCAGGTGCTCGCGCCCGTAGATTCGCAGTTTGTAGATGGTGTGGCTGGCCAGAAGCAGCACGAACCGCAGGCTGGCCTGAGGCAGCAGGCACACGACGTACACGAGTATCGGGATCGTCGCCAGCCCCATCGCCAGAAACGTCTGCCGCGCCGAAAGCGCGAGTACGTTCTGCATCAGGTTCAACAGAAACGAGGTCGATAGAATGCCCGCGAACGACACGAAGTTGCTGGCCGCCAGAATCGTGCCCCGCGACTCGCGTGGGCTGCGGTGCTGCAGGAACGCCTCCAGGGGCACGTTGAACAGTCCCGCGCTCACCCCCAGCGCCACCAGCCACACGTTGGTCCAGAAGGAGATGTTCTGTATCGACAGCGGTTGCGCCGGGTCGACCCGCCCGCCCGTCCAGTGCAGGGCCAGCGAACAGACGACGATGCCCAGCGCGCCCAAAGGCACGATTCCCAGTTCGACGCGCCCCGCCGAACCGATCCCTGCCAGCACGCTTCCCACGCCGATTCCCACGACCAGGGCCAGCATCAAGGGGCCGATGTTGTCTTCCGAAAAGTGCAGCACCGTCGCGCCGTACACCTTCACGTTCGCCTGCGTCAGGGTCGCGAGCGTCCAGAAGAACGCGATCCCGAGGGCCGTCCGCATCAGGGGCCGGTTTTCAGCGAGCAACCTGAGCTGCCCCCAGATGCGGCCCACGGGGTCGACCGGAAAGGTGAAGTCAGGCCGCGCGGCCGTGAGGGGGCGTATTCCCAGGCTCGCCAGCCACCCGGCCGTCGCCACCCCCAGCAGGGCGAGCGCCGAGATCCAGAGATGCTGCGTGCCGTCTGGTTGCGTGGCGACAAACAACTTCAACCCGGCCACGGTCCCCAGCGCCGACGCCACGACGGTCACCATCGCCATCACGCCATTGCCCGACGAAAGCTTGTCGGGCCGCAGCAATTCCGGCAGGCTGCCGAATTTCGACGGGCCAAATAGCGCCGCCTGCGCCCCCATCAGAAACACGGCCGCGAACACCGCCGGCACGCTGCGCGACGCGATCGCCGCCAGCCCCAGCAGCATCACGATGATTTCGGCGAACTTGCACCACACAATCACGCTGCGCTTGTTGAAGCGGTCGGCCAGCCAGCCGGCGTGTACGGGCAGCAGCAGATAAGGCAGCGTGAACCAGAAGATGCCCCAGGCGAGCGCCCGGATCTCGGCCGCCTCGTCGCCCCCCAGCAGGTACTGGCCGACCGGTACGGTCAGCCAGCGGAACATGTTGTCGTTGAAGGCCCCCAGCGCCTGCGTGACCGCCAGGCACACGAAGCTGCGCGACGACAGCCCACCCCGCGAAGCGCTGGCGGAATCGTGCAGCGCGGCAGAAAGGCCCTTCGTGTCGTGAGACATCAGAACAACTCGTGCTACAGCGACCTCGCCGTCTTACAACCGAGCGTCACCGTCTCGGGAGGAGCCGAGATCCAAATCAGCGCCCGGTTGCCGGCGTTCAGCGCGAGAGATTAGGGTGGGGTTACGGTTTAATCAATATCGGTCGCGGCGCCCGCAACCGGCCTGCTTTTCGCCTGATCCACCGAGGTTTGCGGGGCCGCCGGCAGACAGACAGGCAGACACGTGGCCGAGCGCCGGTAACTGGCGTACGCTGGTACGGCCGGAACGCGCCACACCGATACGACTCAGGCGTTCCTGCTGCGATCATATAACGCCAGCCGGCGCAGCTGGCGCCAGCCGTCAATCAGACCAGCGGCGAAACGCCAGAACGGCGTTCATCCCGCCAAACGCAAAACCGTTCGACAGCGCCACATCGATCTGCCCGGCCCGCGCCTCGTTGGGCACATAGTCGAGGTCGCAATCGGGGTCGGGGCCCAGATACCCGGCCGTGGGGGGAATCACCTGCCGCTTGATCGCCAGCACGGTGGCAACCGCTTCGATCGCCCCGGCCGCCCCCAGGGCGTGACCGTGCATCGATTTTGTACCGCTGACGGCCAGCCGCCGCGCGTGGTCGCCGAACGCCTGGTGAATGGCGGCTGTTTCGGCGGCATCGTTGGCGAGCGTGCCTGAGCCGTGCGCATTGACGTAATCGACCTCGGCCGGTTCGATCTCCCCGTCGGCCAGGGCCGCCATCACAGCGGCCGCGGCGCCTGCCGGCGAGGGGATGACCAGATGGTATGCGTCCGATGACATTCCGAACCCGATCAGCTCGGCGTAAATCGTCGCGCCGCGCTCGAGCGCTCGTTGCGCCTCTTCCAGCAGCAACACGGCGCCACCTTCACCCAGTACCATGCCGTTGCGTTGGGCCGAGAACGGCCGGCAGGTATCCGACGAGACGACGCGCAGCGCTTCCCAGGCCTTCAGGTAACCAAAACTGAACGGCGCTTCGCTTCCGCCGCAAAGCGCGTAGTCGAGTGCCCCGGAGCGCACCATCCAGAACGCCTGGCCGATGGCGAAATTCGACGACGAGCAGGCGGCGCTCACGGTATAGCTGGGGCCGGTTACGCCAAAAGCCATCGCCACCTGGCTCGCACCGGCGTTGGGCATGACCTTGGGAATTGTGGTGGGGTGCAGCCGCCCCTTCCCCTCTCGATAGAGCGTCGCGAAGCCTGTGTCTTGCGTGCTCTGCCCGCCGATGCTGGCCCCGAGAATCACGCCGCCGCGCCGGCCCGCGAGCGCCTCGCGGCTCAGGGTCGCGTCAGCCACTGCCTCGTGTGCCGCCACGAGGGCGAATTGCGCGAAGCGATCGGTGAGGTCGCAGACGTTGGGCGGCAGCACCTGCTCGGGGCAAAAATCGTTTACGATCGCGCCTTTGGGGAACGCCAGGCCCCAGCCCGCCGCCTCGGGCAGAGGCACGATTCCCGAGCGACCCGCCGCCACGGCCGACCAGAACGCTTCGCGGCCGTTCCCTGGCGCCGCCACGACGCCGACGCCGGTAATCACGACTCGCCGCGCGGCCATGCGCTCCTTTGCCTGCGTCATTGACCGGGCTGCGGCTGAGTCTGAGAGACGAGGCCCTGAAGCTGCACGACGATATCGCGCACGGTCTTCAGGCTTCTCAATCGCTCATTGGGAATGTCGACGCGAAACTCTTTCTCGACTTCCCACACGACGTTGACCGCGCCGAAAGAATCGACTCCCAATTCTTGGAGATTCGATTCCAGCGTAATTTTGGTTTCGTCCCTGTCGCGCGACTCGGTCGCGATGATCGAAATCACCCGTTTGACAAGCTCGGGGTTTGTCGAGGCGTCAGGCTGAGGCATGGTCGGAAAAGTCAAATTCGCATTCGTCGCGTCGACCGGGAGGTCATTACCCTGGCCCTCGAACGGCCCGTCGCGAACGATCGCTGTGAACGCCGCCCAAGGGTGAACCGATTCGCTTCGGCCGCACGCCGATTCTCGGCATCCGTCGGGGGTATTCTCTCTGCCACGATTTGAACGGTCAATAACGGTTTTCCCGCGGCCGGCTTCGCAACCCGACGTTTCCGCACGGCTTGACGGCCTTGCCGGCGGGTTCTGGGGTGTTCCGCCTTTGTTAATCAGTCTCACGAGCTGCGGTATCGACCAGGGAGGACCGCTCGTATTGACCCCCCGTCATGCCCCTGCGTAACCTGCCGAGGGATGACGTGACCTTTCCACCGGCGACCGAGATCGCCCGCTGGTTTCCGGTGTTTTATTCGGGCGCGATTCGGGAGGCTCGCTCAATGCAAACGCCCAATAGCGCGCTTCCCATCGCGCAGGGGAATACGCCCGAAGGGGCGGCCGGCCCGCCCGGCCCCCCGGTCGAGCCACGCGAAGCGATCGTCTTTTTCGACGGGGTCTGCGGCCTGTGCAACTACTGGGTTGATTTTGTCTTGACCCGCGATCGCCAGGCCCGGTTCCGGTTTTCGCCCCTGCAGGGGGAACTCGCCCGCGAACGGCTGCACATCCGCCCCGAAGAACCGCTGAACTCCATCGTGCTGGTCGACTCCAGCGGCATCTGTCGCAAAAGCGCCGCGGTCGCGCGCATTCTGCGGGGCTTGCCCGGCCCGTGGCCCATCGCGGGGTGGCTGTTGTGGGTCATTCCCCGACCGCTGCGCGACCTGGGCTACGACTTCGTGGCCCGCAACCGCTATCGCTGGTTCGGGCAGAAAGAGGCCTGTCGCCTTCCCTCGCCAGCCGAGCGCGAGCGATTTGTGTAGGGCCAGGGCCGGCCGCTGTGCCGGCGGCACCCGCCCTTACGGTACGCGAACGCCGTTCACAAAGATGCCGCCGTTCGTCGAGCTGGCAGGAACGAAGAAGGGCGTGTCGGCGCCCGAGACGATGTTGTTGCTCGTCCCCTGGAGGGTGATCGTGTTGGTCACGGTCGAGAAGATGATTCCGCGGTCGAGCAATCCGCCCTCATCGGCGAAACTGATGACGTTGCCTTCGATCAGTACGTTGCCGGGGCCCGTGATCGAGTCGAAGAGAATACCCGTGCCGCCGTCTGCGTGGTCGGCGATGCTGTTGCCCGAGATGTTGACGCTCGAGTTGCCCGCGAGCGTCATGCGGAACGCGGTGCCGTTCAACCCCTCGAGGCGGACCTGATTGCCCGTGAGAGTGGTCTGCGCGGGGCCCGCCGCCTGCAATCGCACGAAGGTGTCGCCGTCGCTGGTCGATTCGAAATGACTGTTCGTCAGCACGAAGCTCGTCGCGCCGCCCGTCGAAGTGTTCGACAGCATGATGCCGGTGTTCGAGCCTCCGCTGGTAGCGAAGGCGTTCTGGTTCAGCGTCGCGGCCAATGTGCCATGCCAGTCAATCTTCAGGCCCGACGTGCCGGTCAGCGTATTCTCGAACAGATTGCCTTCCGCAAACAGATTCATCGACGAGCCCGCAGCCCCGCCCTGCGCGGTCAGCACCACGTTTTCGGCCGCCCCCGAGGTCATGTCGGTTGCGTAAATCGAGTAGCTGTACGACCGCTGCTGGTCGAACAGGGCGCGCATGTTGGCGGCGCCGTTGCCCGAGAGAGTCGAGCTGTTGAGGCTCAACCGCGTCAGATTGAGCGCGTCGATGCCGTACGTTGTCGAACCCCTGATGAACGAGTTCTCGACGATCAGCAGGGAAACGTTGTCGGCCCTGATGCCCGTTCCATTGCCGTCGATCGTCATCCACTGGAAGGCCGTGTCGCCCGCATTCTTGAGAAAAATGCCGGTTGTCGCACCGGTGATCGTGCCGCCCGAACCAACGGCCCCCGTACCGTAAACCGCCAGGGCGCCCGTCGTATCAACCAGCCGCACACCGTTGGCCGCATTGCTGCTGGAAACTTTCGTCAGGTTGACGGCGAGCTTGGTATTGCTGATGTCCAGGGCCGTGCCGTCAGTGGCCTCGAGGCTGCCCCCTTTTGTCAGATCGACGCTGTTGTCAGACTTCGTGGGGTTGATCGACAACGTGCCGGCATTCGAGGCGAATAGCGCCGTTCCCGAATGGCTCGACACGTTGAGCGTCTCGAAATGCGTGGTGCCGGTGTTCGATTGCAGATTGACGCCAGGGTCGCCTGTCGCATCGGTCACGTCCAGCCGGTTGAACGAGAAACTTCCCGAAGAGTTCGTGATCGACAACGCGGAACCGGTCGAACCGAGGGCATTGCGGATACGCGCGGTGCCTGTCAGCGTGACCGAGCCGGCCGAATTGTCGATCGCCACGCCGCGGTCCTGGCGGTGCTCGATTGTCAGGTCGCGGAAGGTGACGCCGCCCGATGAACCGAGGCCCGAGATCGCCACGGCAGGGCCGGTGCTGTGAGAGACGGTTGTCGTGCCGCCAAATCGAAACTGGCCCGAGCCGCCGCTGATTTCAATGCCCGGGCCGGCGACACCTTGCAGGTTCACGTCCTGAAACAAGACGTCGCTTACGGCATTCTGCAGCTGAATGCCCTGTCCGCCGCTTCCCTCGAATCGCAAGCCCGACAGGTCGACGCTGCCGCCTGCGGTATTGGCGACGATCACGCGCCGCCCTGTTCCCCCTGCGATTCTGCCGGAGAAGCCGATGTTGGCCGACCCGCCGTCGACAAACAGGGCGTCGCCGACGGCATTCGAGATAAACGTGTCGCCGATGCCGATCGACCCGCCGCTGTTGACCAGCCGTATGCCGCTGGCCGCCGCCTGGTCGATGTACAGGCTGCGCAAGGTCACGTGTTGCACACCGTTGCCGACGACCCCATTGCCCCCGGCGTTCAGGATCGAGAAGCCGGCGAACTCGCTGTGGCTCGCCAGCACCACGGAGTCTCCCGGCGCGCCGTTCAAAATCGGCCGGGCTCCGCTGCCGGGCCCGCGCGGCAGGTAAAGCGTTCCCAGTTCGGGCACGTTCAGAATATGGTTAATCCCGTTTCCGGCGCCGAAGATGCGCTGGCCCGGGCTGAGAACCACGCTGGCATCGGTGCCGTTCAACACGCTGCCCGACTGCACGAAGACGATGTCTCTGGCGGCCGCCTGGGCCTGCGCGATCGTCTGAAACGGGTTGCCAACGGTGCCGTCTCCCCCTGCAGCGGCGGCGCTTGAGACATGCGCGAAGCGGTAAGGCGCGCCGGTCGAGGGGTTGATCGCGGCGCGATGCTCGACCTGCGAGAACGAGGGGGCCAGGACGGTGTAGTTTCGCGTCACGTGTTCGCCCATGCGGCCCCACGCAGTCGACTGGTCGAGTTTCGAACGGTGGATCGGGCCGAAGGTCCACGCGACGCCCACGAAGGCGCGGGTGTTGAAAAACGAATCGTTCATCACCTGCACCCAGGCGTCGAGACCCGACACGATATTGGCCTGCAAGCGGGCCGAGCCGCCCGTGATGCTGTTTCCGTCGTTGTCGACGAAATGGTACCCGCCGCCATACAGGCGCAGCGCGTGTTCCTGTGCGAACTCGCCCGGCAGCGGAATGCCCGCTTCCATGTCGAACCCCTTCATGGCCGCGTACCACTTGCGCAGTTGATCGTAAACGACGTTCTCGCCCTGAAATTGCGCCGTCCCCGAGAGCGCCCCCAGAAAGTACTGCTGTTCGGTTTGTCCTACCGGCAGGTAGAAGTTCGCGCGGGCGTCGAGAAACTCGGCATACGTTTCGAGGCTCAGGCCAAGCTGCTGGAAGTACAATTGCCGCGTGTAGTCGGCGTCGTACCAGCCACTGATGCCGAACAGCCGGTCCCACTCGTTGTTGTACATCCGGTATCCGAAGCCGGCGTTGCCGCCAAAGGTTCCATCGTTCGTCGGAAAGAACCTCAGGTCGCTGAAGAAGAGCTGTTCATCGCTGATGATGTAGGGGAAGAGCTCCAGGGGGGTGATCGGCAGCACCTGGGGCACGCCCTGGCCTTCGATGTGCCCCGCCCGGAACAGCGCGCCCGAGCCTTCTTCGGGAAGGTCTTCGGCGTCGCCGCCGAGCGTAAGGGCGCTCGACCCGACGACCAGCAGCACCGCACTCAACAGTATTCCGAACTTCGAGCGAAACCAGTCGGCCGGCCGCCAGGCGACTTCGGTCGGCGAGCTCTCGTGGTGGGCCCGGTTCAGCATCGTCCCTGATCCTGAAGGTGAATGGGCGCGGTACTCGAGTCACTCGAGCAGGGCAGAACCCGGGCGCGCCGCGTGGGCGGCGGGTGCAGGGCCTGCCTGGTCATGACCGTCTTTCCGACGGCCCGAGGGGGTCTGGTTTGAGGTGTTGCTGAAGTTCAGCGAGAAATGCGGGGGGCCGTTGAATACGCGATCAGCCCCGAGTGCGTCAAGCCGTGATCGGCCCTTGCGGACGCCAAGGCAATATTTTAGGACGAATTGATGCCCTTCCAAAACGCAAGGATTCCCCGGTCGGAAGGCCGCCGTCGCCCTCGGACCCGCAGCAATCCGTTGAGAGCGGGTGAGGCAGGCGTCAGAATGGCGGCGACATGTTTGAAAGCAAATACGACCGCCTGCTGCCCCGACCCGAGTTCCTCAAGCGCATGGCGCGCAGCGCCGCCGTCGCCGCGGCGGTCGTCGCGCTTTCACTGGCGATCGGCAGCGCCGGCTACCACCTGTATGGCGAACTGCCCTGGCTCGACGCACTTCTCAACGCCTCGATGATTCTCACCGGCATGGGGCCCGTCGACCCCATGCGCACGGCCGCTGGCAAACTGTTCGCGACGGGCTACGCTCTCTATAGCGGCGTGGCCTTCCTGACCATCATGGCCGTGCTGCTCGCGCCTTTGGTGCATCGGTTCATGCACAAGTTTCATTTGGACGACGAAGACGAGTCGCCGTAGAAAAACCGGCAGGCAGCCTGCGGCTGTCGAGAGACAGGGGGCCATTGCGACATTGGTCCACGCGCCTTTCAGGCTGAAAGCCCGACTCACTTCTCGCCCCACTCCAGCCCGTCGGCAAACACCGTCGCCTGGCTCCCCTTGCCGGAAGGCTTCAGCATGATCGTCAGCGTCGCCTTGCCGCGCGTGCGGTTGAGAATCGACGACTGAGGCGTGATCAAGTCGGCGCCATCTCCCTTCCAACCCTGGCTGGCGAGCTTCTTCGAAAGGTCGGAAGCCAGCGCTTGAACGGCCGTCGCGCTCGTGAACGTAATCTGCTCGACCAGCTCTTTGTACTCGATGTCGGTCGCGTCTTTGGGAAAAGGAAGATCGCGCACGTTGACCGCCGCGGCCGGTTTGGCCGAGTCTCCCTTGGAACCGCCCGGTTGTGGGTTGTCGCCCGAACCCTTGCCGGCGGCAGCGCCCGCCTGGGGTTTCGGGGCCGGCGCGGCATACGGTGCGACGAACTTGAGATCGACCTGCCATTTCTCGCCGAACGTGTTCACTTCGCCGTCGGTTTGAATCTGCCCTTCCACCCGTCCTTCACCCACGTCGAAAGAGGGGGTGCGGATGTTGCCCAGCGAGCTGAACCCCTGCTTGGCGTGGGCCGCGTGCGTGACCTGGCAGCCGAAGATTCCCCCATCTTCGTGCAGCGAGATGACAAGGGCGCTGCCGAATTCGCCGAAACTGGCTCGAATGTCGGGTCGCGGGTCTTTGGAATGATCCTTCTCGGTGAACACCAGCACGATCGAGGGCTTGTCGTTAAACGGCTCTCCGGGGCGCGCCGAAACGAACGCCAGCTTCGCCGGTTTGCCATTTCCCGTGAACGTGCCCGAGACCGACGGCTTGACGGGCGCCGCCGGTTTGGCCGCGGCTTTCGGTGGGCCATCGAGCCCCAGGGCGACGTCGAAACGGATCTGGAAATTCTGTTTGAAGTCGCGGCTCGGCGGCAGCGCAAGCTTCGCCTGGCCCCGCGCGCGGCCGTTTTCGATCTGCACCTTGCCCGTCAGCGCGTCGCCGTTGGTGCTGAACGACGAATTGTCGGCCCAGGCGTTGCCACTCTCCACTTCGCCCGTTTTGCGGAACACGACCCTCACGTAGGGTTGCAACAGAAACAGCCGTTCGTCGCTGCCTTCGTTCTCGCGCAGCGTCTTTTTGATCTGGTCGATCGGAATTCTGCGGTCGCTGGCGATCACGGAGATTCGCCCGTCGTCGTCATCATTGTCATCTTTCGTCTCGTACGCGACGACGTGCTGCAATTTGTATGTTCCCTTGCCGACCTCGAGGCTCCCCTCGACGGGCTTCGGTTCGTCGGCGGCAATCACGATGGGCAGGCTGACGCCGAGCAGTGCAATGGCGGGTCGTACAAAGCGCCGCAACATAGGCTCTCTCCTCCTGTGGAGACGAACAGGGGCAATCGACGGGTCGCGCGAGAGTGTATCACGGTTCGACCGATCGGGCGATCATTCGCACGCCCGCCGACGCTGTTGCCGGCCGATTCAGCGGCTGTTGCGCACTCGCAGGATGTGGTATAATTGTGTTCACGGGTGGGCTGCGACTCCGGCGTAAATGAAGCAAGTTCCCGGTATGGCCAACGTTCAGGTTTTCTGCTTTCTGGCCAGCTACGCCGTCGCATTCGGCTTGGAACTCTCGCGCTTTATCGGGCGCAGCCGCGTCAGCCGGTATGCCATGGTGGGGTTCGCCATCGCGGGAATTGTCGCCCACACCTGGTACCTGCTCAATCGATTTCGCCATACCGACCTGCCCCCGCTGTTGGCCTCGACGCACGACTGGATGCTCGTACTGGCCTGGGTCCTGGTGCTGTTGTACCTGTTGCTGACGATTCTGCAAAAAGACCTGGCGGTAGGACTATTTGCGCTGCCCTTGGTCTTGCTGCTCGTGGCGAGCACCTATTTTCTGAGCCAGGCGCCCAACGAGGCCATCAACACCAGTACCGCTCGCCGCCATTGGGGAATGCTGCACGCGTCGCTATTGGTCTTCGGCATGGCGTCGTGCGTCGCAGGGCTGGTGTCGGGCGTGATGTATCTCGTGCAGCACCGCCGATTGCGAACGCGGCACGCCGAGTTTTCAGGCATCCATATGCCCAGTCTCGCCCGGCTGGCGCGGGTCAACCGCTGGTCGATGTTTCTGACTTTCTTCCTGCTCACGCTCGGGTTTGCGAGCGGCTTGGCCCTCGCGCTGCGTCCGCCGGGCGGCGAAACGACGGTCGGCTTTCGCGAGCCGACGGTGATTGGCAGCGGTGTGATCTGGCTGATTCTCGTGGCGCTATTCGCCCACTTTCTCAGGCACGACGCGCCCACCGGCCGGCAGGTCGCGTGGCTGACGATTCTGGGCTGCGGGTTCGTATTGTTCACCGTGCTGGGCCTGCAATTGCTGACCGGGCAGATTCACGGTTCACGTGCCCCGGCGGAACCGGAGCTGCACCTGAGCGCGATTGCGGATTGCGGATCGCGGATTGTGGATCTAAGTTCGACGTCTGCGCGAACAATCTTTGATCGGCAGTACTCGTTCGCCGATCGCGCCGCGGCCCGCATTGAGGAGGGCCGCCCGTGAACCTGCAGGTCGTTTATTGCAACCATCAGACGGCCGCCCTGTCGCTGCGCGAGCGGCTCGCCTTCGCGCGCGAACAATTGCCGCAGGCCTATTCGGCGTTGCGCTCGGCCTTTCCGCGGGCCGAGTGGGTAGTGCTCTCGACGTGCAACCGCGTCGAAGTCTACAGCGCGCAGGAAGACCCGGCACAGGTTCCGTCGCATCAGGACGTCGCCCGGTTCTTCGCCGATTTTCATCATGTGCCGTTGACCGAATTCTTCGACGATTTGCTCGAGCGAACCGGCCCCGACGTCGTCCGGCACCTGTTTCAGGTGGCGTCGAGCCTCGACAGCATGGTGCTGGGCGAATCACAAATCGTCGCGCAGGTCAAAGAAGCGTACTCGCTGGCGCAGGCGCATGCCGCTAGCGGCCCGCTGACGAACGAGTTGTTTCAGAGGGCGCTCAATGTGGCCAAACGGGTGCGGACCGAAACGGCGCTGTCCGAAGGCCGGGTGTCGGTCGCGAGCGTCGCCGTCGGTGAATTTGGGAAGAGCATCTTCGACCGGTTCGACGACAAGGTCGTTCTCATAATCGGCGCCGGCGAGATGGCTGTCGAGACGGTGCGCTACTTGCGCGACGAAGGGGCCCAGCGCGTCGTGGTCGCCAACCGCACTCTCGAGCGGGCGAAGGCCCTGGCCGACGAATGGGGCGGTGAGGCTGCGTCATTCGAAGAGCTCGACCGCTGGCTGGCGCAGGCCGACGTCATTGTCAGCACGACGGGCGCGTCGCCCTGCCTGATCGACCGCGACCGGTTTGGCAGGGTGCGGCGGCACTCGGCCGGGAAACCGGTCTTCATTCTCGACCTCGCCGTCCCGCGCGATTTCGACCCCGCCTGCCGCGACCTCGACGAAAACGTCTTTCTGTACTGCCTGGACGATCTGGAACAGATTTGCGATCAGAACCGCAGGCGACGGCAGCGCGAGCTGGAACAGGCGCTGGCGATTGTCGACAGCGAAACCGATAAATTCATGGCGGGGCTGTACCACCGCGCCACCGGGCCCATCGTGCGCCGATTGCGCGAGCAATGGCGAACGGTTGTCGATCAGGAGACGGCCCGGCTGTTCGCGAGGCTGCCGCACGTCACCGGCGCTGACCGGGCCGAAATCGAACGCGCCATCGAACAGATGACCAACAAACTGCTGCATCCACCGCTTGAAGCGCTGCGCGACGAGGCGCGCGAAGGAACGCCGCACACCTTGACCGACGCGCTGCGGCGGTTGTTCAGGTTGAGTGACTGATCTGCTGACTGCGGCTGCGGTTTTGCGCTGCCGGCCGCAGGTCGCCCGTGTATCTCTGCACTGAGGAAACACCCCATGTCGGTCGATTCGACGGTCGCGTCGCTGTCGCGCTTCATTCCGCCCCCGGCGCCGGAAAAATGCCGCACGATTGCCGTCATGCCGGCCTACAACGCGGCCGCGACGCTGAGGCACACCGTGGCCGACATTCCAGCGGGCTCAGTCAGCGAGATTGTGCTGGTCGACGACGGCAGCCGCGACAACACCGTCGAAATCGCCCGTGAGCTCGGGCTGACGGTGATCGTGCACGAAAAAAATATGGGCTACGGCGGCAATCAGAAAACCTGTTACCGCCAGGCTCTGGCGTCGGGCGCCGATTTCATCGTCATGATTCATCCCGACTATCAATACGACAGCCGTGTGATACCCGTGGCCGTCGAAATTCTGCGACTGGGAATCTGCGACTGCGTTCTGGGGTCGCGCATCCGAACGCGGGCCGAGGCCCTGACCGGCGGCATGCCCATCTACAAATACGTCTCCAACCGCCTGCTCACGATTGCCGAAAACGTCGCGCTGGGGCAGAACCTGGGCGATTTCCACAGCGGCTTCCGGGCCTATTCTCGAAAGGTGTTGGAGACCATTCCGTTTGAGAAAAACTCGAACGATTTCGTGTTCGACAGCGAGTTTCTCGCGCAGGCCGTCTACTTCGGTTTCAAGCTGGGAGATATCCCCGTTCCCGTGCGCTATTTTCCCGAGGCGTCGAGCATCAACTTTCGCAGAAGCCTGAAGTACGGCCTGTCGACGCTGGGCGTTCTGGCCCGCTACTGGCTGAAGCGTCTGGGGTTATCGCGGTCGCCGTTGTTCGACCGGCGCGGCTGAATCGGTTTCACGGCTGTGCTGCACACTGCCGGTCGTTGTCGCCTTGCCACCGTGGGCCGACCTCCGTGCGCTTGCCTCACCGCGACCCGAAGTAGAACAGCACCAGGGCCAGCGCCAGGCTGCGCCCCTGCGGGGGGACGAGATCGCCGCGATCCAGAAAATAGGGAATGGCCGTCGCCAGCATCACCAGAATGACGGCGAGCGCCTTCAAATCTTCCCACAGGCGCGATCTGGGCGCGGCGGCCGCGGCTGCGCGGGGGCCCAACAGCAGCCGCGCCAGGATCCCTGCCAGGTAGGCGCCGACGGTGATCAGAACCGGAGGGACCTCGGCGAACTGCCGCACGTGGCGGATTCCGAACTCGTAGTACGCCAGCCCCGCAAACGCCAGCACGACGATCGCGCGAATCGAGTGTCGCGGCAAGTACAGCGGGTTCATCTCCTTCTGAACGTGCCCCTCGCTTTCGAGGCGCGCGAGCACTTCGGGCGAAAGCCCGACAAACCGCCGTGAGGTGAAGTAATGTGCGAGCGCGATCAACAGCGTCTCGCCCCACAATTCGTCGAGCGTACGACCGCGTACCGTCTGCACGATCACCACCGCGAGCACCAGCAGCGTCAACAGCGCCCGGACGCTGCCGGTCGGCAAGCCCAGCGGGGGGCGGGCGATCGGGTTATCGGTACTGTCGGGGTTGGGGATCGTCATGGCGTTGGGTGGCCGGCGATCTTCAGCCGTGAGAACGCAGCGGCCGGGTCAGCGGATCACGTCTTTTCCCACCCATTTTTGCAACGCTTCAGGGACCAGAATGCTCCCGTCAGCCTGCTGGCAGTTTTCGAGAATCGCGATGAGGGCGCGTGTACAGGCGATGGCGGTGCCATTGAGTGTGTGCACAAAATGTGTGCCTTTGGCATCGGCCGATTTGAAGCGAATACCCAGGCGACGCGCCTGGTAATCGGTACAGTTCGACGCCGAGGTCACTTCGCCGTATTCGCCGCGGCCGGGCATCCAGGCTTCCAGATCGAACTTGCGATACGCGGGGCCTCCCAGATCGCCGGTGCAGGTGTCGATCACCCGATAGGGGATCTGCAACCCCTGAAACAGCTCTTCTTCAACGCGCACGATCTGATCGTGTACGCCTTCCGACTGTTCCGGCCGCGTGAAGGCGAACATCTCGACTTTCGTGAACTGGTGCACGCGGTAAATTCCGCGCGTGGCCTTGCCGTGCGCGCCCGCTTCGGTGCGGAAGCAATGCGACAGGCCGGCCGCGAGCACGGGCAGCCTTGCGCCCTCGAGAATCTGGTTTTGCAGCCCGCCCCCCAGCGTGATTTCGGCCGTCGCGACCAGGCTCAGGTCCGTCCCCTCGATCGAATACACCTGCGTTTCGGGCCCGCGCGGGTTGAACCCGATCCCTTCCAGCACTTCGTCGCGGGCCAGATCGGGCGTGGTGTGCAGCGTGAACCCCTCGCGGGCGAGTTTCTCAACCGCGTATTGCACGAGCGCCAGTTCCAACAGAACGGCCTCATTTTTCAGAAAGTAAAAGCCGTGGCCGGCGACACGCGCGCCCGCTTCGAGATCGAGCAAGTCGTGGCGCTCGGCCAGCGCCACGTGGTCGAGCGGCTGAAAATCGAATTGGCGAGGCGTGCCCCAGTTGCGCAGTACTTTGTTGTCTTCCGCGAGCCGCCCGACCGGCGCGGCGGGGTGCGTCAGATTGGGCACGCGCATCAGTTCGACCCGCAATGCGGCTTCGACCGATTTGAGTTCGGCTTCGAGTTCGGCGACCCGCTGCCTCAACTCTCTGCCTCTGGCGATCAGTGCCTGTTTCTTCTGGGCGTCAGTCTCTTTCGGTATCTGCGACGACAGTTCGTTCTGTTCGCGGCGCAGTTCGTCGGCCCCGGCGATCAATTCAGAGCGGCGTGTCTTGTGGCTGACAATCTGGGCGAGATCGACGGTCACGCCACGGTTGCGGCAGTTCTCGGCAACAAGGTCAACTTGGTCGCAGACGAATTGCAGGTCGAGCATGACAGATCACAGCCCGGTCATTGCGGAATCATAACGGTCGCCTCGAGTCCCTTATTTCCTGAAGTGAGGCGGGTGCGCCGACCAGGGTTCGCTCAGGCGTCATTTCGCAACGCGTGCCAGTTCTTGCCAGAGCCCGGCGCTCGCGTGCGTGCCGCGATAAAAGTCGGCCAGCGCGAAATGCTCGTTGGGACCATGCAGATTGTCGGAGTTCTGCCCCCAGCCGAGAAGGAGTGTATCGACATCGAGAATCGTTCGGAAGCTCGCCACCACAGGGATCGACCCCCCTTCGCGAACCAGCACGGGTTCGGTGCCGAACGCGTGCCCGATCGCCGTGCGGGCGGCGGCAAACCAGGGGCTGTCGACGTTGAAAACGAACGCCCGACATCCGTGCCAGGTCTTGAACTCGAGCCGCAGGCCCGCCGGGCATTGCGCCCGCAACCAAGATTCCAAAGCCTGCGCGACAGAATCGGAATCCTGATCGGGTACCAGCCGACAGGTGATTTTCGCCGACGCCACCGCCGGAATGATCGTCTTGGGCCCTTCCCCCTGATAGCCGGCCGTCAGCCCGTTGACGTCGCACGTGGGCCGGCACCAGCGACGTTCGAGCGTCGTGTAGCCCGCTTCTCCCGCGGTTGCCATCACTCCCAATTCATTGCCGAACCGCGCTTCATCGAAAGGAAGCGCAGCCAACCGCCGTCGTTCGTCGTCAGTCAGGGGCCGCACGTGATCGTAGAACCCGGGAATCTGCACCCGTCCCTCGCCGTCATGCAGCGACGCGATCAGCCGCGCCAGACCGTTCGCGGGGTTGGCGATCGCGCCGCCAAACACGCCGCTGTGCACGTCTTGCCGCGGCCCGCGCAAAGTTGCTTCGCAGGCGACAATGCCGCGAAGACCATACGTGATGGCGGGCTGATCGGGGCCGAACTGGCTCGAATCGCTGATGACCGCCACGTCACATTTGAGCCGGTCGCGCCGCGATTCCAGAAAAAGGTCCAGGTTCCGGCTGCCGACTTCCTCTTCACCCTCGACGATCACCTTCACATTCACCGGCAGCCGCCCCGCGGTTTGCATCCAGGCCTCGAGCGACTTGAGATGCGTGAAGAGCTGCCCTTTGTCGTCGGTGGCGCCCCGGGCATACAGAGCGCCATCGCGGACCGTCGGTTCGAATGGAGGTGAAACCCATTCGTCGAGCGGGTCAGGAGGCTGCACGTCGTAATGACCGTAGACCAGCGCCGTGGGGGCGCCGGGCGCTCCCAGCCATTCGCCATAGACGATCGGGTGCCCCGCCGTCTCGACAAGCTCCGTCATCAACCCCGCCGACTTCAGTTGCAACTGCACGAATTCTGCCGCTCGGCGCACTTCGTCACGGCATCGCGAGTCGGCGCTGACGCTGCGAATTCGGAGGAACGATTTGAGTTCGTCGACAAATCGTTCGGCGTGCTCGCGGAGATAGTCGTCGGGTGCGTTCATGCGCAATCAGGCAGAGTCGGTGTCGGTACCCCGGGTATTGCTCCGATCGCAGCCGCAGGAGGCACGCATTCGTCGCACCGCCGCGCGAGAGCCTTACCGAAAGGCGAGATCATACCCCACGCAGAAGATTCCGGCATCCACCAGAAGGTGCGAGACCCAGGGCGCCCACAGAGCGCCGGTACGCTGGTACATCCAGGCCCACAGCGCGCCCCCGAACGTGACGGCGAATGAGAGCAGATAGGTCAGCAGCCCGCGCCAGCCGAAATAGTGCGCGAGCACCAGAACATGATGGACCGTGAATCCCAGGGCCGACACGATCACCGCTGTCGGCCACGGCGCGAGCCGCCGCATGCGCCCGAACACGAACCAGCGCCAGTAATACTCTTCAAGGAAGGAATGCACGAGAGAGTAAAACAGCGAGAGCAGTACAAACGGGGGCACGCTTTGAACGCCAAAGCCTTCGAGTTTGCCGCGAATCGCGGCGACCGCCGACGCAGGCAGCGCGGCTTTCAGCCAGAGCAGGTAGACAATGGCCGTTGCCAGAACGATGGCCCCGCCAGCGCCGAAACCCAGCGCCAGTTCATTCAGCGTGGGCCGACGAAGTGTAAACCAGCGTCGATCGCAGAGCCGCACGAACAGAAGGGGAAACCCGAATTGAATCGTCTTTCCGATGGCAAATGCGGCCTGCTGGAAGCCCGACGAAGCTTCGTCAAGCCACACAAAGTAAACGAACGTTACAAGCGCCGGGAAAGCGAGCGCGAACAACACGGCTCCGAGTGTCGCAAGGCGGCCGCAATCGTTGCCGTCGTGGGGCATGGTGTGAGAGTACCGTCATCTGTCGCGTCTGTCGATTCGGCAAATCGGCAGCGATCCTGTGAGCCGCGACCGGCAAATCCCGCGTCTTGACGCATGTTCAGCACCCACCTATACTCGCGCGCTATGAAGAGCGAACATCGACACGAGCTTCAAACCAACGAACTGGGCAAGTTCGCCGATCAGGCCTGGGCCTGGTTCGAGAAACACGGCAATCGGGTGATGGTCGCGGTTTGTGCCACGGCGCTGGTTTCGGCCGGCCTGATTTATTGGACGCGCAGCACCCGCGCACGTGACGAACGTGCGTGGTACGACCTGGCCAACGCCAGCAGTTCGCGAAAGGCGGAAGACTTTGCCGCCGTGTGGGAAAGCCACCCCGGTACGGTGGTGGCGCAGTGGGCCCGCTTGCAGGAAGGCGAAGCCCGGCTGGCCGAGGGCAATCAGCTTTTGTTCCGGAACCTCGAATCGGCGCGTAAGGAATTGCAGCAGGCCAAAGAAACGCTGCAGGCGACAGTCGACGAGAAATCGGCGCCTGCTGCGATTCGTGAACGGGCTTTGTTCGCGCTCGGCCGCTGTCTCGAATCGCTTTCCGACGGCAACGAAGGCGAAGCCGTCAAGGCGTACCAGTCGTTGTTGCGCGAGTTTCCCGCTTCGATCTTCAAGGCCGATGTCGAGCAACGGTTGGCGGCCCTCGAAAGTCCTGGCGGCCGCGCATTCTACGCGTGGTTCGCCAGCTATCCGCGTCCCAAAGCGCCCGAAAAGCGCCCGCGCGATCGAACCAGCTTCGACAATGAAATCCTGATGGACGACCTGGACGATGAAACGTCAGCCGGCACGTCGCCCGACAGCGGGGCTGCGACAAAGGCCGCCGATGGTACCGAATCCGCGCCAAAGTTCGATCTGCCGGGCGACGACTCGGCCGACGCCGCGACTGACGACGAGCCGCCTGGCGACGAATCGTCGGCAACCCCGCCTCAATGAACGACGAGCTGTCTTCGGCGCCGATCACGTTGACGGTTGAGGGGCGGGCGCACGGCTGGCGGGTCGATCACTACCTGACGCGGGTCTTTCCCAACCACAGCCGCGCCGCGTTTCAGCAGGCCATTTTAGCGCAGACCATTCTCGTCAATGGGTTGCCGGTCAAAGCCAGCCGCCGGTTGCGCGTGAACGACATGCTGTCGATCCGCCTGCCGGCCGAGCCCGACCGCGCACTGCCCGCCGAGAATATTCCCCTCGACGTCGTTTATGAAGATGAATGGCTGATCGTGATCAACAAGCCTGCCGGCATGATCACGCACCCGGGCAAAGGCAACTATCGCGGGACGCTGGCCGGCGCGCTGCAGTTTCACTTCGACCGGCTGAGCGACGTGGCCGGCAAACTGCGGCCGGGCATCGTCCACCGGCTCGACCGCGACACCAGCGGCTTGCTGGTGGTGGCCAAAGATAACCAGGTGCACCATCGCCTGAGCGCACAGTTCGAACGCCGCGAGGTGACGAAGGAATATCGGGCGATCGTCTGGGGCATCGTCGAACGCGACAGCGACTACATCGAAACCTGGCTGCGCGTCAATCCGCGCGAGCGAGAGAAAATGATGGTCTGCGAACCCGGCGGCAACGCCCGCCATGCCGTCACGTTCTATGAGGTGCTGGAGCGGTTTTACGACTTTTCGTATCTCAAGCTCCTGCCGCAGACCGGCCGCACCCATCAGTTGCGCGTACATGCGCGGCACATCGGCCACCCGATCGTCGCCGACCGGCTGTACGGGGCACGACCTGCGCTGACCCGATCTTACCTGGGAATCAATTCGAATTCCCCTGCTGACGACATACTGATTTCTCGCCAGGCTCTGCACGCCCTGCGGCTCTGTTTTCGGCACCCGGCGACCGGCGCGCCGCTCGAATTCGAGGCGTCTTTGCCGCCCGACATGCAAAACACGCTGGCGGCGTTGCGTGAAACGCGGCAACAGAGAAAATAGCTCGCGTTGTCCCGTTGAGAACTTTGCAGTGTTTCATTGCACGGCGATCGACCTGATTGGTCGCGAGGCCCCTTATGAAGCTAGCAAAAGTCGAGCTTCCGGGTGGTGAACAGCGCGTCGCCGTGCTGGTCGAGCAGGGGGTCTACGTGGTGGCCTGGTCGAACGACTGCCAATGCTTGTCTGACCTGTTGCACGCTGCCGACCCGGTCGAGCTGGTCGGGGCCCTGTTCGACTCGCACGCCACGCTGATTGCCGCCCCCCAAGTGAAGATGCTCGCGCCGCTCGATCGCCAGGAAATCTGGGCCGCGGGGGTGACGTACAAACGCAGCCAGGTGGCCCGCATGGAAGAATCAGAAACCGGCGCCTCGCATTACGATCGCGCTTACACCGCCCCGCGCCCCGAACTGTTCTTCAAGGGTATGCCGCGCCGCGTCGCCGGGCCGGGCCAGCCGGTGCGCATTCGCCAGGATACGCGCTGGTCGGTCCCCGAGCCGGAACTGGCGCTGGTCATCTCGCCGCGCCGCAAACTGGTGGGGTTCTCGATCGGAAACGACATGAGCGCCCGAGACATCGAGGGCGAGAACCCGCTGTACCTGCCGCAGGCCAAAGTCTACGACGATTGCTGCGCCCTGGGGCCGTGTGTGCTCATTCCCGAGGGGCCGTTGGATCGCGCCGCGACACGGATAACGCTGGTCGTGCATCGGCGAGGAGGCGAGGTCTTTCGCGGCGAAACCGGTCTCGATCAGATGCAACGCAGTTTCGACGAATTGATTGACTGGCTGTTCCGCGACAACAGCTTTCCCGACGGCGTCGTGCTGCTGACAGGCACCGGTATCGTACCGCCCGATGAGTTCACCCTGCAGACCGGCGACGTCGTCTCGATCGATATCACCGGCATCGGCACGCTGACCAACCCCGTCGCGCAGGGTTGATCAACTTCGCCTTCCCGCACCGCCTTACTCGCGGCCTTCCCGCAATTCCGTCGACGAGACGTCGGCCCGAAACGTCTCCTCAGGAACTTCGGCGAACAGCGAGGCGAATTCAGTGGGCAGCGTCAGGTCGCTCAGTTTGCGGAATTGTCGGTCGACCTGCCGACCTGCTACCAGAAACCGGCAGCCCTGGCCGACGATCTGCCCGAGCGCCGCCCGCATGTCGCCTTCGCGATCTCCGTAGTAACGAGGGTGGACGATTCGCTCGGCTGTATCGACCCCGACGACGAATACCATGCCCGGCAGCGCCGCGGCTTTTTCTGCAAAGGTCGGGGCGACCGTGAGCGCCAGCGGTTGCTGCGTAAACTGCGCGCATCGCCGATTGATCGTCAGAAAATCCAGCGGAGGCTTGTCGACGTTTCGCAGCGACATCTCATAATACACCGGCCCCTGCACGATCTGCTCGGCGGCGGCCCGCAGCCGTTCGTGGCCATAGTGCAGCGGGTTGAACGCCCCGCACAAGACGCCCCGAGGAGCGGGAACCGACGCCGCGCCGAGGGCCGAGGCGAACGTCCCGTCGCCAAACGACCAGATCGCCGGGCGGCTGCCGGACAACAATTCCAGGACGAGCCAATGGGCCGCCGTCTGCTCGGTTGCGACTTGTTCTGTGGGCCGCAGGTCGAGGGGCGGAATTCCATCGAGATCGGCGGCCCGCGCGACGGCGGTCAGTATCAGAGATCCGACCAGCGATTCTTCGGCAGGCCGGTCGCGGGCCCCCTTCTCAAGCACCAGCGACAGGCTGGCGGTGAAGTCGGCCCCCTGCACCGCGACGAAACACCGATGCGCCCCGGCCTTGGGGCGATCGCTCACCAGGGCCGCCGTGCACGAAACACCGACGACTTCCGACGCACGGGCCTGTGCCGACAGGGCTTGCCCTTCGATCGGCGCGCCTGCGGTTGCCCTCTGCGCTGCCGGCGCGCGTTCCAGCCGACAACCACGCTCGTAGGCCACGGCTGCCATCGCCAGCGCCGTATCTTCGGCACAGAAGCGATCAGGAACACGCCCGAGCCAGTCGGCCAGGGCGGCGGCTGAATAGGGGACGACCCCTTCAATCACCGTTCGTGACCCGCCGGGGACGGAGAGCAATTCGGCGATGGCCGACGCTCCGCCGCCGGTCGTCACCACCACCATGCGGATCGGCGCCGCATGGATTTGCGCGATCAAACGTCGCCAGATCTCGGTCATTGATTGTAAAGTGACAACCTGCTGTGCACGGCCCGTCGGCAGTTCCGCCGGTAGTCTTGTCTGCCGCGCGCGACGTGTCAATGAGGCTGTTCGAGCGCCTTGCAATTGAAGCATTCCGCCACTGCCAACTATACTCGCGCCATGCAACCGACAACCAAGAGCGGCCCGCTGTTCCTGGGCATCGACCTGGGAGGCACCAATATCAAGGCGGGCGTCGTCAACGACACCGGGCACTCGCTATCGCACGTGAGCATCCCCACCGAGGCGCCGCGTGGGCCTAAAGTCGGCGTCGAGAATATGATCTGCGCCGCAGACCAGGCCATCGCCGCGGCCGGAGTGACAAAGAGCGACATTCGAGGGGCAGGCCTCGCGACTCCGGGAACTATGGATATCCCCGCGGGGATGCTGCTCAACCCGCCGAATCTTCCGGGGTGGAACGATTTTCCCGTGCGGGAGGCAGTGGCGCGGCGGCTTGATTTGCCGACGGTTCTGCAGAACGACGCCAACGCGGCCGCTTACGGAGAGTTCTGGGCCGGCGCGGCCAAAGACGTGAACAGCCTGGTTTTCTGGACGCTGGGCACCGGCATCGGCTGCGGAATCATCATCGACGATATGATTATCGAAGGGGCCCACTCGCACGGCGCTGAGTGCGGGCATGTGATCATCGAGATGACCAACGGTCGGCTGTGCAGCACCGGGCAGTATGGCACGCTCGAAGCCTATGCCGGCGGTCGCGCGGTGATCGCCCGGTGTGAAGAAGCCTTGCAGGCCGGGCGGAAGTCTGAGATTTCACGGCGCGTCGCCGCGGGCGCCGAGATCACGCCAAAACTGATTTCAGAGCTGGCCGATGCCGGCGACCCGCTCTGCGAAGAACTCGTGCTCGAGACAGCCCGCTACATGGCGGTCGGAACAGTGACCTTGATGCACACGATCGACCCCGAAATGGTGCTGCTCGGCGGCGGAATGACGTTCGGGCGCAACGCCACGGCGATCGGTCGCCGGTTTCTGCAGGAAGTTCGCAATGAAATCAAGAAGCGGGCCTTTCCGATTCCGGCCGCCCGAACCGCCATTGAATACGCCAGCCTGGGAAGCGACGCGGGGTTCATCGGGGCCGCCGGCTGCGCCCGAACAAAGTTTGGTGGCGCCAAATCATGACCGGCCTCGTATTTCCGGCAGGTTACAGGATTGACGCCTGACGGCACTTGAATGACCTGAAGTCCACACGCCCGGCCTTCCATCTCAGCCCTCGTCGCTTCGCCCTTCGTTCGCAATTCTCAATCGCACCGTCGTCGTCAGCATGGACCCTCGCTTCATTCGGAATTTCTCCATCGTCGCCCACATCGACCACGGCAAGAGTACGTTGGCCGACCAGCTTTTGCTCAAAACGGGCACCATCACCCAGCGCGAATTTCGGGCGCAGATTCTCGACGACCTCGATGTCGAACGCGAGCGCGGCATTACGGTCAAGGCCCGCGCCGTCGCGATTCATTACAACCACAAGGGGCAACTCTACGAGTTGAACCTGGTCGATACACCGGGCCACGTCGATTTCCACTACGAGGTCTCACGCAGTCTGGCGGCGTGCGAAGGGGCGCTCTTGCTGGTCGACGCCTTTCAGGGGGTGCAGGCGCAGACGGTCGCCAACGCCTATGCGGCGATCGAGGCTGATCTCGTCATCATTCCCTGCATCAACAAGATCGACCTGCCCGTCGTGCGCACCGACGAAGTGCTGGAAGAGATGCACACCGTGCTGGGGATCCGACCCGAAGATGTGTTGCGCGTCAGCGGCAAATCGGGAATCGGCATCGACCTGGTCTTCGAGGCCCTCGTGACGCGCTTGCCCCCGCCGAAGGGCGATGCGAAGGCCTCTCTCAAGGCGCTCGTGTTCGACAGCAAATACGACGACTACCGCGGAGTCGTCACCTACGTCCGCGTGCGCGATGGAATCATCGAACCGGGCATGAAGGTGCTGTTCATGAAGGCCGCCACCACGCACGATGTGCTCGAAGTGGGTCAGTTCCGGCCCGATATGGAAAAGTGCGATCGGCTGGGTCCGGGGCAGGTGGGGTATATCGTCGCCGGCATCAAAGAGCTGGGTGCGGTGCACGTGGGTGATACGGTCACGCTGGCGTCGCGGCCTGCCGCGCGGGCGCTGCCGGGCTACAAGGCGCCTCAGCAGATGGTGTTCTGCGGGATGTACCCGATCGAAAGCACCGATTTCGAGAAGCTGCGAGAAGAGCTTCAGAAGATGAGCCTCAATGACGCCAGCTTCACATTTCAGCCTGAAACCAGCGACGCGCTGGGCTTCGGCTTCCGGTGCGGGTTTCTGGGCATGCTGCATATGGAGATCATCCAGCAGCGGCTCGAAAAAGAGGCCGAAATCGATCTGATTCAAACCGCGCCGAACGTCACCTACGAGCTGCTGATGGACGATGACACCGTGCGACACATCGACAACCCGCAGGATGTGCCTACCACGGGGGGGATTCGCGAATTCCGCGAGCCGGTTGTGCGCGTGAATTTCATCGTGCCGGCCGAAAACATCGGTTCGCTCATGCAACTCTGCGAAGACCGGAGGGGCACGTACAAGAGCACCGACTACCTGGGCCCGACGCGCGCCCAACTCGTCTACGAACTGCCGCTGGCGGAGGTCATCTACGACATGCACGATCGCCTGAAAAGCATCACCCGCGGCTACGGCACCATGGACTACGAGCTCGTCGGCTTCCGCGACGCCGATCTCGTCAAGGTCGATATTCTCGTCAAGGGCGAGCGGGTCGACGCGCTGGCGACGATCATGCATCGCAGCCAGGCCGAGCGCCGCGGCCGGTCGCTGTGCAAGCGCTTGAAAGAAGAAATCTCCAAGCATCAGTTCGAGATACCCATTCAGGCGGCCATCGGATCGCGCATTATCGCGCGGGAAACGATCCCCGCGCTGCGCAAGAACGTGACCGCGAAATGCTATGGCGGCGACATCACGCGCAAGCGGAAGTTGTGGGCCAAGCAGCGCGAAGGCAAGAAGCGACTGAAGCAGTTCGGGCAGGTCGAAATCCCGCAGAAGGCATTTCTGTCGGTGCTCGAAGTCGGAGACGAATGACGGTGCGTCGCAGCTTGAGTGCCCGCCACTTCTTGCTCCAAGAGGGCCGATTTGCGGCCAAGTCCGTCGCGGCCGCCTCCTTTCCAAGGTCACGGTGCCGCGGTATACTCGCCCGACGACGCACCGCGGCCGCGAGGCCACTGGGTTGTCTCGGTTCTACGACCAGAATTGCTTCTTCAGGAGACAATCATCGTGTCTGCCGCTCGACCAATATGGCACCGCCAGCCATGGTTCGGTGCCGCCTTTGTTGTCGCGACGATGTTGCCATTCGTAGCGATGGCTGCCGAAGAGGGCTTCACTCCGCTATTCGACGGCAAGACGCTTGAGGGCTGGGAAGGCGACACGTCGCTCTGGAAGGTTGTCGATGGCGTCATTGTGGGGGAATCGCCGGGGATCAAGCAGAACCAGTTTCTGGCGACGACCAGAAGTTATGCAGATTTCGAGCTGCGGCTGGAGTTCAGGGTGTCGGGCGCCGACGTCAATTCGGGCGTGCAGTTTCGCTCGCAGCGGCTGCCGAAAACCAGCGCCAAGAGCCATGAGATGTCGGGCTATCAGGCCGATATCGGTCAGGACTTTTGGGGGTCGCTGTACGACGAAAGCCGCCGCAATCGGATTCTTGCCAAGGCCAAGCCCGAAATCACGAACGTCGTGATGCTCGCTCAGGGAGACTGGAACCGCTACGTCATTCGCGCCGAAGGCTCGCGCATTACATTGACGCTCAATGGTTTCAAGTCGGTCGAGTTCGACGAAGAAGAGTATGTGCCGCAAACCGGGCTCATTGCGTTGCAGGTGCATGCGGGCCCGCCGTGCAAGTGCGAGTTTCGGAATATTCGCATCAAAGAATTGAAGCCCGGAAACTGATTTGATCCCGTCGGCCACTTGCGGTGGCCGCCCCGTAAGCCCGCGACGATCCGGCCGCACTTCATCTTCTGCTGTGGCTCCCTTCGCCGAGAACTACGAACAGGCGATCGAATACCTGTTCAGCCGCGTGAATTTCGAGCGGCTGGCCGGAACGGCGTATTCGGCCGACGATTTCAAGCTCGACCGCATGCGGGAGTTTCTGCGGCGGCTGGGCGACCCCCACGAATCGATCCCCGTAGTCCATGTGGCCGGAACGAAGGGTAAAGGTTCGACCGCCGCCTGCATCGCCTCGATTCTGCATGCCGCCGGCCTGCGCACGGGGCTATTTACCTCCCCTCATCTGGCGGCCTTTGAAGAGCGAATGGCCGTGGGGGGCGTGATTCCCTCGCAACACCAGCTCGCGCGGCTGGTGGCCGACGTGGCCGACGTCGTCGCGGCGCTCGACAACCTGCCGGGCCGCATGAGCCCAACCTATTTCGAAATCGCCACGGCGCTGGCGTGGCTCTATTTTCGCGCACGCGGCGCTGAGATCGCGGTTCTGGAAGTGGGAATGGGGGGCCGGCTCGATGCCACGAATATCTGCCGGCCGGCAGTCGCCGTCATCACCACCGTGAGTCGCGACCACACGCGGCAACTGGGCAGCCGCCTGTCGCAGATCGCGCAGGAAAAGGCCGGCATCGTGAAAGCCGGCGTGCCCGTCGTCTCGGGAGTTCTGGCCCCCGAGGCCCGCGAGGTCGTGGTCGAAGTTTGTCGGCAGAACGCCGCCCCGCTGTGGCAAATCGGCGACGACCTCGAGTACCGCTATTCACCCCCGCAAGACGGCGCGGCGACTCGCTTCTCGGTCCGCACTCCGCGACGCGACTGGACCGACCTGCCCCTCGCACTAGTCGGCGCCCACCAGGCGGCCAATGCTGCGCTCGCGGTGGCGGCGGTCGATCGCCTGACCGGGCAGGGGTGGGCGATTGCGCCCGAGGCGCTCGAGCAGGGGTTGGCGCAGGTCCGCTGGCCGGGGCGAATCGAAGTGTTGCGCCGAAGCCCCACGGTGATCATCGACGCCGCGCACAACTGGGCGGCCGTCCGTGCCTTGCTGCAGACGCTCGATGAGAGCTTTCCCGCCCGGCGCCGGTTCCTGATTTTCGCGGCCACGCGCGACAAGGATGTGTCAGGAATGCTGCGGCAGCTTCTGCCGCGTTTCGATTCCGTCATTCTCACGTGCTTCCAGAACAATCCCCGCAACGTGCCGGTTGAAGAACTGCTGGCGCTGGCGCGGCGGTTGGGTGACCAGCCGCTGCACGCGGCCGCCGATCCTCCGGCCGCGTGGAAACTGGCGTCGCGCCTGGCCGGCGCCCAAGACCTGATCTGCGTGACCGGTTCGTTCTTCATCGCCGCGGAATTGCGCGAGCTGATTCTCGACGTTTCGCGTACGCCCGGTGGCGTCGCGGCTTTGCCTCCGTGATATGAATAACTTTGAGGGCTGGCGCGAAAAGCGGTCAACAGATCCGGCATTCGGGTCGGGCCCTACCCCAGCACATCGCGCACGGCGTCCGCCAGGCTCTCGACGATGCGGTCGAGCACCAGGTAAGGGGTGACGATCGGTGGCGCGAGGCAGAACACCGATTCGCCGCGCAGCCGGCTCACGAGCCCCCGCTTCTGGGCCGCCAAATGGACTTTGCTGCCGATTTTTTCTTCAGGCGGATGTTCGGCTTTCGACCCCTTGTCTTGCACAAACTCCACCCCGCACATCAGGCCCTTGCCGCGGACTTCGCCCACATGCGGGTGCGACGCGAGGGCCTGCCGCAGATGCTCGAGCAGATAGGCGCCTTTTTCGGCGGCCTGGCCAGGAAAACCTTCCTTCTCGATGATGTCGAGCGTCGCGAGCGCCACGGCGCAGCCCACCGGATGGGCGCTGTAGGTGTAAGCGTGCATCCACGTCGGGTCGCCCGCATCGAGCGCCCGGGCGATTCGTTCCGTCATTCCCACGCCACCCAGGGGAAAGGAACCCGAAGTGATCGCCTTCGCGAACAGAATCATGTCGGGTTCAATCTCCCAATGTTGCAGGCCCAACATCTTGCCGGTGCGACCGAAGCCCGTAATCACCTCGTCAGATACCAACAGCACGTCGTATTGATTGCAGATCTCTCTGACCCGCGGCCAATAGTCGTCCTGCGGAATGATCACGCCCCCGGCCCCCTGAACAGGCTCTCCCAGAAACATGGCGACCGTTTCGGGCCCCTCACGCAAGATCGCGTGCTCGAGCTCATTGGCTGCGGCAACGCCCTGGCTGATGCCCGGCGGCGCAACATAGCGATACGGGTAGGGGGAAGGAATCTGGACAAACCCCGGCACGCGGGGCTCGAACATCGGCCAATAACTCGAGATGCCCGTCGCGCTCATCGCCGCGAGCGTCGTGCCGTGATAACCCCATTGCCGCGAGATGACCTTGGTCTTCTCAGGCCGGCCCTGCAAGCGCCAATAGTAGCGCGCCGTTTTGAAACTCGCGTCGCTCGATTCTCCACCGCCCGAAGTGAAAAAGAAGCGGTTAATCGCAGGGTACACCATCGTTGCCAGGCGCTCGGCCAGTCGAATCGCCGGGACGTTCGAGCTGCCAGCATAACCCGAGCAGTACGCGAGCGATTGCATCTGGCCTGCGGCCGCCTCGACCAGTTCTTTCCGTCCGTGGCCGCAAACGACGTTCCACAATCCCGACAGGGCGTCGATGTATTCCTTGCCGTCGGCATCGGTGAGGATTGCCCCATTTCCCTTGACCCACACGTGGCCCGACTGTTCGTGCAGCCGGCGGTTGTGCAGCGAATGAATCAGATGGGCGACGTCCGATTTCAGCAGTTGGTCTTTGGTGTGAGTCATGTCGTCGGTCTGGTTGGCGCCTCAAGTCAATCTACGTACGGGCGGATGCGGCGCATAAATTACAGAGCGCAAGGCGCCTGGAATTGTTCGCGCGTCCGAGTAACGGGGCGAGCTCGCGCGACCCTTATCTTAGCCGCTCGACCGGGCGGCGCGCAGACTACAGGCTGACGGGTCGTGTCCTTAATTTGATCCAAAATTAGGACACTACGACTGGCGCACGCACAGATTGAGAATCCATGCTTACCGCGCATCGCCTGCCAACAGCGCTGCCGGCAATCCCGTTTCAATCGTCGGGTACCCGAGCGCGACGCGCAGCTCTTCGCGCAGCCGACGATTCCGGCACCGCTTTCCGAGACGGGCCCGCGCGGCCGCGTCGAACGTTGCGGCATCGAAATGCGGCTCGGGTGCCGCGGCGGCCCGGGCCAGAAGCTGGTAATAGTCGCGCCGGCGATGAGGCTTGTCGTCGCAACCCAGATACGTCTCGCCGGGTTTTCCGCGTCGCTCGCATTCAACAACCGCGGTAGCCGCATCGTCCACGTGAATCAGGTTGAGCCACGCCTCCGGGTTCCCCTCCAGAAGCATCCCCGACCGCAGACGATCGAGCCGTGCGACGAGTCGCCCGGAGCCATAAATGCCCGCCAGCCGCAGGACGATCGCCTCAGGACGATACCGGCGCAGCGTCCGCTCGGCGTCGAGACAGACCTCGCCGTTTGCAGTGCTCGGCTCACAGGCCGACGATTCGTCGACCCATTCGCCCGAATCCTGTCCGTAGACGCTGGTGCTGGAAATGTAAATGAATCGCGTGGCGCAATCCGGCAAATGCCGCAAGACGTTTTCCAGCCCGTCGACATACACTTCGCGCTGCGACCGGCCCGACCGGCGGTCAAGCCCGACGGCATACAGCACCGTCTCAGCCGGAGGCAACCCCCCAAGCGAGCTGGCGTCGGTCACGTCTCCGAGAACGGCCGCGATTCCCAGTGACCTCAACTGCGCGGCGTTCTCGGGCGATCGGGTGAGGGCCGACACCGAGTCTCCCTGCGCCAGCCAGCGGGCCGCGACACGTCGGCCCAGGAAACCGCAGCCGATGATAAGTTTCGTCGCCGGGTGCGGCGAAGTGGCCTGATCCATCCCGCAATCGTATCAGACGGGCGGTAGGCGTTGCGCGTTTCGCAGTGTCCCGGCCGCGGCGGGCGGCCGGGGCCCGCAGCCGCCCCCACAGGATAGGGGCCGCTCCGGGGTTACCGCCAAGGGGCGGGGC
>JBQTIL010000039.1:0-21070 GCA_052388175.1 Planctomycetaceae bacterium | reverse complement strand
GCGGGGTTTGCCCGTCGCGGCGCCCCGGGACACCCCCCCCCTCCCCAGCCCGTCCCCCGCGAGGGGGGAAGGGAGCGACAACGCGCTTCCGTCGCGAGTTCGTTCGTTGTGTCGATACCGAAGCCATTCCTGATGGAGGGGGGCCGGCGGCGATCTCGCGAAGTTCCTCAAGCTGAAACGGGTCGGCCGTCAGGAACGAATACCGGCCCAGTTGATCGCGCTGGAGGGCGCTGTCGAACAGGATCACATCGGGCCAGTCAGCCAACGCGCGCAGCGCGTGGGCAATTTCTGGCGGTGGAGTGAGCTCGACGACGAGGGGCAGTTCACCGGCGGCCATCGGCCCCTCGCTGCGCGAGATACTCAGCGAGCGCTTCTTGCCACGCCCGGGGCCGCTCGCCGATCGTACCTGCCAGTCGCGACGTGTCGAGCACGCTGTACGCGGGGCGTCGCGCTTTGGCGCCGAACTGGGCCGTCGTGATCGGCCGCACGACGACCGACAGGCCCGCCTGCCGGAAAATTTCCTCGGCCAGTTGCCGCCAGGTAATGGCGCCCGCGTTCGTGGCGTGGTACAGGCCGTACGATTCGGTCTCGAGCAGCCGCGCGAGCCAGCGGGCCAGGTCGAGGGCCGCCGTCGGCGTACACCACTGGTCGTCGACCACCGAGACTTCGCCCCGCTCCCGACCGAGCCGGAGCATGGTTTCAATAAAGTTGCCTTTTCCGGGCGATTCAGCCCGCCCGTACAGGCCGCAGGTGCGCACGACAAAGTGCCTTTGGCACTGGCTCTGCACAAACTGCTCGCCGGCCAGCTTGCTGACGGCATAGGCCCCCAGCGGCCCGGGCAGGTCGCTTTCGGAATACGGGCGCTGGCGCGCGACGTCGAGGCCGAAAACGTAATCGGTGCTGACGTGGAGGAGCGCGGCATCGAGCGCCGCGCAGGCGCGGGCGAGGTTACAGGGCCCCAGGGCGTTAACGGCAAAGGCCTGTGCCGGTTCATCTTCGGCCTTGTCGACGAAATTGTAGGCGGTGCAGTTGACGACGTGCGTGGGGGCGACCCGACGCAGCGCCGCCTCAACCGCGGCCGGATCGGAAACGTCAACCTCGTCGCGCGCGAGAAGCGCCACGTCGCCAGCGAGGCAGCTTCGAAGGGCGGTGCCGAGCTGTCCGCGCGGTCCGAAAAGGGCGATACGCATGGGTGTTCTGCGGGTTGTGATGGACTGGCGACTGACCGGCGTCTTATGCGACCGTTGGAATGTGAACGCCGATTCTATTTGGTCGGCCGGCAATCGGAAAGTGGCATGCTGAGAACGCCGAACCGCGCAGAGAAGGGCCGAAAACAGCGACTCTCCGCACGCCAGTCATTGTGAATCGATTGCGGTGCCTCTGCCCTTTCGAGATGGGCCCAAGGGGCTGCTGACGGGGCCCGGGCGGGCGAATTGCTTCAATTCGGCGTGACGGACTATAATTCGTTAGTGACCTGCGCTGAGCGATTCGAATGCCTATGAAGAAGGGACGCACCCGCAGAACCGGCCCTGACAAGGCCGACGAACTGTCGCCGGAATACCAGTTCGATTACCGCCAAGCGAAGCCGAACCGCTTCGCGGCACAGGCCGGCGCGCCATGTCGCGTGGTTGCACTCGACACCGATGTGGCGCAGGTCTTTACAACGCCTGAAGCCGTGAATCGCGTCTTGAGGGCCTTGATTTCCACGATGCCGCAGACTGTGCGCCGCAACAGCAGGTAATGCCCGCAAGAGCATCGCAGGGTAAATGCTCGCTAAGATGCCCGAGCCCGCCATACTGACCGTCGCGCAATACATTGCCGGTCGCGAAGACCTGCCCGAGGGAGGTCGCTGGACCGAGTTGATCGCCGGGCGGGTGGTCACGCTCGCGCCCCCCTCGATCGAGCATGGGACGGCGGTGCTCAACCTGAGCAAGGCGTTGGCCGAGTTCACCCGGCGCGACCAGTCGGGCTATGCCTGTTTCGACCTGGGGCTGGTGCTCTCGCGGCTGCCGGCCGTCGTGCGGTTTCCTGCGGTGAGCTTCTTTGCCGGCGGGCCGATGTTTTCGGAATCCGACAAGACGATCACCGAAACCCGGCCGGCGCTGGTGGCCGACGTGGCGTCGACCAACGACCGCCGCCGCGGGATGGAGGAACGAGTGACCTCGTGGCTCGACTGGGGGGTGCCGCTGGTCTGGGTGCTCGACACGGCGGGCAAGCAGGTCCACGCGTTCGAGAAAGGCTGTCAGGGCCAGCGCCTCGCCGAGCACCAGACGCTCCTGGGCGGCTCGGTCTTGTCGGGGTTCAACGTCAATGTCGGCGACTTGTTCAAAGAGCCGGCCTGGGCGAGGTAGGCATGGCGGAATTTCGCTTTTTCAGGACGGATACCCAGGGCGTCGCCCTGGGCTGAAGTCTAGTGGCCCTTCGGGCCGGCGCGCCGGGGCAGTTCGGAATGAATTGAATGTCGGTAGTGTTCGCGGCCAACCTGTTACTTTTGCGCCGGCTGCGAATGCGTTTCACCGGCCCCAAGGGCAAACGGTGGGTCGGTAGTCTCTGCGCCGCGGCCCGAAGGGCCGAAATATCCCAGTTTCGGTTGACGGGGTGAAATCCGCCGGCGACCGTGCGAACACGGCGCCACAATTTTACCGATGGCATCGACATATATGGCAATCCGGCCCATTGCCATGAGATCGGGAAAGGCAAATGTCCCAATCGCTCGCGAAAAACCTCATCCATCTCGTCTTCAGCACAAAGCATCGCGCGCCCCTCATTAATAAGCTCGTGCAACCCGACCTGTACAAGTATCTGGGCGGCATTCTCAGCAAATGGGACAGCCCGTCGATCAATATCGGCGGAGTCGCCGATCACGTGCACCTGCTGTTCTGTCTCTCCAAGAACCATGCGCTCAGCACGGTTGTCGAGCACGTGAAGAAGGGATCGTCGAAGTGGATCAAGACTCAGGGGCCCGAGTTCGCGAGCTTTCACTGGCAGGCCGGCTACGGGGCGTTTTCGGTCAGCCAGTCGAGCGCCCCGCGGGTCAAAGGGTACATCCGCGACCAGGAAGAACATCATCGCTCCCGCTCGTTTCAGGACGAGTTCCGTGCGTTCCTTCGCGTGCACGAGGTGCAATTCGATGAACTGTACGTCTGGGATTGAACGACGGGCGCCGAATGACAACCGTGGGCTGGCGGCATGGCAACAATTGTTCGCGCCGAATTTCGCCCTTTTCGGGGCGACGAATTTTCCGGCGACGGATACCCAGGGCGTTGCCCTGGGCTGACGTCTTGTGGCCCTTCGGGCCATGGCGCAGAGACCGCACCACGGCCCAAAGGGCCGAAATATGCCAGCCCAGGGCAACGCCCTGGGTTTCGGTGCCCAAAACAGACCGTCGCCCTGAAAGGGCGAAATCGCATTGGCCGCCGGCGCGGCCGCGGCTGAACGGTGTGTCGGCGCTTCGTTCGACACACCCTACATGCCGGGTTGCATCATTTCGGCCCGTTCTCGGCGAACAATCGCACCAGTTGCGGCGCGAATAGCGCTAAAGCCCGGGCGCGATGGCTCAACTGATGCTTCACGCGGCTCGACAGCTCGCCGAACGTGCGGTGGTATTCGCGGATCAGAAAGTACGGGTCGTAGCCGAAGCCGTTCGTGCCCCGCGGCTCGTCGATCATCAGGCCGCGGCAGAGCCCTTCGGCCGTGAGGCGAATCGCCCCGGTCGGGTCAGCCAGCGCCAGCGTGCAGATGTAGGCGGCAGACCGTTTTTCCGGCGGAACGCCGGCCAGGTCCTGCTGGAGCTTACGGTTGTTCGATTCGTCGGTGGCGCCGGGGCCGCTGTACCGGGCCGAATACACCCCCGGCCGGCCCCCCAAGGCATCGACGACGAGGCCGCTGTCTTCGCCGATCACCCAGCGGCCGAGCTGGCGGGCGGGCTGCGAGGCTTTTATCGCGGCGTTTTCGGCAAACGTCGCCCCATCTTCGACGACTTCGCCCACCTCAGGAAAATCACCGATCGACTGCACGCTCACGCCGTAGGGGGCGAGAATCTCGGCCACTTCCTGCGACTTTTTGCGGTTGCGGCTGCCCAGAATCAGCGGCGGCACGTGCGACATGCCGCGGAGTGTGGCGGGGGCGGGGCGCGGGTGTCAAGGGGGTTAGGGATTACGGGGTTAGGGGTTTAGCTTTCCGGTCCCCGGTCCCGTTTCCCTGGTCCCTTTTCCTTGGTCCCCTCGCTCACCGCGGCACCGGCATCAGGATCGGTTCCGGGTCCATCGCCCAAGCCTCGATCGGGCGGTCGCCGGGGCGCTTGCCGGGAATCTGAAACGACTCGGCGATCAGGGCCGTGCGGGTTCCTTTGTCGTCAACCGGCTTGTACTTGGCGCGAAACATCTCGGTCAGCCGGGCGATTTCAGGGTCGTTGGGCGATTGGAAGGCGCCCACCGTGACGATCGACCGGAACCGTTCGTGCCAGACGTAGGCGTCGATCTTTTTTTGCGCACGCATCGTGCGGCACAGCAATTCGCTTCTTTCGGCCGCGTTCTCGAGGCTGATATTCTCGCCCTTCTGCTGCTTGCTGGCGAAGTCGCCAAATTCGCGCGGGTTAATATGTGAATTGCCCGAAAACGTGGCCACGACCAAGGTGTACTTCCCCTTGTTCTGCATCAGCGAGTAATCGCCCCGCGAGTTGAGCTTCAGCAGCAGCGGGTCGCGGGTCTTCTTGGCGAGCTCTTCAGGCGAGAGCAGCGGGTTGCGGGCGAGAAACGCCTTGCTGAGAGAGATCGGCAGGTCGGCGGGCTGGCCGTCGATGCCGTCGACTTTCACCTTCGGCGTGAAATTCTTGACAAACTTCAGCGTCAGTTGGGCGACGCGGTCTTCGGCCCCCGAATAGTTTCCGGCGACGACGCCGATTCGGCCGTGCTGCGAGAGGTATTTGCGTTTCGTGGCGCGGCCCATGCGGTCGTAACCGTTGACCTCTTCATACTCGTCGTCGAGCCGATAGATGTAGGCCGGAACGCCTTTTTTGCGCAATTGGAAGACCACGTCGTTGGCGATCTTCTCGCCGTCTTCCTGTTCGGTGCTGTCGCCCGAGAAGCTGGTGACCATGATCATCCACGGACCGTGCTGGCTCGACAGCTTGTAAGTCTTGCCGCGCACGGCGTCGATGGCTGCGTGGGCAGGAGTCAAGTGCCAGGCCGCCAGCAGCGTCGCCACGACCGGCGCCAAAGCGGCGGGGCGGGCCAACAGCGGACGCGAGGGAGGTCGGAAGAGCTTCCGCACGACAGACTCCATTCTGAAGTGTGACGGATCGAGGCCGCTTGGCGCGCAGGGCTTAGCGCTTGCGCAGATCGGCCGCCGTAGGGCAAAAATGACCTGAAGTGAGTCAGACAGGGTGGAGAGGGGGCGGAATGTAGCACCCCTCACGCGGCGCGTCCAGAGCGAATTCAGGCCTGCTCGAACGTCACCAACGGGCTGACTTTGCGGGCCTTTTCGAGAATCAGCTTGCGCTCGGTCTCGTTCGGGGCGGCGGCGTACCGCGCCCGCAGTTTCTTCAGTTTCGACTTTCGAGCCCGCCGGCGGCGAAGCTCGCGTGTCCGTTCGACCGATCCCATAAGATACCGTCTCGACCTGCTATCTTTACTGGAAAGCGCCCGGGTCAGCCCCGGCCGCGTCGCCCGCGCGAGTGCAACATGCAACCGCACCGTAACTTGCGAACGATCAGATACTCTACAGACCCCCTGCGAACGGGTCAATCACCAGCCCGGGTCGCTGGCCGGAACCGGGTGCGGTAAACTGCGGGTCGCGGATCAATGTCGTCGCGGCGAGCCAGCTCGCCGGCTCAATCTTCTATTTTCGATCGTCTATCGTCTGCCTTCTCTCCTCGATCATCGAGCCCAATGCCGCTCTATCAGCACCTCGTCCGCGACCTGAGGCAGGCTTTTCCGCAACCGGTTTCCGACCGATTTCACGACGCCTATTTCGTGTTCTCGTTCCTGCGCGTTCTCGACCAGGTCGATGCCATGAAGTCGGTGATGCCCATGCTGGGGCAGCCGGCCGAGCTCGATTTCGACGCGGCCCGCAACAGCCGCATCGGCGACGACCCCCGCACGCTCGAACAGGTAGCGCATGACCTGGTGCAGTACCTGTCGGGCATGTTCATCTGGGGGCACCCCCGGTCGCAGATCAACGTGGTCCCTTCGCCCACGATCCCCAGCATCATCGGGGGCCTGCTGCCCTCGATCTACAACCCGAATCTCGTCAGCGACGAATCGTCGCGGCGGTTTGCAGTGGCGGAAGTCGAGGCGGCCTCGATGGCGGCTGCCCTGGTGGGCTACGACCCCAGGCTCGCCGCGGGCACGTTCACGTTCGGCGGTACGGGCACAACGCTGTACGGGCTCAAGATCGGGCTTGAGAAGGCGTGCCCCGGCACGATGCAGCGCGGCGTGCGAGCGCCCGCCCGACTCGTCTGCTCAGAACGCGCCCATTACGCCTGCCGCACCGTCGCCGCCTGGCTGGGGCTCGGGATCGACGCGCTGGTCGAAATTCCGGCCGACCATCACAACGAGCTGCGGCCCTGCCTTTTGGAGACGCAGTGCCGCGACCTGTTGAAATCGGGTGAGCGCATCGCCGGGATCGTCGCCACAATGGGCACGACCGACGCCTTCGGGCTCGATGACTTGCAGGCGATTGTCGAGATTCGCGATCGGCTGGTCGACGAATTCTCGCTTGACTACACGCCGCACGTGCATGCCGACGCCGTGATCGGCTGGGCCTGGAGCGTCTTCAACGACTACAACTTCGACGCGAACCCGCTGGGGTTCCGGGCGCGCACCGTGCGGGCACTGGCCGGGGTCCGTCGCCGCGTGCAGCACCTCGCGCTGGCCGACTCGCTGGGCATCGACTTTCACAAGACGGGTTTCGCCCCCTACGTCTCGAGCCTGTTTCTGGCGCGCGACGGCGGCGACCTGTCGCGCATCGCCCGAGCGGCCGACTCGATGCCCTACCTGTTTCACGACGGCGAATACCATCCCGGCCGCTTCACTCTCGAAACCACCCGCAACGCCGCCGGGCCGATGGCAGCGCTCGCGAATCTGCGGCTGTTCGGCAAGAACGGCCTGCGGGCCCTGCTCGGGCACCTGGTCGCAATGGCCGAGGCGCTGCGCGAGGCGCTCGAAGGAAGCGCCGCGACAACGGTCCTCAACGGCGGCAACTTCGGCCCCGTGACGCTGTTTCGCGTCTACCCCGACGGGGTCGATACGTTCAGCTTTCCCGAGCGCGAGCAAAGCGACCCGGCGTGCCGGCAGAAACTGCTTGAATACAACGCCTACAACCGCCGCATTTTTGAGCTGATTCAGGCCGAGGCCCTGCAGGGGCGGGGCGTGGTCATCTCGCTCACCGACTGCTACCGCGAGACCGACTACGGCGAGCCGATTGTCGCGCTCAAGAGCTATATTATGAGCCCGTTCTCCGAAGAGCCCTTCGTCGAAGACGTGCTCAAGTCGCTCTGGCGGGCCCGGGCGATCATCGCAACAGGCTCATTGCCAGCCTCGCGGCCGTAAGCTACGCTTCACGCGCCCAAAAGCGCCTGGCTGCCTGCTGGTCGAGGCGGCCGTGTGGGGGGCCGTGACCTGTCGATTGCCTTGTCGAGCACAAGATGCGCTCTTCCGACTTTGTAACCGCCGCGAACGATCCGCAGGCCTCCGGGCCCATGGCGCGCGGGGCCGCCGACCAGCCCCTGCCGGTACAGGCCCAGTCGGCAGCCGGAGGCGGGGGGGGCGAGGGAAACTCGCCGCGCGTCGCGCGCCGCGGCGCCGAACAGGCGCGCTCGATGCCGCCGGGGCAATGGATGTTCCTGATGGCGACGGTTGTGGTGCTGACGCTGGCCTGGTGGCTCTTTTCGACGCACGGCGCGGCGCATGCGGTGCTGTACAGCTTCTTCAAGTCGCAATTGAAGGCCAATAACGTCGAGGCGGTTGTCTTTGTGGGAGAAGACCGAATCACGGGCGAATGGCGCGACCCGCCGGCCGACCCGAAAGACCCCAGCAAGAAGTATTCCAAGCGTTTTACCACCACCCCGCCCCCCAAGCCCAATGAAGACAAAGAGCTGATCAGTCTGCTCGACGAACACAAGGTCACGTTTGCGGCCGAAACGTCGGCGTGGGGAGACGGCGTCAACCTCGTCGTCTCGATCCTGATGCTGGTGCTGATGGTGGCCTTCATGTGGTTCATCCTGCGGCGGTCGGCCGACCCCCTGGGGCCGGGGGGCATGGTCGGCAATTTTATCCGCAGCCCCGCGAAGCGGTTCAGCCCCTCGGATCAGCACAACACGTTTGACGACGTGGCCGGTATGGAGCAGGCCAAAAAGGAACTGCAGGAAGTGGTCGAATTCCTGAAGAACCCCGCCAAGTTCCAGAGGCTGGGGGCCCAGATCCCCAAAGGCGTGCTCTTGATGGGGCCGCCGGGTACCGGCAAAACGCTTTTAGCCCGCGCGACCGCCGGCGAAGCGGGGGTGCCGTTCTTTTCGATCAACGGCTCGGAATTCATACAGATGTTCGTGGGGGTGGGGGCCAGCCGCGTGCGCGACATGTTCCGCACGGCCAAGGAGAACTCTCCCTGCATTCTGTTCATCGACGAAATCGACGCCGTGGGGCGCGTGCGCGGCGCGGGGGTGGGAGGCGGGCACGACGAGCGCGAGCAGACGCTCAACCAGATCTTGAGCGAAATGGATGGCTTCACCCAGACCGAAGCGGTGATCGTGCTGGCGGCGACCAACCGCCCCGATGTGCTCGACCCGGCCCTCTTGCGGCCCGGCCGGTTCGACCGCCACGTGACGATCGACCGCCCGATGCGCGAAGGCCGCCTGGGCATCTTGAAGGTGCACACCCGCAAGGTGCCTCTGGCCGACGACGTCGACCTTGATGCCGTCGCCGCGGGAACGATCGGCTTTTCAGGCGCCGACCTCAAGAACCTGGTCAACGAAGCGGCGCTCCTCGCCGCGCGCGAAGGCAAAACGCAGGTCGATGCCAGCGATTTCGACGAGGCCAAAGACAAGGTCTTGATGGGCCCGCAGCGCGAAGAAGTGTTGAACACGCACGAGCGCGAGATGACGGCGTACCACGAGGCGGGCCACGCTTTGGTCGCGTGGCTCTTGCCCGACCTTGACCCGGTGCACAAGGTGACGATCGTGCCCCGCGGCCGGGCGCTCGGCGTCACCCAATTGCTGCCCGATGAAGAGCGGCACCACATGGGGGAACAGCGGCTGCACTCGCGGCTGGTCTTGTGGATGGCGGGGCGAGCCGCCGAAAAAATGGTGTTCGACGAGTATTCAGCGGGCGCCGAAAGCGACATCAAACAGGCGACCGACCTGGCCCGGCGGATGGTGGCGCACTGGGGGATGAGCGAAATCGTGGGCCCCGTCGCTTTCCGGCAATCGGAAGAACACCCGTTTCTGGGCAAAGAGATGCACGAGATGCGGCAGTTCAGCGAAGAGACAGCGCACGTCATCGATCAGGAAGTGCAGCGGTTTCTGAACGACGCCTCAACCAAGGCCACCGAAATCCTCGAGCGCAACCGCAAAGACCTCGACCGGCTCGCTCAGGAGCTGCTCAAGCGCGAAATTCTCACGAAAGAGGAAATGACCGAGCTGCTGGGGGCCCGCTCGGGCAGCACCACCGAACGCAAGGCGTCGTGAGGAGGTGAGGGACCAGGGACTGGGGAGTACGGTATAGGGAGTAGGGAATACCCAGTCACCTATCTCCTAACCCCTTTTTTCCCTGTTCCACGCCGGCGGGCGCTTCTCGAGAAACGCCTGCAATCCTTCGCGGGCCTCAGCCGTCTCGCGGGCCTCGGCTGACACGACCAGCGCCCGGTCGAGCTGCGCGAGCACCTCTGGCCCCGCGCACGCCAGCAACAGCCGCTTCGTCGTCGCGAGCGCCCCAGGCGCCCCGGTCAGGACCGAGCCCGCCAGTTCGTCGGCCGCCTGAGAAAGCTGGTCCGCGGGGACGACCGCGTGGCACAACCCCAGTTCTCTCGCCGGTTCGGCCGAAACCGGTTTTCCCGAAAAAAGCAGCAGCGACGCGGCAGCGGCCCCCGTGCGGTAGACCAATAGCGGCGTGACGATCGCCGCCGTAATGCCCCGCTTCGGTTCAGGGAGCGCAAACGTCGCCTTGTCGGCCGCCAGCACCAGGTCGCAGGCTGCGACCAGGCCCAGCCCCCCGGCAAGGGCCGGGCCGGGGACGACGGCGAGGGTGGGACAGTGCAGTTGGAACAACGTCGCCACGACGTCGCGATAGAGGGCCGCATCGGCCTGCCAGACCTCGCGGGCGTCGGGCCGCGACGCGGTTTCTTCCATCTGCCCGAGGTCCATACCCGCGCAGAAGGCGGAACCGGTGCCTGTCAGCAACAGCAGCCGCACGTCGGCCCGCGATTCGATTTCGCGCAGGCTGCCCGCCAGCTCGGTCAAGAGCTCGCGCGTGAGCGCGTTGCGCTTTTGCGGGCGGTTGAGCGACAGCGTTACGACGCCGGCTCGTTCGCTGGTGAGTATCAATGCTTGGGCCATGTGGTCCGTTCTGTTCTGCATCGAAGAAATCGGGATTCAGGAATTGGGCGCGGAGGGCACAGCGCGACCGAGCCGCAACCAAGTCGGATGAATCTGATTGGATGTGACGAACCATGGATTTCAAACCGCAGAGGGCGCGGAGTTCGCTGAGACGCACAGCGCGGCCTGGCCGCAACCAAACAGGCGGAAGAGCAGAAACCGGTGCGCGCGTTTCGGGCGCGACAACCGCCGGGAAATACAGGATCGGAACAGGGAGACGCCGAGACACGGAGATTCTGAAGGTACCGTCTCTTCTCTGTGTCTCCGTGTCTCCCTGTTTCTGCCGGAGGTGAAACCCGGCGAATCTTGTTGCCGAAACAAGAATTCAGACGTTTGCAGTGCAGAGAAGATCTTCGGCGAAAATCTCTGCACTGCAACCCATCAGAGTTTTGTTGCGGTGACAACATTCTGAAGAGCTGCCGTGCGGAGTGCATTGGGTGTGGATCAGCGGCGATCAGTGTTCCTCGAAACCGAACACTGATGCGGTGTTATCAAGTTGGCATCACGCGATTGTGCGATGATTCTTGGTGCTCTTTGTGTGCTTGGTGGTTGCGTCGGCAGAATCAACCACGAAGAGCACCAAGAGCACAAAGCGAGGCAGGCCGTCGGCCTCGCTGGTTAACTCCTCTGCGGCCTTTGCGATCTCCTGTTCAAGGCTGTTCCATTTGGTTGCGGCCGAAGGCCGCCCTGCGCGCCTCTGCGAACTTTGCGACCCCTGTGGTTCCTGTATTCCTTGGTCCTTGCCCGCGAGTTGAGCGGCCGAGATGCTCACTCGCTGACTCGCCCGCTGGGCGCCCTATTTTCCCTGCTGAGCGTTACTCTTATCCGCGATCATCCGCACCATCTGCGGTTACGCTTCTTCGTTTTGTTTGGTTGCGGCCGAAAGCCGCGCTGTGTCTCTCGGCGTTCTCCGCGGTTCTGATCATCACGTATCGAGAATTTGGATTGCTCATTCTGTGGATCAGGAGTTGCGTCCGCTCTGTTCTGATTCGTGTGATTTATCTGATTCGTGATTGAATCTTTCTTGAACGCAACAAGGATGTGCCAAATGAGTTGGAAATCCACGGTTCGTTCCATTCAGCGTTTCTAAGCCGGTCCCTGACCCCCCGTCCCCGTTTCCTTGCCGCGTGCCGTCTGCTGCCAGTTCGGCGGCGCGGGGATTTCCATCTGCAACACAGCCAGGGCCAGCACCTTCCCTTGGCTGTCGGTCCGCAACGACCGGCTGGCGCCTCCTGACAGAATATCGTGCAATACGAAGTTGTACGCGCGAATGCCCGGCAGCGAGAACCTCTCGACCCGTTTCGGTCGCAACGGGGCGAGATATTCCGCCAGCCGCGCCTCGGTCAGGTACTTCCCGAGGAATTCATAGCCCGCGTCGGTCCAGGCGATGACGCCGACGTTGGCGTGGCTCCCTTTGTCTCCCGATCGGGCGTGGGCGATGTCAGCCAGTCGCAGGGTCATAACAGAATACGGGTCAAAAGGTCGAAGAGTCGAAAGGTCAAAGGGTAAAAAACGGCGGCGAGCGGGGGGCGTCAGCCCCCTGGTAGCAACAAACGTTACAGCGGCAAAAGGTCAAAGAGTCGCAAAATCAAACCCAGGCGCTCGCACGCTGCACTTCAACCGTCGCTGCGACGTGCGCGCGATCGATGGTTGTCGGCCAATAGGCGAAAACCGGGTGCGGTTTGCTGCGCGCGCCGGTGTAGCCCGTGACGCCCGGCGGGCCCGAGCCTGCCATCGGCGCGAATTCTCGCACAAAGCGCTCGACGGCGTCGCGCGAAGGGTCGTGTACGCTGACCCGCAAAACGACTTCGAGTGGCTCTGTCGGTCGCGCCCAGACGCCGGGCAGCGTGTCGCCCGTCCCCAGGCATTCGATGTGGCTGCGGGCGAACGTCACGCCGGCAGCCCGCAGGCGTTCGAGCAGCAGGTCGCCAGTCGCGCGGGCAGTCCGGCCGGCCTCGGGGCCGCACAGGACGAGCGTTCCCGTAGCCATATATCCGTCGCGATACGCCATCGACACCTTGTAACGGGGCGGGGCAGGGCGGCCGCCGGCGCGTTGCACGATGACCCGGTCGGGGCCGTCTTGAGTCAGCTCGACCCGCGAAAAATCGGCATCGACATCCGGGGTGAGGTAATGCTCGGGGTTGCCGATCTCGTAAACAAGCTGTTCGGCGACAGTCGCAGGTGTCACGGCGCCGCCCGTCTTTTCGGGTTTGGTAATGCAGACGCCACCCGCTTCTGAGATTTCGGCGATGGGGTACCCGAGGTTTTCAAGCGACAGGTTTTCGTTCCAGGCAGAGAACATGCCGCCGGTCGCCTGCGCGCCGCATTCGATGATGTGCCCGGCGACGGTCGCCGCCGCGAGGCGGGGCCAGTCGTCCCACTTCCAGCCGAACGCATGGATGGCCGGGCCGACCGTCAGCGAGGCGTCGGCGACGCGGCCGGTGATGACGATGCGGGCGCCCGCCTGCAGCGCCTCGACGATGCCGGCGGCCCCCAGGTAGGCGTTGGCGCTCGCGATTTTTTCGCGCACGTCGCCAAAGGGCTCGCCCGTATCGAGATTGGCGAACGGCTCGCCCGCGGCGACCAGTTCATTGAGGCTGGGAAAGAGATCGTCTCCCGCGACGGCCGCAATCTTTGAATCGCCGAGCCCCGCGTCGGTCAGCCGTTTGGCCGAATCGCGAGCGCACGCCCGCGGGTTCATGCCTCCGCCGTTGGTGACGATCGAGAGCCCCGGCTGCGCCTTGAGCGCCGGGATAAGACTCTCCAGCACCGTCAGGAAGTCTGCCACGTAGCCCGCTTCGGGGTTGCGCGACCGCTGGTGCGCGAGAATTGAGAGCGTGAGCTCGGCGAGGTATTCGAGGGTCAGATAGTCGAGGCGGCCGGCTTCGGCGAGCCGGCGGGGGGCGTCGAGATTGTCGCCCCAGTAACCAGCGGCGTTTCCGATGCGAATTGAAGAAGTCATCGGGCGAGCGGGGGGCGTGAGCCCCCCGGTGTCACATAGTTAAAGAGTCACAGAGTCACAGGAAAAGTCACAGAGTCGAATAGTCGAAAGGTCAAAAAGAAGAGTCAAGAATTCAGAGAGTCGAAGTGTCACAGGCAAGATACCCCAGCAAGCCCGCGGGCTGCCGCCGGCGGGAGCGTGCGCACCCCGCCGGCACTCGCAGTATACACGCGGCCCCGGAAAATTGTTGATCCTTCGCGCCGCAATTCGCGTTACCATGCCTGTGCGATTGCCGGCTTTCCTCCTCATTTGAAGCACGATACATGTCGACGCAGCCGGCCAATCGACCGAAGCGACGCTGGTGGTGGGGGCCGATGGTTCCCCTCGTCGTGGCCCTCCTGTGGCTGCTGCTGGTCCCGACGGGTTTCTACCTGAGCCTTGCGGGTCTGCCCGATATTCCCGCGCCGGTGGATATCGCCAGCCTCGACGCGATCGATGTGCCCGCAGGCGACAATGCGTTCGAGCTGTACCGCGAGGCAGCGGCGGCGATGAAACCGATCGTTACCACAAATTGGGAGCAATACGAAGTGGGGCTGGAGGAAGGCTGGCACGCTATTCCCGTCGAGTTCCGCGATTGGCTGGAGGCGAACCGCAGGCCTTTGGAGCTGTTTCTCGAAGGTAGCGAACGGCCGGAGCTGTTCTATGCTCGACCGATGCCGCTCGGGTCGCCGCAGTCGAATGCCAATCTGGAGTTCGTCCAGGAGATTCGAAACCTGGCCCGAGTGGTCCATCTGGAAGCTCTGCGCCGTGAGGCCGCGGAGGATTTTGGCGGGGCATGGGCTATGTACGCCGCGCTCTTCCGAAGCAGCAGACAACCGGGGCGAAACGGCCCGCTCATCGATCGCCTGATCGGCGCCGCGGTTCACGCCAATGCTTGCCTGGCCACACAGCGCTGGGCGACCGACTCCAGAGTCGATATGGGCATGTTGCGGCAGGCGCTGGCCGACGCACGCTCGATCTATTCACGGACGGTCCCTTTAGCAGCGCCGCTCAAATGGGAGTACGCCTGTTGGATGAAGTCGATCGACGCGATGACCTGGGCGATGAATCTCGCCGGAATCCTCGATCGCAGTCGGCGTGTCACCAAACTCAGCTTTGCGAACTGGCTCAGCCAGTGCGATCTTCCCCGGCCGCAGCGGACGAAACGTTTAGCCGGAACGCTCGAGCTTTACGAAGCCGACCCCGAAAAGACCGTCGCGAACGGCGGTTTTCCAGCAGAGCGAATTGCCGACTGGGCGCAGAGAGACCTATTCGCGATCCTTCTGGCGCCTTCGGTACGGCAGACAATCGAGGCCCACGATCGCGAACAGATGCGGCAGGCCATGCTCGAACTGGCGCTGTGCCTGCACATCTACCACCGCGAGCAGGGCGAGTTCCCCGCCACACTTGAACGCCTGATCGGCGACGATCTGCCAGAATTGCCCGTTGACCCGTTCGGCCGCGGGGAGCCGATTCGGTATCGGCGGGAAGCCGACCCGGCGGAAGGAGCGGCGCTCTGGTCTGTCAGCCCTGACGGTGTTGACGACAAGGCACGTGTGAATCTGCTGGCAGAATCGGGGAGAGTGGGGGACTATGTCTTGCGGTTGACGCCGCCCCGCGTGTCGCACTGAGAAACTCAGCCCCGACCGGACGAAAGCTTCGAACCACGGACCACAGACGACACGCAACAGACGGAACACGAAGCGCTCGACTGCGCTGACTCAAAGAGACGCCTGCGAGAAGGCCAGACCATTTTTCTGCGTGGTCCGTGTGTTCCGTGGTCGAACCCGTTCTCTGAGCGTGCGAATTCTCGCAATCGAAGTGCAGCCTCTACGCCTTGTGCCGCGCTGGAAAGAACGATTTTGGATCATCTCTTTACACAGGCCCAGAGTCGCGGCATAATACGTGTACATATTATCACTATCAGGCTTTCGGCGGTCAGATTCTCCCGGGGTTGAATGGGAATGAATGCAACTTCTGCCAACTCAATATGGGGCGAGCCCAGACGGCCGCGCCGACGCTGGTACTGGTGGCAGGTGGCGCTCGTCGTCCTGCCGCTGCTGGCAATCCTGGGCCCGTTCGTGACCCGCTGGTATCTGCTGGCGGGCTTTCCCGACATTCCTGAACCGTTCGATCTCGAGGCTGTCGGCCATGTCGATGTGAAACCAGAAGAAAACGCTTTCGAGCTTTATGCCGTTGCCGCCGACAAGCAGCAGCCGATGCCGACGGCGCTCGCCGACAATTACGATTTGGCCGTCGAACAGGGGTGGTCTTTGGCGTCGGACGAATTGCGCGACTGGCTCGATCGGAATCGACCGGCATTGGAGATGTTCCGGCAGGCCAGTGAACGGCCAGAGGCCGTCTATTATCAACCTGAGGAGTTGTCGTTCGACAGTCGATTCGATCTGCTGGGACAACTTCGCGTTTTCGCGCGGCTCGTTCGGCTCGAAACCTTGCGTCTGGAAGACGCCGGCGACGTGGAGGGCGCCTGGGAGTGGCATCGCGCACTTTTGAGAAGTGGTCGCCATACGGGGTGGCACGGGGGCCTGACCGAGCGGTTGATCGGCGCCGCGCTTTACGCCATGGGAAACGAAGGCGTTCGACGCTGGGCCGGGCGGGCGGACGTTGATGCGGCCCCCTTGCGCGCCGCACTGGGCGAGATACGCTCCATTCACCGGTTGACGGTCCCCCCATCCGGGCCGCTGAAGGTCGACTACCTTGCGACTCAAAGGTTGCTGAACGATCCCACGGCGTTCCGCCAGAAACTTCCGACTGCCCCGGCTCAACGGGCACTTTTTGATCACCCTGTTGTTCTGTACTTCCGCGGCGAGCCGGAAATCACGCGCCGACTTGCCCGGCTGGCCTGGACGAACTGGCTCGCCCAGTGCGATTTGCCGCGGCCAGAGCGAGTGGCAACGGTGCCGGGCTCGGCGGAGCTATTTCAAATCAGCGCGCCGCCGCCCGGCACGATGCCGCCCGAACAAGTCGAACAACGTCTGAGTCAATCATCCCGGGCGCAGTATCTCATCTGCGCCACCGGCCAGTTTTTGAAGGCCCACGACCGCGAGCAGATGCGCCAGGCCATGCTCGAACTTGCTCTCTGCCTGCAGATTTACCATCGCGAGCACGGTGAGTTCCCCGCGGCACTCGAGGCGCTGATTGGCGACGATCTCCAGGAGCTGCCTGTTGATCCTTTCGGCAAGGGCGAACCGATTCACTACCGCCGTGAAATTGACCCCGCCGAAGGGGTGACGCTTTGGTCGATCGGCCCCAAAGGCGAAGTCGACGAGGCTTGTCTCGACGTGCCGGAGCAAAATTGGACTGCTCAGGAGTACGTGGTGCGGATGAAGCCGCCCGGCGCGAGTGCCGACCGGCCAGCGCCCGGACCTGATCGAAGAGCTCAACCGCCGAGATCGCGGAGCACACAGCGCGGCAACGCCGCAACCCAACAGAATGAAGAAAAGTAGCGGCGATTAGTGCCGATTAGCATTCCTCTTTCGTCGGCACGTGACGAGCGGGCGCCATGCTGCGCCCTTATTCCGTTCGTGATGGAAGAATGGGCCACAAGAAGGCTCAAGACGTACAGAATTCGCAACGTCCTTTGCGTCTCTTGGGCCTTTTCGCGGCTATTTCCGCCCGGAAGAAATGGTTCAGGGCGCCACGGTCAGCGGGCAACGCGAGTCAGCCGTTTGAGCATCTCGGCCGACCAGCGAATTCAGAAACCGCAGGGGACGCTGAGAACGCCGAGGCGCACAGCGCGGCCAAGCCGCAACCAAAGATAGGAAACGACCACGGAACACACGAACCACACAGAAATAAGACAGACGGAGATAACTCATTCTCCAAAATCGTTTCCGTGTGGTCTGTGTGTTCCGTGGACAAATCTTCTCGGCCCGATCGGATTCTGGAGTATCCCGGCCGAAACCCTCAATCCAAGGAATCTTGTTGCCGTGACAACATTTTGAAGCGTTGCTGTGCAGAGACGGGCTGAAACAGAAACCCTGCGTCCCCTCAGCGGTTCCCATCAATTCCATCGGCAAGCCCCAGCAGCAGGAATTTTGTTGAGATGACAAAAACCTGATGCGTTGCAGTGTGGAAAAGAGCGGCTCGACAGCGCTGAGAACCACACCACAGCCAACAGAGGCCCCGGTTTCTCGGGTGTCTCTCTTGCCGTCTGTTCCAATCCGCTGCCGCCGGGTTGCGCCCTCGCGCCGCAACCCACACCGCAAACGACTCACCGTCTTTGCCGCGGCGGTGGCGGAACTTCCAGCCCTTCGAAATGCAGGGGGACCGGCACCTCGCGGAAACCGCTGTGGACGCTCACCAGGAGGCCGACGTCGGGCGACGCGTCAGGCGCCAACGGCAAGGTCACTTCGAGGTCGCCTGGCAGGTCGACAATTGTCGCCATCAGGGGGCCGGCCAACGGCGTTCCGGCGGCACTGGCAAGTTGCACGGCGCCGATCAGTTGCGTGTCGGCCCCCCGCGCACGGAACGTCAGTCGATCAGATTCGGCCGTCAGCGTGCAGGTGACGCCCGCGGCTTTGAACTCCGGGGCGTTCAAGCGACCGGCCGCGACCCGCGCGTTCTTGATCTGCACCACCTTCGTCTCGCGCGGCACGCGCAATTTGACGGCGGCCACGAAGTCGTTGATTGTCGTGCAGGCCCTGTCGGGCGGAACGAAGGGAATCACCAGCCGCAGGCCGTCGGCCGGGTGCAGGGCGCCTGCCGTGTGATCGATGCGCATGGACGGCGGGCCGGTCGCCGGCGCGGGCTTCAACGCCAGGCTGCCGTCGGCAACGGCCCGCGCCACGGCGCAGCGTTCGTGCGCGGCGGCGGTCGCGGCCGCGCCCCCTTGCAGATCGACAACAATCTGCAGATCGGCCGGGGCCGGCCCGGCTTCCTGCCAGCGGGCAAAGCCATACAGCGTCGTTTTGTCGGGGACCCCCAGCAGGGTCGAGGCGCTGCGTCGCGGGCCTGCCATCGCGTTGTCGAAGATCGGCATGGTGCCGGCGGGCACGCCCAAGAGGGCGCTGGCCGTATCGGGCAGTTTCGCCAGAATCGACCCGGCCGAGGGGGCGAGCGTGCCGCTGATGCAGACCAGGTTCGCCCGCCGCTCGCACTGCGAACCGGCTGTGAGCGCTGTCAGGGGCGAAGTGGCCGGCAAAGTGTCGGGCGCCTGATCGCCGCGCAGGCGGGCATCAATCAGCCGCTGCAGTTCGTCGGCCGCCGAGAGATCGCCGCTGTCGATCGCCAACAGCAGTCGCTCGGGGCCGTCGGGAAACAGCGCCAGGCTCGCGCCACGAATTTTCTGCTCGACGGCCGGCGGCAATCCACCCGTCGCGTCGCCCAACAGGCCCAGCGCCAACAGTCGGCCCAGCCAGGCTTTGCGCTGTGGCACGAGGGCTACGACCAATGGGGCCTGGGCATCGACAAAGGTCAGCTCGGGGCGGGGCAACGGCTTATCGCCGCGCTCGAGGGCCGCCCGCAGGGCGAATTCAGGACCGAGCAGAACGAGCGACCGGCCAGACACGGCGATGCCCAGCCGCCCGCCTCCACCGGCGAGCGCCGGCCCGCGGTAGTAGGTTTTTCCGCGATGCTGCGCGGCCGAATGCCCGCGCGACTCGAGCCGCAGCGTTTGGGCATCGAGATCGGGCCGCAACCGGGCGACCAGAATCGCGTCGGATTTCAAGAGACCGGCAATCAGGTTCGGCGTCGCGCTCGCATCGGCAAAGAGCGACGAACTGCCGGCGATTCCCAGCGTCACTGTCTCGAGCGCCGCGGCGGGAAGGCCCACGAGGTCTTCCCAGTCGGCCCGCAGCGATTGAATCATCGGAGTCGCGAGTAGCGGCGAGAACAGCTCGCCCCGCGACATTTCGGTCGGCCGCCACACCGCGACCAGCTCGGCCTGGGGGGGGAGATAGGCGAGGTCGAGCGGTCGCGCCGCGTCGTTGCGCGGACCCACCGTCGTCGCGGGATCTGGCAATCTGGGCGACCCCGACGGATTCGCCGGCGCTGTCGGCGAGGCCGAGGCCAGCGAAGTTGACGGCGCCGGCGCGCGATCAACCGCGGGGCCCCCGGCCAGCGAGGGGTGGCGCGGCGGGTCGGCCGGGCCCCCCGTGGTGAAGATCAACAGGTAGGTCAGCAGCAGCAGCGCGAGAAGCCCGCCGCCGATATACAGAATGGCGTTGTCGCCCAAGCGCGCGAACAGAGGCGGTGCCGAGGGGGGAGAGGCCTGAATCTCGGTCGACGAGTAGTTGCCTCGCCGCAACACCCCCCCGTGGGGCAGGTTCTCGGAGGGCGCTATCTCGACGGGAATTTCGATCGAATCGGTGGATGGTCCGCCGGCCGACTGGGCGATGAACGAATGCTTGCACCGCGGGCAGGCGACGCGCTGCCCCAGTTTGCTGGCATCTTGCACCTTCAGCTTCGCCTTGCACTCCGGACAACGAATCGTCAACGGACTAGGCATGATCGGCCCTGCAGTTTTTTCGATTGCGGCCTGTGGCTCTGGCAGTCGCCTGCGGCCGGCCCCAGTGATTCAAAGGAATAAGGCAATCCACTCTGCCCCGGCTGGCGCGCAAGCCCGGCGTTCTCCCAAAGAGGACACCTCTATAAGACGTAAATTCATGAGCCGTGGTGCTGGAAATTTAGGGCAAAAGCCAAGATTTCACAAAGCGGCCGTTAAGGCGTCTTGGTTCAGGGGCAAATCCCCGCTTCTCGTTGGCACCGGAGTATTGTCGCAAACGCCATCTGATAAAGCAGCTTGTGGCTTGGCTGCCGTCTCCGTGAAGGGGCGCGGCTGATTGCCATTGTACAACGGGCTTTGTTACAACCTGCGGCAAGATTGGTCTGGCCGTGCGTCCCTTCCTTTCGCCGGAGTACCTCTCGCCATGCCTGCCGCCGAATACACGATTCGCCGTAAGGTGCTGACTTTTCTCGGCGCCAAGTTTCACATCTACAACCCGCAGGGACAGGTCATCGGGTTTTCGCACCAGAAAGCGTTCAAGCTGAAGGAAGACATTCGGGTCTTCACTGACGAATCGATGCAGGACGAGCGGCTGTCAATCAAGGCGCGGCAGATCGTCGATTTCAGCGCGGCATACGACGTGGTCGACAGCCGCAAGCAGGAAAAGCTGGGCGCGCTTAAGCGCAAAGGGTGGTCGTCGCTGTTGCGCGATTCGTGGATCGTCATGGACGATCAGGACCGCGAGGTGGGGCAGATCATCGAAGACAGTTGGTTTCTGGCGCTGATGCGCCGCTTCGTCGGGGGGTTGTTGATACCGCAGCATTTCAGCCTGAAAGATTCGTCGGGGCAGGAACTGGCCGAGTTGCGGACGCACTTCAACCCGTTCGTCCATCGCATGACGGTCTCGGTGCACGAAGACTGCCCGCTGAACCCCCTGCTGGTGCTGGCCGCGGGAATCCTGCTGGTGGCGATCGAAGGCCGCGAGAAATAGGGGCTAGGGGCTGGGGGCTAGGGGTTAGGGGCTGGGGAATTAGTA
>JBQTIL010000038.1:0-124610 GCA_052388175.1 Planctomycetaceae bacterium | reverse complement strand
GGGCGCGGAAGTGACTTGGAGCAGCTGCAACATTTTTTCGACCCAGGACCACGCGGCGTGCGCGATCGCTAAGGCGGGCGTGCCAGTGTACGCCTGGAAGGGGATGACGCCCCAGGAATTCGATTGGTGCATCGAGCAGACGCTGTTCTTCCCGTCAGGCGAGCCGCTCAACCTGATTCTCGACGACGGCGGCGACCTCACGGCCATGGTGCACGACAAGTTTCCGGAGCTCTTGGGCGGCATCCGCGGCCTGTCGGAGGAAACCACGACCGGCGTCCATCGGCTCTACCAGATGCACGAGGGGGGTTATTTGACGGTGCCGGCGATCAACTTCAACGACTCGGTCACCAAGAGCAAGTTCGACAACCTGTACGGCTGCCGCGAATCGCTGGCGGACGGAATCAAGCGGGCCACCGACATCATGGTGGCCGGCAAGGTGGTGGTGGTGTGCGGGTACGGCGACGTGGGAAAAGGTTGCGCCCACGCGATGCGCAGCCTGGGGGCCCGCGTGATCGTTACCGAGATCGACCCCATCAACGCCCTGCAGGCCGCGATGGAAGGGTATCAGGTCATTACGATGGAAGAGGCCGCGCCGCAGGGAGACATTTTCGTCACCGCCACGGGTTGCGTCGACGTGATTCGCCGCGAGCACCTCGACGTGATGAAGCACGAGGCCATCGTCTGCAACATCGGGCACTTCGACTCTGAAATCGAGATCGCCTACCTCAAAAACCGCAAAGACATCCAGCGGGTCAACATCAAGCCGCAGGTCGACAAGTTCGTCTTTCCCACCGGCAAAGCCATACTGGTGCTGGCGGAAGGGCGGCTGGTGAACCTGGGGTGTGCGACCGGTCACCCCTCATTCGTGATGTCCAACAGCTTCACGAACCAGGTGCTCGCCCAGATCGCCCTCTGGACGGAACCCGAAAAGTTCGAGGTCGGCGTCCACATGCTGCCCAAGAAGCTCGACGAAGAAGTCGCGCGGCTGCACCTCGACAAGCTGGGGGTCAAGCTCACGAAGCTTTCGGCCAAGCAGGCCGACTACCTGGGCGTGCCTGTGGAAGGGCCATTCAAGCCCGAGTACTACCGGTACTGAAAGTAGAGCGGCAGAGGACAGAGGTCGGAGCGGCGGAGTTCATACCAGGCCCAGCGGCGTGCGTCGCACTTTGCGATTTCACCGGCGGTTCGGCGGGGAGGACGTAGCCAAAGTCGCCAGACCACCGGGAACTCCCGGCCATCTGGAATTTGAAAAGACCCCACAAGTTCAGCGGCGGCGGCCGCTGCGACCGCTTGACGACGCTCTCACGTCGAACCGGCCTGTCTGGCGATGATCTCGTGCAGCCGCGAGCGGTGGCAGCGCGTCTCGTCATCGCAATAGCACCCGACGCTGACGAGGGTGCGCCGTGCGATTTCGGCCACCAGGGCGACCGCCTGCCGCCCCTCGATCGTCGCGAGCAGCTCACGCTCATAGCGGTCGAAAAACGATTGGCACGTGGCGCGGTCGGTCAGGTCTTGTTTGCGGGCCCACGCCAGCAAACGCCGGCTCGGCGCCAAATTCGGAAACCAGACGTCGAAATACCCGTCGGCCACCCACCGCGCTTTGGGGACGCCGCGCGGCGGAAAGCGCGCTGCGCCGATTCGTAATCCCTCGCCGCGCCGGGCGAGCGAACCGATCTGAAACGTCGCCAGGCGAAGTTTTTTGAGCATGGAGCTTGTTTTCGCCACTGCGGCCGTTCGCCACCGCTACTGCTCGCCCGCGTCTCGATGCAGCTTCGGCCCGACGAACCAGCAGAGCTTTCCGGCCCCGAAATCAGGCACGCCCTCGAACTCGACGGCCGCCACGGCCCCCTTCCCGAACGCGAACTCTCCGCCGGAGATCATTTTTCCCAGCGCGCGGCTGAAGTCAGGCTCGTGGCCGACCAGCGCGATGCGCTCGGCCGACTGGGTGCGCAGCACTTCGAGAATCGCGTGAGGCTCTGCGCCCGACGAAAGTGCGTCGGCCGTCAACACGTCCTTTTTTTTCAGCCCCAGCTCCTTGCGCAAAATGTCGGCCGTCTGCACCGCGCGCACCAGCGGGCTGGTGACGATCGCGGCCGGCGGCAGGGCCTCGTCGGCGAGCCACCGGGCAAAACTGCGGAACCGTTTGCGCCCCTTGTCGGTCAACGGCCGGTCTCCGTCGGGGCCTTCGAACTGCTGTCGATCGGCAGCGACCGCATGCCGCACCAGCCACACCTGCATGGCAGACACCTCCACAAAAGAAGGTTAGTTCCACTCGATTGTAATCCTCGCCGAAATCGTTGAGTAGCGGCTCGGGAGAATCTGACTCCACGGGGCTGTGCGCGGCAGCATGTTGTCGAGTCGAAAAGTCGACTATAGTCAATTGACCGGCGTGCTCCGGGCGACAACTGTCATGGCTGATGTGCGCGACAATCCGACGCGACCCGGCGGCGGGGCCGACAAACACGACCCCCGCGGCCTGCGGCCCGTACCCCACAGCGGCGCCGGCGCGCCAGCCGCGCTTCGAAAAGACTCAGGCCCGTCGGCGCCTGCCAACGCGCGGGCGAAAAGAACGCTGCGGCGACTCTGGCGGCCTGTCACTGAAGTCGATGACGGCGCCCCCCGGCTCTGGCTGACGCGCGCCGACCAGGCGTTCGTCGGGTTGCTGCTGGGAGTGGCGCTGTTGCTGATGACGCTGCACTGGCTGAGTCTCAGCGATTTCGGCCGGCGGCAGGTCGAAGTCGATCGGCTGCCGCTGGCGGAATACCAGTATCTCATCGACATCAACCGCGCGACGTGGGTCGAGTTCGCACAGTTCGAAGGGGTGGGGGAGACGCTGGCCCGGCGGATTGTCGAAGATCGCGAACAAAACGGCCCGTTCGCCAGCATCGAAGCACTTTTGCGAGTTAAAGGCATCGGCCGCAAGAAACTCGACGCCATGCGCCGGCACCTTATGAATGGCGGCAAATCGGACCGGTAAGAGGATCCATTGCAACGGTCGGAAAGCGTCCTCACCGCCGGTTCGCGCATCGTGCGTGCGTCTCGAAAGTTTTTGAAGAACCCGGCGGCGCCCTACGCCGTTAACCATGTCTCCCGGACGGAAATAGCCGCGAAAAGGCTCAAGAGACGCAGAAGACGTTGCCAATTTTGCGCGTCTTGAGCTTCTTTGTGGCTCATTCTTCCGTCACGAAGGGTAGACGGCGCAGCGTGGCCCCGGTCGTTGCGTACGAAGAAGGAACGCTCATCCGCACTGATCGCCGCTGATCCGGATTGTCGATCAGTGTTCCCTGGGTCTTTGGTTGGCGGCTTGGCCGGATTATTCATGGTAGGGTGGGGCAAGCTCGCTCAAGCACATGGGGGGCCGGCGCAAGCCACTCGATGAGCGAACAGCAAGTTGTCTGAATCGAAAGCCTTGTCAGCGAGCGCAGGCCCACCTTCGCACTCGGCTTGCTGATCCCCCCCTACCAGAACATGAATAATCCGGGCTTGGCCGCGCTGTGTTCTCGAGTTCTCGGCGGCCTCCGGAATATCCACCTGCTTTTCTGACGCACACACTCGTGCAAGGCCCGCTGCCTCGAATCGCTTTCATTGGCGCTCACGCGCATACACCTGCACGTCAGGGTTCGCATATTCCTCGACAAGGCCGGGAAGCTGAAGCTTGCTTGCGGACCCCAACGCGCGTTCGTGCGGGCCGACGTAGACCCAACGGACCCCAAGCTCATCCAAAAGCGACTGCGCCTCGGCGTCGCCCAGCTCGCCGCGGTAGAACCGCTCAACCCGCGGCGAAAGTTCCTTGACGTGGGGGGTGATATTGATGTGCCCCAGCACGAACCGGGCCGGCACGTATCGCGCCATCCGATTGCCCGCCGGCAGCGTGCTCAAGATCACGTCGTCTTTTCCCGCGTGCGCGGCGAGCCAATTGTCTGCGTCGCGCACCGCCGTCGGCACATAGTGTTCCGGAAGGTACGCCAGGTTGCGGCCGATCTTGACGACCCAGACGACGCTTCCGAGGCAGGTCAGCACGATCAGTGATGCCACAAGAAGTCGTGAGAATGGGCGCGTTCCCCCCCTATCCAATGAAAACACCCCGGCCCCCAGAATGAACATGGTCGACGGCAGCGTGGCGCCGACCAGCGGCGTGTAGGGCATGAACCCGAAGCCCGGCAGTTTGTGGGCGTGATACAAAAGCAGCATCGCGGCGATCCAGGCCGCGAGCCACAACTCGGCAGACGAGAGCGGCCGCCGCCGCACGAGACAGAGCCGCGCGAGGCAGAGTGCGGCCGCCGGGCCCAGGTTGAACAGATGCCAGCCGAGCGCCAGCGGCTTGACGGTGTTCGTCCCCTGGCTGGCCCAGAATTTGAATACGGGGTGCAGTTGAAACAGCGCGGCGTAGTAGGCAATGACCGGTGCGACGATCAGCAGTGGCAGGAACCGCAGGGCCGTCGGGTACCGCAGTTGAACTGTTGGGCGTTGAAAAAAGTGTCTGGAACTTTGTGAACATCCAGATTCCGAGGGGTTTTCGCGGGTGCGGAGAGTTCCAGACACCTTTTTCAATAGGCTCAGTGCCGCGAACAACGGCACCGCGCCCACGAGCACCAGCATGTCGTACGGCCGGATGAGCCCGTTGAGGGCGGCAATGACGCCGGCAGCGACATACCATCGCGCCAGCCTCGTGCGCTCGCCCATCACGAAGGCCGCGAGTGAAAAAAGCGTCAGGCCGTGCGACACGGCCAGGTGCGGGTTGAAGAGGATGTGGCTGAAGGGGTACATCGCGTCGGAAATATCGAGCATCGCGATGGGATGGGGAGAGTTCAGGCCGGCGCGCTCGAGCAGCAGCACGAGCCACCCGAACCCGCCGCCGAAAGCGCACAGGAGGAGCGCGAGCCGCCGCTGAAACGGGTCGCGGAGCGTGACGCCGGCGAGGCTCCAGCAGCCACCGATCAAGAGCCCGATTCCTATGGCGCGCCAGAGCAGGTAAACGGCCGTATCTCGCCCCGGAAAAACCCGGCTCAGCCAGCCGAGGGCGAGCCATTCGAGATTGAACAGGGCGGGCCGATGTTCGACGTGCGTCAGCCGGTTGACGAACAGCCAATTCCCCTCGGCTGCCTGCCGGATGAACGAGTAGTACATGTTCTGATCGTCGACCATTCCGGTCAGCCCGTCGAACCGGGTTCCCGACGGGGCCCAGCGGTCTCCCAGCACGAACAGCGCCTGGGTGACGACCAGTGCCGCGGCGGCCACCACGAATGGGAACAGGCTAGCGCGTCGCGGCGGCGCGGTGGAGGCGTCAGTCATCATTCGGGGCGAGGGGACCGAGCAGGATCAGCTTTCGACGACAGAACATGGCGACTGGTGCATGAGGCCGCGGGAGCGCGAGGCGCGATTGGTTTTGCGACCACAAAGGCGCCGCGCGTAGCCGATCGCACTCTCAGTTCACAAAGACCATTTAAGTTTACCGCGATTCAAGCAGGCCGGGCAGACGAATGTGACCCATTCAGGTGAGTAGTGTGTGCAGCTCGAAAGTGGGGGAAAAATTGCATGCAGATCTTATGGGCGGCACAAACCGCCGGACGGCCCAGCTTCAAGTGTCCCGGCCCCTCGCAGCGGCCGGGACACAGCACGAGCCTCCGCGGCTGCCGAGATGTTCGGCGACCCGGGAGATTCGTCGGCGTTCGCCCAACCGCTCGGAATTCGGCGGCGAGTTTGATCCGCTCGCGACGCAAACACGTTATTCTCTGTGTCGTTCACTCCCGAATTCAGTAGCGGACGCCACCATGCACGCCACGACGACCACCAGCCACTCCCGCGACACCCACAGCGTTCTCGTCGGCTATCTGTGCTGGCTGTTCGGGTTCATGGGCGCACACCGGTTCTACTTCGGCAAGCAGATCAGCGGCACGATCTGGTTCTTCACGCTCGGCCTGCTGGGCATCGGGTGGATCGTCGACCTGTTTCTGATCCCGCGGATGCACGCACAGGCTGAGCGCCGCTACGTCGCCGGGCCGATCGACTACACCGTCGCCTGGCTGTTGCTGACGTTTCTGGGCGTCTTGGGCATCCACCGGTTCTACATGGGGAAATGGGTCACGGGGCTGCTGTGGCTGGTAACTTTGGGCTTGTTAGGGATCGGCCTGTTGTACGACCTGTGGACGCTGAATGAGCAGGTGAGCGAAGAGAACTCGCGCCTCGCTGGTCAGCCGGCGGTGTAACCGTTTCTTGCGGGTGACCCGTCGGGTTAGAATAGGCCCGTGGGGGTCGAACCGTTTCGGGAGCGACTGGTCTTCCCAGTGTGAAGTCTTCGGAGGGCGACTTCGCGTGAACACTCGCATTACTCGTCGCAACGTCGGAATAATTTCTGCCATTGTGCTCTTCGCGGCGTTGGCCGCGGCTTGGAGCAGCGGGTTAGTGCCGGGACGCCAGGCGTTCCGGCCGGCGAACTCGCTGTTTGTCATCGCCCCCTATCGACACGGAGGGACCTGGGTTTTCGACGACCCAAGCACCAAGTTGGTGCGCGAACCATTTGTTGCCGGCGTCCCTGAGATGATTGATGAGCTGGTCAGAGAGGCTCCGGGAGCCGACAATGGCTTTCGCCTGCTGTTCTCCGCCCAGCCGTTTCCCGGCTATCAAAAGAAGCTGACGTGGCTGCGGGGCGACATGGGCGGCAACTACTATTCGATGGAAGAACCGGCGATGGAAGGATGGATTTGTCCCGCGATGTTCCGGTACTACGAATCCGCACCGAAAGAGTTGTATGTGAAGGCCGAGCCCAAGAATTGATTCCACACCCTGCGAGACTTCGATTTCTGTCGGCGCATTCGCACCGACGCAGTTGAGAATGGACGGCTCCTGCCGGCCGGTGGTGCGTTCTACACATCGCACGCTGGACGGCGCCCTCGTGATGGCAGTCGGTCCGTTCGTGCCGGTGAGTAGCGGTCGCGGTCGGGCGAGAGGCAGACCTGCGCAACGGAACCGCAAAGCATTGGAACGTGGCATTCCCTCACCGAGGGTGCCGTTCCCTGAGGGTGTCCCTCACTGGCGGCCGGCGCACGTCGAACCTGCCGGTGCGCGCGTCAGAACGAGAATGACAAGCCGGCTTCGATTCCCTGGAAGAGCATACTGCTGCCCATCTGGATGCTCGGGATGCCTGTATTGAAGAAATTCAGCGTCCCCTGATACTGGTTCGCTGCGAGGGCGATGCCGTCGAGGTACATCAGGCGGTAGCCGAGAAATACGGCCGCATGCTCGCCGAACCTGCGGGTTCCGCGAACCGCCAGATCGCCGACGAACGCCGTCTTGCCCTGGTTATCTCGAATATTGACGTTGTCTGCAGGAATGGTGGAGAGAACGCCTGAGTTGTTGTCGGCGGCGTTTCCATAGACGCCGACTTTGCCCCAGGCGAGCAGTTCCCAACATTCGGTCTTCCAGATGTCAAGCTGCGTGCCGATCTGGAAACCGTACAAGCGGTTGGTGGTTTCGTTGATGAAGAGTTCCGAGACGCCGAACGGCGCGCTCTGAAAATTCACCCTCTGCGTGTCATTGAACTCGACATAGCGGAACCCGGCAAGAAAAGTCACGCCATTGTAGACTTCTTCACGCAGGTTGAATTCCATGTTGCGGAGGCGCGAAGACACGGAAATCGCCGCGCCGGTGACAGGAAACGGAACCTGGTCGACGACGGTCGGGTTCATCGAAATGTTCTGCTTGTCGAACCAGTCTTCAACCGTAAACCAGTCGAACTCGAAGCTGGTCGTGGCGGTGAAAAACGTCACAAAGTTGACTTCGACTCCCCCGGCCCAGCTCGGATCGTTGTCGGATGTGTTGAGCAGCGTTCTGCCGGTTGCCGTTTCGGACAGAACAATGTTCGACGGCGGCGACTGGCGATTGAGGAAGAGTGCGTTCACACGAATCGCGATGAAGGGCGCGTCGTCGGAACCCGGTTCGTCGCCGCTCCAGAGCCATTGGCCTCCGCTCTGAGTGCCCATCATCGCTCCGTCATCGGAGCGTGCGACGGAACCGAGCCAGCCCGTCACCAAGAACATCGCGACGGCCAAGGTTCCGAAACGATTTTGAAATGAAGCGCTCATTCCCCCATTCCCCCCTATTTACCTGTATTCTGACCCGTCCTCCGTGCAAATCGGCGCTCTCGCCCTATAAAATCGGAACAATGCCTGCAAGCGATACAGCCGGAAGATGCGGAAATCGCGAAATAGGTTGAAGCCGACTTGCTCCCCCGGGCACTGCGTGCAATGGCCGTGTTGGGAAAACTTTATCGATTAGAGAAACTGGCAGCCCCAGCTTTGATGCAACGGATCGCCAATCACCACCCTGATCCGGTTCGATGCGCGAAATTGCGATTGCTCGATGGCGGATTGAATACGACGCGGAAGCCACGTCGCAATGTTACGCTCAGCTTCCGACCGGCTCGGGATGCGACTGTCTCTATTGCCGCAATTTCCTGGGACTTGGCGAACGGGTCTTTCCGCAAGAGTTCCGCAGATTCACCGATCAGATGGGAATTGACGTCGCAAAGCCTGCGGAGCTGTGCGACTACTTTCTGCATCCTTCCACCGGCTTGCACATCTCGGGAGGCTGGTTCCATCTTGTTGGACGCATCGTCCAGGGTGCTGACGCGCTGCAGAACGGCAGGCTCCACCTCGAATCGCTAAGCCCGCCGTTCGAGTTTGGCTTCAGTTCAAACGCCAACCTCATTCCGGAGCCTTTTCGCGCGCACAGGGTGGTCCAGTTGCAGTTTCTGACTCAGGTGGCGTGGGTCCTCCCTGACCCCGACCCGGAATCCTCCTAACCCACAGCCCGAAAGCCCGAAGATTCACCAGACAAATCGTCACGAGGCTGGTATCCTAATCTGCGCAGGATTCGCGGCGCCCTGCTTGCCCTGACGCGGCGGGGGCAGCCGGCTGTTTGGTGACGTGGAGCCGCCTGTGTTCTCGAAAGCTTCAAGTCTGGCGCTTTATTGCGTCGTGCTGCTGTTGGCTGGCGCGTGCGGCTTCGGGGGGCGGGCCAGGGCCGGGGAGACGGTGCCAAATGTCGACCCCGCGAGCTCATTGGCGGCGCAGATTGATGCATTGATCGCCGCCCGCTGGGCCGCCGAAGGGGTCGAGCCGGCCCCGTTGGCCGACGATGCCACCTTTCTCCGGCGCGTGTGGCTCGACGTGGGGGGAAAGATTCCCACCGTCGCCGACCTGCATGAATTTTTGGCGAACGCCGAGCCCGACCGCAGGCGCCAGGTTGTCGACCGGCTGCTCGACGGCCCCGGTTATGTGGCGTTCTTCGCCAGCACCTGGCGGCGGGTGATGCTGCCCGAAGCCGAATCGAATCTCGAATTGCGGGGGCTGGTACCGCCCTTTGAGGCGTGGCTTCGCCGGCACCTGGTCGACAACACCCCCTATGACCGCATTGTCCGCGAGTTGTTGATGGTCGAGCTCGACCAGCGAAACGCCCGCGAGGGAGAGCCGCTGCCGGTGGATCTGACGCCTGTCAGCTTCTATCAGGCCAAAGAGCTCAAGCCCGAGAACCTGGCGGCCGGCACGGCGCGTATGTTTCTGGGCGTGCGCATCGAATGCGCACAGTGCCACGATCATCCCTTCGACAACTGGAAACGCGAACAGTTCTGGAGCTTCGCGGCCTTTTTCGGAGGCCTCGAGCGTGGCGACGCAGGTGGCAACGGGCCGGGGGCCATTCGCGAGGCGTTCGAGCGCCGCGAGATTGAAATTCCCGGCACGGGGCGACGGGTCGCGCCCGCCTATTTGACCGGGCAGGCGCCGAGTCTCGAGCGCGATGAGACCGCGAGACGCTCACTGGCCGAGTGGGTGACGCGGGCCGACAACCCGTATTTCACCAAGACGGCCGTCAATCGGTTTTGGGGGCATTTCTTCGGGCTGGGCATTGTCGACCCGGTCGACGATTTCACGGCCGACAACCGACCCAGCCACCCCGAGCTCATTGAGCTGCTGGCTCGCGAGTTCGCGGCGCGCGATTTCGACCTGAAGTTTCTGATTCGGGCGATCACCTCGACCCGCGCCTACCAGCTCGACAGCCGGCAGACGCACCCCCGGCAAGACGATCTGCGGCTGTTTGCCCGCATGCCGCTCAAAGCGCTGTCGCCGACGCAGATCTTCGACAGCATCGCGCAGGCCACGGGGTTCTACGAACCGTATTCCAACCGCAATGCACCGGTCGCCCGACCCAACTCGCCGCGCGACGAATTCTTGCAGATGTTCGACAACTCGAGCGACTCGGCCACCGAGCAGCAGACGACGATCTTGCAGGCCCTGGGGATGATGAACGGCCAATTCGTGGCCGATGCGACGAGTCTGGAAAGAAGTACGACGCTGGCGGCCGTGGCGGCGATGCCCTCGCTGACGACGGTCGAACGGTTGGAAGCCTTTTTTCTGGCGGCACTGAGCCGGCCCACCCGCCCCGGCGAGCTGGCTCGGCTCGTCTCCTATGTCGACGCTGGGGGCGCCACGAACGATTCCCGAAAAGCGCTCGGCGACATTTTCTGGGCGCTGCTCAACAGCAGCGAGTTTTTGTTCAATCGGTGAGCGAACGTCGAAAAGCTGAAGAGATGAAAGGCCACAGGGTCAAATTGCCGAAACGAATCGCTGGCCAAAAATGAGGTTTGCGAGTTGTCGCCTTAGGAGCAGGCCCATGTCCCCCACGTCAACCGAGCGCTTACTGAGGACTGAATACGGCGTAACGCACACTGCCTTGTCGCGCCGCGACTGGCTGCGGCTCTCGGCCTGCGGGGCGTTCGGCGTCTCGTTCTCACAATGGCTGCCGGCGCTCGCCGACGATGCGGCCGGCCTGCCGCAGCGCAAGCGGGCCTGCATTTTGCTGTGGATGTCGGGGGGGCCCAGCCAGATCGACACGTTCGACCCCAAGCCGGGGCACGAAAACGGCGGCGCGTTCCAGCCGATTGACACGTCGGTGCCGGGCATTCAGATCAGCGAGCATCTGCCGAAGCTGGCTCAGCAGATGCAGCATTGCGTGCTCGTCCGTTCGATGACCACGAAAGAGGGAGACCACTCGCGGGCGACGTATCTGATGCGCACCGGCTACCTGCCTCAGGGGCCGGTGCGGTACCCCACGCTGGGCTCGGTGTGGAGCAAAGAGCTGGGGGTGGACGAGGCCGACCTGCCCAATTTCGTCAGCGTCGCCCCCTATCGGTTCCTTAGCCCGGCGGCCTACGAGCCGGGGTTTCTGGGGCCGAGATATGCGCCTCTCGTCGTGGGCGATCGCAGCGTCACCTCCCGCCGGGGAAGCGACGATTACGAACGGGCCTTGCGCGTCAAGAACCTCGAACTTCCCTCAGGCGTCGCGGCCGAACAGGCTGATGCGCGCCTGGCAATGCTTTCAGACCTCGAAAACGACTTTATCGCGCGGCACCCGGGGGTGTCGTCGGCCAGCCATCGCACGGCCTACGCACAGGCGGTGAAGATGATGAGGTCAGAAGCGGTTCGGGCGTTCGACCTCACTCAGGAGCCCGACGCCTTGCGCGACGCCTACGGGCGCAACCAGTTCGGCCAGGGATGCCTGCTCGCGCGGCGGCTGGTCGAGCGGGGGGTGCCGTTCGTCGAAGTGTCTCTCAACGGCGCCGAGGGCGCTGCCGGCCTGGGGTGGGATACGCACGTCAACAATTTCGAAAGCGTAGAGAAGCTGTGCGAGACGCTCGACCCCGCCTGGGCCACGCTGCTTGAAGACCTCGCCACCCGCGGCCTGCTCGACACAACGCTTGTCGTCTGGATGGGTGAGTTCGGGCGAACCCCCAGGATCAACGACAACAAGGGGCGCGACCACTTTCCCGCGGCCTGGTCGACGGTGCTCTGCGGCGGAGGGCTCGCCGGCGGACAGGTCATTGGGAAGACGAGTGACGACGGAATGTCGGTCGTCGATCGGCCGGTGCAGACGGGCGATCTGCTGGCGACGGCGTGCCTGGCGCTGGGAATCGACCCGCAGAAGCAGAATGCGTCGAACGTGGGTCGGCCGATCCGGATTGCCGACCCCGAGGCGAAGCCGCTGCGCGAATTGCTGCGTTCGGGAACGTGATTCGCGCCGCGGAGGATCCTGCCCCCGTAAAATCGCCTGGGCGCCTTGATCGTCACCCGCGCCATTGTTCTCGCGTCCGGCCCAGCGGTCTTTGTCACTCACCTCCGCAGGCGACACTCGTGTCGCCGCTTTGCGATAGGCATTCGAGTCGCGGCGGTCCAATGAATGGCATTGATTTGCGCGTGCCGGCGGCGGAATGTGCCGTCAATTGATCCGCGAGTGGCCAAAGCAGAGAATTGCGGCGACGCTTCTGTGTTCTCTGGTGTGCCGCATTTTCTGAAGCGTCGCGGGGGGGTTCTCAAAACCGGCCGATGAATTCATACGACGCGATTGTGCTCGGGGTGGGAGGGTTCGGCAGCGGGGCGCTGTACCACCTGGCGCGGCGCGGGGCACGGGTGCTGGGGATCGAACGGTTCGGTGTCGCGCACGATCGCGGCAGCTCGCACGGCCAGACGCGAATCATCCGCAAGGCGTATTTCGAGCACCCCGACTATGTGCCGCTTTTGCACCGGGCCTACGCCCTGTGGCACGAGCTCGAGCGTGAGACGGGCCGAGCGCTGTTGCACGCCATTGGGCTGTTTCTGGCCGGGCCACCTGAATGCGAATCGGTCGCGGGGACGCTGCAGGCCGCGGCGCTGCACTCATTGCCGGTCGAGCGGCTTGCGGCGCGCGAGGCGCGGCAGCGCTTCGGCATGTACCGCTTCCCCGAAGGGTTCATCACCCTCGTCGAGCGGCAGGCCGGGTATCTGGCGGTCGAAGAGTGCGTGACGGCGCATGTCGCCGCGGCCCGCCGGCGCGGCGCTGAGCTACGCACCGACGAAACCGTGATCGCCTGGTCGTCGGATGGCTCGATCGTGCGCGTGCAGACCGACCGGGGAGAGTACGCCGCCGCGAAGCTCGTCGTCACGGCAGGGCCGTGGGCGGCAGAGTTGTTGGGAAAGTGTTCGGCGCCCGACACGAGTGGCACGTTTGGGGACGGAGCGGCAGCCGACACCCGGTGGTCGCAGTGGCTGCACGTGGTTCGCAAGCCGATGTTCTGGTTTCCGGCCGACGGGCGGTTCGACGTCGTCGCGGGGAACACGGCGTTTTTCTTCGAGACGCCCGAGGGGCAGTTTTATGGGTTCCCGCGACTCGACGGGCAGTCGATCAAGGTGGCCGAGCACACGCAGGGAGACGCCGTTAGCGACCCGCTGGGGGTCGATCGCACGCAGCACGCGGCCGATCTCGAACGGGTGGCACGTTTTCTGAAAGAGTTTTTGCCGGATGTGGCACGAGTGCCGGTGCGGCATTCGGTCTGCCTGTACACGAAATCGCCCGATGGGCATTTTCTGATCGACAAGCACCCCGAGTTTGCGAACGTGGTGGTTGCGGCGGGCTTTTCGGGGCACGGGTTCAAGTTCACCAGTGTTCTGGGGGAGGCGCTCGCGGACCTGGCGCTCGAGGGAACGACAAAGTTGCCTGTGGGGTTTTTGTCGCTGGGGCGGCTGGGCGCGGCCGCCGCGGGGGTGCCCGCAGCATGTTATGGCTCGCGGCCAAGCCAATAATCAGGCGCCCTGCTCGTATGCGCCACCGCCACGACGACGACCTCGTCTGAAATGGTTTCGAAAATCACGGCGTAACGGAACTTCGCCAACAGCGCGCGCTGGTACGGTGCATCGTCGGGCAAGGTTTCCAGCCGAGGGAAGCTCGTGGGGGTCGCGGCAATCGCCTCGAGGGTCTTCCGGAGCTCGATAATGAACCGGCTTCCGACACGAAGCGAGCGCGCGTTCAGGTATTGGCGAGCGGCCTCTGCCTCCGCTTCGGCCTCCGCCAGAATGCGCATTCTCACGATTCTGGCTCGTTTGCCTGACGTCGTTCAAGGTCGACAAGCACATCGGCTGCGGCGCGTGCCGTGGTTGCCCCGGTCTGAAATGCCGTCGACCTGCGCCTTAGTTCGGCGTGCAAAATTCCAGTCGATTTGGTGCTTTCATGGTCCGGCGCACACTCGGCGGTCGGCGCGACGCCGAGACTGCGCTCCAATTCACCTGCGACAAATGCCCGATCCTCAGGGGGCAGCGAGAGTGCCTGAACCAGAATCTCTTCGCGAAGTGACATGCTTCGTTCCTTGCGAAGGTCATTCTGACACATGGCAAGGCAACCTTCCAGTCGAAATCCTGACGCCATTTCGTCTCACCGCCGTCGCGAGATTTCTGATAAAATGCCTTGATGCCCGCCACGACCGCACACACGCCGGCTGCGACCGGCCCGTTCGCCGCCTGTGCCGCGCTCGTTCGGCAGCTTGCCGATTCGCTCGAAGCGCTCGAACGGTCGGCAACGCTCATGCAGCTTCCGCCGCTGGCCGGGCGTGAATGGTACGAACTGCTGCGGCGGAAGCTTGTGCCGCAGCTCGTTCAGGAGCCGTTTCTCGTGGCCGCGGTCGTCGGCGGAACGAACATCGGCAAAAGCGTGATCTTCAATCATCTGGCAGGATTTCAGGCCAGCGGCGTCAGCCCACTGGCCTCGGGCACCAAGCACCCCGTCTGCCTGATTCCCCCCGGCTTCGAACAGCGGCACGACCTTGGTGAAATCTTCGCCGGGTTCGAGCTGGCAGCCTGGGAAGGGGCCGATGCGGCGCTGGCCGGGTCGGAACAGCACCGGTTGTTCTGGAAGGTCGCGTCGCAGCTTCCCCCAAACCTGCTGGTGCTCGACACGCCCGACATCGACAGCGACGCCCCGGTGAACTGGCATCGGGCCGACTGCATTCGTCACTGCGCCGACGTGCTGATCGCTGTTCTGACGCAGCAGAAATACAACGACGCGGCGGTGAAACAGTTTTTTCGCAAGGCGGCGGCCGAAGACAAGTGCGTGATCTGCATTTTCAACCAGTGCCTGCTTCCCGAAGACGAGCCTTACTGGCCGCGCTGGCTTGAAACCTTCTCAGACGGTACGGGCATCACTCCCGACCTGGTGTACATCGCACCCACCGACCGCGCGGCGGCCGACAGGCTGAAACTCCCGTTTTTTCAGCGCGACTGGCCGCCCGATGACGCCGCGGAATCGCACGGTCGCCGGCGCGGTGCGGCGCCCGACGGCGAACCCCGTTCGCTGGCGGAAGATCTTTCCGACCTGCACTTTCTCGACGTCAAGCTGCGGACGTTGCGAGGGTCGCTGGCACACGTGCTGTCGGCCGAGAACGGGGCACCGGCGTATCTCGAAGAATTGCGCCGTCGCAGTGCGGGCTTTGCCGACGCGGCGCGGCTGCTTTCGGCCCAGGAGCTCGCACGGATCGACAACTGGCCCGCGCCGCCCCCGAGGCTTTTGGTCGACGAGGTGCGTCGCTGGTGGCGCACCCAGCGCCAGGGTTGGACGCGCACGATTCACGACGCCTACGGAAAGCTGGGCCAGGGCCTGCTTTGGCCCATTCGATTCTCCCGCGAACGGATCAGCGGGCCGACGCCCGACCCGCGGGCCGCTTATCGCCAAAGCGAGCTCGACGTGATGCTGCAGGCGCTCGACACGCTCTACAGAGAATTGCAGCGGCTGGCAGAGCTGGGGAACGACCTCTTGCGGCCCCGTCTCGAAAAACTGCTGGCCGGAGCGACCCGCGCGCAACTTCTTGAACGGCTGCACCGGCAACATGCGGCACTCGACCTCAATGGCGAACTCGAATCGGTCGTCGCGGCACAGATGCGCGCGTTTCGAGACGAGCGGCCGGGAATATTCAGCCGCCTGAAACGGCTTGACGAGCTGGCGGCGCTCGCGCGGCCGGTGACGTCGGTCGTATTGTTCGCCGCGGCCGGCCCGGTGGGGCACGCGCTGACGCCGGCCGTGACCGATGCAGCCGCCCAGTCGCTGGTCGTGCACATTCTGGGCGACATCGCCGGCGGAACGGGGGCGGTGGTGATGGGGGAAACGGCGCTCTCGGGGACGGCCGAAGGGCTGCGGTGGCTGGAAACGTGGTTCCAGAACCTGCAGACGGCCTTCACGCGCCGGCGGGTGGCCTGGTTCGCCGATTTCCTGCGGGAAAACGTACTCGGGACGCTGCATCAGGACCTGCAAACGGCGGCGATCATGCCGGAGTCGGAAGCGTTTCAAAACGCGTTGGCCTGCCTCGATCGGCTGAACGGGCAGGTCGGGGCATGAGAGATGGTGATCGTGGCAGGCGGCGCTTATCGGAACGCCCGGTTATGCTAAACGTTGATATTCTTCGATCGGTTTTGCGCCTCGTGCTCTCGTCACCGAACCGGAGCCAATTGCGACTTTGAATTGGCCCCACCCAGATTTAACCGATTTCAGGCGATACGACAAAAAGTCTTTACAGACCGACACCACGTCGCAAATTCAGCGAAACAAAAAACATTTCTGATTGCCTGGTCTACCTGGCAACGCTTATGCTGGATGTCTCGCGATGAATTGCTTCTGACTGATGGCGGGGCATCGATGTCGAGCAGCAGCACTGAGTTTGCTGAGTTTATCACTGCCGGCCAAATGCACTACGGCACGCGTGCCGTACACTACAGGGCGCCCAGCGCTACCTGTTCGATGAGCTGGATATCGTGGACTCGCTCCTCTCGCAGAGTCCGTCCCATTCTCGGCTAGCCGAGGATTCGTTGAGAAGGCCGATTTTGCAGGGGCAACAAAATGGCCGAACTGACGGCCGAATTCAGTGCGTTCCCCTCAGAACAGCGCCGCATCATCGAAAAATGCCGACCGTCCGGCATGATTTCGTCCTTTCTGTTTCGGGACATTGAGCAGACGATTCCGGAGCGGTTCGAGCAACAGGCGGAATTGTACCCGGATCGGCCCGCGGTCCACTCCGCAGGGCGCACTGCGTCATATGCCGAACTGAATTCGCTGGCGAATCAGGCAGCCGAGATTCTGCTGCACGAGTGTGGCGAGGGTCTCGAACCCGTCGGAACGATGGTCGAGGAAGGACTGCACGCCATCGTGACATTGCTGGGCATTCTGAAAGCAGGCAAGATCTACGTCCCTCTGGGGACCGCGCAGCCCCCGGAACTGATCCAAAAGCAGATCGACGCTGTCCAGCCCGCCGCCATTATCCACGACGACGCCGGGCGGCATCTCGGCAATCAAGTCGGCTCCGGAGTGAGATGCATCGATTGGAATGGCGGCTCGGCCACGGCCGCCGCCCGGAATCCGCAAAGACGTACGTCGCCACGCGATCCCGCTGATGTATTTTTCTCCTCCGGCACGACGGGCATTCCGAAGCCGGTCGCGCAAAGTCACGAGTCGCGGTTGCTCAACCTGTTCAATATGACGAATCTCCTGGGCTTTTGTCCGGAAGATCGCCTCAGCAGCCTGCACTTCAGCTCCTTTGGAGCGTCGCTGATCGATTACTTTGGTGCGCTCCTGAATGGGGCCAGCGTGTATTGCTGGGACGTGCACCGACGTGGCTTCGCCGGTCTGGCGTCCTGGTTACGGAACCATCGAATAACCGTTCTGCATTGGGTGCCAACTCCGTTTCGGCGCTTTTGCCAGGAGAATTCCGATCCGCGCCTGTTCGATTCGGTGCGCGCGCTGATGCTCGGGAGCGAGTCTGTGACTTCGCAGGAATTCGCCATTTTCCGCGAACGATTTCCGGATGCGTCGGTGTTTGTCAACCGGTATGGCAGCATTCAGACCCATAACGTGCGGTATTTTTTTGCCGACAAATCGACTCGCATCGAACCCGGGCCGGTCCCTTGTGGTTATGAAATTCCGGGAAAACATTGCCTGCTGCTCGACGATGAAGGACGGGAAGTCGGGCCCGGCGAGGTAGGCGAAGTGGTGCTCGCGAGCCGCTTCGTGATGCTTAAGGACTGGAACCGCCCCAGCCGGCCGGAACGATCGAACGGTACTGACAGAGGAGACGGGCATGTGGTTGCAGCGGATCAGGGCGGTGACCCTCCCCGATATCACACCGGAGACATGGGCAAGCTCGACGCAACGGGCTGCCTGACACTTGTCGGCCGAAAGGCGTTCGAAGTCAAGGTTCGAGGCAAGTTCGTCGATTTGTCGGCCGTTGAAGGGATTCTCGCCGAACATCCCGCCATCAAAGAGGTGGCGGTCGTGGCGCTCGAAGGAGCGCATGAGGGGCAGGTGGCGGCCTATTTCGTTCTCAATGGCTTGCCGCGCCCCGCCAACGCGGAGTTGCGGGGAATGGTGGAACACCGTTTGCCGCAGCACATGATCCCCTCGCGATTCATCGAATTGAGTTCATTGCCGACGACGGATCGTGGAAAGATCAATCGCCTTCGCCTGCGCCGCCTCCCCGACGAAGAGCAGCGCACAGCGTCTACGACAGATAGCATCGACGGCGCGGGGCGACCGCGCACCCCCCTGGAAGCGCGTCTCGCCCAGTTCTGGGGGGAACTGCTCGAGGTAGCTTCGGTTGATATTCACGCATCCTTTCAGGATCTCGGCGGCGATTCCTTAAAAGGCATGATGTTCCTGAATCGGGTTTATGAATCGCTGGGAGCGATGGTTGATGTTACCGATCTGTTTGACTTCCCCACGGTGGCGACGTTCGCGAACCATCTGGCAGAGCATTACGGTGTTCCCGGACACGTCGGAACTCTCAGCAACCCGCCCCATTACGTCCCAACCGGCGATACGCTCATGAAAGCCGGCTCTCCGTGCATTTCCAATGCGCCGGCGCGTACCAAAACTCGACTGCCCCGCGAGCGAAGACCTGGAAACATCAGTCCCGTTCCACCCGCGGGGGCCATTTCGCGGAGGTCCGATGGCGGCTCCGCATCGCTTTCTTTTTCCCAACAGCGGTTGTGGTTCCTGGATCAACTGGAGCCAGGCAGGGCCGTCTACAACAATTCGGCGGCCGCTTTTCTGCGAGGATCGCCCGATCCAGCCGCGCTGGAACGGAGTCTGCAGGAGATCGTCCGACGGCACGAAGCGCTAAGAACCACCTTTCGTTCGCGTGACGGTCAACCGATCCAGGTGATTGTGGCTGACGCCGAATTCCATCTGGCGCTGGCCGATTTGCGTGCACTTCCGGAGTCCGAGCGGGAAACCGAAGCCCGGCGGCTGGCCCGGGAAGAAGTCGACCGTCCCTTTGACTTGTCCCGCGACCTGATGCTCCGCGCACGGCTGATTCGGTTGACGGATTCGGAGCACTTATTTGTCCTGACGATGCACCATATCGCTTCCGACGGCTGGTCGTTCGGCATCTTGTGGAGGGAACTGGAGGCGTTGTACGCGGCGTTTTCGGCCGGCCGGTCGTCCCCGTTGCCTGCAGTGCCGGTTCAATACGCCGACTATGCCGTCTGGCAGCGGGGATGGCTGCAAGGGGAAGTGCTGAACCGGCAGATTGCATACTGGAAAGAGTGCCTGGCAGGCGCGCCCGCGATTTTGGAACTGCCCACCGACTTTCCGCGGCCGGCGGTTCAAAGTTATCGGGGAACCCGGCAGAAACTGGCGATCGGTCGGGAACTGGTACACAGGCTGCAGGGACTTAGCCGCCAGGAAGACGTGACGCTATTCATGACGCTGCTGACGGCCTTCCAGGTCTTGTTGTCGCGCTACAGCGGCCAGAAAGACGTGGTGGTCGGCTCCGCCATCGCCGGGCGCAACCGGAAGGAACTGGAGAATATGATCGGGTTCTTTGCGAACACGCTGGCACTGCGGTCAGACCTGTCGGGCGATCCCACGTTTCGCGATCTGCTGAAGCGGACGCGTGAGGTGACGCTGGGTGCGTATGCGCACCAGGATCTGCCGTTCGAGAAGCTCGTAGACGAGCTGCAGCCGGAACGGAACCTGAGCCACAGCCCGCTGTTCCAGGTGATGTTGTTGTTGCAGAACGCGCCGAGGTCTCCCTTGGCATTGCCGGCCGTAACCGTCGAGCCGGTCACGATTGACGGCGCCACAACGAAGTTCGATCTGACGCTGTCGCTGCAGGAGACGGCCGAGGGCCTGCGAGGGAGCCTCGAGTACAACACCGACCTGTTCGAAGCTGAGACGATTGCGCGACTGATCGGGCACTTCACGATGTTGCTGGAAGGGATCGTGGCCGATCCCGGTCGGCGGATCGGCGCCTTGCCGCTGCTGATGCCCGTCGAGCGGCAGCAGATTATTTTCGAGTGGAGCGGGACGGAGGTCGACTTCCCGTGCGCGCATTGCATCCACGAACTGTTCGAAGCCCAGGTGGAACGCACCCCCGACGCGCCGGCGGTCGTGTTCCTTGAGCAGACGCTCACATACCGCGAACTCAACGCGCGGGCCAATCGGCTGGCGCATCACCTGATCGGTCGCGGCGTCCGCCGGGAGGTGCTGGTGGGCCTGTGCGTCGAACGCTCGCTCGAGATGCTCGTCGGTATGCTGGGCATACTCAAAGCCGGCGGGGCCTATGTGCCTCTTGATCCGGAATACCCGCCGACCCGCCTGCGGCAGATGATGGAAGATGCAGAGCCGCTGCTGGTACTGGCAGCGAATTCTGTGCGCGAACGATTGCCGGATGCGGTCGAGACGCTGGTGCTCGATGTGCCCGAGACGAGGGAATTGCTGCGAAACCAACCCGCCACGAACCCGCCGGGCGCCGACCGTCACGATGGCGCGCGTTTCTCGTCGCCGGCTTATGTGATTTACACGTCCGGCTCAACCGGCAAACCCAAGGCCGTGGTGATCGAACACGGGGCCCTGACGGCCTTTCGCGAAGCCTTGCAGAGAGTGGTGCCGTTTACCTCCCGACACCGCCTATTGGCCGTGACGACGATCACCTTCGACATCTCAGTTCTGGAACTGCTCGTGACGCTCTCACGCGGGGCACAGGTGCTGCTAGCCTCGCGCGACGAGGCACGGGATCCGTCGCTGCTGACGGGCCTGATCCGCCGCCGGAAACCGTGCACGATGCAGGCCACGCCCAGTCACTGGAAGCTGCTGGTGGACCATGATCGCGAATGTCTGGCATCGTTGCGGATTCTGACGGGGGGAGAACCGTTGCCGGTCGAGCTGGCTCGGGAGTTATTCGCCACAGGAGCTTCGGTCTGGAACCTGTACGGACCGACCGAGGCCACGATCTGGGCGAGCGTGCAGCCGCTTTCGCGCTCTGACGTCGCCCCCGATGCGAAGGGCGTAGTCAGCATTGGACGCCCGTTGACGAATTACCGGATTTACGTCCTCGATGCGGGCCTGGAGCTCGTGCCGGTGGGCGTGCCCGGCGAATTGTACATCGCCGGGCCGGCGCTCGCGCGCGGCTACCTGAACCGCCCGGAGCTGACCACTGAGCGCTTCCTCGCAGATCCCTTCGGTCGCTCCCGTGACGAACGCATGTATCGCACGGGAGACCTCGCACGCTGGCGCGCCGACGGCACACTGGAATTTCTGGGCCGCGTCGACCAGCAGGTGAAGCTCCGCGGGTTCCGGATTGAACTCGGAGAGATCGAGGCGACAATGTCGGGCTGTGCCGGGGTCGCCCAGGTCGTCGTCCTGCTGCGGGAAGACCGACCCGGCGACAAACGGCTGGCAGCCTATGTGGTACCGGCTGCTGGAATGCAGCCTGACCCGGCGACACTCCGTCAGGAAGCGGCTACTCGATTGCCTGCCTACATGGTTCCCGAGAGTATTGTGTTCCTGGACAAGCTGCCGTTGACCGCGAACGGCAAGCTCGACCGCCAGTCGCTGCCAGCGCTCAGCCCGGTGCCTGGCGCGGCCTCGGCGGAGGAAGGGCCTCGAACCGAACTGGAACAGACAATTTCGGCGATTTTTGCCGGCGCACTGGGAATTGATCGGGTCGGATTAGACGCCAACTTCTTCGACCTTGGGGGCAACTCGCTGCTGGCAGTCCAGGTGCAGGCGCAACTCCGCAAGGAACTGCATGTTAGGCTGCCCCTGCGCAGCCTGTTCGAGACGCCGCACGTCAGAGGGTTGGCGGAGCGAATTAAGAAAGAGGTCCAATCTGCGAGCAACGCGAACAGCGAGCCGCCGCCCGCACCCGCACCCACTGGACCGAATGCCAATGCTGCAAAGGAGAGAGACCGCGTCACTCGATCGTGGACAAGCAGGGTGTATCGCTATCTGGCATTGTCGGATCACTTCGTCGCGCGGAGCGCGCGGCAAGTGTACCGGCAGATCAGGTCGGCGTCGTTGCCCATGCCGCGGCTGCTGATCAGGCCAACGCGATGGGCCTTCGTCGGCCTGCGATTTGGCTACTTTTTCCTGAGGCGGGTTTTTATTTGCGAGCCGATTTTCAAATCGTATTGCCGGCAGTATGGTCGCCGCCTGCACACCGATGTGTATATCCATTGGGTGCAGGGAAACGGCGACATCATCATCGGCGACGACGTAACGATCGATGGAAAGTGCGTTTTCACTTTCGCCGCCCGATTCTCCGAGAACCCGACGATTTTGATCGGCGACCGCTCGGGAATCGGCCATAACTGTGCGTTCACCGTGGGGAAGCAGATCAAGATCGGCCGCCGCTGCCGCATCGCCCGCGATGTCTGGATGTTCGACTCAGGAGGACACTCGCTCGACCCCGACGCGAGGCTCTCGAACGCACCGCTGGATTCCGCCTCCGTCCGTCCCATAGAGATCGGCGACAATGTCTGGATCGGGCAGCGTAGTGTAATCTTCCCGGGGGTCACGATCGGCGAGGGGAGCGTGGTTACCGCCTGCTCGGTCGTCATGTCCAGCGTGCCGCCGTACAGTCTCGTTTCGGGCCATCCCGCGAAAGTTGTGGGCGAGCTTGAATCATCAGCGGAAGGCGATGGTCGTTCTCGTGCAGGAGCAGGTTGACCCCGTTCTGATCGTACCGGGGCGTCTGATTGAGCCCTTTCAGGTTCGGCGGATGCTCGGCGACCATATGTTCCGCCTCTTGAGGACCGTGGGCGGAGACACAGGCCGGACGTGCCGACTGTTGATGGTTTGAACCGGGGAGTCGCTGACAACGCATACAGCCACGCGCTGGCGTGCCTCGATCGGTTGAACGGGCAGGTCGGGGCATGACGATCCAGATGGCGCACGCGTCGCGCGATGCCCATCGGAACCCCCGGTACTATGCGACCTTTGCCAACGACCCTGGCGTCTCCGAAGTCGCCGGGCGATGCAGCGGAATTGTCGCGGGGGTGGTTGAGTTCGCTCGGTTGAGGCACGCCATCAGTTTTTCGGCAAGCGCGTCAACGTGCGGCTGGCGGATGAATGAATCGGGCCCGGCGCGGTGAGCGCCCGGCAGGGGAACCCGTTCCACCCCCTCGCTGGCCAGTGCATGCCAGTTGTCGAAGAGCTGCTGATTGCATTCGGTTTGTGCGGTATAGAACAACGAAACTTTGCCGCAGAAGCGCCCGGCGCGGTATTGCTGCCTCGCTTCTGAGTGCGCCTGCATCACTTCTCCGACAACGCCCTCGTCAGCCTCTGAAACCTGCGGAATCGTCTCGTGCTGCACGTGAGCGCGCCCCGTGATGCGGCCCGCCGCACGGCGCACTCTGTGGCACACGCCGCCCAGAATGCCATTCGCCTGTTGCATGAAACGGCGCGGCGCTTCGATTGGCCGCGGTGCAAAGCGCGTATCGAGCACCGCCAGCAGCGAAACTTCTTCACCCGCGGCTTGAAGCTTAAGCGCCATTTCGTGCGCGACGATGCCCCCCAGGCACATGCCCGCCAGGCAGTAGGGCCCCTGGGGCTGGATTTCGCGCAGTTTTTCAACGTACAGCGCCGCCATCGGCTCGATTCGCCGGTGGGGCATGTGGCGACCGTCAAGCCCCAGGTGCTGAAAGGCATAAACCGGCTGGCCTTCTCCCAGACAGGAGGCCAGTTCGCGAAAGATGAGCACGGTCTTGGCGGCCGGCGGAACGACAAACAACGGCCGGCGCGTTCCCTGTGACTGCAGGGCTACGAGACAGATCGGTTCATCGCCAGAAGGCGTATGGCCGCTGAGCACCGCGCCAAGTTTGCCGATCGTGGGGGCTTCGACCAGCGCGCTCGGAGGCAACCGCACTCCCAGGGTAGCCTCGATATCGAGCAGCATTCGGAACGCCCGCAGTGAGTTGCCTCCCAGAACGAAGAAATCGTCTTCGATACCGAAATCCGACCGACCCAGAACTTCCTGCCAGATTTCCAGAAGCGAAGTCTCGACGGCACAGTGCGGGGCGAGACGAGGTCCCTCGCCGCCGGCGTTCAAGAAAACCGGCGCCGGCAGAGCGCGCCGGTCGATTTTTCCCGTCGCGGTGAGCGGCAGCGCCGGCAAGGCGACGAAATGCGACGGCACCATGTATTCCGGCAGAATCTGATTGAGGCTATCGCGCAGCGCTGTCTCCGAGAGGTGTGCCTCGCTTTCCGAAACGACATACGCGATGAGACTGGGCTCGTCTTGAATGTCGTCGCGAGCCAGCACGACGGCTTCTCGAATCGTGTCGAGGCCCAGCAGAGCCTGTTCGACTTCGGCTGTCTCGATACTGTGTCCTCTCACCTTGACTCGTGGTCCCTGGCGGCCGAGGTGTTCGAGCTGGCCATCGGGCAGGAGCCGCCCGAGATCGCCGCTCCGGTAGCCGCGTCCGAGGTCAGTTTGACTGAACGTCGCCGCCGTCAATTCCGGCTGGCGCCAGTAACCAGGGCTGAGAAAAGGACTGTAAACGACAATCTCGCCGACTTCGCCCAGCGTCACGTCGCGCCCCTGGTCATCGACCAGTCGCAGCGTGACGCCGTCCGCCGCATGGCCGATCGGCGCGCGCGGACTTGAGATGGTAGTATCGTGGGTGATGAAGTTGCCTGCAGAAACGCTGGCCTCGGTGAATGCGAGGTGATTGACGAGGCGGCACGGACGCCGGAAATGTCGCTTGAAGAGCTCCACGTCGCGCCTGAAGACGGGCTCGCCTCCCAGGTCGATCACCCGCACGTCGGGAAAACGAACACCGGGGGGGAGACTCGCCAGGAGATTGCGAAATACCGTCGGAACCGAGTGATAGACAGTGGCCTTTTCGCGAATCAGCCATTCCGGCAAGGACGCCAGGCCGGCGGCACGCAAGTCGAGGGGGAGCAGCGTGGCGCCGTTCAGCAGCGCGCCGTAGATATCCATCAGCGAGGCGCTGAAACTGAACGAAGAGAACATGGTTACACGGTCGGCCGCACTGATCGCGAGCCCCCGGGAATAACTGCGAACAAAGTGCAAGAGATTGCGATGCGTCTGGAGGACCCCCTTCGGTTTCCCGGTCGAGCCCGAGGTGTACAAGACGTAGGCAATATTCTCTGGCGTCACCTCAAATCGCCGGTTCCCGGCGGAAGACTGATCGTCCTCCTCTGCGACGACCACGGGCACGCGCTCTCCTCCCAGCTCGCGCGCCAAATCGGCATTGGCCCGATCTGTGAGTATCAGGACGGCCTGCGAATCTTCGAGCATGTACGCCGTGCGTGATGTCGGGTAATTCGGGTCAAGTGGCACGTAGGCGCGGCCTGCTTTCAGGGTGCCCAGCATGGCGGCAATCGCCGTTGTCTGCTCGCTGAATAAGAGCGCTACGTGCGGCGTACTGAGTTCTGTGCGCTGGCCAATGGCGCGAGCGATGCGGTTGGCGGACGCGTTGAGGGCCGCGTAGGTCACTTCAATCGAACCGCAACGAATGGCAATTCGTGCGGCGCAGCGCAGCGCCTGGCGCTCGAACCAGTCGCCCACGGTCGATTGAATCTCGTCGGAACCCGATTCTGTCAGGCCGCTCGCGAAATGGGCCGCCATGCGGGAATCCTTCCACCCGGATCGTTGTCGGCGAACAACGGCACGGTTTCTGCTTCGTGAATCTCAGGCACCCAGCCCTGCGCAGAGCGTTTGAGCCAACGCACGGTCTGCGGCGACGCGGCAGGCTGCCGGTCCCCCCCGGTCAGGTTGACGACCACCGTGTCGCGCCCGGACAGCATCTCCTGCCGCACCATCCGAATGACCCCTGCCAGCGCCGCCGACGCCGAGAAACAGGGTGAAATGCCCTCCAGTTCCTCCACCATGAGCCGCGCCTCGCGAATGTTCTGCTCGGTGACGGCGACGAAATTCCCACCGCTTTCGACGACCACGCGGCGCAGGTGCGGATAGGCGCGCGTGGGGTTGCCGCGCAGAATCGCCTGAGCGATTCCGGTGGGCCGGTGCACGATATGCTCGGGGCGGATCGTTTCCTGGCCGTCGTTCCAGGCGCGAACCATGGGGGCACAAGTCTCCTGCTGTACACACAGCAGGCGGGGCACCCGCTCGATGCATTTCATTTCCACCAGCTCTCGAGCCCCTTTGTAGGCGCCGTAGACTCCCATACCGCTGGAGACGGCCTGTACGTACCAGTCGATCGTGCGGGGAACCTGGTCGGTCGCTTCCAGAAACGCCAGCTTCAGTCCTTCGCGTCGGCCGGGGTTGAAGAACCCGTGCTCCGACGTCAGTCGGTGCCGCTTGGCATACGCCTGGGCGCACTCGAACGCATCGACGAAAGTTGCGTCGCGCAGCACGAACGGAACGACCCGGTCACTGGGCCCGTAATCCACGCGGTCTCGAAATGCCTCGGCGGTAAACAGGTACATCCGACAGTCGGGAAACCCGGCGATCGCATGGGCGTAGGCCGTTGAGCTGTTTCCCGTTGACGACGTGCAGAACGCCGTAATCCCGCACTCGGCCAGATACGCCAGCGAAACGACGGCCATTCGGTATTTCGTGGTGCGCGTCGGCAGTACGGCTTCGTTCTTCAAGTACAGCCACGGCATACCGAGCTGATCGCCGAGCCGGCGGGCGTGGACACAAGGCGTCGATTCCAGCGACTGAGAATGCAGCAACTGCCGTCGTTCAACCGGCAGAATTGCGCTGAATCGTTCGAGCGAATTATTCGACGCCACAAGCGCCGCGCGGCGCAGGTCGTATTCGACCTCGACCATTCCGCCACATGCGCAGAACGGTACGAACTGCTGAGGAAACCGCCGGCTGCATTTCAAACAGCGGTGCGTGACCTTCCGGCTTTTGTCGTGGGGGGGCATGTGTCTTCGGGAGCAGGATTGCAGGAGTCAAGGCACGGGTGAATGTGTCGCAGCCCGGTTGATGGGTTCGACGCGGGGAACCTCGCTGAAGGCGGCGCGACAATTGCGCCGCGTCAACCACAACACCATTCCGGGAAGGGCCTGCGTCGGCCGTTCGCCATCAAAAGGGTCCAGCCACGTTTCGGCAATCCGCTCGATTGCGAACGAATCGGCCAAACCGGAATTGACAACACCGATGACGCGCCGGTGCTCGGCCGAGTCACCCAGAGGCTGCCCGTGGCGAAATGCCCTCACGAACAACAAGAGCTTCGCATCGTGCGCCGAGACTTTGATGAGGGTCCGCAGAAAACGGCTCCGGTCCGACGGTGCCAGTTGGTGATAGCACCCCCGGTCGACCAGCACCTGATACTGCCAGGTGGGTGGCAGCTCGCGGCAGATGTCGACGGTGTGAAATTCGAGCTGGCCCGGTTGTTCCACGAAGCGGTTGCGGGCCCGCGCCACGGCGGAAGGAGCGATATCGACGCCGACGGCGCGAAACCCCTGTTCGGCCAGCCAGGCGGCAACCACTCCCTCGCCGCAACCGATATCCAACGCGGCCGAGTGCGATTCGAACCACCCCTCTTTTACGGCCGCCTCAATCTCTCGAGAGACACCGCGGCCCAGCCAGGGCGCTGAAAAATTCGGCTGGCTCCAACGGTGTTCCCAGGCACGGCGGTTGTCGTCGCGACGCATCGCCGCCGGCAAATACGCGCTGCAGAAACGCGAGGCGCGTTCATACGCCCTGCTGACGGAAGTCCACGTCATTGATCGGATGCTCCTGGTGAAACAGATCCAAAAGTGTGCTGTTGCGTCAGGTGAGACACCGGTCGGTTGTCGCGCGGCTGGTCGTCGCGCGATCCGCCAGCGTCGCGCAAATCGCGTTCGCATGCGGAACGACGGCGTAGCGGAACCCGTGTGGAAACTTGCGACAAATCCAGTCGAGGCCGGCTTGCAGCGAGTTCAGTGGTTTGAGCCCCAGTTGCGAGATCGAACCGGCCGGCAGCGCGCTCCACAACAGCACGTTGTTGCGACGCACCAATTGCCGTAGCATCAGCGAGTTGTGGCCGGCCAGGTCGTAACGGTCGCGGATGGCCTGTTCCTGCTCGTCGTCAGACTCAATCGCGGCCCATTCCAGAAACCGGTTGTGCATGCCGCCGGCGCATTCGGCAACCCACAGAATCACTCCTCCGGGACGCACGACGTCTTGCACGTTGAATGTGGCCTTCAGCGCCTGCATGAAATTGCAGTCGTATGGGTTTCCGCCGGCCGACGTAATCAGCACGTCGACCGGTTCATCGAGCGTGGTCCGAAACCACCGCTCGGCTTGCCGGCAGCCGACACGATGCGCCGCTTCGAAATCGCCGGCGACGGCCCTCACGAGGCGGTGCTCGGCATCCATCAGCGTATTCAGGCAGAAATCCGGCCGGGCCATCCGGGCGCCCTCAAGCATGTCTTCATGGATGGGATTGCCGTCCAGCACACAGGCACGTGCCCCGGGATGAATGCCTTTCTCAGGGCCCAGCGTCAGCCGATGGTTGGCCAGAATGGTGCCCCGCCCCGCGACACCGGGGATCAGCGCCTTGCGCCCACCGCTGAAGCCGGCGAAGTAATGCGGAACGATGCGGCCGGTGAGAATCTTAAGATCAGCCTCCAGCACCCGCCGGTTCAGGCACACGGGCGTTCCGTAGCTGGTCGTTCCCAGCTCGATCAGGCCATCGACGTTGCGGCAATCATGCCCCAGGCAACGAACGCGGGAGGCCAGTTGGGGCCCCAGCAGAAAGGCGGCATCATGCGCCACGTGCTGCTCGTGCGTGCCGTCCGCGAGAAAAACCTCGATGCGATCGGCCGCGATGCCACCCGCTTCGAGTTCAGCGACGAGCGCCGGAACGTAGTCGCCCGTCCCTGCGAGTCGCGCTCTGCCGGGAATCAGAATCGCAGCCGAATTTCTACCCGCGGCCAGCTCTCGCAAGGGCCGGCTGCCAATGGGCTGGCGGAGACATTCGGCAATCAGTTCCTCGGGGGTGGCCCGGAGCGGCCCTGTCTGTGCTTTAAGGTGCCCAACGAACTCACCCTGAGGCAGGCTCAGGGGGATCGTCCGTGAGCCGTATTTCAGGGAAATGGGTCGGCACGTCCGGCTCTTTCCGTTGGGCGCGGAAACTGGCATGTGTCAACTCGCTGATCGCACCGTGCCGGGTGGCCCAATCCAGACCAACTCCGTTTCGCCGAAGCCTGTGGGCGTGCTCGACCACGAATTTTTTCCCGCTCATGCAGCGGACTTTGGCGAGCACAAACACAAAGCCGCATCAGACGAATCGGCGTAAAGCCTGCCGGTCTTGACGAATATTCTGAATATTCCGAGAGAATAAACCGGGCAGCCTGCGGGCCTTTTGATGCCGGCAGGGCATGCGCTGGCCGCTCTGCTGGCCCGATGCAGATTGCCGTCAGCACGGCAGCGGTTTCGCTTCAGAAAGACCCGGCTCGCCGTCGCCGCACTTGTTATGGAGCAGCGACTTCTGAATAGCGAAATCTGGTCCGCGCGAAGCCGTATTGCATGGCGTACGTCAGCGCCCGCAGCTCGTGGCGATAACGAGCGGGAACCAGGTTGGGCCAGGAGGCTCGAACGCGGCCGGCTTTCAGCAGTCGCTCGGCGTGCGGCCTGGCTCTCTCGAACGCCCGCGAAACTTTCGGCAATACCTTTAGTGGCCAGCGGTAACGGCCACGCAGTTCGGGAATCGTCGACTGCACGAATTGGAGATAGTCTGCATAACCCGCGGCGCTCCAGTGCGTGGATTCGTCGGTCGTGAATGCTGAGGCCAGCTTCTGCTGGCCGAACCAGTCTCGGGGTATGCCCCCCTCTTCGGCAATCCGCCTCGGAATCGGGCGGTCATACGATCCGCCGATTGACCAAGGCGCCATCTCTGGCGCGGTGCTGATCTGGTACAGGGCGCCAGAGTCTCGCCCGGCAATGTACGGGACCGGCAGTCGCAAAAACCCGACCCGCAGCCGAAACTCGATCATGGACAGTTCGGGAATGGCCCGGCCATAAGGCAACTGATAGTCGGGCATGATGCGAGATCGCGCGAGAGTCCAGACGAGGTCACCATGCCGGCCGGTCAGCAGTAAAGTGCCGGGTAGGTCGAGTTCCGCGACCGCCATCAGCCGATCCATCCCATTGGGGATTACCAGAAACTCGGCTTCGGGAGTGCCCGGCAGTTCTCTGAAGCCAAATCGCTCGTACACCGATGTCTCCAGCCCCAGTCGACGGCCGATTTCCAGGCCGTTATCGAGGTCAGGCCGTTCGGCAAGCCGATCGCGAAATGTGATCGCGCGTCGACAACCATGCGCGTGCGCCAGCACGCTGATGGCGGTGGCGTCGTAGCCGCGCGACAGAGTGGTCACGGGATCGTATCGGTAGATGCGCGCGGGCGCCGCGGCGTTGTCAAACAGCGTTCGCAGTGTCTCGTCGAGAAGCCGCCGATATTCCCCGAAATTGCGGGGCGGAGGGCAAGACCGCTTTTCCAGACGGGTGATCGAGAGATCGGGCCTGATCAGAAAATTTTCACCATCGTGCAGCCTGACCCAACGGCCCGATTCGGTCCGAATTCGCTTGACCTGCGACGTAATGCCCAGCCATCGCTGGGAGGCCAGGTCGTGAAAATAGAACGGATAATCCGGCTGCGGCCGATCGCCGGCGGCGACAAGCAGGAACACCAGCGAGTTCGAGACGAACAGAGCGTCGTCAGCGTGTAGGGAGAAGAGCCGATCGACCAGATGAGTGCTCGCGCAGAATTCGATTCCATCGCGCGTGGCGCGTCCGCCCGAACCAGTGAACATCGACGCTTCGGGAAATCCCGAATCGGCAAACGGTCCGTCCCAGATGCCCTCGACAAAGGAGGCCCGTGCTGTCTCTACCCACGGACCGTGCCACACCGTCGCCACCGCCTGCTCGCGCTGCAGGCGGGCGCACCATGCCAGCCGGGGAAGTGCCTCGTGCCGCAAGAACTTCAGGTCGATGCCATTCACCTCGGACGTCCCAACGACCAGCCAACAGCGTACTGAAATATGGGGGCAGGCCCCCACGCTATGCTTTTCGCGGGATTTCAGCGGCGTTCGGGAACCGCCTCCCGTTTCTTTTCAACGACCAGCCGACCCATCGCGGCAACACATTTTAGGCCGTTTCGGCAAAACGAGGAAATGCCGGTTTTGAGTCGGTCAGGCTGCGACAACCTGGTGGCGCCCTGAAACGGGTGACTCGTGATCCGACGCTGTGAGACCATCTCGTCTTTGCGGATATCGAGTCAGCGGCACCAATCGGAGCTTGCCACATGGTCCGGAATATGCCCCCTTTCGGTATGTGATCCGCGATTGGGTCCCGCTTAGGCCAGTATCGAAAACTCAAATTGCGGCTGGCCTTGCAGCCCTATTCGTCGCGTGCGTGAGTTGGCTGCTTAGGCGTCCTGACCCCGATTCGGCCTGTCAACCATCCCGCCCCATGACGGCCCCCGAACTGTTTTCAAACTGACCCAGTCCCAAAATCGGGGTATGGAACGCAAAATGGCACCACTGAGCCGTTCCGCAGACTTTGCGTAGGGCATCCCGATGATTCTGCTCGGTTCCTGCTTCTTTGCCGTCCCGATCTCTCAAGGGTCGGGCTGCGGCGGTCGCGACCTACCAATTGTGCTGGCAATTGGAGCAATCCCGTTCTTCTTCGGGATACGTTTGAAATTCCGCCGTCGTGTCACGACGCCAGCGGCGAGAGCCACCTCGGGGCCGAGATCACGTTCATGCGACGCGTATCAATTCGTTGTAAACGTCATCCGCACGAGCGCATGGGCCGGAACGGTACAAGTGAGTCCGCCTTCAACCAGGGGGGCTTTGGAATCGCGCCAGCCGACATGTTCCGGCTTCGCGAAGCTGTTGATCGAGAATAAATCTGGACCATTTAGTGTCGTCACCTCGACGGCTGGCGCGAGTATCACGTCTCGAAGTGCAATCGTGACGAGCCGATCGTTTTGCCAGTCACGGTTGACGAGGAAGAGCTCGATCGTCTTGCCATCAGGACTGCGACGTGCGCTCGCGTCGAGGTAGGGCGCGGTCAGTGCCGGCCGCAACGCGCTTAGCGCCGCGAGTTGCATCTCTTCCGATTGGGTTTCGACGCGCAGCGCGTGTCGCGGCTCGCGCGTGGAGTAGAGGCCCATCATCCAGGCGGCTGGCGAAGCCACCACCGCGTCACGGCTGAACGCGATGTCGCCAGCGATGTGTGCATAGAGGATTTTCTTGGAGCCGAGACCGAAGTCCTTCGGCCGGCGCTGGACGACGTTCAACACGCCGGCTTCGCCAAGGGCTTGCCGCAAGTTTGTGATCGGATCAAGCCCGCGTCGTTTGAGAGGTTCTCCGATTTCCACCCCCGCAGGCAAATCGTTTTGTTGCAGGTTGCCGTTGCCGGGGGCACTATCCATCATCTCGCCCCATTCATCGAGGGCGATCGCAAAGTGCGGCGCGTCGGGCGCTACCTGTGCCTTAACCGCGTAGATCGCGTCGAGTTGATTGCTGAGGTCCGTCGCGATCGTCAATGCGCGGCGATGCACTTCATCGAGTGTGGGTGCGTTTCTTACGTTCCCCGGCTGGTAATAATGCAGGGAGAACTGATCAATTTCGTTTGCGGCCAAGGCGAGAAATCGTTCCGGCCATTCCGGCCAAAAACGCAGCAACTCCTGCCTTCGCCGGTTGCTCTTGAGCGTCTGGGCCAAAGGTTGCGGCGCAGGAATCTGCCCGACAGAAACGAGCTTGATGGCAGGATCGACCGCACGCATGGCCTTCAGAAACCGCAGGTAACCCCGGCCGTACTCGGTGCCGTTCGTGCCGCCAAATTCCGTGCCGAGGTACGTTTCGTTCCCGATGTTCCAGTATCTGACGTTGTAAGGATCCGGATGGCCGTTCGCGGCGCGGACGCGGCCCCACTTCGTTGTAGGGGCCCCGTTGCAGTACTCGACCCAGGCGGCGGCCTCTTCGGGCGTGCCGGTGCCAAAATTCACACAGATGTAAGGCTCGGCATCGAGGCTGCGGCACAGCGCCACGAATTCATCGGTTCCGACGTCGTTTGCGCACCAATCCTGCCACGGGCGCTTGAAGACGTCTGGCCTTTGATCGCGAGGGCCGATGCCGTCTTTCCAATGGTAGTCGTCGGCGTAGCAGCCACCTGGCCAGCGAAGGCTGGTTGGCTTTGCGACCTCGCTGGTGAGTTTAAGGCCATCGCTTCGGAAGCCGTTTTTCGCGGTCACCTTGGCCAGGCGCAAGGAAGCGGAATCGACCCAAACCGTTCCCTCGTCTTTGATGTAGATCAAAAACTGCGCATCTACGGAATCGGCGCTGGCTGTCAGAGTCGCCTCGTAATGATCCCAGTCCGCGGCACGCGGTTGAAATGACTTCTCAGCGACCACCTCGGTGGGCGACTTGCCCAGCGCGACGTAGACCGGCCCCTTGAAATCACCCGGTTTGATCGACAGCCGGACCAGGTATTCCTCACCTGTTTTGACAAAGAAGGGGTGATTGATGCGGCCGGATACGTCGGTTTGTACGAGCACTCGCCGGAGACCACTTTGGGCGACGCCCGCTGGTCCTGCTTCCTTCCTGGTCAGTGTGATGCGTTGACTGTAGGGTGGACTTAGAAACTCGTTCCTGTCCAGAAGAAGGGTCGCATCTGCAGAGAGGCTGAGCGGCTGCCAACCAGCCGATACACCCAATTGGGCGATCGGGACACGGGGCTGCCGATCCTCGAAGCCGAATTTTCGGTTATAGAGAAGCTCGCTCCAGATGGCTCCCTCGAAGCTGCCAAGCGTCTCTTCGGTGAAATAGCCGAAGATGAGCGGGTCGATCGGTCCAAGAACGTCATTCGCGTACACCGTGACCGTCGCGGGCTGCCGCGCGGAAGCAACGGTTGACGTCGCGACGGCGCAAAGTACGAGACAGAACAGTGAGTTTCGGGAAACACCCAGGCTCATGTCTGGGACCCGCGAGAGAATGGCTTTCATGATCTTGTTCTAAACGAGAATTGACCAGAGACACCTACCGCCTTGACAGTCACCGGCGAATCCGCCGCCGTTGCAGCCACGTTGACGCCCGAAAGACTTCCGGTCGCAATCTGCGTTCATCCTCCGCATGCGGTTCCTCAGAATATGGAACCGTGCGGCGTCTCGTCTACTGTAGCAGCGGCGCCTATCGGGAACCGGCGCGGCGGCCGCTCGGCAGCTCCGTATGTCGGAAGCGGCTCTGCTTCCTGTGACTTCCAGTGCCGGTGCAGCGCGTCAATCGCAAATACGATCCGGCGCGCGGTGGTCGCAGCAAGCCGGGGTTAACCTACTACGACTTCGGCGCCGTGAACCAATACCTGACGATCAAGGGAGACGGCGCGCCCCCAAAAGCCATAGCCAACTGCCGCAGCGTCTATTTCCCCGTCTATCGGGCCCCGCGCGCCTGGGCCGAAGGACTGCGCCTCATGGGTGCCCCGCTGCCTGTGGCCGTCACCGGCGCACGGCCGACCACAACCGTTCCGACACAGGCTCTGTTCCTGCTGAATTCTGACTTCCTCATCGAACAGTCGCGCCACGCCGCAAAACGCCTTCTGGCGTCGAAGGCCGACGATGCCGACGCCATCCGTCAATTCTATCTTGCCGCCCTGAACCGCCCGGCCACCGACGCCGAGGTCGAATCGGCCTTGGCGTTTATCGCCGACGAGGAATCGCAACTTGCCTCGCATGAAGATGCCTGGGCCCAGTTCTGCCATGCCGTATTCGTGAGCAATGAGTTTCTGTTTCGACTGTAGAGAGGCCCTTCACGATGCCTTCACCAATTCTGCCCATTCTGCCGTACTCGCGACGCGAGTTCCTCCGCCGCTCGGCTTGTGGCTTCGGGTCGCTCGCATTGGCGGCGCTTGTGCACGAGACTCTTAGCGCGGGAGAGTCGCTTGCCCCGCGCGCCCCGATGCACGCGCCACGCGCCAAACGGGTGATCTTTCTCTTCATGCAGGGAGGCCCGTCGCAGGTCGACCTGTTCGCTGAAAAACCGCTGCTTGTCCGCGATCACGGCCAGCCCATTCCCTTCTCGCTCCCTGACGGAATCGCCGAAGATGGCATCGAGAACAGCTTGCTGTTGAAGCCCGTGGCCCCTCTCAGCCGCCATGGTCAAAGCGGCATGGCCTGGAGCGACTTGTTGCCGCACCTCGCGCGGCAAGTCGACGATCTGTGCCTCCTCAACGGTCTTGTCGCCGACAATCCGGCCCACCCACCGGCCGTGCTGCAGATGCAGACCGGTTATACCCAGGGGGCCCACCCGGCGCTCGGTTCGTGGGTGAGTTACGGTCTGGGCACCGAGAATCGTAATTTGCCCGGCTTCGTCACGATCGCCCCTTTGATGGGCGGTGACGGTGGCGGATCGCACCTGTTTCACAGCGCCTACCTGCCGGCGATTCATCAGGGAACGCCAGTCGCCATGGCCAATGCCGGCCAGCCCGAAGCGGGAATGACGCCCCTGGATTCGGTCCGCTTTCTGAACCGCCCCGGTCTGCCACCTGCCAGGCAGCGCCGCCAGCTCGATTACCTTCTTGACCTGAATGAGAAGCTTGCGGTTCAGGCTACGGGCGACCCGCAGATGGAGGGGATGCTCGAGGCGATGGAGCTGGCCTTCCGCATGCAAACGACCGCGCCCCAATTGTTTGACCTTTCCCACGAAAGCGACGTCACCCAGGCACTCTACGGCATCGGCGAAAAAGCGACCGACACGTTCGGGAAGCGCTGCCTGCTGGCACGGCGGCTCGTCGAGTCGGGTGTGCGCTTCGTGCAGCTTACTCTAGGGGGTTGGGACCATCACCGCGACATTCGCGATGACCTACCCAAAATCTGTACAACGATGGACAAACCGGTCGCCGGCCTGCTGGCCGACCTCAAGTCGCGCGGCCTGCTCGAAGAGACGCTGGTTGTTTGGGCGGGCGAGTTCGGCCGGTCTCCCTACGACCAGGACATCATCGGAGGCACATCGTCTCGCGACAACTTCGGCCGGACCCACAATCCATACGGCTTCAGCGGATGGCTCGCTGGCGGGGGAGTCAGAGGGGGCCTGACCTACGGCGAGACCGACGACTACGGTTTCCGCACGGTCGCCGGCCGCGTGCATGTCCACGACCTGCATGCGACGATTCTTCACCTGCTCGGTATCAATCACGAGAAGCTGACTTGGCGACATGCGGGACGCGACGTCCGAATTACCGATGTCAACGGCGAAGTCGTGAAGGAAATTCTGGCATAATTCTACCTGTACTCTGCAACCTGCCAGGAGACCCAACCGGGCAACGTATCCACGCCCCGCGCGTGCGATCAACGTAAAGTCACGTCGGGTCAAAGCAAGCGACCCGCCGACAAGCGTTGTCAGCGGGTCGCGGGATTGGGCGATGCAGGACTCGAACCTGCGACATCCACGGTGTAAACATGGCGCTCTAACCAACTGAGCTAATCGCCCGGGCTTGCCGGCGTTCCGGCCCGCGGCCGTTGATTCTCGTTCACCGCGGGTCTCGTTCGTCCGGCGGCGATATTCTATCGTGACAGGGGCGGGTTGAGAATCCGCCCTACGACGGGCGCGAAAACCACGTCGGCAACCGGGACTACGGTGGCGCGCGGTGCAGAGGCACATGTAAGGCTCGCGCTTCGGGTTGGTATTCGCGAGATGTCAGCCATACTGGCGGGCGATGTCACGCAGGTAGTCAAGCGCCTCGTCGAGTTCGCAGACTTGCGCGCCCGCGACGCGCCCCTGGCGATCGCAGCGAGCCAATAGTGACAGTTCTTCAAAATCTTCCGACTCTTCGAGCCGGCGGCGGGCCCGTGCGCCGATCGTGCCGTCTCTGAGCGCGTGCCCTTCCATGTGATGTTCAATCAGCCAGGCGGTGCGAGGGGTGATAAATCCTTCCAGGGCCTCGAGCGCTGCCGAGACGTGCTCGAAGGGGTCGATCGCCTTGCCGACGTCGTGCAGCAGCGCGGCCAGCAGGAACTCTTCGTCGTAGGGGAGCAGGTCGCGCGCCAGCTCGAACACCTGCAGGCTGTGGTACAGAGCGTCACCCTCCGGGTGCCACTCAGGGCTCTGCTTGACCGTCTCAAGAGGCAACAGCAAAGCGCGGTAAACGGCGAAGCGGTCGATCTTCTGCTCGGCGTCAGCCAGTTCATCTTCCAGAGCGAGGTCGGGGTATTCGGCCGCAAGGAACTGTTCCAGCTCGGCGATGCTGGCCCGCTCGATCGCGTTCCCGGTGACCGAGCTTTTGAAGACGAAGTGCGCCCTATCCGCCGCATAGACCGTGAGTTCGAAGGTGAACCGCTCGGGAACGTGCAGGTGCGTGAAGAGGCGTTCTTCGCCGTGCTTGCGGACGCGCTTGCGTTCGAGCGTGTAGGCGATGCCTTCTTCCGCGAGCGTCGCCTCAATCGCCTCAACGCTGTCGGAAAAGAGATGAATGTCGATATCCGAGCCGCGGCGGACGTGGCCCGTCAGGGTGCTGCCGATCAGCCGTGGGCGAAACGCGCGCAAGAGCCGCATCATACGGAGCGCTTCGACCCGCATGTCGCGGAGATTTGCGGTGCGGCTGTCTCCTTCGTGAAGCCGGGCGAAATGCTGAATCTGGTCACGGATCTCGGCGTTGCTCGGGAGATCTTTGGGTTTGACCCAGCCGCGGTTGATTTTCTTCGCGGCCCGCAGTTTCGCGCGATAGTATTCCGACTCCTGCCGGACATACATCAGCCGGGCGGCCTCGAAGGCGATCTGCCGCCGGAACTTGTCGTTGGCCATTCACGGTGGTGCGCCGAAATAAAGCCCATCGAAGCGGCGCCGGGCTGTGGGACCATTATATGAGGTGGGTCGAGCCGATGCCTGGTCAGTTGCCGGATGATTCCGGCCGGTGGCCAGCGCCGCTCAGGAAGAACTGCCGCGAAAAGGCTCAGGAGTCGCAAAAAAAGGCGGTGCTTTGATGAGGCGAAGTCTTGGGGCAGGCGATCGGGCCGCCAAGAGTCGAGGACTTGCAACAGCCTCTGTGCCGGTTGTGCCTTGTCCGATGATCGAGTCACTGACCTGATTTCTTGCGCCTCTTGAGCTTCTTCGCGGCCCCCTCTGGGTCAGTTGCCGCCGGCTCAATCGCCGATAAGTGTCCGGCGCGCCAGTTCGACGTTCTGCCGCAGGTGATCGAGGTTCAGGCCGCCGATCACCAGATTCGTGACGCCGGGAGTTTTCAAAATGAGCGGAATCGCGGTTTCGGCAGGCAGGCAACCGGAGGCCAGCCCCTTTTTGACCACGACGCCGACGTCGCGGGCGGCCGCTGCTGAGATGACCGGCGCGAACGACAGATCGAGCGGGTGGTATTCGACCATCAGCACGTCGGCCCAATCGAGGGCGTGGTTGGCCCCGGCGATCGTCTTGGCCGACAGGCCGATCGCCCGCACGGCACCGGCACGTTTCAGGTCGGCAAGCGTCGCCACGGCGTCGGTCTCGCGCATTACCCCCACGTCGTCGGCCGGGGCATGGATGAAAATCACGTCGAGCACATCGGTCTGCATACGCGCCAAGCTCTGCTCGACGCTCGCGCGAATCGCGGTGTCGGAAAAATCGTAGCGTGATCGTCCGTTCTCGAAGATCTCACCGACCTTCGTAGACAGCACGAATTCGCGTCGGCGACCACCTAGAAATCGGCCAATACGCTCTTCGCTCGTGCCGTAGGCTGGGGCCGTATCGATGTGGGTGACACCGAGGTCGAGCGCGCCATTCAGCAGCCTGTCGACTGCCGCGTCGTCAGGCAGTTCGTAGCCTGCCGGGTACTTGGTCCCTTCGTTCCGTCCGATCTTGAACGCGCCGAACCCGATAGGGCTGACGGTAAGACCGGTGCGGCCGAGAGGGCGGGTCATGCTGCCGAATTAACCGTCAAAAGATTCAGAACCACAGAGTCCACAAAGATCACGGAGACGCGACGGAGTGCTGTGACACGTCACAGCTTTGGGATTATCTCACCGGTGACGTGCGAGGTAAAATGAACATCGCCAGAACGGCGGAATGAGTCATCTCCAGGAGGATTGCCATGCGCAACGTGCGAACGGCGGCAGTTGTTGTCAGTCTTCTGTCGGCAGCGTCGCTGTGTGCGGTCCCTCGACGCGAGTCGACCGGCGACGAGCCCAAGCCAGTCGTCACCGTGTCGGCCGACGACCTGGGATCTGGGAAGGTGGTTGTGATCGGGCGTCTGGGACAACCCCTGCACATGATGATGTCGATTCGCGGGACGTGGGAAAGCCCGAGCCGAAAGAGCGGCCTTCCGACCAAGGATGGCAGATTGGAGTTTCTTGTCGCTGAAGTCAACGGCAAAGCATTGGACCAACCGGTGGCGTTTCATGAAGAAGTCGTCGAGGTGGTGTATCGGAAATCCGACGGAAAAGCCTATCGTGAGAAACCAACGCCGAAGGACCGAGTGACCTGGGAATTGCGCGCGTTTGAATCCGGTGACTTTCGGATCATTCCCGGAGCGTATTGGGACGACCTCTGGGGCGAAACGGCGGGCGAGGTCGTACGGGCGCCGGCGGCACCTGTCTATCATCGCGATCGGTTCGTGAGACGACTGGTGGGGGTTCTCGTGAAATCAGAGCCGCCGTAGCGAGATGGGCGCGCGACGGACTCTCAATCCTTTATGATTGGCAGTTCTCTGACGCGGATGCGATTCGGCTCGAATACCACCACGGCGCCTGCGAGGAGCGGGCGCTCAATTGTGGATAGGTTACTCAGAAGAAGGTTCGCCTGGTCGCGCGGCCGGCGCGGTGTTGCTCCGCGAAAAAGCACGACGGAGGGCTTCGGCACCTGCCGAATCGCCAACAATGTCGCGAAGTCGGTGTCGGCCGATACTACGATTCGTCCTTCGCGACCGGCAGATTCGAAGATTTCCTCGTCGGGAGCGCGCTCCAAACCCCGTTCCCGGACGTGCACGGCATCGTGCCCGGCTTCGCGCAACACCACAGCGATATCTGGCGATAGCGCGTTGTCAATCAGAAACCTCATGGGGTCGTTGCTGACACCGGCAACTCACGCTCACGCAGGGCCTCTGCGGCAAAGGCCAATGCTTCTTGAATGTCTTCTGCTTCGAGGTCGGGGTACGAACGCAAAATCTCTTCGTGCGTCATTCCGTCGGCGATCATTCCCACGACTGTGGCTACCGGAATGCGCAAACCTCTGAGGCATGGCATGCCACCCATTTGCTGAGGGTCGATTGTGATCCGCACAAGCTTCATCAGTCACCTCGTCGGGGCCGAGTTCCCGTATGTTCGGAATGGTATAATTATACCAGCCAATCGGATGAGGAGTTTCATTATTCGAACTCGCACGAGGCCGCCGATTGGGAACCTTATAGTCCCCCGCTCCTCCCCAACCTTTCGCCGCCGCGAGCTTAGGGCGAAATCTCATGCCGCGTCTCGATGACTCTGGGTGCGCTCAATCCTTTCCCACTGACCAGCCCGCTCCCAGGGCGGCAGCGCGACAGCCGGGCGGGGCCATTCGGCAAGTTCCACGAAATCGGTCGTTCGCCGAGAGCGCGCAGAGGCAATCGTCTCCGCCAGAGTGCGGGCCAGTTGCGGTACCAGCACCAGCTTCGTCGGCCACGCCGTGAGAGTCTGGCCCTCTAAAATCACGCGAATTGAATCGGGGCGTGACCCTCCCGGCGTGGCCCCTTCCGCCCGGTCGATGCGGTACGTGGCCCATTCAGTGCCGGTCAGGTTGAGCCCGGGGAGCACGGCCCGCAGTTCCGACTGAGCGTGTGCGATCAAAGCGGGCGGATCGAGACGCACGCCCGCTTCGGAGATTTGTCCGCCAAGCTGCCAGACAGTTCGCCCGGCCGAATCAGTGTCGCTGGTGATAGTAGCGCGTGTGGCGGCGCCGTCGACGCAATGGCCGAAGCATTCGGGCAGGTTGCCGCGAACGAGAACCATGTGCAGCGGGCGGCGCTGCATGGCCCCCGGGTCGAGGCCCAGCCGTTCGCGGAGCCGCGCGTTTCCGGCGCCCGCGGTCAGAACCAGCCGGGGAGACCAGATGCGCACGGTTTGGCCGCGCTCCGGAGAATGCAGCCGCACGGCATGCGCGACTCCGGGGCCGGCCAGGTCGAATTCCATGTCGCGCTCGGTGTCGATGCGAGCGATACGGACCTGGTTTCGGGCCGCAAGAGTTTCGAGCAGGCTCTGGGGCGACACCACCGGCTCGGCCACGCGGGCCACCGGCCCGGGGCACCCGTGAAAGACGCCTGGCAGCTCTTCCACGGGAACGATTTCGGGGTTCACGCGCAAACCGACGCAGGCCCCGAACAGCCCCAGCCGCGACGACAGGTCGTTCGTTCGCCACAGGTGGCAATGGGGGGAACGGATGCGCACGCCGCGCAGGTCAGGCTCGACCTGCCCGCGCAGGCAGCGATTCCAGAGGGCCGGCATGTCGCGGGCCTCTCGTGCGGCAGTCGTCAACAGGCCGTGCAAAGTGTATTTGAGGCCGCTGTGCAGAATTCCCTGCGCCGCAATCGTCTGGCCGGCCCCCAGCGCGTGACATTCGAGCAAGAGCGCCGGGGAACCCCGGCGGGCGAGCTCGTCGAGCAGCCACAACCCGGCAGCCCCGCCGCCAATGATCAGCGTGTCGCACGCGATGTCATCCATGACAGGGCGGATTATGTCAGATACCCTCGGAGGGGGTGAAGAGCAGAATGGGGGTTGATTGGACCGTGCGGAATCTCGAATGGTGAAGGAAGATCGGGTAGAACTCCGTAGACTGCATTCCTTCGGTCTTTTTTTTTGCGAGCAATCGAAGACGTTCGCACGATCGACAAGAAACCGCGCTGTTGCCCCGGTGATTTCATGCAGAACAGCGATGTCGTCAAACTGTTCGAAGAGCTGGCCGATCTGCTCGAGATTCAGAACGCCAACCCGTTTCGGGTGCGGGCGTATCGCAATGCCGCCCGCACCATCGGCGACCTGGCCGAGAGCGTCGCCGACATTGTGCATGACCCCACCCGTAGCCTGACGGAACTGGCCGGCATCGGCGACGACCTGGCGAAGAAGATCGAAACGATCGTCGAGACGGGGCAACTGCCGCAGCTTGAAGATTTGCGGGCGCAGGTGCCGCGGGGCGTCGTCGAGATACTGCGCATTCCCGGGCTGGGGCCGAAGAAGGCGGCGGCCCTCTTCAAGGAACTGCACGTCACCGATCTCGAAATGCTCAAAGCGGCCGCCGAAGGGGGGGCCGTCGCGAAGCTGAAGGGGTTCGGCGAGAAGACGGCGCAGATGATTCTCGAGGGGCTGAAGAACTTCGAGCAGACGGGCCGGCGGGTGCATCTGGCCGACGCGATGCCGATTGCCGAAGCCCTGGTGGCCGACCTGCGCAAGGTGAAAGGGGTGGCGCACGTCGACGTGGCGGGAAGCTACCGGCGGCGGCGCGACACCCTAGGCGACCTCGACCTCCTGGCGACAGCCGACGATTCGAACGTCGTGATGGATCGGCTCGCGAAACATCCACTCGTCGAGAAAGTTCTTGCGCGGGGCGAAACCAAGCAGCGTGTGCGGCTCAACTCGGGGCTCGAAATGGACCTGCGGGTCGTGCCCGAAGAATCGTACGGGGCGGCGCTACAGTACTTCACGGGCTCAAAGGCCCACAACATCGTGATGCGTCGCCGGGCGCAGGAACGGGGGCTCAAGATCAACGAGTACGGCGTGTTCAAGGGAGAAAAGTCGATCGCGGGGCGCACCGAAGAAGAAGTCTACAAGGCGGTGGGCTTGCCCTGGATCGCGCCCGAGCTGCGCGAAGACCGGGGCGAAATCGAGCTGGCCGAAAAACACAAGTTGCCCCGGCTGATCGAAGTCGACGACATTCAGGGCGACCTGCACATGCACACGACGGCCACCGACGGGGCGGCAACGATCCGCGAGATGATCGACGGCGCCCAGGCGCGCGGGCTTAAATACATCGCCATCACCGATCATTCGAAGCGGGTCACGATGGCGGGGGGGCTCGATGCCCGCAAGCTGCGGGCCCATTGGAGAGAAATCGACAAGGTCCGCGGTCAGGTTTCAGGTATTGAGGTGCTGAAAGGGGTCGAATGCGACATTCTTGAAAACGCGACGCTCGACCTCGCCGACGACGTGCTGGCCGAGGCCGACTGGGTCGTTGCCGTCTTACACTATGGCCTCAAGCAGCCGCGAGAACAGATCATGAAGCGGCTGCTGTGCGCGATCAAGAACCCGCACGTCGACGCCATCGGGCATCTGACGGGGCGGATGCTGGGCGTCCGGCAGGGGGCCGACGTCGATGTCGACGCAGTGCTCAAGGCGGCTGCCGAGCACGGAAAGATGATCGAGATCAACGCCCACCCCAACCGGCTGGATATCGACGACGTGGGGGCAGCGGCGGCCAAGGCGCAGGGCATTCCCATCATCATCGACACCGACGCACATAGCGTCACGGGGCTCGACATGATGCGGTACGGCGTGTTTCAGGCGCGGCGGGCGGGGCTCGAGGCGAAAGACGTGGCGAATACCCGCACCTGGACCCAGTTTCGAAAGCTGTTGCGCTCGTAGCGCGCTGAGTGGAATGAGCGCGGCAATGGCCGCTAGAATGCGGCGGCGTTGGTGGGGGACGCTGCCCCCCGGGCAATCTTCACGAATCAGTCGCCCGCGCGGGTCAGGCCATCGAGACCGCCGTCTCGGCGGCAACTGCGATTGCAATTTGACCAATGTCCTACAGGAGCCGGACAACATGACGCTTATTCGACCGCTCACAATTGCGCACCGTCGCTGGAGCGCCTGGATCGCGCTCGCCGCCATTACGAGTTTCGCCGTCGTCGAATCGTTCGCCGATGACGCCCCGGCGACCGGAACCCGAGAGGTCAAGGCCGGTGAACTCAAGCTCTTGGCGCCTGCGAAATGGAAAGAGAACCCCGAAGTGCGGCAACCGCGGGTCGCCGAGTTTCAGGCGCCGGCGGCCGAGGGAGACAGCGAAGCGGCGGTGGTCGTTGTGTTCTACTTTGGCCCCCAGGGCGCCGGCGGCGTGCGCGAGAACATTGGGCGCTGGGTCGATCAGTTCGAGCGCGAAGGACGCGCGGCGAAATTCTCGGTCGGCGAAGCTCCGCAGGGAAAGTACACGCTGGTCGACCTCACGGGCACGTACAATAAATCGATCGGCCCGCCAATCCAACGGAAGACCAAATCAATGCCGGGCTGGCGCGTGATCAACGTGCTGCTCGAGACGAATTCCGGCCCGTATTACCTGAAGATCGATGGGCCGGAAAAAACAGTCGCCGCGACCGAGGCGTCATTTCGCACGATGTTCGGCGCGAAGAAAGACACCGAGAAAGAACTGAAGTCGGAATAGCCGGTGTTCGCAGGGTGGCAGGCGCGCACAGAGGCGAGCCGGGTCAATGGGGCAAGAGCGGCCGCCTTATCGCTGTTCGGGGGCTTGATGCGGCCGGGGCGTCGCGGCGGGAGAAACTCCGCCGCCAGCCAGTTCCATGCGCAGTTCTTTGCCCAGATGACTGTGGTGACGGCTGTACGCGAAGTAGATGACAAGCCCGATGGCGAGCCAGCCGAAGAGCCGCACCCAATTTTGCCAGCCCAACGAAATCATCATGGCGCCGCAGAATGCGATGCCCAGCGGCGCAACCAAATGCAGACACGGAGCGCGGAAAGGCCGCGCAACGTGCGGATGCGTGATCCGCATGATCCACACCGCGGCGCAGACGACTACGAAGGCGAAGAGGGTGCCGATGCTGACCATGTGCCCGAGGGCCTCAAGCGGAAACAGCGATGCGGTAAGGGCCGAAACGATGCCCGTCAGGATTGTGGCCTTGTGCGGGGTCTTGAATCGGGGGTGAACGGCACCGAAGAAGCTTGCGGGAAGCAGGCCGTCGCGAGCCATTGCCAGTAGCACCCGCGGCTGACTGAGCAGCATTACCAACAGCACACTGGTGATTCCCGTCAGGGCCCCGACGGTAATGATGACCGAGGCGAACTCCAACCCCTGGTGCTTGAACACGCCCGCAATCGGCGCGTCGAGCGGAATTTCGGGGTACGGCACCATGCCCGTCACAACACCGGCGACCAAAATATACAGCAGCGTGCAAATCGACAGGGAGGCGATGATACCGATGGGCACGTCGCGCTGCGGGTTTCTGGCTTCTTCGGCGTGGGTAGAGATCGAGTCGAAGCCGATATACGCGAAGAAAATCACTCCCGCGGCGCTCATGACACCCGACCAGCCGTAAGGGAGGAAGGGGGACCAGTTGCTGGCGTCGATGTAAGAGGATCCGACAAGAATCACAAACACGACGACAGCCAATTTCACGAGTACCATCGCGGCGTTGAAGCCCGCGCTTTCGCGAATTCCAACCACCAGGATCACGGTGATGACGGCGACAATAGAGATTGCGACCGCGTTGATCGTGAAGTGAAGTGGAAAAGGCGTGTTCCGATAGGCGGTGTAGCCCGGTTCAAAGGCTTTGCACAGGCCGCGCAGCTTCTCTTCCGGCGCCGTAGTGGGGTCGAAGGCCAGGCCGTTTTGGAGGGCTCGCTGCACACGTTCCAACGACTGCCCGCTCGCGTCGATGCGCTGGGCCTCGGAACGCGATTCGTCCGAAAACTTCAAACTCACCTTGTCAACTTTGTGAATTCCGCGGTCGCGGTCGAGAGGCAAGCGCAACTCCTCTCCCCCGCGCGCCGCGCGCGCCTCTACCACGACCAAGGCGTCTGCCGTCTGATAGTCGATGTTCTGTTCGCGCGCGGTGAACGGGTCCATCGTCAGCCAGAGTGGAATCGTCAAGAGCGCGTTGCCCGCCTTGTTCTTGAACAGGCCGAGGAATTCGAGCAGGTAGTGGGCCCAGCCGTTCGCCACGGTTGATGAACCCATCGCATATTCCAGCACCAGGTCCCAACCGATAATCCACGCCACCAACTCGCCCAACGTCGTATAGGCATATGTGTAGGCGCTTCCGGCGACCGGCGCGAGGGATGCAAACTCGGAATAGCACAGCGCAGCAAAGGCACATGCCAGGCCGGCGATGATGAATGAGGCGATTAGACCCGGGCCTGCGTAGTTGCGGGCGGCGAGCCCGGTGAGGACGAAAATACCAGTGCCGATGATCGCCCCCACCCCCAGAGACGTCAGCGTGACCGGACCCAGCACCCGCCTTAGCCGGTGTTCGCCGGCCATCTCATCGAGCAGAACCTGCAACGACTTCTTCGCGAAAAGCTGCCTCATGCGTCACTCCGAAAGGTTTTCCTGTTCGGCGCCGCACACGCTCTTTCAGCGGCGACACCCCGCAGTAATCTAAAGCAGGCCGGCGCAGATCGAAAGTCCGCGGGGCCGGGCGATGACCCCACTGACAAAGCCCGGCCTCGTCAGGAAGCCGGGCTTTGTCCCAAGGGGAGCGGGCCGCGTTCAACGGCCCGCCGGGGTGTCACGTTGCGCATCAGGCCGCGCGCAGACTGACCGGTCGGGCAAGTTGCAGTTTCAGGAACCGGGCACCGCGGGCATCGTAGCAGTACAGCAGGTTGCGATCGGCGACCCAGATGGCTTCCAGCCGCACGCTGCGCGGGCCGTGCAGGCAGAAGTGCAGGCCGCAAGTTCGTCCGTTGCGGCTCAGCACGCGCTCTGACAAGCCAAACTGATCGCGCAGAATATTCTCGCGGTCGCACAATGTTTGATGCACGAAAGCTCGCAGTTCATCCAAAGTCTGAATGGATTCGAGTCGTTCGTGCATGGTGCGAATTCGTCCTCCCAAACGACGGCAAACGAGGCAGGCCGCAGCGAGTTTGTCGATTGGGTTTTCCCGTGTCGCCGCCAGAGATTATCGGCCAATTGGCGCTAGAGCTTCCACCGACTTCGGTGCCCCGCGTCCGACGCGCAGCACGCGTGATTTCCTCACATTCGCTCCAGGTGGAACTGGCGCAATTCGCCTGCAGACGGCGCTATTCTCAGAGGGCCCGCGGGCGCAATGGCTCGCGCTGAGCAGCCCGATTTCTCGCAGCCCGGCACTCGCTGGCAACCTCTACTTTGCCGGCAGAACTGTGCAGCCCCTGGCAAGACGGGCCACTTGTGCCGAAGCTCCGGCCTGACGTACCGGGCAGGTTTTTGACCGCGGACCAATTGTGGTTTATATTCGACGTGTTCGCGTGCGCGTTGCCAAATCGCAACAGCGCGTGCGGCAAGAGGGACCTTCCGCGACGGGCGGAAGCGGGCATGGAGCGCCTCGCAGATTCACTGCTCGAGTCGGGTTTCGCGCCACGCATCGCCGTCGACAAAGAAGGTCTTCATGCCAGTCTTGCCGCGTTTGCGTTCTTCCCTGTTTACTCTGGTCATCGGGCTCTGGGTAGCCTTTGCCTTTTCTGCCGGCTTTGCCGGTTCGCAAAGCGCAGAGCGATTTCCGGGCGACGTCCGCCAGGCCGTCAACTCGGGCGTGGAACTCGAAACGACGCGCAAATGGCTCGATGCCATTCTGCACTACGAAAAGGCCGTCAAGTCGTGGCCTGAAAGCAAAGAGCTCGAATACGGCCTGCGGCGATCGCGAATTCATTTCGCCATCGAGCGGCGTTATTCCGACAAAAGCTTCAAGAAATCATTGCTGGGGTTGTCGCAGGGCGAAGCCCTGGCGCTGTTCGACGACGTGCTCGATACGGTGCAGAGGCAGTACGTCGAGCCGATTTCGCCGACGGAATTTATCTCGCACGGCACCGAGAGCCTGTATCACGCGCTGGCCGACGAGCGGTTTCTCGAGAGCAACGTCGCGACCAGGCTTCGCTCTAACGCGCCACGGGTGCGTGAAACGCTGTATCGCGAGTATTGGAACAAGCCGGTCGGGAACCGCAACGATGCGCAGTCGCTGGTGCTGAGAATCAGCCAGTTGGCGCAGGATAAACTGGGGCTGAAGCCGACGGCGGTCATTCTCGAGTATGCCTTCGGCGGCTGCAACGTGCTCGACGACTACAGCAGCATGCTGACGCCCGGGCGGCTCACCGATTTGCACAGCAACATCGACGGCCAGTTTGTCGGGCTGGGGGTCGAGATCCGATCGGAACCCGGCGAAGGGTTGCTGTTGGTGAACGTCTTGCCCGAAAGCCCCGCCGCCAGCGGCGGGCTGCTGCCCGGCGAACATATCGTGGGGATCGACGGCGCGAATGTGCGGCACATGACGACCGACGAGGCAGCAGGCATGTTGCAAGGGCTCGACGGGTCGCGAGTGACCGTTGAGGTGCAATCGGTCGGCGGCGCTACGCGGCGGCTGTCGCTCGTACGACGGGCCGTGGTCGTCAAAAGCATTCCGGTGGCGAAGATCATCGATCGTGATCAGGGGATCGGCTACATTCAGATGACGGGCTTTCAACGCTCGACCGTCAAAGAGCTCGATGCGGCGCTGTATAGCCTCAGACAGCAGGGGATGCGGTCGCTGATCTGGGATTTACGAGGCAACCCCGGGGGCCTGTTGCCCACGGCCGTCGAGGTGGCTGACCGCTTCATAGCCGACGGGGTGATCGTGTCGACCCGCGGCCGGTCGATGGAAGACAACAACAGCTACTCGGCGCATCGCAACGGCACCACGAGTATGCCGCTGGTGCTGCTGATCGACGGCGATAGCGCCAGCGCCAGCGAAATCATTGCCGGGGCGGTGAAAGACCATCGGCGGGGCACGATTGTGGGCCGCAGGTCTTACGGAAAATGGTCTGTGCAAAGCATCCACCAGATGCGCGACAACTGCGGCCTGCGATTGACGACGGCGAAGTTCTATTCGCCCGCCGGCCACACGCTGGGGAAGATCGGCGTGCGGCCCGATATCGAAGTGCCTGAGGTCGAAGAACGGCAACGCGCCCACTATCGCGCCCTGGGCGAACTCGACAGCGACCTCGACGTGCAGAAGGGACTCGAGGTGCTACGGCGACAAACGGCATCGCGATGACCGGCCAGGAAACAGACTGGATCAGGCACGGCGAAGGAAAGCGCCCCAAACTTGCCTGGTCGTTTACCACCGAAGCGCCGCTGGTAGCGCTGCAATCGGCCGGCGAGACCGGTGAGACGCTCGCGGCCGACGCCGTCGGCGGGTTGTATCTGATCGCGGCCGACGGCAAACTGCTGGGCGTGACCCACGGGCCATCTCCCATCCGCGCGATCGGCTGGAGCGACACGGGGGCCGGGGGGATCGCGCTCGTCGGCGACGACAAACTGTACTGGTTTGACCGCCGGCTGACTTTTCAGGGCTGGCTCGAACTGGCCGAACCGGTGCTGGCTATCGCCCTCGATGCGCATGGAGACTACGCCGTCGTCAGTCTGCCGTCGTGCCTGAACGCGCTGTACAACGGCAAACGAAAGCTGGTGCGGCGATTTCGATCGCTGCAGCCCTTGACGACTCTTGAGTTTCTGGTGCATACGCCGGCCCTCGTCGCCGTGACCGAATACGGGCTGTTGTGCAGCCACGCGTTTACCGGCGAGCAGTTGTGGCAGTCGCAGTTATGGGCCAACGTGGGAGACCTGTCGGTGACCGGGCGGGGTGAGAGCATTCTGCTGGCGTGTTTCGGTCACGGCATTCAGTGCCACGACGAAGCGGGGCGACAGGTCGGTTCGTACCAGGTCGGGGGGACCGTCTGTCGCGTGTCAGCGAGCTTTATGCCTGGCCGGCTGGCCGCGGCCACGATGGAGCGGCACTTCTACTTTCTGGCCGATGATGGGCAAGTGCAATGGCAGACGACATTGCCCGACGACATCTGCCGGCTGGTCTGCGACCCCTTCGGCAAGGCCGTCACCTGCGGGTTCAAAGGGGGTCGGATTGCACGTCTGGAGTGGTAAGTCGTGCCGACTTGCGGGCACGATTCTGACGCTGCTGGCTGTCGAGGCGGCGTGCCAGGAGGTAGGCGCGCATTTGCAAGTCAACCTATAATTGGTTGTCCTGCGGGTTGCCCGTTGCCAGTGAGAGAGAACGCTTGATGGCCCGACCGACCGAGCCTGCCGATCCGTCGGATTCCGCGAGGACGACGACCACGGCAATTCCCGTCACCGAGGATGGCACGCGCCGCATCGGGAAGTACGAGATTCAGAAAGAGATCGGCTCGGGAGGGATGGGCACCGTTTATCTGGCGCTCGACCCAGTTCTCAAGCGCGCCGTCGCCCTCAAGGTGCTGCCGAAAGATAAGGCCGGCAACCCGACGCTCGTCAAGCGGTTTCACTTCGAAGCCCAGGCCGCGGCCAACCTCAGGCACGAAAACATCGTAACGGTCTATGAGGCGGGGCAGGCCGACGGATACCTGTACATCGCGCTGGAATACGTCGACGGCACCGACGTCGCCAATCTGGTGCTCAAACGCGGGCCCATGCCAGTCAAGAGGTCGGTGGAAATCATCCGGCAGGTGGCTCAGGCTCTCGACCATGCCAACCGGCAGCAGGTCGTGCATCGCGACATCAAACCAGGTAACCTGCTGATTCGTCGGGATGGTGTCGTCAAGCTGGCAGACCTGGGTCTCGCGCGAATCGTTGACGAACACGATGACACCTCGATCACGCGCGCCGGCACCACCGTCGGCACGGTCGACTACATGTCGCCGGAACAGGCGCGCAACAGCAAGGCGGCCGACGTTCGCAGCGACATCTACTCGCTGGGCTGCACCTGGTACTACATGTTGACGGGCAAGCCGCCGTTTGCGGAAGGCAGCCTGACCAACAAACTGCGGGCGCACGCCGAAAGCCCCTTGCCTGACCCGCGGAGCGAGAACCCGGCCGTCAGCGAAGCCGTGTATGCCGTCATGCGGCGCATGGCAGCCAAAGAACCCGGCCAGCGTTATCAAACGCCCGGCGAACTGATTGTCGACCTCGATACGACCAACTTCGCCGACGACATGGTGTCACAATTGATTCTTGACGACGTCGAAGAGCCGTCAAAACGCAGCAAAAACAAACCCGGGCGGGGCCGCGGCGACGACAAAGCCCGCAATGAAGGGGGCGGCGGGGCGCGGCACAAGCCTTCGCGAGCCGTTTCCGCCGCGCCACGCGAGGCGCGCTGGCGCCCCCCGCGGGAAGGAGAAGGCCGCCCCGAATCCGACCTTGTGCGAACGATCGCGTTCTACAGTGTCGTGGGAATACTTGTCGCCGCCGTGGTCGCGGGAATTGTTGCGCTGGTGAACCAGTACGATGCGTCGGTCGACCCTGTCGAAACCCGTCCACAGGCCAATCAGTTCAATCTGCCGCAAGAACAGACGACGACAATCGCCGGAAGTCCGGTGGGCAACGTGCAGCCGGGTACGACGGTGGCAAATACGACAACAAAGCAGGCCGACCCTCAGACCACCATTCCGAGCGGGCAGGAGGGCCGGTTTTCCGGCGGTGAACCAACCCTGGGGGCGGCGCCGACAGTCACATTCGGCGGCGATCAAAAGGGCCAGGTCAGTGTTCCGACGGCGGCCGATTCGGCCCGCAGGTTCGACCGCGAGAATTCTCTGCTGCCCGATTGGACGCGGGCCGAACCGGCTGCGGCCACGTTGCCCGTTCTCAAGGTGCGGCGGCAGCCCGCGTCGGGAGAATTTCGCACGCTCAATGCGGCGCTCGAGCGGGTCGAGGCGCCGGGAGCGGTCGTCGTTCTGGAGGGGCCTGGCCCGTTCCGGCTGCAACCAATACGCCTGGCCGACAAAGGGCTGCTCGTGATTCAAGTATCGGCCCCCGCCGGCGCTGCGCAACCACCGCCCCTCGTGGTGCTGGCACCCCCCGAAGACGCAAGCCACCGCGTCGTCGAACTTGTCAATACGCACGTCGAATTGGTAAACGTGCATCTGGGGCTCGATGCCGGTCGCGTGACGGTGAATGCCGACGAGTCGTTATTTACCATCGATGGCGGTACCTTCACGTTGCGCCACGGGTCAATCACGGTGCGCGGTGCCGAGACCAGCCGGCTCTCGGCGATCAGGCTGGTCGGACGCAGTGAACCGACCGGCCGATCAGCCCGCGTTTTGATCGACGGCGCCGTCATCCGCGGAAATCGTCTGACAGCGCTCGATCTCGAATCGCCATCGGCCGAGGTCGTCGTTCGACGATCGCTGATGTGGGCGGGAAATGCCCCGGCAATTCGCCTGGCGGGGCGCACTGAGAACGGCGCCCCGCATCGCACACTGCACGTCGTCTCGTCGACGCTTTGTTCGCGCAGTGCCGCTGTCGAGTTCACCGGCAATTCGTCGCCGCCCATCGCCACGACGTGTGATTGGAGCAGTTCGCTGGCGGCCGTTCCGGCAGGCGCCCTGGCAGAACAGAAATCGGCGCTCGTCCGGCTTCAAGGCTTCAGCCAGGCTCAGGCCCGTTCGTTTCTGGGCGAGGCATTCGCCTGGAAGTCTATGGCGACGCTGTATACTGGCTGGAAGTCTCTGGTGACCGTGGAACCGGGTCAGGTGTCGCTGGCTGTGACACCTTCCGAATGGAACGCCCTCTGGAAAGAGACGTCGACAATCGACGCGGCGCAGTTCCAACCGGAACTTTGGCCGGCGCACCCGGTGGCCAACGCGGAAAGCCTGTCGCTCGAGCGCGTAGCGCCAGAGTCGATCGGAAGGCAGTATTTCAAGGTGCCTGAGGGAGGCTGGCCCGGCTGCGCCCCTGAATTTCTGGCCTTGGCTGATCTCGGGCAACTTGACGTTGCGCAAGGGGGCGAACTCCGTCCGGCACGCCCGATCGGCATTTCCGACGGCCCGGCCAGCAACACCATTCAGGTCGATCTCGCCCGCGAGGATCTCGGCAAGGCACTGGCGTCGAAACCGCTGCGACCGGGAACGTTGGTCGTCGCCTACGGCTCGGGGCCGAAGACCACCAGCCCCGTCGTTATTCGCGACACCGCGATCCGTCTGCGGCTGGACCAGCGAGACGGTGCGCCGTTGACCCTCAGCCTGCGCTCGGACGGCGCCAAGGATGGCGACGGAGGGCCCGACGCGCTCATCGCCGTGCATAACGGCGGGCTGTCGATCGAGGGGGCCGCGATTACGGCATCGCGCAGCGACAGGCAACCGAAATGGCTCATTCGAGTCGTGGATGGCGATCTGGCATTGCGGCGCTGTCGATTGCAGACGCCTCTCGTGGGGGCGACCCGCAGTCAGGGGTTGATTCAATGGGTCCGCAATGAAGAGCGCGCCCGTCCGCGGAATTTCGAGGGGCCCCTGCCCGGCTATCTGGTGTGCGACGGCTGCTTCCTGGCCGGTGGCGGGTCGCTGATCGAGGCCGACTTGAGGCAACGCGCCCTGTTCCTGCGCAACACCGTGGCTGTCTCACTGGGAAACGTCCTGGCCGTAAACCTGGGGGGAGTCGAATCGCAGATTGCCGGGGCCGTCGATCTCGAGACCTGCACGCTTTCGGCCTGCGGAAGCTTTCTGGACGTAACGGCCGCGGGGCTGACGGCCCCCACCGACGCCCCTCTCGCCGTATTCGCTGACCGGTGCGTGTTCGCGCCCCCGTTGCGCGTCGGCCAGAAATCGGGGCCGACATTCTTATCATCTCGGGGGCCTCTGTTTGAGACGCGGCAATTGGCATGGTGGGAGAATCGTTGCGGGTATTCGACCGACTTCGAGACGTTTGTGAGGGGCGATGGAGAGGTGGGAGGCCCGCAGAATTTCGAGTCGGCGTGGCGGGCTCGCTGGCCTTCACCGCAGGTGATTGACCCGCTGACGGGGCCGCATGGCGTCGTCTTGCGAACGCCGCTGCCGCAGCGGGCCGAAGATCGCGCGAAACTGGAACCCGACGGTTTTCTGTTGCATCCAACCTGCCAGGCTGCCACCTGGGACGGCGGTCAGCAGGCGATCGGAGCGCCCATCGACGAACTCAACCTGTCGGACCATCGGCCGGCTCCCTCCCCGGCGGGCAAGGGGAAGGCGTCCAAACCGGCGCCGTCGCAGCCGGCGCGACCGGCGTTCTGAACCGGGCGCGGCGAATTTCCCCAGAAGGTACGGGCCGTTCAGGCCGACGGCGGCAGTTCGATTGTCGCCGAACCCGCATCGGTCAGCGGCCATTCGAGCGTGAACGTCGCGCCCGCGCCCTCGCGGCTTTCGACCACGATATCACCGCCGTGCTCGCGGATGATCTTGCGGCTGACGGCCAGCCCGATTCCGGTTCCGCGCCCTCCCTTCGACGATTCAAATATCTGGAAGAGCCGGGGGAGCATCTCGGGGCCGATGCCCGGGCCATTGTCGGCTATTGCGACCGCGACCTGGCTGCGTGCCGCGTCGTACGAAGTGGTCACCAGAATGCGCGCCGGCTCGCGCCCCTCGAGCGCGTCGAGCGCATTACTGACGATATTCAGCACGGCGCGGTGAATGCCTTCAGCATCGTACGACATCGGGGGCAGGTCGGTTGCGGGCCGCCAGTCGATTTGAATCTGCAATTCGTCGGCGCGAGGCCGCAGCAGATCGCAGACATCGCCCACGGTTTCGTTGAGATTTCCGCGCTGCCAATGGGGCTGACGATCTTTGCTGAACGTCAGCATGTCCATCACGAGGTGGTAGATTTTTTCCTGGTTCTTTTCGACGATCTGCCAGCCCTTCCGCACCAGATCGTTGTTGTGCTCGTTCAAGCCCAGGTCGATCAGGTAGCTGCCTCCGCGCACCCCCTGCAAAATGTTCTTGATGTGGTGGCTGAGAATGGCGATGGTCTGGCCGACGGCCGCCAGCCGCTCGGCCTTGAGCAGCGCCTGGTGGTATCGGTTGTCTTCGACGGCCAACGCCGATTGCCGGCCGATCGCCACCATCAGCCGCAGCAGGTCTTCGCTGAACCGGTCTTTCGGGCCATCTGTCAGAATCACCCGCTCAGGAGGCGTCGTGATATCAACGTACATGGCCCCTTGCAGGTCGTAACGCCCCTGCATCGGTACGCAGATCGCCTCGCGAATGCCCGCCTGCAGGATGCTTTGCCCCGGCGTGAATCGCGCGTCGGCGCGGGCGTCGCTCGTGCGTACCCCCTGCCGGCTGCGCAACACGTAGTCGACGATGCTGCGCGAAACCGGCATCCGGCCTGTATCCTTCACGCCTGGCCGGTGACGATAGACGTACGGCAGCACGTGGCCCGTCTGGGCGTCGCGCAACAGCACGCAACCGCGGTCGGCGCCCGTCGTTTCGATGGCCAGCTCGAGAATGCGGCTCAGCAGCCGCTCGACCGAGTTCGACGGCAGCACCGCTTCTTCGGCAATGCGATACAGCACCTGCAAGTTGGCGAGCGCCTGCCCGGTCGGCCCGGCCGCAAGATTCGCCAGTGTCTGGCTGTCTTGCGCCCCCGCCTCGTCGACGATCGCCGCGCCTTGTGACAGGGCGTCGGGCAGCAACGAGACCCGCTCAGCCACAAGCTGCAATTCCTCGTGCGGGCCCACAGTCTCGTACAACAAGACCGAGCGACCCAGTTGAATCTCGTCTCCGTGCGCCAGCGTATGGCTCTGAATGGGAGCGCCGTTGACGTACGTCCCGTTCGCGCTGTTCAAGTCGACCAGCAGGTGGCGGCCGTTTGAGAATCGAACGACGGCGTGCGACCGCGAGACTTCGGTGTCGTGCAGTCGTATCAGGTTGTGTACGTCGCGGCCGACACCGAGTTCGTCAGAACCCAGGCCGAAGCGGGCTCCCTGATCAACTCCTTCGATGACGAGAAGCGTCGGTTGACTCACAGAGCGTCTTTCGAGCTACACAGTACCGGCCCGCAATCGATTAAAGCAGCGCGGCGACTTACGCCGCATCTGGCGGGCCATCATAGCAGGCGGCCGCGGGCACGATCAGGTGACGGCCATCCGCGATCGCAGGCACCACTCTGCCACCTGGCAGTTCACGCCGCCCGCGCAGCCACCAGCGAGTCGATGGCGCGGATCAAATCGGCGTAATGAAAGGGCTTGGAAAGTCGCCGCACGTGAGCGTCGTCGGCGTCTCTACCGAACGACGACTCGGGCACCGTGCCGACAATAATCAGTGGGGTCTTTTGCCAGTGGTCGGCCGACATTTGGTGATCGGCAACGGCATCGGCATCGACCACAACCAGCCGCGGCCGTTGCGGTCCGCCGACAAAGGGGTCAACCGTCGCACCGCGTGCGCGCTCGACCGTCAGGCCGCGGGGCTCCAAAACGGCCCGCAACACCTCGGCCGTTTCGATCTGATCGCCGACGACCAGTACCAGGAGGCTGCCATTCACTGATACGTCCTTACCATCAAATGATCCCCGCCTGTCGGTTCAAGGGGTTCAAGGGCGGGCAGAATATCCGCAATAAGGCATTGTGTCAAAAGGAGAATTCTGACGGCTTCCACCGGCAGAATTTGACCGGCGGTCTCGCCCCGGCAAACTGCAACCTGCGGAATCAGCGGCACAGCGCCTCGATCGTCGCCCGCATGAAGGCCGGCAGATCGTCGGGCTTGCGGCTGGTGATGAGGTTCCGGTCGCGAACGACCTCGGCATCGACCCATTCGGCGCCGGCGTTGACCATGTCATCTTTGATGGCGAAGAAACTGGTGACTCTGCGGCCGCGGAGGCCCCCCGGGGCCGAACAGAGCATCCAGCCGGCATGGCAGATCGCCGCCACCACTTTCTGCTGCTCCAAGGCGTCGATCACCAACTGCACCATGGCCCGGTGCCGGCGCATGTGGTCAGGGGCATAGCCGCCGGGAATGACGAGGCAGTGATAGTCTTTCATGGCGACGTCGGCGGCCGCCTGGTCGCTGACGGCGGGGTAGCCGACCTTCGACGGGTACGTCGCCCCCCGCTCGGGCCCCACCAGAATCGCCTCGACCCCTTCTTCACGCAGGCGGTACAACGGATACCAGACTTCCAGTTCCTGATAGAGCTGGTCGACCAGAACGATGGCCTTTTTTCCTGTCAAACGCATGGAGCATCTCCCGTGAAAAGCCCGGGCCTATTTGGACCACGATCGTATCAGACCGGGCCCGGCCGTTCGAGCGGCCTGTGTGCGACCTTTTCGGCAGACTGGTACACTGTGGCCGTCTTACAAAAAGGAGATTGCAGATGGCCTCGCCGGTTTTCTGGGAACTGACGGCAATTCTGCTGTTGATTGCGGCCAACGGGTTCTTCTCGGGGGCTGAGATCGCGATGATTTCCGCAAATCGCAACCGCCTGCGGGAACTGGCCGACGGAGGCGATCGCCGCGCGCGACTCGCGTTCGACCTGGCGCAAAACCCCAATCGGTTTTTGCCGACAGTACAGGTCGGAATCACGCTGGTGGGCACTTTTGCGGCAGCATTCGGCGGTGCGACGCTGGTGCGCGCACTGGAGGGGTCGATTTCGCAGGTGAAATGGGCGTTCATTGCCCGGCACGCTACCGAGTGCGCTCTGGCGATGGTCGTCGCCGCCATTACGTTCGTGACGGTCGTTTTGGGCGAACTGCTCCCGAAACGAATCGCCCTGCACAACCCTACCGGAATGGCCCGTCTGGTGGCCCGTCCAATCCACCTGACGGCGCAAATCGCGCAACCTCTTGTCTGGACGCTCGCAACCGCCACCGATGGGTTATCGAGGCTGTTTGGCCTGGGAAATGCGCCGGCAGAACGTATTTCGATTCAGGAGATTCGGCACCTGATCGAACTGGGCGCCGCCGAGGGCCTGGTCGAGCCGGTGGAGCAGAAGCTGGCGATCGAGGCTCTGCAATTGGGCGACCGCACGGTACGCCAGATCATGAAGCCGCGCATCGACATCGACGCCCTCGACGTCAGCACGCCCCAAGACGTGGTGCTGGGGGCGATCGCCATGGCCGGCTTTTCGCGCCTGCCCGTTTACGAAGGAGACCTCGAACACATCATCGGGTTTGTGCACCTTAAAGACGTGCTGCGGCAACACTACCTGGGTTGGAAACTCGAACTGAGAAAACTCGTGCGGCCGGCCCTGATCGTGCCCGATACCACGCGCCTCGACCAGTTGCTGGTGCGCTTTCAGGAGGAACACAACCAACTGGCGATTGTGGTCGACGAATTCGGTGCAACACGCGGCATGGTGACCCTGGAGGACGTTCTGGAGGAGCTTGTTGGCGAACTGCTGACAGAACATCACGCGCGAACCGAGCAATTGATTGTACCCCGCGACGCGACAAGCTGGCTGGTCGATGGCACTGTCAGCATCGTCGATCTGCTCGAACGCCTGGGTCGCCAGCAGCACCTGCAGCAGGCCCCCAAAAGCGTCAGCTCAGTGGCGGGCCTGGTGCTGGCAGAGCTGGGGAGAATTCCCAATGTCGGGGAAAAAGTCGATTGGCGCGATCTGCAGCTCGAGGTGGTCGATATGGATGGACGCCGAATTGACCGGGTGCTGGTGACCGTGAAAGGGCCGTAACCCGGTCTTGGCGGAGCCAGTCTGCCCGCGAGTGTCGCCGAGCGTGCCGGACCGACGAGTAGATCTTCTTCAATCGCTCGCAGGCGACTTGCCTTTTCAGCCGGCTCCGGCTAAAGCCGGGACTACAAACGGCCAATAGGACGTCTCGGTAAGGGACCGCATTGCCCAAGCCTGCCTCTCCCGCTCAGTCGAGCAACGGCCGCCCGATTCCGCTCCACACAAAAATTGTCGTCGGCCTGATCGTGGGAGCGGCGCTGGGCCTGGCGGCCAACTGGTTCGCCCGCGTGCCGGTTGTGGCAGGCGTCGATAACCCCAACGACGTCGATGTCAACGGCGTTCACGACCGGCTGGATTGGGCGGCGCTCAATATCGCCGACCCGATCGGACGGATTTTTCTGCGCCTGATGTTCATGGTAGTGCTCCCCCTCGTGCTCTCGGCGCTCGCGTTGGCCGTGGTAGAGATTGGCGATCTGCGGCGGCTGGGGCGGTTGGGCCTGCGAACGCTGTTTTTCACTGCGGTATTCTCGATGACGGCCGTGGCCCTGGGAGTCGGGCTGGTGAATTTGATTCACCCGGGGCATTCGCTGTCGGCCGAAAAACGCGACGAATTGCAGAGGCGGTACGCATCGTCGGCTTCGTCGAGCGTCGAGAACGCAAAGCGCGTGAAGCCCTTACGCGACGTCATTGTCGACCTGCTGCCCGAGAACCCCCTGCAGGAGATGGTGGGGGCGGTCGACGGAAGTTCCAAGGGAAATGGGATGTTGGCCGTGATGGTGTTCGCCCTGATTCTGGGGGCCGCGATCGCCGCAGCGCCCGAACGATGCAAGACGCTGGTCGGCTGGCTGGAGGGGCTGAATGCCGTATCGACGACAATCATCGGCTGGGCTATGCGGTTAGCGCCTGTGGGCGCCGGGTGCCTGGTCTTCTCGATCACGGCCAAGCTCGGTTTCGACATTGTGATCACGCTGTTCTGGTTCGTGCTGACGGTCATGGCCGGTCTGGCATTGCATCTCGTGGGAACGTACTCGGCGGTGATCGCGCTGTTCAGCCGCCTGACACCGCGCCAGTTTTTTCGCGGGGCGCGCGACGCCATGCTGGTCGCGTTCGGCACGTCTTCTTCGAGTGCGACGCTGCCTACGGCGCTCAAGGTCGCCGAAGAGGACCTGAAACTTCCGCGCGAGATTTCGCGGTTCGTGCTGACGATCGGAGCGTCGGGCAACAAGAACTGCACGGCGCTGTATGAGGGTGTGGTTGTGTTTTTTCTGGCCCAGGTTTTCGACGTCGAGCTGTCTCTCGCGCAACAGTTGCAGGTGGTGCTGATGTCGATTCTGGCCGGCGTGGGGACGGCCGGCGTCCCCGGCGGGTCGCTCCCTCTGATCGTCGTGCTGATGCAGTCGGTCGGGGTGCCCGGCGAGGGGATCGGCATCATTCTCGGAATCGACCGGTTGCTCGACATGTGCCGCACGGTGCTGAACGTCACCGGCGACCTGGCTGTCGCCGCCTGCGTCGCCGCGCAGGCCCCGCCCCACGAGGCCGCCAGGTAATTCAACGCAAGCCACGGCGCCCTTAACGTCGCGCGGCCGCTTCTTGACACGTCTTCTCGCGAGCCATAGCATCAAATGACACTTGGCTGCGTCACTTCCGCGCTTCGTGCGCCGTTTTTCGTTCGCCAATCCCGCGCTCTGATGTTCCACGCCGTTGCGTGCCACTTTTCGCGCCTTTCGCCACGACCGGCGGTCGGGCGTCTGGCGTGTACTTTAGCGGCGTGCTGGGGCTGCATGTGGCTGCACGAAGGGCGTACGGCCGCGGCGCCCGGCGATCGAGAGATTCGCGCGGCAGTCGACCGCGCGGTGGCTTACCTGCGGCCCAATCTGACGACACCAGATTCGGGCCGCCGCAGTCTGGCGGTGCTCGCGCTGCTGAAGTCGGGCGTGTCGCCCGACGATCCTCAGGTTAGCGCCGCTCTTAAAACGATGGCGGCGCGGTTCGACAACGGCGAAAAGTTCATTCCGGCCGCTCATCATAACTACGACGCCGGCGTCACGCTGATGGCGCTGGCTACGGCTGACCCGCAGAAATACCGACCGCAGATTGAAGCCATCGCGCGGTACCTGATCGACAATCAGGGCCCCGAAGGAGATTGGGATTACCCCAACAAGAATCACGTCACGGGCGATACGAGCATCACGCAATACGCGATCCTGGGGCTGTGGGACGCCGCCCGCGCCGGCGTTCGGGTTCCTGCGCGCGTCTGGGACAAGGCGGCCTCGTGGCATATCAGCCGTCAACTGGTCGACGGCTCGTTCGCCTACCATCCGAACGCCAAGCCGGTCGCGGGAGACAGCAGCGGCACCCATACCATGACCGTCGCGGGCACGGCGAGCCTGCACGTCGCCCGAATGCATCTGTACCCCAACGCGAAAGACCTGTTTGAGACAGATTTGCCTAATAAGGGCGCCCGCAAGCGCGGCTTGCAGTTGCCAAGCGCCCTGATACCGGCGTTGCGCGACGAAGACGTGCCGGCCGACGAAGAGTCGTCGGATGCCGAATATGTTCCCGTCGTGCGGCTGTCGGCCATTGAAGCGTCGATTCGCCGCGGGCGCAAATGGCTCACCGATCGGTTCACCATCGCCCCGAAGCACCAGTGGCAGGTGTACTATCTGTACGGCATCGAACGCCTGGCGACTCTGGCGGGTTTGCGCGAAATCGCCAATCACGACTGGTACACCGAAGGAGCTCAATGGCTGGTGCTGGCACAAGACACCAGCGGTCGATGGAACGATCAATGCGGCGAAATGGCCGCAACCAGCCTGGGCGTGATGTTTTTGGTGAAAGCCACGCAAAAGATGCTCGGCCGCCGGTCTGATCCCCGATTCGGTGGGGGCTTGCTGGTAGGGGGTCGCGGCTTGCCCGACAACCTCGAAAGCGTGCAGGTCGACCAGGGAACGCTTCAGGTTCGCAAGCTCAAAGGGCCGGTCGACGAGTTGCTCTCAGAGCTCGAGAAGTCGCAAAGCCGCAATATCGAATCGGCGCAGCAGGCGATTGTCGACACGGTTGCGGTTGCGAACCCCGAGGCGCTGATCGGGCAGAAAGACCGGCTGCTGAAACTGGTGGGAGATCGTCGGGTCGAGGTGCGCCGCACCGCCTATTGGGCCCTCGGGCGAACGAACGACCTGCGCGTCGTACCGGTATTGATTGAAGGCTTGCGCGACACCGACCCCGCGTGCATCATCGAGGCGCGGAATGCGCTGCAGTTTATCAGCAAGCGGCTCTCTGACGACATGCCGCCCGATGAGGCAACCGAAGCACAGCGGTCGGCGGCGATCGTCCACTGGAAAAAATGGTATTTGAGCGTGCGGCCGTATGACGAGCGCGACGACCTGCTTGACCCCGGCCGCACAAACTGAGCCGGCGCTGCAATTCGCACCCGATTCCGCGAAACAGAAATCCACCGGATGCCCGTCGCCTGATGTCGATCAACGATGCCCCGCCGCCGCCGGTGTTGCGGGAAACCGCCTACGAAAAGGTCAGCTCGTGGCTGATGGCGCTGTTGGCGGCATTGGCGGCGACAACGGCGGTACTGGCCGCAGCGTGGTTCGCCAACCGGGCGCCTGCGAAGTTTACCGCGGTTCCGGTCGAGCTGATTGAATCACCGGGGGGAGTCGACGACGGGGCGGTCGACGAAACGTTGCGCGTCGAATCGCCGGCCGACTCGATACCCGATGCCAGCCCGGCCGACGTCGTGAGCGACGAGCGCGAGGTGCAAGAGGCGCTCGACAACGTGTTGGAACTCGCAGACCAGGCGGCCGAACAGGCCGAGCGGCAATTCGATGCCGGCACGCAGAACACCGGCAAGGTCGGTAGCGCCTCAGGCACAGGCCGGCGTGCGCTGGGGTCAGGCACGGGGGCCGGGGGCTTCCCCCGAGAGCAGCGGTGGCTCGTGCGTTTCGGAGATTTGCAGAGCGTCGAAGAATATGCGCGGCAACTCGACTTCTTCGGCATCGAGCTGGGGGCCCTCGCCGGCGGAAAGTTGAGCTACTCTTCGGGCCTCAGTCAGGCACGGCCGACGGTTCGCACGGCGACCAGCGGTGCCGGCGAGAAACGGCTGTATATGACGTGGCAGGCGGGCAACCGCAAGCAGGCCGATGTGCAGCTCTTGCGCAAGGCGGGCGTTGAGGTGGGCGCCGGCACGATCTTTCATTTCTACCCGAAGGAAACCGAAGACCGGCTGGCACATTTGGAGCTTAATTACCGAAACCGGCGGGCGAACGAGATTCGCCGCACGTATTTTGCCGTTAAGCGCGGCGCTTCCGGGTACGATTTCGAAGTCATTCGACAAACCTATCTCAAATGATCCCGCAGGAAGGCGAAACTCCATGCAGGTATTGATCGATATTGCGAACAATTCGGTCTACCCCGCGCAGGGCCTGATGGCTTTGTACGGGGTGTTTTGCGCCATTCTGGTGTTTCGCCGAATTCGTCAGAAGGGCTTCGGCAGCGCAGCCGCGGCCGACCAGTTTCTCGAAGAAGTGCGCGGGCACCTGCAGCAGAGGCGGCTCGACCAGGTGGCGCAGTTGTGCGATTCACCCCCGTATTGGGCCAAGGCCGTTCCGCAACTGATTCTCGTGGCGCTGGCCAACCCCGATCGCGACCTGTCGGCGCTGCGCCGAATTCTCGCCGAGAAGTTCGAGCGTGACGTTCTGGCCAACCTCGAGTATCGCATGTCGTGGATCAACACCGTCATCAAGAGCGAACCCATGCTGGGGCTGCTCGGGACGGTGCTGGGAATGATCAGCGCGTTCGGAAAAATCGCCGGTTCAGATCGCACAGGCGTCGACCCCAAAGACCTCGCCAGCGACATCAGCTTCGCCCTGTGGACGACGGCCATCGGTTTAATCATCGCCATTCCGCTGATTCTGGTGATGTCGGCAATTCACGTGCGGATGGGGCGACTGCAAGACGCCGTGCAACACGACCTGGGCGTCTTTCTCGAAGAATACGAGATGGCGCGCCGCCAGGGACGAGGGCGCTGATCATGGCCGCGAGCCGCAGCCTGTTTGCCGACGCTGAGGGAGAGGGGCAGTTGTTCCGGCCCAAGAAGCTGGCCGACAGCGAAATGGACATCACCCCGATGATCGACTGCGTGTTTCAACTGCTGATTTTTTTCATGGTGGCGTCGAACATGACCGGAGGCCGCACTCTCGATCTGCCGGTCGCCCGATACGGCGTCGGCGTCGAAACGAATCGAACCACGGTCATCACGCTGCAGGCCGGGGAAGGGCCGGGCGATCGCCCGCAAATCGTGCTCGACGGCGCTCGCCAGGGAGATCTCGAAGCCGTCAGGCGGCTTGTGAACGAACGCAAGGCTCAAGGGGTCTCCCAGGTGGTCATCAAGGCTGAACGGCGCGTGGCCCATCGCTTCGTGCAAGACGTGGCCCGCGCGGTCATGGAGACCGAGGGGGTCGAGTTTTTCATCGGCGTTCAGGATAAGTAGCTCATGCCGATCACGTATCGCTGTGCCTCATGCGGGCAACTTTTGGGCATCTCGTCGAAGATGGCGGGGCACGTCTTCGACTGCCCGGCCTGCGGAAATGCGACGCGGGTGCCTGGCGCCGAGCCCGCCAAACCCGAGTCGGCGGAAGGTGGCGAGCCCTCGCTCGAAGCGCTTGCTAAGGGGCGAACGGGGCACGAGTCGGCAGGCGACGTCGACGCGGAACCTGAGCCGGCCGCGGCAGACTCGGGGGGCTTTCCCGTCAGAAAGCGGGCAGCCGATACCGACGACATGGATCTGACGCCGATGGTGGATATGACGTTCCTGTTGCTGATATTCTTCATGATCACGGCGTCATTCAGCGTGCAGAAATCGCTGGCGTTTCCGCGGCCCGACGAGACTCGGAAGGGCGCGACCCAGACGACCATTACCCTTCAGGATTTCGAGGAGCGATCGATCGTTGTGTACATCAACGAACGCAACGTCATTCATGTCGATGACGAGCCGTTAAGTGACCGCAGCCGACTGACCGATATCCTTCGCGCGGCTATTTCGTCGCAGCGCAACGAACTGTTGCTGACTGCCGACGACAATGCCTGGCACGAAACGGTGGTCGCGGTCATCGACGCGGCAAGCGCCGCGGGCATGCAGAAAATCCGCCTCACGGCGCCGTTGATTGATTAGCCGCATAGACAGGCCACGCAGGCCCCGCCACTCGGGTCGACGAATCGCCACAAGCGACATATCAATAATTCAGGAACGAAAACCACAGCGGCCATGCCCGTCATCGAGATTCGCCATCGCTCAGGAAAAACCGAGACGCGCGAGCTCTCGAAGCAGACGCCGCTATTGGTCGGGCGCCTGGCCACCAACGATATTCAGCTTGACGAAGACGGAGTGGACCCGGTTCATTGTCGCATCAGTTGGAATCGCCGGCAATTCGAGGTCGCCGCCGTGACGTCTGCCGGAGTTCAACATAACGGGGCAACCGTCAGGATCGCGCCGCTGAAAACCGGTGACGTGGTGCGGGTGGGCGAGATCGACCTGGCGTTGCTCGACGAAAGGCCGCGGGCCGTCGCGGCGCTGGCAGGAATTCGCCCGTCGCCTCCGCACGAATCACCGGCTCTGGAAGACGCGAGCGCGAGCGCCAGCATCGAGTTGAAGCCCGTGACGGAAGATTCCCTGCCGGTGCGCTCGTTCCGGATGACCAGTCCGCCCCAGGTATCGGCGCCGCCCGTCGAAAGCCCCGTCCCGGCGGCCCGGGCCCCGGCGCGCAAGGAGGCCGTTGACGACGACGAAGCAGAATCTGAGCGGGAAGAGTTCGATGAAGATCTGCCGCCCGACCTCGCCGACATTGCCGACATTGCCGAAGCCCCTGAAGAGGCGGAACCGCTGCCACCGCGCACGCCGAAAGCTGCCGACCCGGGCCTGGCCGGGGTCGCGTCGCGCTTGCGGCGTTCGATGCAATCGACGCCCCATCGGCCCGGTGAGCAGGAGGTCTTGCGATCGCCGCTGGTGCTTCTGCTGGCGGTCGCCGTGGGGTTGCTGCTGTTGTCGGCGGCCACGATCTGGTTTGTGCTCGAGCGCCAACGCACACAACGCGAATACGATGCGGCCCAGGCGGCGATGGAAGCAGGCATGTTCGCACAGGCCATCGAGGGTTTTGAGGAATTTGTTCGCGAACATCCGCGACACCGGCTGGCGCCCCCAGCGCGGCTGGCCATTTCGGAGGCCCGCGTCAACCAGCCGCTGGCGGGGGCCGTTCCCGTCTGGGAGGCCGGGCTGGAGGCCCTCAACCGCTTCGTTTCCGAGAATCTCGGCGGGGCCGGTTCCGATGAGCCCGAATCGCCTGCCCGCAAATTCGTGCAGAGGTCGGCCGACCGCATCGCCATCGGGGCGGCCGAAGGGGCCCGTGCCGCGCGCCGCCGCCCGCTCTTGGCCGTATCGGCTGATGCCCGCAAGCTGCTTGAGTTGTACAGTCCAGCCGACCCGAAGCTCGAAGAACGCCTGACGGAAATCGCCCGCGTCGCGCGCGAAGCTGAGGCCGCGATCAACGAGCGCGAGGCGTTTGATTCGGTCGTGCAGAAATTTGACGCGGCGCGAGATTCGGGAAAGCTGCTGGCGGCCCTGCCCGACTATCGCCGCCTGGTCGATCGCCATTCGAACGCGGCTGAATACAGACCGCTGCAAGACCGCGTGGGAGAGGTGCTGTCGGGGTTACGGGCCCTCGTGGCGCGCGATCAGCGTGAGCGCGTGGCGCAGAGCGCCGCGCCGACGGCGTCGGTGGCCCCTCGCCCACTGGTTCTGGCGCGGCGCAATCGCGCGCGGTCTGACGTGGCATCGGTCGGAGGGACCGTGTTTGCGACGGCCGAGGGGGCCGTGTTCGGCGTCGATAGCGCCACCGGCGAACCGCTGTGGCGGCGGTTTGTCGGCCAGCAATCGCCGTTCACCCCGTTGCCGGTGACGTCGACGGTGCCAGCCCTGCTGCTGTTTGACACCTTCGAACGCGAGCTGCTGCTGGTGCACCAGCGGACGGGCGAGACGATCTGGCGGCTGGCCCTCGATGAAACGCCCACAGCGGCGCCCCTGATTTACGAAGCGCAGGCGCTGCTCGCGACGGCGGCGGGAACGCTCGAGCAGATCGACCTGCAAACCGGCGCCAGCCACGGAAGGCTGCAATTCCCGCAGCGGCTGGCAGGGCCCGCCGTTGTGTCGCCGTCGGGCCAGCGGCTGTACCTCATCGGGGAGTCGGATGTCATGTACGTGCTGACGCACCGACCGCTGGCTTGTGAACGGGTCGTCTGGCTGGGCCACGGCCCCGGGTCGATAGTCGCACCGCCGATGATGCTGCGCGCCTATCTGCTGCTGGCTGAAAATGATCGTACCGACATGTCGAGGCTGCGGCTGCTCGACACCACACGTGAAGATCAGCCGCCGGCGACTGTCGCGCAAGCCGACGTCACCGGATTGATTCGCGACCCCCTGGCGGTCCGCGGAAGGCAGTTGGCGGTTCCGTCGACGACAGAGCGTGTCTCGGCGTTTACGCTGGCGGAAACGGGAGATGCCGGGGCATTGACCTTTGTCGCTTCGTATGCCGTCCAGGAGCCGCAGGGGGGGCCAGTTTTCGTATCGGTGGGCCCGGACGACGAATTGTGGATGCTGAGCACGGCCCTGCGGCGGCTGACGATCAGCCGCAATAGTCTGCTGCCCGACAAACAGCAGGTTGCTGTGGGCCTCGCGGCGCAGCCGCTATTCGTCAGGGGCGAATCGTTGTACGTCGCGCGGCACGTGCCCTGCAGCCGCGCCGTGGTCTTTTCTGAAATCGAGCGCCAGCGCCTGGCAACTCAGTGGCAAACGGCGTTGGGGGCCGCGGTACTGGCGGCGACGCCGCCAACAGCCGATGGCTCAGTCGTTTGTGTGACGAGCCTCGGCGATTTCATGCAGGTCACGCCGCAGGCGCTTTCGAATGGCGGGTTTGAAACACAGGCACTCGGGCAAATCAGCGCTCCTGATACGTTGCGGGACCCGCTTTTCGCCTGCACTCTGCCTGACGGGAGACTCACCATTCGCTGTGGGGGCCAGCAGCCACGCCTCTGGCTCGCCGGCGGAGATGGAAACGCCCGCGAATTTCAACTGACTCACGAGTTGCAGGCCGACCCGGTGTTGCTGGATTCGGGCATTCTGCTGCCTTTGGCGGGACGCTTGCGGCTATTACCGCGCCCTGATCGTCCGGCGGCCATTGAAGACCTGATCGCGCCGCTGACGGCTGAAGGCTCTCCCGCCTGGAGGTCATTAGCAGTGCTCGATGATTCGCAGGCGCTGGCGCTCAACGCCAGCGGCCGGCTGGCGCGCGTGCAATACCGCATATCGCCCGTCGCGCACCTGGCCGAGGTTGCGGCGTGGGATGCGGGCCGGGAAGTCGACGTGGGGTTTGCCTGTGACGGCGGCCGCGTTGTCGTCGCCGATGCCAGCGGCCGCGTATCACTTCTCGACGCGCGGTCGTTCGAGCCGCTGGGCGATCCCCTGAATGAACAGCGGGCGCTGCGCGCGCCCTGGATCGTGGGAGATCTCGCCTTTATCGAAACTCTTGGCCAGCGACTGATCTGTTGTGAGCTTGAACCCCGATTGGCACGCCGCTGGGAGCTTGAATCGGGCGATGCGTCTCTCGTCGGCAGCCCGCTACCGATGCGCGGACGATTGATCGTCGCATTCGACGACGGCCGGGTCGCGGAAGTCGATCCTGCCGACGGCAAGGTGCTGCGGACACTCTCTTTGCGGCAGCGACTGGCGCATGGGCCGGCGCTGTGGGGAGACGCGCTTGTCGTCGGGACCATTGATGGGGCGCTGTTGAAACTCAACTCCCTGTGGAATTCGGAACGCTGACCTTCCATCGCTGGGCCGTCATGTTTCGGCAAACTGCATCGCAACCCGGGTTGAACTGGCTGTTGGCGCTGGCCCTCGTCGCAACCACGGCGATCGAATCGGCAGCGCAGCCCCCCAGGAAGGCGGGCCCGCGAAAAGCCGACCCCGCCGAAAGACCCGAAGCTGCCGAGGTGGCCGACACGGCCTCTGACGAAGACGAGAGCGAGCCGGTCGACTTGCCCACCATCGACAAGCTCGAGGTGCCCGAATTTGAGCCGTTGATGAGGGGCCCGCCGGTCGACTGGGTCGTCATGACCAACAAGCAGGTGCTGTTTGTCGAACCGGTGCATCCTCGCCCCGGTACACTCGACGACCTGCACCAGAAAACGGCGCGGTTGATGCGAAAAGCCAGCGACCCGCCCGAGACGGCGGCGGCACGCGACCGACGGCTGGCTTCGTACTTTCTGCCTTTGACGTTAATTGAGGGCGAAGAGCGCGATTACCGCCTGCACGTGCGGTACATTAAAGAAATCATTTACTTCGAAGACCTGATGCTGCGCCGCATCGACATGCTGCTCGACGAACGCCGGGTGCGTCCGGCTTACGAGTTGCTGGTGGCCCTTGAACGACGGCAGGCCGATTGGCCGGGAATCGCGGCCCGCAAAGAACGCGTGACGTTTACCGAAGCGACGGTGCAACTTGCGGCCGGCCAGGCCGAGCAGGCGCTGGCGCTGCTCGAGTCGTTGCATGAGCGCGACCACGCGTACCCCGGCCTCGACGAGCAATTGGGGCTCGCCTCTGACCGCCTGATGTCGCAGGCGCTCGCAGCGAATGATCCTCGGCAAACCAGGTACTTTCTGCGCCGGCTGGCGAAGCGGCTGCCGACCCACAGGCAGGTCGGCCAATGGACCAACCGTCTCATTGAGCAGGCTCGCGAGGAACTCGCGCGGGCCACTGCGGCCGACCGTCAGGGTGACCTCATGGCTGCGCTCGATTTCGCCGAGCAGGCCGTTCGCATCTGGCCTTCTTTGCCCGAAGCGCTGGGAGCCTACAATCGCCTGAGCACGCAGCATCAGCGGCTGCGGGTGGGAGTGCTCGAGCTGCCCTCTCCGCAAACCGAGCCGCAAGCTGTGATACTCTCGGCATCTGAGCGGCGAAAACGCGAGATGACCCAACCGGCTTTGTTCTTTCCCGCGCGGTTCGACGACAAGGTTGCGCGTTATGAAACGCGTCTCTTCAGCGATTGGAACCCGATCGACCTTGGCCATCGCCTGATTCTCAAGCTCCGTTCTTACCCGCTGCCTGGCGATTCACACCCCCCCCTGACGGCCTCAGGCCTGGCCCTCGCAATGTCCGAGCGCGTCGCGCCGGGCAGCTCTCAGTATGACGCCCGTTTCGCCGCATTCGTCGAGGGGCTCAGTCTGGCCGGCCCCTTCGAGCTGGCGGTCGACTTCCGGCAGGTGCCCTTGCGGCCGGAGGTGCTGTTTTCGCTTCCCTACCGCAAGCCTGCGTTGGAAGTCTCCCCGGCGACCGATGCACAAGCCGCGCCGACCGTCCGAGGCCCGGAGGCCCGGGCCGACGAATACCCCTTTCAATTGCGGACGCTCGACGCCGGCCGGCGGGCCATCTATGCGCGAAGCGTCGCGGAACCTGAGAAGTCGTCCGACCGTCGTGTCGCTGAAGTCGTTGAACTGTGCTACGAATCGCACGAGAAGGCCATCCAAGGGCTTCTGCGGGGTGAAGTGTCGCTGTTGCCGTACGTTCCGCAATCGGCAGTCCGCAATTTTGCGCAGCGCACCGAGTTTTTTTCCCAGACATTCGGGCTGCCTCTGACGCACTTTCTGCAATTTCACCCTCGCAGCCGCCACTTCGCCTCGCGGGCGCTGCGGCGCGCACTGATCTACGCGCTCGATCGTCGCACGTTGCTCGAGGAACTATTTCTGAACGAGCCGGCCGGGGCGCTCGGGCGCCTCACGTCGGCTCCGTGGCCGACCACAAGCTACGCCTACAACAGATTCGTCGAGCCCCACCCCTATGACGCGCCGCTGGCCTATTCGCTGGCAAGAACGGCCGAGAAGGAACTGGGCGGCAAGCTGCCGGTTTTGCGGCTGGTGGCCCCCGCCGACCCCGAAGCACTCCAGGCCGCGACGAAAATCGTCGCCGCCTGGGATCAAATCGGCGTGCCGACGGTGCTGGTGCCACTTCCAACGGGCGCGAGTTCGCCGGGAACAGACGAAGCGCCCTGGGACGTCGCCTACCGCATCGAACGCATTTGCGAACCGCTGGTCGACCTGTGGACGCTCCTGGCCCTGACCCACACGACCGAAACCACCGATCTCAGGCACCTTCCCACCTGGCTCAGGCACGATCTGCTCGAGCTCGACCGGGTGGGAGATTGGCGTTCGGCAGAAAGCCTGCTGCACAAGCTGCACCGGCAATTCGCCGCCGAGGTGCATTTGATTCCCCTGTGGGAGGTGGAACAGTTCATGGTCTATCGGCGCACGATTCGCAACGTGCCCGACAGGCCCTTGCAGACTTACCAGTCGATCGAACGTTGGAAGGTGGAGCCGTGGTTTACCAGAGACTAGCGCGATTGCCGCACCGCGCGGCAATTGCGACGGCGGTAGTTGCAGCAGCGCTTCTGGGAGGCCCGGCGGCGCTTGGCGCCGAAGACGCGTCGGAACCGCCTTTCGAACAGCGACCGTATCGGGTTCACATCGAAATCGAATTTGCCGAGGCGGGGGCGTTCAGCCCCGCCCGAAGGGCCGAAACGCTTCGTGAGCTGGCCCAGGCTCTCGACCGCACAGTCGGTGACATGTGGCAGGTCTCGTTGGCCGAAGACCGCTCGCCCGACGCGGCGCTGGGCCAGTCGTTGAAGCGTCTGCGAGAAGAAGATTGCTGGTCGCGATACGGCGAAAACCGGTTTGACAAGGCGTACCGGCTGACGGCAGACGCCGCAGGAGCCACGTATCTTGTCGCGGGTCGCGAATGGGACGCGGCAACACGCCAGTTGAGCCCGATCTGCCGCCGAAACGGCGGCGATGCCCGCGAGATTCCCAGCCTGCTGGTTGAACTGCTGCGCGACCTGTTTCGCCCTGTGGCAATCGTCGAGCAACCGAAAAAGGGCCCGCTGACGCTGCGCGCCCGCGCCGGCGCGCTGACGTCGAGGGATCAATCGTGGTGGCCTTTGAAAGACGAAGCTCTCTACGAAGTCTACTATCGTTACCTCAACAAAGAGCGCTCGGTCGAGCGGATTCAGCAGGTCCCCTGGACCTACATCGCAGCCAGCGACGTCACCTCGGGAACGGCATTGGCCGCAGTCTTCAGTGGGCTGCGCGTACCGCTGGCAGCGAGGCGTCGGCGAGTGGAAGTTGTCGCACTGGCGGCCCGCCGCCAATCGCGCGGCACCCATTTGCAATTGATCACACGCGCACCCGGCCGCCGGCCATTGGGAGGCATCGAGGTCGAGATTTCATCGGCAAAATACGTTGCAGGCGAAACAACCCCATCGAACTCAGCCGCGGCGCCGCGCCTGGCGCGATTGGTATCGAGCCGCAGCGGAATCGTGGTGCTTGGAGACGAGGTGCTCTCCGCTAGGGTGCCGGTCTGGCTTCTCGTCCGCAGTGGCCAGAACCTGTTGGCGCGCGTGCCTTTTGTGCCGGGCGTCCGGGAACTTGAAATCCTCGAGCTGCCCGACGACACGCTACGTCTCGAAATCGAAGGGCGGCTGGCGCAATTGCAGTCGGAGCTTGTCGACACTGTCGCCCGCCGGGCGGTATTGGCTTCCCTGTCGCGCAGCGGCGCGAAGGCCGGCGATTGGACGCGCGTCGACGAACATCTAAGGCAACTGGCGACGCTGCCCGATGCGAACGAGTTTCTGTCGGAACTGAACGCCATTCGCTTGCCGGGGCTTCAGGCGGCGCGGCAGCGGAAAGATCGGCCGGCCGAGTTGCGGATCGCCAAATTGTGCGACGAACTTTCGACCCTGATCAAACAGTACCTCGACGACGACCGGCTGAAACAACTGCGCGAAGAGGTCGCGGAAGTGCGAACGATTGCCGCCGAAGATGCCGCGGCTGAACGCGACTTTCAGCGCGCACCGCCGGCCTCGGCGCCCGCCTCGGAACGGGCTGAGCCGCCGCGCAGCACGTCGCCTGCCGCGGGCTTCTGACCATCAGACGAAGCGGAATGCCGCCCGATTTCGGCTGCCCAGTCGGGAAACAACTCGTCGCTCACCGGCGCCTGTTGCAGAATGCATTCGGTCAGTCTTGGGGGCGTCGAATTCAAATTGACGGCGTAAATGCGCACGTCGTTGTGGCCCGTGCGCAAGGCGATTTCAGGAAACAGGGCCGAAAAGTGCTGGCGCAAGCCATCAAGTTCGCAGGTTCGCGTGACGGCCTCGATCACGCCATTGACCGCGATCGCCAGCACGACCGGCTCGCGTTCGACGTGCGGCACGCGCACGTCACCCTCGATCAGGCAGGGAACCATGGATTGCGGATCGTCGAGCCGCGTGTCGCCGAACCGCGTTATGTCAATCTCAACAGCCGGGGAAGTCGCCACGCTCAGCTTCGAAACGCGCTGGCCAATCAATTCCGGGCGCGGCCCGACATTGAAGAGTGCCTGCGGGTTGCCGCTGCCGAACCGTTCGAACTGCAACAGGTGCCCATCAGAGCTTTCCGCAATCGATTTGTTGAAGGTCTGCTCCGACCGATGCGCGCCCCAGTGTTTCGTCGGGCGTTCGGGCAGCGACGCGTCAATGACTGATTGCCCTTCCACCGGGTCGGGCAGTTTTATGCGCAGCACGTCTGCGATTGTGGGCAGAATGTCGACTGCTTCCACATTCCAATCGCTGATCGCGCCGGCAGTCTGAAATGGGAGCTTGATGAACAGGGGAACCGACATAATATCGGCACGAGTGGCATCGGCGGCCGTCCGGCGCGGCTGCCGGGCGCGAAACGAGACACCGTGATCGGCGGTGACGATGAGCAGACCGCGGTCGAACAACCCGCATTCATCCAGTCGTGCCAGCAGGCGCCCGATCAATAGGTCGACGTAGCGCAATTGCAGCAGGTAGCGCTGATGGCTCTGCACCACGACCCATTCATCACTGCCCCAGTGGTGGAGAAGCTGATTGTGCTGGGTAAAGTTGAGCAGGTCCCATTGGTCGCCGTCGGCAGCATACGTTTGACCTGATGGAAGGTAGCACCAGGGAACGTGCGGCAGCATCAGGTGTTGAAAGTACAACGTCGGAGTCGGCCCGCCGTCGAGGCATTCCAGAAAATGCTCGAACTGCCGATCGCGTCGATCGCCCCAGCAGTAGCGAAAGACTCCCCGGTGCAACTCGGTGTCGATCTCCTGCGAAATCGATACCCCAAACCACAAATTGGGCAACGGGGGCAGCCGCCGATGGAATTCGAGAGGCGCAATATGAAACAACAGCACGCGCGCGAGCGCATCGGCCAGCCCGAAGGCGCCTGGCGCGGGCAACTCGCGCCCTTCCCGCTGAAACGGCGCCAGCCGCGACACGGGCTCGAAGATCGCCCGCTCGTAGGCGCCAGTCGACTCGAGCACGCTGAACAGATTTTGAGGAATATCGGCCGGCAAAGGCGTCGAAGTAACCTGAGTGCGGTTGCCCGACAGGATGGCCGGCAACGCCTCCCAGGTGTCTGCGTGCACGGTCGTGCTGTTGCGGTACCAGGTAGATCGCCGCGCCAGCTCTGCGAAATTCGGGAAGCGTTCGGCGTCGATTTCACGTTTCTCGTTCATCAACGATACGCCCGAGAATTCATCGAACACCAGAATGACCACGGGCACGGGGCTGCCCCGTTCAACTTGAACGCGCTGCGGAGCCAGAAAGGCCCCCCGCAGCCCCGAATTTGACAGAAACACCGCCGGGAAGATCACGATTCCGGGAATCGCAGCCGAAACGATGGTTCGCAGGAAACGCTTCTGAAAGTAGGCCCAGGTCGCGGCGCCAGCGACGGCAAGCGCCGCGAGAACTTCGAGCACGCTCCAGGAAAGGCCCGCCATTTTCACGACCGGCAGAGCCATCAGTACCGACAGCATGAAAATCACGACCGAGTGCACCGCTTCATACATGCGGCGCGACACACAACAGGCTGCGGTTTCAGCCAGCACGATCAGGCATGGCAACGCGAACGAGAGCGCCAGCACGAAAAGCACCACCGTCAGCCGACTGACCCCCATGTCGACCAGCACGGCCGGCCGCTCGGCCAGCCGATCGTACAGCGGCTGGGCAACGGCAAAGCCCGTCAGAACGAAAACGTGCAGCGCGTCGATCAGCCTGACGTGCGCCCCATTTCGAGGCGATGGGACGGCCGACAACTGTCGGTCAACGGTTCGCGGCAGCACAATCTCGGCGCTCATATCAAGCTCGAGGCCGGGCGAAGTAGAGCCATCGCGTGCCGCCCTCAAGCGACAGCGAATCCAGCAACTCAAAGTGTTCGGCCAGCGCCTGCACAAAGGCGTCACGAGAGTAGTCGGCGTAGTTGTCGCGGCGGCCGCGTAAGAGTCGGGCCACCATCGGGTCGGCGCGATCGACAAACTCAATGACGAGCGCCGATCGGAATTGCGCCAGCCATTCGAGCAGTTCCGGGAGGGGGATTCCGGAGCCGAAGACCAGATGGTGCACCAGGGCCAGGCACAACAGAAGATCGGGCCTCGCGCGCTCGAACAGCGGCTGCCGTTCGCGCCCGCGCCAGCCCAGGCCCGGGGATGGGTCGGTTAGGTTGACTATCAGAGGCAGAATATTTCCGCTGCCACCTGCCGGCGGGTCGGCCTTGAGAGACTGGTACAGCGTTTCAATGGCGCCCTGATCGGCGTCGAGCGCCACCACGTTGTCGGCAAATTCAGCGGCCAGGCGCGAGAAATTCCCGGTATTGGCTCCCAGATCGCAGACCAGGCCCCACCGCTGAGAGCCGAGCGCCGCCCGTACAAACTCGCGCTTGCGCTCGGCCGCAGCAGGCGTGTAGGTATTGTTGTCGGTATAGAGCGACCAGCCCCTCGCAGGCGCCGCCCATTTGAGGCGCCGGATCTGCTTTGCGAGGCTCAACGCATTGCGCCTGACCATTTCGGCATTAAACCCCGACGCGGGCAATTGACTCGCGACGTCATGGTTTCCGGCAGCAGTCCAGCCTTCCAGCCGCGCGTGCAACCAGACATGGGTAAATAACCACGGCTTCACCAGCGCGTGCCAGCCGAGCAGGCGGGCGCAGTCACCTGCGCTGATGCCTTCCAATGCTCCCCGCAACCAAGGTTGGAATGCGACGTTGCGAAGGCTTTGCAACAGTAGAGGAAAGAGCATCGTCTGGCAGAACTGTCGATAACCGGCCCAGGGCTGCCCGGGCGTCAACCGTTCGAACGACGCCACGTCGATGAACACCGGTCGCGCCCCCATCCATTGCACGTTGTAGGCGGTGCCGTCTTTGAGCGTGAACCCGTCGTCGAGCGCATCTGCCAGCAACTCAAGCTGCAGGAGAGCAGCATCGCGCAACATCCCGAACGACCATTCGAACGGAAACGAAACGCACGGGACCCGCTCATGCCGCAAGACGCCGGCCCACGAGCTATCGCCAACATCCAATTCAGGCGCGGATGTTTCAGCGAGGTCGGCGCCGATTATTCGCCGCGCGGCGGTCGCCTGCTGAAAAAAACCGGCGGCGCTGACGGCGTTCCATTCTTCCAGGGCGCGCGCCGAAAGAACGCGGCCCAAACCCTGCGCATCACAGAACACACGGGCGTCGCGATCGCGGTATGAACCAGCGTCAAACTCGACCGCTGAAGTCGAGAGGGCCATCTCGGTCAATCCCGAACCGCTTCCGCCTGGCCCTGGCGTGCGCGCAAGGAATTCCAGAGATACTTCACAAAGACCAACAGCCCCGCCGACCCGCCGACGACGGCCTGCAGCAACAAACTTCCGGACCCCGGGTCAAAATACGCCAGCATCCAATTCATCGGCAACACCTCCAACCATTCAACACCAACCTGGCCGCGAAGGTTTCGCGACCCTCGCGCTACTCACCGTCGAATCGAAGCTATTGTGTCAGATATTGTGTATTTTATTACCAGACAAGACGCATCGACAACCGGGTCGGACGCACGAACATGCCGTCGCTCCCGTGATTCAGACAAGAAACTTAGCTAACCTATCTGTGCGGAAGGAACCCCTAATCATTAAGCTTGCGTGAATGCTCGTGGCTTTTTCCCGCTGGCGATTTCAGGCGGTCGCTCTGACGCTGGCCGCAATCTGCCTCTCGTACAGGCCCGCGCGCGGCGACGAGTTTCCGCGCGAGCTGGTTCGTTTCCGGCCGTTCCGCAATAACCCCGTGTTCACGTCAGCGGGGCCCGGTCAGTGGGACGCAAAAATCCGCGAACGCGGATGGATTCTGCGCGAGGGCGACCGGTGGCGGATGTGGTACACGGGCTACGACGGAACGGCCTCGGGAACGAGGTCTGTGGGCCTCGCGACCTCGCGCGACGGCCTCACGTGGACGCGTGATTCCGCGAACCCGATCTGCCGCAATGGCTGGGTAGAAGACGTGCAGGTTGTCAAACATGCCGACACCTACCTGATGTTTGCCGAAGGCCTGCACGATCGAGCCCAATGGCTCTCATCTCGCGACGGCATCGAATGGAAGCGCGAAGGCCCGTTCGATGTGCGCACCACCAACGGCAGCCCGCTTTCCGACGGTCCATTTGGAACACCGACCGTTTGGTTCGAGAACGGTCAGTGGCATCTGTTCTATGAGCGGAATGACGACGGCGTGTGGCTGGCCCGCTCCACCGATCTCAGAATCTGGACCAACGTGCAGGAAGAGCCTGTTCTTTCGCCGGGGCCCGACCCCTACGATCGCCTCAAAATCGCCCTCAACCAGATCATTCGCCACGACGGTCGCTACTACGCGTACTATCACGGCAGCGGCATAGCCGAAAGGCCGCGAACGTGGACCACGAATGTCGCCGTTTCAACCGATCTCGTCCGCTGGAAAAAATACGGCGGCAACCCGCTGGTGCCCGAGCGCGACAACAAGTCCAGCGGAATTGTGGTGTTTGACGACGACTCGTACCGGCTGTACACGATGCATGACCAGGTCGACGCCTACACTTCTGCTCCGTAAGGTGGCCGTCGCGCCCCTGCGGAGATCGACGAATTCGGGCGCCGTCCGAAATCTCATGGTGGCACCCCGACACCCATGAACTTTCTCGCCAGGCCACCGTCGACCAACTGGGAATACATCTCGCTGCCGGGCGAGCCCTCCCGTTGCGCGTGGGTCTGGTTCAAACCGGCAAACGCCCCGCACTGCGTGATCGTGCAGGTCACACCGGAATTTTTCACGTCGGCGCCCGGTCGGCCCCCCATCACCCTGCGATCACTCGCGCACCACCTGGGGCTCGACGCCGGCGCTGTGACAGGCTGGACGCTATACGGCGTGCCAGACGACGGCCGACAGGGGGCCAACCCGGCCTGGGATAACCCCCTTCCCCAGCCGCGCGCCGGGGCCGAAGCGCAGATCGTCTTATTTACGGCGCCGGCGGGGGCCATTCGCGAGCAGCAGCCGATCGCGGCCTCGCCGGCGGCGGCCACCAGCTTCGGCCGCATGGAAACGTCGTGGAACGCGTGCCTGCAACTCGAACTGCAACTGGCCGCCGCCGCAAAGCAATTGAATTCGATGCTGGTGCGAATCACGTCGCTCAATCGTGATTTATCGACCGAAGAGCGGCGATTCGGCGACCAGCAGGACAAGCGCGACTGGGAAGAAACCCGCCGCTGGCTGCGCGACATCACCGCCCGGTTGTCGCGTTCTCTGAAAGACCATCACCTGGGGGCCACGAGCGCCGCCGGCAAGCGCAATTGGCACGAGTCGGTTTACAAGCAGTACGTGGTGGCCCGCATCCCCTTCGAGGGGCAGCAGCAGGCCGAACGCGAATACGAAGCGTACCGCAAGACCATGCAGACGCTGCTGGCGAATATCAACAACGCCCTGGGAGTCGCGTCTCAAGACGGCGAGCGCCGCGCGCAGTTGATTCTGACGCGGATCGCAGCGAAGGTCAGAATGTCGCGGTCGTCGAAAAAATGACGCACGCTTACTTGCGCAAATAAACGATCGAGAAGTTCGTCGTCAGGTCGTTGGGCAGGCGCCCGGTATTGGGCTGGCTGATGTACTGATAAAGCATGCCGAATTTCAGGCTCCATTGCTCTTTCTCGTCGAAAGCGTACAGAAACGACGTTTGATTGGTGGCGCGGGCCACGTCGAGCGACGACAAGCTGGGGAACACGGTGGTTTTCTGTTCCCACTTGAGCCGCTCCCACAAAGGCAGGCGCACCTCGACCTCGCCGAACAGGTCGGGGGTGAGCCGCTTGTCGGACGGGTTATGAAAAACCTCCCCCGTCACGCCGGGCCCCACGCGAACGACCAGCCGCTTGTGGTCTTCGAAAAAGAACCGATACCCGGCCCCGCCCGAAAGGGTCCCTCGATAATCGAGGTTCTGCAATTGGTCGTATTGATCCATGACTTTCAGGAACACGAGCCACTGGTCGCCGCGGTAGTAGTCGGTCGTCGAATTGGCGAACCAGCGGTTGGCGACCACGGTTCCGTCGGATTCGCCGAACTGCCCCAGCAGGTTGATTTGGGTGAAACGCCGATCGTCTTCGGTACGCTCGAAATCAGCGGCGAAGTCGACAAAGTTCTGATTGCTGTTGCCCGCCAGCACGCGGCTTCCCAGCGACAGCCGCGAAGTCCAGTCCGAAAAGCCGTGAGAGAGGCGCGACCAGACGCCGCCCCGCCGGGAGGGCACGGGCACGTCGAGCGGGTCGATCGGCACAATCGCTGATTCGGGCACGGGCGGGTCGGTCAGGTCGAAACCGGGGTCGCCGGCATCGGCTTCGTCGAACCGGGCGCGAACCGGCAGCTCGCCGCCGTTGTCGCTCCCGGAAAGCAGACTCAGCGGATAGAATTCAACATGGTCGAGAAGCAACAGCGGCTGGTCGGGCGGTGGGGCCCCGACGCCCACGGGCGCCGGCGGCGGGTCGGCCGGCAGGCGCGACGCGAGTTCGGCAGGCGGGGCGGCCACCACGGGTGCAATCGCCGCCAGCGTTGCACAGAGCGCCAACAGCGCAAAACATCGGCCGAACAGCTCGCAGATGCGCATCACAGAGGTCGTTTTCTATGGGTTTCTGAGAGGGCCGGATACTAGTCGTGTCGCTCGATTCCCTCAAGAGGGATTCCCGCGTTAAGCTATAAGGTTCACCTGCGATTTGGGCGCAGGTTCAATTCTACCAGGCATATCAGTCTTTTTTTGACATGCAGATCCGATCCTTCATGCACACGAACGGACAACAGGCGCACGAAACATTCGAAACCCGCGATTGGCTCGATTCGCTGGATGACGTGCTGAGGCTTTCAGGAGGGGCCCGCGTCCGCCGGCTGCTGGACGAATTGCAGACGCACGCCGTGTGCAAAGGGGTCGAGGCGCCCGCCTCGCTGAATACCCCCTACATCAATACGATTCCGCGCGAGAAGCAGCCGCCGTACCCGGGCAGCCACGACCTCGAGCGGCATATCCGCAATATCGTGCGCTGGAACGCGATTATTATGGTGGTGCGGGCGAACCTGCGCGACCCGACGATCGGCGGGCACATCGCCACGTACGCGTCGACCGCGACGCTGTACGAGGTGGCGTTCAATCATTTTCTGCGCGGCCGCACCGAGATGTTCGAAGGAGACCAGGTGTACTTTCAGGCGCACGCCGCGCCGGGAATTTATGCCCGCGCATTCCTCGAAGGGCGGTTGTCCGAGCAGCAACTGATCAACTATCGCCGCGAGCTGGCCCCCGGCGGAGGTTTGTCGTCTTACCCGCACCCCTGGCTGATGCCCGATTTCTGGCAGTTTCCGACGGCGTCGATGGGCTTGAGCCCGATCATGGCCATCTACCAGGCCCGGTTCAACCGGTACCTCGAAGACCGCGGCTTGAAGCCGAAATCGAACGCCAAGGTGTGGGCCTTCGTGGGCGACGGCGAAACCGACGAGCCCGAATCGCTGGGGGCCATTTCGCTGGCGGCCCGCGAGCGGCTCGACAACCTGATTTTCGTCGTCAACTGCAACCTGCAGAGGCTCGATGGGCCGGTTCGCGGCAACGGCAAGATCATCCAGGAGCTCGAGACCGTCTTCCGCGGGGCCGGGTGGAACGTCATCAAGGTCATCTGGGGAAGCGATTGGGACCCGCTGTTGGCGCAGGATCACGAGGGATTACTGGCACGCCGCATGGGCGAGCTGGTTGATGGCCAGTACCAGAAGTACAGCGTGTCGTCGGGCGAATACCAGCGGAACCACTTCTTCGGCACTGACCCGCGGCTGATGGAGATGTCGCGGCACCTGACAGACGAGCAGATTCGCAGCATTCGCCGCGGGGGGCACGACCCCGACAAGGTCTACGCCGCATTCAAGGCCGCCGTCGACAATCAGGGCAGCCCCTCGATCGTTCTGGCGAAGACAATCAAGGGGTACGGGATGGGTGAAGTCGGCGAAGGGCGCATGACGGCCCATCAACTGAAGAAGCTTGATATTGAAAACCTGCGCAAGATCCGTACGCGGTTCGGCATTCCGATTTCAGACCAGGAAGTCGAACAGCTTCCGTTCTATCGCCCGCCCGAAGGCAGTCCTGAAATGCAGTATCTGCTCGAACGGCGGCAGGCCCTGGGGGGCTTTGTGCCCAGGCGCGTGGCACCGGTGGTCAAGGCCTCGGTGCCGGCGGCCGATTTGTTCGACGAATTTCTCGGTGGCTGGAAAGAGCTGACCGCCTCGACCACGATGGTCTTCGTGCGGATTCTCGCGAAATTGCTGCGCGACGCGAGCCTGGGAAAGCGGATCGTGCCGATCGTGCCCGACGAAGCACGAACGTTCGGCATGGAAGCGCTGTTTCGCCAGTACGGAATCTATTCGCACATCGGGCAACTGTACGACCCCGTCGACAGCGAGAGCCTCACGTATTACCGCGAGGCCCGCGATGGGCAGCTCATCGAAGAGGGCATTACCGAGGCGGGGGCGATGTCGACGTTCATCGCCGCGGGAACGGCCTACGCCACGCACGGCGTGCCGATTCTGCCGTTATTCGTGTTCTACTCGATGTTCGGCTTTCAGCGCGTGGGCGATCTGATCTACGCCGCCGGCGACGCGCGGGCGCGCGGTTTTCTGATTGGCGCCACCGCGGGGCGCACGACGCTCAACGGAGAAGGCTTGCAGCATCAGGATGGGCACAGCCACCTGACGGCGCTCGGCTACCCGCACGTCGCGTCGTACGACCCGGCGTTCGGTTACGAGCTGGCGGTGATTCTGCGCGAGGGAATTCGGCGGCTTTCGGAAGGTCGCGACGACATCATCTACTACCTGACCCTGCAGAACGAAAAACTCGAGATGCCCACGATGCCTTCCGGTGCCGCCGAAGGCATTGTCCGGGGGCTGTATCGGTTTCAGGCCGCGGGCAAGACCAAGCGCCGGGCGCGGGCGGTGCTGTTGGCGAGCGGGGCGATTCTGCCCGAGGCGGTCAAGGCCCGCGAGATTCTCGAATCGCGCTACGACGTGGGGGCCGAAGTCTGGAGCGTCACCAGCGTGCAGCAGCTTTATCGAGACGCCGGCGATTGCGAAACCTGGAACCTCACCAACCCTGCCGAGAAACCGCGCCGCTCGTGGCTCAACGAATGCCTGGGCGATGCCGACGCCTCGTATGTGATCGCCACCGATTACGTTACGGCTCTCGCCAATTCGATCGCCCGCTGGTTGCCGCGGGCCCCCGTAACGCTCGGGACCGACGGTTTCGGGCGCAGCGAGTCGCGGGCGGCGCTGCGGCGGCATTTCGGGGTCGATGCGGCGCACATTGCGTGCGGCGCTCTGTGCGACCTGGCGCGGCAAGGCGCGATACCCGCCGAGCGCGCGGCGAAGGCCCGCAAGGAACTTGAAATCGACGCGCCAGAGGGCGGCGCTCGCGATTGAAACGCAGCAACGAGAATTCGCGAGAAGCCGCCGAAGGTGGCGACGGCGCGCATTGAAATGCACCCGTCTGCTGCCAGCCTGCCGTGCCGGTTGACTTCAGGCTCCGTCACTCGACCGTCACGCTCTTCGCCAGGTTCCGCGGGCGGTCGACGTTGCAGCCGCGCATGACGGCAATGTGGTAGGCCAGCAGTTGCAAGGGCACCACCGTGACCAGAGGCTGCAGGTAGTCTTCCACCGCGGGAACATAGATCACGTCGTCGGCGACCTGAGCGATACGATCGTCTCCTTCGCAGGCCACCGCAATCACCGGCCCCTGCCGGGCCTTGACCTCTTCCAGGTTGCTCATGATCTTGGGGTACATATCACCCCGCGGAATCACGAACACACTGGGGGTCTGCGGGTCAACGAGGGCGATGGGCCCGTGCTTCATTTCGGCCGCCGGGTAGCCTTCGGCGTGGATGTAGCTGATTTCCTTGAGCTTGAGGGCCCCTTCGAGCGCCACGGGAAAATTGTAACCCCGGCCCAGGTAGAGAAAGTTTGTCGCCTTGTGGTACTTGCGGGCGATGGCCTGCACTTTCTCGTCGCAATCGAGCGTCTTTTTGATCGTGTCGGGCATTTGCCGCAGGTGGTCGCTCAAGCGCTTTCCCGCCGGGTAAGACAGGTGCCTGAGTCGGCCCAGGTACAAGGCCAACAGTGTGAGCACGGTCACCTGCGACGTGAAGGCCTTGGTTGATGCGACGCCGATTTCGGGGCCGGCATGCAGATACACGCCACCGTCGGCCTCGCGGGCGATGCTCGAACCGACCACGTTGCAGATGGCCAATGTCGGGTGCCCCTTCCGCTGGCTTTCGCGCAAGGCGGCCAGCGTGTCGGCCGTTTCGCCCGACTGCGTGATGGCGAAAACCATCGTCGTATCGGTTAATGGCGGGTTGCGATAGCGGAACTCGCTGGCGTATTCAACCTCTACGGGCACGCGGGCGAATTCTTCGATCAGATACTCGCCGACCAACCCCGCATGCCAGCTTGTGCCGCAGGCGGTCAGCACGATTCGGTCCATCTGTCGAATCTGCTGCACGCTCAGGTTCAGGCCCCCGAACTTGGCGGTCGCCGCGTCTTCGTCGAGCCTGCCGCGCAGGGCGTTCTCGATGGTCGTCGGCTGCTCGTAAATCTCCTTGAGCATGTAGTGGGAGTACGCCCCCAGCTCGACGTCGCCGGCAGTCTGATCGAGCAGGTGAATCGCCGGCTCAGTCTGCCCATGCTCGCGATGAATCAGCTCGAACCCCGAAGGGGTCAGCAGCGCCAACTCGTGATCTGACAAATAGACCACCTGGTCGGTGTAGCCTGCCAGGGGGCTGGCGTCGCTGGCGAGGAAATGTTCGCCCTTGCCGACACCGACCACCAGCGGGCTGCCCAGCCGCGCCGCAACCAGCAAGTCGGGCTGATCGCGAAATAAGATCGCCAGGCCGTATGTTCCCTTGAGCTTGGCGAGCGCCGCCTGCACGGCGGCCAGCAGGGTCTGACTGTCGCGGCGGTCCTTTCCCTGACGCACCTGTTTGTCAATCTGTTGCGCGATCAAATGCGCCACGACTTCGGTATCGGTGCTCGACCGAAACGTGTACCCCTGCGTCAACAGCCGCTCTTTGAGCGTCGCATAGTTCTCGATGACACCGTTATGGGCGACCACCACGTCGCCCTCTCCGCCGACGTGCGGATGCGAGTTGATGTCTGAGATGCCGCCGTGCGTGGCCCAGCGGGTGTGGCCGATTCCCACCCGGCCGTGTACAGGCTGTTCGTCGAGCAGTCGCGCGAGCTCACCGACTCGACCGACGCGTTTGCGAATGGCAATGCCATTGCCATTGGCGAAGACGGCGACACCGGCGCTGTCGTAGCCGCGGTATTCGAGCCGGTGCAGGCCCTCCATCAGCACGTCAACTGCTTCGCGCTGCCCTTCCCCTACATAACCGACAATGCCGCACATAGTCAGGTGCTCTCCCGTGCGTCTATAGGGCGTTGAATACGGAGATCTCTCCCCGAGCGCCGAACTGGCGGCCAGGGACATGACGCACCCGCCTCCCCCCGCGCGAACCTACCAGAACGGAACTGCCCGAGTCAACGCGGGTTGCGGAACGGCCCTCACTCGCAAATAATCTCCGTGGTGTGCGTGCCACACGTCGGGTGTGTTCATCATGACGTTTCAGGTGAATTCTATGCGACAGGCGTTTCTTTCTGTGCTGGTCGGCGGATGCGTCGGTCTGCTGGCGGGTTGTTCACGGCTCGACTCGCCGCCCGAGGCCACTGCAGCAGCCGGAGAGCGAGCCATTGAAACGCGCGGCGCCGATTCAAAGCCAGCGGCCGCCACCCCGGAGGCCGACTGGCCGTGCTGGCGCGGGCCGGCCGTCAACGGCAGAAGCGCCGATACGAACGCGCCCACGCGCTGGAGCGCCGCAGAAAACATCATCTGGCAGACCGACGTTCCGGGTCGCGGACATTCCTCTCCCACGCTCTGCGGCCGGCACATTCTGCTGGCGACAGCCGACGACGAGACCGAGGTGCAATCGCTTCTGGCGTTTGACCGCGAAACGGGCCAGCCGCTCTGGACGACTGTCATTCACACAAATGGCTTTGTTCACAAGCACGAGAAGAATTCGCACGCCTCGGCGACGCCAGCGTGTGACGGTCGGCGGGCGTACATCACGTTTCTCAATCGAGACGCAATCTGGGTGACTGCCGTCGACCTCGATGGATCCATCGTCTGGCAGAAAGAGGCCGGGGGCTTCAAGACGATGCACGGGTACGCCGCCTCCCCCGCCCTGTATGGGTCGCTGGTGATTGTCGCCAGCGACAGCGACGGGAAGAGTTTTCTCGCCGCCTTGCGCAGCGACACTGGCGAAATCGCCTGGAAGGTCGATCGACCGGGGCAGACGAGCTTCGCTTCGCCAATCGTCGCGCCGGTCGCCGGGCGCGATCAGGTGCTCTTGAGCGGGTGCGAAATCACCGCCGGATACGACCCGGCGACCGGCGACGAACTGTGGCGCTGCCAGGGGCCGACGATGGTGATCGCCAGCACGATGACCTACGCCGGCGACCACGTCTTCACCAGCGGCGGTTTTCCCGGCGTCGGCACGATGTGCATCAGGGCCGATGGAACGGGCGACGTGACCGAGACGCACCTGGTGTGGAGGAAGGCCAGGAGATTCTATGTGCCGTCGCTGTTGGTCTGCGACGACCTGCTGTACGGTGTAACCGACGACGGGGTGGCGCACTGTTTCGACGCGACTACCGGCGAGCAACTCTGGCAGCAGCGAATGGGGCCGGGCGTGGCCTTCACCTCCTCGCCCATTCTGGCAGGCGACTGCATCTATGCCTGCGACGAAGCGGGCAAGACGCACGTGATCAAGGCAGGGCCTAAGCTCGAACGGGTTGCCGAAAATGACCTCGGTGAGGGCATTTTTGCCAGCCCCACCATCTGCGGGGGACGGATTTACCTGCGGACGAACAAGCGGCTGTATTGCATTGGCGAGTGACCGGGCAGTTTGCACTCGGGCGGACTCATCAATCCCGCCGCCCATTCGCGAGCCGAGAAAGCCGGGCCCCGTCGACCTGGCCGCGGTTTTGACTCTTTGAGGGCCGCTGCGGCCCGAAACGCGATTGTCACATCGCGGCGGCGCCTCACCAAATTAGTGATTGACATGTCGGGATATTCCGATATATTTAGTTGAGTGGAGAGAAAACATGTCGACCGGCGCCAAGGCCCTTAAACCCAAACTCACCTCACTCGCCGCTCTGGAGCAGGCGGCAGAGTGCCTCAAGATCCTGGCACATCCCCATCGATTGCGGATGGTCCAAATGCTGCTGCGGGGGCGCTATACGGTCGGCGAGCTGGCCGAGGCATGTGCGATACCCAGCCATATGGCGTCGGAACATTTGCGCTTGATGCAGCGCTGCGGATTTCTAAGCCACAACAAAGAAGGCCGCAAAGCCTACTATCACGTTGTCGAGTCGCACCTCGAGAAGATCATGGCGTGCGTCGAGTCGCGATTCGGCGGCGCGTAATTTTTTTTCGAAAAAATATCGTAATGTCTCGATATTACAATATACATCACCGTGTTCAAGGAGCCTGCCATGCCCGTCGCCACCATTTCTGCGGCCCAGCTTGCGGATCTCTGCCGCACCCGTGACGACGTCAAGCTCATCGACGTGCGAACGCCGGTCGAGTTCCGAGAGCTTCACCTGGAACCGGCACGCAATGTCCCGCTCGACCGGCTTGACCCGGCGTCTGTGATGCAATCATTCAAGGGCCCGGCCGAAGAGTCTGTTTACCTCATCTGCCGATCCGGCAATCGCGGCCGGCAGGCGTGCGAGAAGTTCGCCCAGGCCGGATTTACAAATGTCGTCAACGTCGCCGGTGGCCTGCTCGCCTGCGAAGGCGCGGGCCTGCCCGTCATCCGCGGAACGAAATCGATCTCACTCGAACGGCAGCTTCGCATCGTCGCCGGTGCATTCGTACTGGTCGGGGTGTTGCTGGCCTGGTTTGTTCACCCCGCATTCATCGGATTATCAGCGATCGTCGGCGCCGGACTGATTTTCGCGGGCCTGACCGACACTTGCGGAATGGGCTTGTTGCTGGCCCGCATGCCGTGGAACCAGTGCGAGCCGCGTGACAGGTCGCAGTGTGCCCAGTGAACGAACGGCGCAAAGATCGCCACGCAGCAAGCGACCACGAAGATAGAAAGACGTTCGCCGAAAAAAGGCTCAGAAGACGCAATACCAACGCAGTCGGCCGTGGCCAGTGTTGGCCCTGCACACTGGGCCGTCCGGCAGCCCGCGTATGGGTAGTTTGAGCCGTTTCGCGACCGCAATTTCGCCGGGGGCGATTGCGTTACCGACTTGACGTAACCGAGACTGTGGTCGAGGCTGGCGGTCAAACTAACGGCCGAGATGCCCCGCCACACTGACGCCCGACGACAACGTTCGGAGATGGCCCAATGCAACCCCGTTTTCTCATTGTTCTGCACATGGCTCTCTGTGTCTGCGCGCGACCGGCTCGCGCCGACGAGTTTGCCGAATCTGGGCGAGAGGGCGCGCCCGCTGCGCCGTGTCTGACGGCGACATTCTCAATTGTCGCGGCTGACCCTGAGACGGGGGTGTGCGGGGCGGCCGTCGCGAGCAAGTACCCGGCTGTGGGCAAGGTGGTCCCCTGGGTCCGCGGGGGCGTGGGCGCGTTCTGCACTCAGCACTGGGGCGAACCGAAATTCGGTCCGCGCGCGCTCGACCTGTTGAGCACAGGCAGGCGGCCGGAAGAAGTTCTGGGAGAGCTCTTGCGCGACGATCGCGACCCCGATGGCCGTCAACTGGCGTTGATTGACGTCAAAGGGCGCGCCGCCAACGTCAACCCGGCAAGTGCGGCGGGAGCGAGTTTGTACTGGGGGGGCATTTCGGGCCGGTACTACGCCTGCCAGGGAAACACGCTCGCCGGCCGCGAGGTGCTTGTCGCCATGTCGCGGGCCTACGAGGAAACCAGGGGAAGCCTTGCCGACCGGCTGATGGCCGCCTTGGTCGCGGGCGACCGGGCGGGAGGCGACAATCGCGGAAAACTCGCGGCAGGAATCCGAGTGGCTAAACCGGGCGTCTCCGGAAACTGGTTGGAACTCGATGTCGACAAAAGCGATGCGGCGGTGGAAGAGCTGCTCAAACAGTACCTTGCGCTCGCGCACGAAGCCCGCGGAAACGCGACGTTCGACGGGCGCGCGGCCAAAGCCTCGCCAGCCACCGACCGCTGATCGGCGGCCCACTCTTTAGGAAAAATCGGTCGGGGCGCCGCCAATCGCGAATTCTCGCACATTCGTTCCGGTTACGTTGAGGGCGGAGTTTGCCGTTGTCCACAGAGACTGGGGCAAATAGTGAATCTGTCCGGCAGCAAATGGCGATATCTACAGGCACAGGTCATCTGACGGAACCTGTCGTTCGCCTTGGGGACCGAGATTAGAAACACTCAACCTCACCGGATGCTGGAGGGAATCGACGTGGAAATTGCGAGTAACATGCGAAGTGATCACTTCGAAGACGACGTAACCCTGATCTCCGAACGGAACACGCTGGTGTGGGGCGCGTTTCTGATCGGCGTGGCGTCGGGGTTTGTCGCCGTGTACATCGTCGTCGCGCAGCCGATGTTCAACCAGTTGAAAGAGCTTCACCATCAGACCCTCGTGTTGCAGGAAGACGTGCAGGAGCTGGTCGGCGAGCGCAACCAGGCCTTTGAGGCCGCGACGCTGCTCGGCGACCTGCGGTCTATGAAAGCCCAGTTGCCCGACGCCCGGGCTACGGTACGCGAGATGCGGAATCTGCGGGCCGACCTGCTGGAAGAATCTCGCCATACGCGTGCAGCGCACGCGGCGGTGCGTGAAATGAGCCGCCTGCAGGAAACGGCGCTCGAGCAGCAGGAACTGACGACCCCGGCTGCGGTTGCGCTGCAGGAGCTGACAGATGTGCAGCGGCAGGTGATCGAAGCGGCCGATGAGCTGCCCCTTGCGCGGTCGGCGGCCGGAGAATTCTGCGCGCTGAAAGACCAGCTCGTGGCGTCAAGCCCGCAACTCGACGCGGCGCGCACGCACGCCAACCGCCTCTTGGCCCTGCAAGACGCGCTGCAAGACGAGGCTGGTCAGTCGGCGGTCGCCATCGACAGCCTCGATCGACTGTTGGAACTCAAGGACCGGCTGATCGACCAGACGCCCTCGGTCGCCGGGGCCGTGCAGAACCTTGAAATACTCTCCGACTTCCACGAAGAATTCACGGCGCATGTCGATGCGCTCGAAAAACTTCGCGAGGGGCTGACTCAATTGCTGCTCATGGAAACGACCATCGGGCGGGTGGCGCGGGCGCTCGAGCCGCTGACGCAGATCGTCAACATCCGCCGGCTCAGCGACGACGAATTGCGCGAGGCGGCCCGCACGATTCTCGACCAGCGGGCGACGCGGCTCGGCAGCCGCGACTCTCATCGCGACCCACTCTCGCAAACGGCTGAGCGCGACCCGTTTCAGGCCTGGAGAGACGGCGCTGCGTACGACGAAGCGCCGGCACACCTGGGGGCCAACGAAGCCGACGACAAACCCCTCGAAGCGATGCCGTTGCCCCTGACTGAACCAACAGCCACGTATTAATCGATTTTCGCCGCGTCACGTCCGAGACGCCTGCACCGCCGCGCAAAGGTTTGCGCGGCGGTGTTTTTTTTTCGAGCAGCCTGCGGCCCAAAGCCTTACCGTCTGGGCCGACGCGGCCGGAAAGAATGCTGAGCGCTTTTTAGTGATCGGGGCCAGTGACGGCAGAGGCCGCGCACGCTGTGCATGGCCCTGGCAGCCCCTTACAATGGCCGGTCTGTCGCTCATTCGGCTTCCAACCCGTGCCACCACTACCCTGCCAAATTGATAAACGAAGGAATCGTCGAATGTCGCCTAAGCGCCTTATCGCGCAAAACCTGCTGATCGGAGCGCTGCTGATCGCGGGCAACCTCGCCCAAAGCGCCGAACCCTGGGCCGATGCGAAGATGCCCGTCCAGGCCAATATTCACATCTGGCTCGATGCCACGCGGCAAAGACAGGCGGCCCGAACGCACGGCATCATTCACGGCGGCGACGGCATCGGGCAGGAACTCGTCTACGACGCATCAGGCCACGGGCGCGACCTGCTGCAAACTGATTCGAAGGCTCGCCCCCGATACATGCGCGCGGGCGACCTGGCATTCCTGCGGTTCGACGGCGAGAACGACTTCTACCGGCTCGAAAAGCAGCCCGGCGAGCTGAAATCATTCAGCATCTTCGCCGTCGCCGCCCCCAGGCGGAACAGCGGCAACTTCCAGGCGCTCCTGGCACTCAATGCCGCCGGGAAGCGCGATTACGAATCAGGGCTGACGATCGACCAGGGGCCGGGGCCAGGGCCCAAGTTCTCGCTGTTGAACGTCGAAGGACGAGGGTTCGGTGGGGTCGGCAATCTGCTGAAGTCGGCCGGGTCGTTCGGCAAGCTGCTGACGCTGGAGATCCGCAGCGACTTTGACGCCGAGAAGGTTCAGTTGTACGTCGATGGTCAATTGGCCGGTGAACGGAAGCGGGCGAAAGAACCGATCAGTCACGACGAGTTCACGCTGGGTGCGCGCTACTACGCCAACGATGCCGAGGTGCAGCGCGTTCAGGGTTTCGGCGCCTGGGACGTGGCGGAATTAGTCATCTTCAGCCGGAGCCTGTCAGATGTCGAAGCGGCGAAAATGGTGGAGTACGCGGCCACGAAGTACGCGTACTTCCGGGAAAACACGTTTCCCGGCGACGAGGGCTCGGGCAGCACCCTGGTGGCAGTGAGCGACCCGCCGGCGGTGCAGATGTTTCGGCCGGGGTTCACCGTGCGGGAACTGCCCGTGGAACTTACGAATATCAACAACGTCAAGGCCCGCCCGGATGGCGCGCTGGTCGCCCTCGGATACGACGGCAACGTCTGGCTCGTGCGCGACACCAACGGCGACGGACTCGAAGACCGGGCCGACTTGTTCTGGGATGGCAAAGGAACTCTGCGCGCGCCGATCGGCATGGACCTGACGCCGCCTGGCTATCGGCTGGGGAACGGATTGTTTGTGGTGTCGAAAGGGAAGTGTTCACTGATTGTCGACACCGATGGCGACGACAAGGCCGACAAGGAGCACGTACTTGCCGAAGGCTGGACCGAACTGCAGCATGGTGTCGACGCGGTGGGGGTCGCGTTCGACAAGAGCGACGGCAGCGTCTATTTCGGCCTGGGGACCGCGGCCTATCTGAATGCGTACCTGGTCGACAAAGAGGGCAACCCGAAATACTCGCTGCAAGACGAACGGGGAACGATTCTGCGCGTCGCCCCGGATTTCAAGTCGCGCGAGATCGTGTGCACGGGCGTGCGGTTTCCTGTGGGCCTCGCGTTCAACCGCTCAGGCGATCTGTTCTGCACCGATCAGGAAGGGGCCACCTGGGTTCCCAACGGCAACCCGTTTGACGAGTTGCTGCACCTTGTGAAAGGCCGGCACTACGGCTTTCCCGCCCGGCACCCCCGGCACCTGCCCGGGGTCATCGACGAGCCCAGCGTGTTCGATTACGGGCCGCAGCATCAGTCGACTTGCGGCCTGAACTTCAATGACCCCGTGCGGCCTGGGGCGCCTTCCTTCGGCCCGAAAGATTGGGCCGGCGACCTGTTTGTCACCGGTTACTCGCGCGGCAAATTGTACCGCACGAAGCTGATTAAGACCGATGCCGGTTACGTGGCCGGCAACGAACTGATCGCCTCGACGAAAATGCTGCTGGCCGACGCGTGCGTCGCGGGCGACGGCGGCCTGGTGCTGGCGTGCCATAGCGGCGGGCCCGACTGGGGCAGCGGACCGACAGGCAAGGGAACGCTGTTCAAGGTTTCGTATTCCGAAACTGACCGTCCGCAGCCGGTTTTCGCCTGGCCGGCCTCTCCCGGCGAAATTCACGTGGCGTTTGACCGCCCCGTGGCGGCCGAGTCGCTGCGCGATGTGGCGCGGCAGGCGCGCGTCACGGGCGGCCGGTTCGTGCGCGCGGGCGACCGGTTCGAGGCGCTGTGGCCCGGGTATGCCGTCGTCATCGCCCAGAAGAACACCCCCCGCCAGGAAATTCCCGTGCGGTCTGCCCAATTGACGCCCGACCGGCGGACCCTGATTCTTGCCACCGATGCCCACACCGCCTCAATGCATTACGCAATCACGCTGCCGGGCATGGGGCGGCCCGCGATCGAGGGGTTACCCCCGGGCGCGCTGCCGCAGCACGCCCAGATCGACCTCGATTCTGACTTGTCGGGCTGTGAAGTGGTCTGGAAGCCGGCGGATGGAAGCAGCGGTTGGACCGGGTGGCTGCCGCACGTCGACTTGCAGGTGGCCCGCGAGTTGACGGCCGGCAGCGAGCGGCACGACGCACTCTGGGCCGCGCTCAATCGACCCGGCGAGCTGACGATCAAGACGCAGATTGACGTGGTCGACATGCTGCGGCCCGCGATTCAACCCGGCTCGCGCATCGACTTCGAATGGCCGGTCGAACAGACGACACTGGTGTTGAAGTCTTCAGGACACGTGACGCTACGGGGGGTAGGGGCGGCCGGTGTGGTGCGTGAGTCTGACGGAGGCCGCACGGCGACCCTCACGGTTGCGCCCGGCCGCGATCGCACGGTGCCGGCTGAAATCGCTCTGGTCATCGAGGGCAAGGTTCCGGCGCTGACCCTGACGTGGCATACGAACGAAGACGACCGCGCGCGGACGATGGCCCTCAGGCGCCTGCTGGTGCCTTGGGCGCAGCCGCAATCCGCCGCCGAGGCCGCGAGCCTGGCATGGGTGCGGCCTGCCGAGCTCGAAGGGGGAAGCTGGGCGCGCGGGCGAAAGGAGTTTTTCGGGGCTCAAGCGGGCTGCTCGAAGTGTCATACGGTGCATGGTCAGGGAGCCCAGGTCGGGCCCGATCTGTCGAACCTGATTCACCGCGACTATGCGTCGGTGTTGCGCGACGTCACTGAACCCAACTTTGCGATCAACCCCGACTTTCTGGCGTACACGGTCGCCCTGAAAGACGGCCGCACTTTGGCGGGCACCGTGCGAACGGTGGGAGATAAGCTGCTCATCGGCGATCAGAAGGGAACGGTCACCGAAGTGCAGCAGCGCGACGTCGACGTGATGGCGGTGCAATCGATTTCCACGATGCCCGAGGGGCTGCCCAAACAGATTGGCCCCGACCGGCTGCGCGATCTGCTGACGTTCTTGCTCACGCCGGCCCCGCAGATGCCGCGCGACTATCCGGGCGAGCGGCCGAAACCGCGCCCCCGCTCTGAAGTCCACGCGGCGCTGGCCGGGGCGCCTCAACCTGCTGAGCCCACGCGACCATTGCGGCTGGTGCTCGTCTCTGGCCCGAAAGATCACGGCCCGGGCGAACACGATTACCCCGCCTGGCTGCCGGCGTGGCGGGAGCTGCTGTCGGCCGCCGACCAGGTCGAAGTGACCACGGCCGACATCTGGCCTGCGGCCGACGATTTTCAGAAGGCTGACGTGATGGTGTTTTACCAGAAGGGCAACTGGGACGAGAAACGCGCGGCCGACATTGATGCATTCCTGGGGCGCGGCGGCGGCCTGGTTTACATCCATTACGCCGTCGACGGCGGAAAAGAATCTGCCGGCTTTGCCAAGCGCATCGGCCTGGCATGGCCGGGAAACTCTCCCAAGTTTCGCCACGGCCCTCTGGAACTGGTGTTCAATCGCGACACCAGGCACCCAGTGACTCGCAATTTCAACAAGTTGGCTCTCATAGATGAGAGCTATTGGAACATGCAAGGGAGCGTGCCGACCGACAACGTGCTGGCGACGGCCGTCGAAGAATCGCAGCCGCGCCCGTTGTTCTGGACGGTACAGCATCCTCAGGGGCGGGTGTTCGTTTCGATCCCCGGGCACTACTCCTGGACGTTCGACGACCCGCTGTTCCGCGTGCTGCTGCTGCGAGGGATCGCCTGGTCGGCGAAGGAACCGGTCGACCGGTTCAACGACCTCGTCTGGCCGGGGGCCGAAGTGACGGATTGATCTGGCCGATTGCCGATTTCGAGCTGCAGATTTGCACGAAGCCTGGCAGCGAGTTGATCCGGCAATCTGCAATTGAGAATCCGCGATGCCCCCCAGACGCTTGCGAGCCGGTTTCGAGGCCGAGTTTCCCTTCGAGTCGAAGTTCTTCGACCTGGGGGGCCTGCGCTATCACTACGTCGACGAAGGGCGCGGCGAGGTGCTCTTGTGCGTGCACGGCAACCCCACCTGGAGCTTCGCATGGAGAAACGCGATCAAGGCGCTTTCAGGCAGATATCGCGTGATCGCCGTCGATCACATCGGCTGCGGGTTTTCCGATAAGCCGCAGCAGTACGATTACCGCCTGCAGACTCACGCTGAAAACCTCAGCCGCTTTGTAGGCGGGCTCGAATTGCGCAACGTGACGCTTCTGGCGCACGACTGGGGCGGGGCCATTGGCCTGACGGTCGCGACAAGCATGCCCGAGCGGTTCGCGCGGTTTGTGTTGTTCAACACGGCGGCATTCCGCTCGCAACGAATGCCTTGGCGCATCGCCGTGTGCCGCTGGCCTTTGTTCGGGCCCCTGGGCGTGCGGGGCCTGAACCTGTTCGCCCGAGCGGCCCTGTCGATGGCGGTGTGCCGGAAAGAACGCCTGACGCCGGCCATTCGGGCGGGCTATCTGGCGCCCTACGGGTCGTGGGCCGAACGGATCGCCATCTTGCGCTTCGTGCAGGATATTCCGCTCGATGCAACGCACCCCAGCTACGAGGCGCTGTGTGCTCTCGAAGCGCGGCTGCCCCTGCTGGCAGGCCGGCCGATGCTGTTCGTGTGGGGCCTGCGCGACTGGTGCTTTACCCCCGAGTTCCTCGATGAATTTCTGCAACGGTTTCCGCAGGCCGAAGCGCTTCGATTGCCTGAGGCCGGCCATTACGTTCTCGAAGATGCGCACGAACTGGCTCTGCCACGAATTGCAGAGTTTCTCGAACGACACCCGTTGGGCGGCGCCATGTCGGGCGCCGAACCCGGGTGACCGGAAGAACGCCGTCAGGCGACGCCGATCTCAAAGGGTTCTTCAACCTCAACGGTCGCTGGCGCAGCGAAAGCCGGGGGGGCGGCCGGGGCCGAGCGCGGCAAAACCTGCCGACAGGGCTCGAACCCGTCGAATTCATACTTGGGGAGCAGTTTGTTGATGCGCATCTCAATGGCCGTCAACTGTTCGCCTTCTTCACGCGTGACGAACGTGAAAGCGAAGCCGGCCTCGCCCGAAAGCCGGCCGGTCCGGCCGATGCGATGCACGTAATCGTCGCAATATTCGGGTACGTCGTAGTTGATGATGTGCGACACGCTGCTGACGTCAATGCCCCGCCCGACGACGTCGGTCGCAATCAACAGCCGCGTCTTACCCTCGCGAAACGCCAGCATGGCGCGGTCGCGCACCGGCTGGGGCAGGTCGCCGTGCATGACCGAAACGTGCGGCAGATTGGCGGCCAGCTTGCGGTGCAGCGCATCGGCGCCGCGCTTGGTGCGGCAAAACACGATGGCCTGCCGCGGCCTCTGCTCGAAAAGCAAGCGCGCCAGCGACCGCAACTTGCGATCGTGATCGACGGTGATATAGAACTGCTCGACCGTATCGACCACCACCTGGTCGCGCGACAAGTCGACCCGTTCGGGCCGCCGCATGTAGCGCTGCGCCAGCCGCTCGACAGGAGGGGGAAGCGTGGCCGAAAGCAGCAGGGTCTGCCGTTCGGTCGGCGCCCGCCGCAGAATTTTTTCGATGTCGGGGCGAAAGCCGATGTCGAGCATGCGATCGGCCTCGTCAAGCACGACGACGCGCACCTCGTCGAGGATCAGCAGCCGGCGGCTCATCAGGTCGAGCACGCGGCCGGGCGTGCCGATGACGATCTGGGCCCCGTCTTTGAGCGCGTCGATTTGCCGGCGGATCTGCTTGCCGCCGACGCAGCAGACTGTCTTGACTGGCCGCGTGTACGACAAGCGACGACATTCGGCCGCCACCTGTTCACTCAACTCCCGCGTGGGAGTCAGAACCAGGGCCTGAACGATCGGTCGCTCATTGTCGATGCGCTCGAGAATCGGCAGCACGAAGGCACAGGTCTTGCCGGTGCCCGTGCGGGCCTGGCCGATATAATCGACGCCCGTTACCGCCTTGGGAATGAAAGCGGCCTGAATCGGGCTGGGGGTTTCGTATTTGACGTGAGCGAGGGCGGCGAGCGAGGCGGGACTTAATCCCAACTCATGGAACCCGCGGTTGGGTCCCGGAAGAACGGAAGACAATTAGCACTTCTCCTGATTTGAACGACCAATGTGCCGGCCATTACGTCCGGCTTCGCGCGGTCTCCGACAGACCGACCATCTGTATCCAGCATCACTGAATTTTGCACAAGTTTAGTTCGCAACGCGGTTTGAGTCAATCCCCGATTTCTGATCGAGACGCGGCGGCGATTCTGGCGAACAATTCGCTCAATTGCCCTGTGACCGCCGACCGCTGACGCTCAACCTCATCTGGAAACTGCGCCGCGACGTCGGCCTGGTCCCACCGGTCGTGAGGTTTGACGAATAATCGCGTTTCCGCCGACTCGACATCGGAACCGCCCGTGCGCCGCGGAAAGACAAACAGATAATCGTCGGTTCGCCAGCCCCATTCGTCGCTGTTGGCGATCAAAATTCCGTCGCGCACCCGGTCGGACTCCTGCCGGATCAGGGGGAGCAGACTGCGGCCTTGAAGCGGCCCGGCCCGTTCAGTACCAGAAGAAGTCGGCGAGCCAAACCAGTCGATCAGCGTCGCGGCCACATCGGCCGGTTGCACGAGCGCCGGGCGTCGCGTGGCGGCACCGCCCGCGTCGGGCGCTCGAACCCACATTGGCGTATGCATGACCTCTTCGCGCAACAAGTCGCGCCGGACCGCCAGCTCGCCGTGCTCGCCCAGCGGTTCACCCGCGGCCGCCGTGACGATCAAGAGCCACCGCGTGCGACCGCCCGCGCGTTCCAGTTCGTCGAGGAGTTTTCCCAGCCAACGATCGAGGTGCGTCACGTAGGCGGCATACAGGCAGCGCGCGAATTTCAAGTCGCGCGACTGGCCTGATTCAGCCAGCCAAGCCTCATCAAAATCGTCGGCTGAGTCGAGCGCGCCTGTGCGCGAGCGGCCGGTCTTCTCAGGTTCGCCGCCCGCTTCGGCGTCGTCGGTCTCGTTCGTCAACCCGAATTCATCAAGATACAGGTCGGCGATTTCAGCCGGCGGCAGCCACGGGACAGGCGCCCCGCGCGACTTCAGCCACAGCAGCGCCGGTTGCACACTGGTCTCGATCTCAGGCAACAACTCGCTCGCTCGCTCGACAAGCCGCGCGAAAGGTGTGGCACCCTCTGTGACATCCAGCCCGTCGGCACCGCGAACCGTGATTACCTGGTCGAACGGAGGAGCGATCTGCACGCGGTCGAGCTCACCCCCGGTTTCGGCAAGCAACCAGTTCCTGACACCCGCCTGCGAAAGTTGTTCGATGCAGGTGGGTTGCGGCGAGCACCCGGCACGCTCGATGGCCGCCTGAGGCCACCCTGTCCACCAGGCATGATCGCGCGAAGGCGCGTCGGCGCTGTCGGAATAGTGCCGGTCGAACGTCATTCCCTCGGCCGCCAGGCGGTCGAAATTCGGGGTTTCGATCCATTCATTGCCGTAGCAGCCGAGATAGCCGATGTGCAACCGATCGAACGAGACGACGAGAGCGCGCGGTGGCATTGCTTATTGCGGAACAGATCGCGGTTGCCGCGTTCGCGACGCGGGAAGTCGGAATTCGACGTCAATCGTTCGGTACTCGCCGGGCAGCCTTAGCCCCGATTCTCCATACCGTGGTAGGTGCTGGGATGACTGATCCCGAAATACGCGGGCAGGCACCTCGGGCGAAATGCGTTTTCCAGGCGATTTCAGCATTCCCTGGGGAGCCAGTCGCCGTATTTCAACATGCCGCTAGGCGGCCAGGCTTCCTGGCTGCCGATCGCTCAACCGTTGAATCCGGCCTGTACCGGCCTGGTTCGGCTGACCGGCTGAACCATTGCCCGCACCATCGTCGTCGCGCGGGGCGGGTTTGGGCGATTCATTGCTTGGGGGCTTGCCATTGGGCGCAGCAGGCGCGGGTTTTTCGGCGTCGACCTTGGCCGTCGCTTCCGGGGTGGTGGAGAGGGCAAACTGCGAGTTGATGTAATCAACAGCCTTGGCAAGCTGGCGATCGACGTACTCGGATTTCGGGGGAATGCTACCGGTCAACACGTCGCGCTGCCGGCGATACTCTGAATGTTTCCGCAGCTCATCGGTGGTGAGAGCGATCATGTAACCCTCGTCGGGCGATACGCCCCACTCGTCTGAGTCTTTCGAATCGGGAAAGCGGTGAATGTTCTTGCCGCTGGGCCGGTGGTAGCTGGCCGTGGTGAGCTTGAGGGCGCTCTTGCCGTTTTCGAGATCGATTACGTTCTGCACGCTCCCTTTGCCCCAGGTGCGTTCGCCGATCACCACGGCCCGATGATGGTCTTGCAAGGCCGCGCTCACGATCTCGCTGGCCGAGGCGCTGTAGTGGTTGATCAGCACCGCCATGGGGAAGCCCGAAAAGGTGCCGGGCTTCTTGGCATAAACCACCCGCTCTTCGGTGTTTCGCCCCTTGGTGCTGACGATTTTTCCGTCGTCGAGGAACAGATCGGCCACCTCGGTGGCGACGTTGAGCAACCCCCCGGGGTTGAATCGCAAGTCAAGAATCAGACCGCGCATTCCCTGGGATTTGAGTTCCGACAGGGCGTCTCTCAACTCGCGACCCGTATTCCGGCTGAAACCTACCAACCGCACGTAACCGACCTTCTTTTCGTCATCCAGCATGAAGTTCCAGGTGTCGTCTGACTTGTACGTGTCGCCCTGCACCGTCGCCACCTGAATGCGGGCCCGTTTCATCGTCAGGTGCTCGATTTTCGTCGCACCCTGGTGCAGCACGCCGATGGTGACCTCTTCGCCTTCCTTGCCTTTCATCATCTTGACGGCGTCGTCCTGCGTCATCTTTTCGGTCGACTTGCCGTTGATTTCGACGATCACGTCTCCAGCGCGCACGCCGGCCTTGTACGCCGGAGTACCCGGCAAAGGAGAAACGACGGTGAGTCGTCGCGTCTGGGGGTCGTCGGTGACTTGAATGCCGATCCCACCAAATTCCTGTTCGACCTGCAAATTGAACCTCGCCAGTTCGTCAGGGCTGATGTAGTTTGAGTACGGGTCAAGCTCTTGCAGCATCCCCTTGAGCGCCCCTTCGACGAGTTTTCGGCGGTCGACCTCTTTCACATAATTCCGCTCGATCTGCTCGAACGTGTCGGCAAATATGCGGATGAGCTCGAAGTATTGCTCCTCTTTGGTGGCCGGGGCTGCGTCCGTGGCCTCAGTCTCTTCCGTCAGGGCATCTTCGACCGCTTCGGTGTCATCGTCGTCATCTTCTTCGTCCGCACCCCGCGCCGGAGCCAGCGAAATGCACAACACCAGACAACTCAGCAGGCAGGCCCAATGACGCCAAGACATAAAAAGCTCCTGAGATCCAGCCGATCGAAATCGGGGTCGCGATACCTCGGTTTGCGCAATTTTAAGTGAAGACACAGCTTGGGACAAGACGTGACTCGTCGCCCCGTCGCCGCTGCCTGCCGTTCCGGCCTACCCGGGATTTTCGTTGAGCGCGGCGGTGAGACCGTCTTCAATTTTTTCGGCGAATATGAACTCGAGCTCCTCTCGGACACCAGGGGGCAGCTCGCGAAGGTCTTTGTTATTTTCGCGGGGCAGAATGACCCGTCGGATTCCCGCCCGCCGCGCCGCAAGGACCTTCTCTTTGATGCCCCCGACGGGAAGCACCAGGCCCGTGAGGCTGATTTCTCCGGTCATCGCCGTATCGCGGCGGACGGCCACTTTCGTGAACAGCGAAGCGAGGGCGACGGCCATGGTCAACCCGGCAGAGGGGCCGTCTTTCGGGACGGCCCCCGCGGGAACGTGCAAATGAACGCGTCCCTTGGGCTGGCCGATCCCCAGGCTGGCGGCGCGAGAGAGCACGTAGCTGTAGGCGGCCCGGGCCGACTCCTGCATGACGTCACCCAATTGGCCCGTCAGCGTGAGCCCCTCTCCGTCGCCCACCAGAAGCGCTTCAACGTACAGCACATCTCCCCCCGCCTCAGTCCACGCGAGGCCGGTGGCGACCCCCGGCGGCAGGTACGGCCGGGCCCGTTCGGCGGCAAACTTTTCGGGGCCCAGCAAATCGCCCAGGTCTTCTTTCCGCACGACGACCGGCTCGGTGTGCCCCTCGGCGAATCGCAGCGCGACGCGGCGCGCCAGCCGCCCCAGCGCTCGCTCAAACTGTCGCACACCCGCTTCGCGCGTGTAAAGCCTGATGATGGCGGCCAGCGTCTCGTCGGGAACAGAGAACTGCTCGGGCTTCAAACCCGCGTCCTGCCGCTGGCGCTCGAGAAGATACCGCTTTGCGATTTCAATTTTTTCTTCTTCGCTGTAGCCCGAGAGCCGCAACGTTTCCATCCGATCGAGCAGCGGGCCGGGAATGGTTTCGAGCGCGTTGGCGGTGGTGATGAAAAACACGCGCGACAGGTCGAAGGAAAGGTCGAGGTAGTTGTCGTGAAAATCGTTGTTCTGGGCCGGGTCGAGAATTTCGAGCAGGGCGGAAGCCGGGTCGCCGCGAAAGTCGCGGCCCAGTTTGTCGATTTCGTCGAGCATCAAAAGGGGGTTCTTGGCGCCGGCCCGGCGAATCGCCTGAATGATTCGCCCGGGCATGGCGCCAATGTAGGTGCGGCGGTGGCCGCGCAACTCCGATTCGTCGTGCAGCCCGCCCAGGCTCAGCCGCTCGAACTTACGACCCAAAGCCCGGGCGATCGACCGTCCCAGCGACGTCTTGCCGACCCCCGGCGGACCGACAAAACACAAGATCGGCGCCTTGGCGTGCGGGTTCAGCTTCAGCACCGCCAGGTGCTCGAGAATCCGCTCTTTGATTTCCTGCAAGTCGAAATGATCTTCGTCGAGAATGCGGCGGGCGCGGGCCAGATCGAGCTGGTCTTCGGTCGTGGTCTGCCACGGCAGGTCGGCAACCAGTTCGAGCCAGGTGCGAGTCAGTTGATAATCGGGGCTGGCCGACGACATGCGTTCGAGCCGCAGAAGCTCGCGCGTGGCCTCTTCGCGCACCTCGTCGGGCAACTTCGCCTCGTCGAGACTCTTCCGGAGACTGTCGACGCCGTTTTCACCCTCCTCACCCAGCTCTTCGCGAATCGCCCGAAGCTGCTGCCGCAAGTGGTACTCGCGCTGCTCTTTGCTGATTTCCGATTGCGCCTGGCTGGCGATCTTCTCACGAATCTCCATGACCTGCACTTCGTACGTCATGTAACCGTGCATCAGGCGCAGGGTGGTCAGACAGCTATCGGCCTCGAGCAACGCCTGCTGCTTGTCGAGGCTCAAGCCCAGCATCGACGCCAGCAGATAGACGAGGTGCAGCGGGTCTTCGATCTGAGCGAGCGCCGTCAGGAATTCGGGCGGGGCCTTGGCCCGCGACACCTCCTGCATCTTTCCCGCCAGCATCAACAGCTCGCGTTGCAGCGCATCGACCTCTGTGCCACGATCGGTCGGAAGGGGCACCAAAACGCATTCGGCCCGCAGGTAAGGGGCCGTTTGCGGAAAAGACGTCAGGCGAACACGGTCGACCCCCTGCAGGATCAACTCAAGCCCTTCGTCGCCGCGGGCCATCCGCTTGATAATCGCCTTGCAGCCGACCGCATACAGGTCTTTCGGTTCGGGCTCGTCAATCGACGGATCGCGCTGCGCCGCCACAACCAGCGCCTTATCTTCACTGGCCAGCGCCGCCTCAACGGCGGCGACCGTGCCCGCGCGCCCGACCACGATCGGCATCAGCACATGAGGCAACAGCAGCGTGTTTTTCAGCGGCAAGACGGGCAACGTCGCCACGACGGGAGGAGTCGCCTCGAGTCCGTCGCTCATGCCGCGGTTCCTTCCGCACGCAGCCGCACCAGCAGCATTCCATCGCGATACTCGGTGGCGATGTGCAGCGGCTCGATATCGCAAGGTAGTTCGACGCTGCGCTCGAAATGGCTGTATGAGATCTCCATCGAGTACGCGCTGCACGACCCGCTTTCTTCGACCACCCAATCTCGCCTTCGCCCGCGGACGACCAGTCGGCGACCGTGGAGGCTGCACTCGATATCCTGCGGGCGCACACCGGCCAAGTCAAATTTGAGAAGCCAGCCGTCGCGCATGCGGTAGACGTCGACGGAGGGCGACCACGCAGCGCGCCTGAGCCCCTCGCTGGACGGAGACAAGAGGGTTTGAATGAAATGTGTGAAGTCACTTGACATGACGCGATTTACCACACTCGAGGCAACGTCCTGCAGTTTCCCGCAGTGACCCGAATTCACGCTCTTGAGCCTACCGCGTCGCGGCGCAGATGGTCAAGCCGACGCGGTGCACGATGAAATGCCGGCGACTACTGATCGGCCTGGCAGCCCAACCCGAGAGGCTCGGCCGACCGGGTCTCGGCAGAAAGAGGCAACGCCAGCAGGCGCTTCGTTTCACCCAGCAGAAAGTCGACGTCCTGGAACGGTTCGTGACTGATATCCTGCCAGCGGATCGCCCCCTGCCCGTCAATCAAGAACGTCGCATGCATGGGCCGCTGTTCAAAGTCGTCGTATGCGCGATACGCCCGGAACGCGCGGAGCTCATGGTCCGACAGCAGTTCCAGTGGCATTGTGCCGGGTTTGTAGTCTTCAAGCGATTTCTGCAATCCCTCGCGGTCGTCGGTGCTGATCGCCACGAGTGAGACGCCCGTCTCGTTGAAATGGCGCGCCACGGGCGCGAACTTCTGCAATTGCTCGGCGCAATGCAGGCACTGATTGCCAAGAAAAAAAAGCACGATGTGGGGGCGCCCGCGAAAGTCCGCGAACCCGCGCGTGCGACCGGTGATGTCCACTGAGGTCCATTCCGGGGCCGGAGGAGGCGTCCAGCGGGCCGGCCCGAGCGAATCGAGCGTGGGCCTGTCGCCCACGTCGGCCGCGGCCGGTCGCGGAAGCCGCCAATCGGCCGGATACCCCAGTTCGCGAGCGACCGAGGTCAATCGGGCGAACGGGGGCGCATCGAGATCGGCTGCGCCGGCAATTTCACGCAGTGCCGCGAACCTCTCGGCCGCCTCTTGCCTCTCTCCGGCCAGCCAGAGCATTTCGACAAGGCCCGCGAGAGGTTGCGCTTCGTTTTTCTTCGAGGCGACGGTCGCGCGCGCCCCATCCAGGGCCGCCTGACGCTGGCCGGCCACGAAATTCAGCCGCGCCAGATATAAGGGGTCAACCCCCTCGGCATTGCGCAACAGGCCCAAGCCCAGAGTCAGCTTGCCCTGGACGACGGCCAGATGCCCCAGCACTTCATCGATCGCCGAGTCGACGGCGTGCAATCGATCGTCGCGCTGTCTGGCGGCTTCGGATTTCCGGGGAGAGCTGCCGTCTTCGGCCGTCGGCAGGGCGACGGGCTCGGGCCGCCTGCCTTCAGTCTCGGCGATGCCGCGCTCTGTCGCGGCAAGGCGCAGCAGCTCGTCAAGAACAGCCTGGCCGCGATCGGCGCGACCGCTGCGCAGAAGCGCAGCTCCCAGGCGCCGCAGACGCCTGACTTGCTGATCGACGAGGTCGGTCGGTTCGAGGTAGGGCGAATCGCACAGGGCAATCAGCTCGTCCCAGAGTTCGAACCGCGTCAGCTCGTCGAACAGCCGGAGGCGACCGAAGTGGGCGCTTTTTTCGTGCTTCAAAGTGTTGTGGGTCGGGTGCCGCGGAGCCTCGCACAGGTTTTTCGCAATCGCCACCGCGTCGCGCGCGCGACCGAGATGCCCCAGGTTTCGAACCAGCCACTCATTGTTGTGGGCATAGTTATGAATCTGATCGGGAAGAATTCGATCGCGCAGCATGTAGGCATGATCGACGCGGGCCGAGGCTTCCTGCTGCCACGCAGCGTCGGCATAGCGTTCGAGCTTGGAATACGTGTGGCCCGGCATATGCCACATGTGAGCGATCGCCGGGGCCGCTGGCCCGCAGCGCGCGGCCGAACCGAGCGCCATTTCAGGCCGTTCCTGATCCCAGAGGTGAATGCGGTAATGGTGGCAAGGGTGCATCGGTTCGACCGCCAGCACCTCTTTGAGCAACGCGTCGACGGCGAGATGGCTGGCAATGGGGCTGTGGTGCGTTCGATTCTGCCAGAGCTGTAAGCCCAACAGCGCCTTGGCCTCGATGTCATCCGGAAACTTGTACACGATGCGTTCGAGAGCCTTGGAATACGCCTCGTACCGCAGCCTGTCTGTATCTTTATCGTTGTCTTTTTCTTTCCCTTTGGTCGTCACGGAGTGATAGAACGCATCGAGCGCCTCGATGTACAGCGCTTCTCGCTCGGAGGCCCCCGCTTTGCGCTTGACCGCTTCGGCGAGAAACCCCTTGGCCCTTTTTTCGTTGTTGGCATTGGCCTGCGCCATCCCCCAGTAGGCGATGGCGCATTCGGGGTCGAGCAGGGCCGCCTGTCGAAACGACCGCTCGGCCTCGAAGTACCAGAAGCCGTGCAACTGCCCGAGCCCCTGATTGATAAAGGCCTGTGCCTGCGCGCTGGCCGTCGTGGCCGCAAAGCGAATGGAACCGGTGTGACCGATCAGGCAGGCGCGTTGCCGCGGCCCTTCGTTGAACGCCTCGCCATGGTACGAATGGCCTGGCGCCGGCGGGGTCGGTTCGGCCGCCTCAGCCAGCCGGCCGATAACCGTAATGGAGCCGACCGCTGCTGCGGCCAGCAGCCGCCGAAGTTGCGGGAAACGCTTCAAAAGCAGGCTCCGAATGACGCGTTTGGGGAGGCACTGAGGGAAGTTCGGGGCAGACAAATCAAGGCCGCTGGGCGATCCAGAGGGTTAGATTCAGTGGCACAGCATGATTTTTCAGTTGCGTGAGGCTTCGACAGGTGTTCACATTATAGAGAATAGGGTATGATGCGCTCCAGCCGCGCGGGTTCCCCAACCGTGGAGCGGCATACCGGACGGATTTCCGATCACCGTCACTGAGTTTTATTGTATTCGTCACCAGACCGTCGATCGCCGCCCTGGTCTGCCTACGTTCTAAGCCGTCCCAATTCGAGAGGTGAGTTTATGCGCCAGACACCCTGCATCCGCAGTCGCCGCGTGGGGTTTACGCTGATTGAGCTGCTGGTCGTCATTACGATCATCGGAATTCTGGTGGCGCTTTTGCTGCCAGCCGTTCAGAATGCCCGCGAGGCGGCCCGCCGTACGCAATGCCAGAACAATCTGAAGCAGATCGGGCTTGCGCTGCACAACTACCACGATGCGCACCGCTGTTTTCCGCCGGGTACCGTCAACATCATCTACGGCGGCAATATCACTGCGAATACGCTGCGGTTCGCCCATCCGTTCGAGGCCACCTGGAGCCAGTTGGGGTTGCCCACCGGTGGCATCGGCGCGATCGGCGGAATTCCCAGCTTGGTTTTCACACAGCAGGCCGGCTCCGGAATGCACGGCTCGAGCTGGATGGTGCAGATTCTGCCGGGCATCGACAGGCAGGACATCTTCAGCTATTGGAACTTCAATTTCAACGTGTGGTACAACTGCGCAATCCCAACCGTCGTTGACCTTGGGACGGGCACCACGCAGATTTTTCCCGGGCAGTACGAAATCCCGACATTCTATTGCCCGTCGCGGCGGCGCAACATGGATCCGCAGCGATTCCAGAACGTGTTTCGAATCGACCCGACGTTTACCGGGGGCGGCAACGACTACGGCGGCTGCGCCGGCTCGGGAATCGTGTTCAACGACAATTTCAATCGCGCCGTGTGGGACCTGACGACAGCCCAGATCCAGAATTCACCGACGGTGACGCTATTGCCCGCGTCGTTCCACCGCGGCGTGTTCTATGTCAACAGCAACACTCGCATCGGCGATATCGCTGATGGCACGACGAATGTCATCATGGCGGGAGAATTGCAGCGGCTCAACGGCATACTCGGCGTGCCGCTGAACCCCCTGCAGCAGAGCAGCGACGGCTGGGCCTGGGGCGGCGCGTCAACGTTGTTCAGTTGCCGCCTGGGGGTCAATAAAGTCGTGCACTACGACAGCCCCGGGAGTAACCACCCGGGCATTGCGCAGTTTGCCTTTGCCGACGGGGGGGTCCGCGTCGTCAACCAGAATATCAATCTGACGGTCTTCCAGAACCTGGGCAATATCGCCAACAACGTGCCGGTGCCCACGATCGAGTAGAGCGGGATGTCGATTCGATACAAGTGCGAGGAATGCGGCTCGGTTCTGACGATCAAAGATGAACTGGCCGGCACAAAGGGGCGATGTCCCAAGTGCAAGGCCGCGTTCATCGTGCCGGCCGCTCCTGCCCCGGTTTCCGAGGGTGAGAAGCGGGCTGCGGGCGTTGGCGGCGCACCAGCCGAGCCTCCCACCGGAGCAATCGGCGGCAAGACGCCGCTGCCTGGTACGTTGAGCGACGACGACATTGAAGACATTCTCGAAGGCAAAGGCGCGCCTGTCGAGACGGGTGGTTATCGCGTCGCAGTCGCTGCCGACGATGACTACGATGATGATGACGATGACGACGACGATGCCGCCCCCCGATCGGCTCCCGTCGCCTACCGCAAGCAGGACGAAGATGATGACGGCGACGGCATGGATGCTCCCGCGGTGCGGGTACGACGCAAGTCAGACAAGACCCCGCCTCCGCAGCCCGCGGTCTCGGTAGCGAACGTCGCGCGCGACCTGATGGCTCGCGGCGAAAAGGCCGCGAAATCCGAAAAAGCGGCCGACGATAAGCGCGGCGGCCGGCCTTTCGGCGGTGATGAGCGCGGTGCGGCGGCAGATGACGAGTTCTCGCTCGCCGACAAACTCATATACGTCGCCAAGATCGGCGGCCCCGTGGTTCTCATCGTGGCGTTGATTTCGGCGGCGTACATGTGGTGGTTCAGCAGTTGGCAGAGAGGAACGCTGCCAGGCTTAGCGCCCGTCAGCGGCACCGTGACGCTCGACGGCCAGCCCGTCAACAGGGCGCTGGTGCAATTCATTCCCCTGTTTGAAGAGAAAGAATTCAAAAAGGCCCTGACCAAAGGGGCCGGCGCCGCAGGCTACACCGACGAAATGGGGCGCTACACACTGTTCTACACCACCGTGACGGGAGCGGTCGTCGGCCGCAACAAGGTGCGCATCGATGCGACCGACGACCTGGGCCGCCCGCTGATTCCTTCGCAATACAACATTCAGTCGACCCTCACGGCTGACGTGCCCGAAGGGGGAAAGACGTTTGACTGGGACCTGGAGAGCGACGACTCGAACGTGATGGGCAAAGGCAAGCGACCGCAGCCGGGGTCGATCATGCGGCCACCCGTCGCCACGCCGCCTAGGCGCTAAATCGCGTTCTGCGCCTGCGGGCTCGTACCAGAAGTTTCACCAGGAGAGACACTCTGATGCAACGATTGCGGGGCAAAGTCGCGGTTGTGACCGGCGGCGGCGACGGCATTGGTCGCGCCACGTGCGAATTGTTCTGCCGAGAAGGCGCGGCGGTAGTGATTGCCGAGGTCGACCAGGCCAAAGGGGCGGGGGCTGAGAAACAGATGACAAGTGAAGGTGGTCGCGCTCTTTTCATTCGCACCGACGTCTCGAATGAAGACAACGTGCGGGCCATGGTGGCCGGTTCGGTCAAGGCTTTCGGAAAGATCGATATCCTGGTCAACAACGCCGGCATTTTTGTGCTCCGCGGCATCGACGCCAGCGTCGAAGAGTGGCGGAAGATTCTGGACGTGAACGTGGTGGGGGCGGCCTTGGTAGCGAAACACGTGGTTCCCGAGATTCGTAAGGTGGGGGGCGGCGCAATCGTCAATCTGGGGTCGATTTCGAGCTTCATCGCCCAACCGCAGTTCGTCACGTACAACGCCACCAAGGCGGCCATCGCCTCGATGACCCGCTGCATGGCCCTGGACCTCGCTCCCGATAATATTCGCGTCAACGCCGTCTGCCCCGGCACCGTCTGGACGCAGATCGTCGATCGCATAACGCGCGAGCAGGGTTTGACTCGAAAAACCGCCGACACCGATCCCCGCTGGGGTGGCTCGTGCATGCAGAAGCGCGTCTGCGAAGCCAGCGAGATCGCGGCGCCGATCTTGTTTCTGGCGACGGACGAAGCCTCGTTCATCACCGGGGCCCACCTGATGGTCGACGGCGGCTACACGGCGGTGTAGACCATGCTGGCCGATTTTCACGATTTGCGCGTGACGGTGATGGGGTTGGGAACGTTCGGCGGCGGGGTCGGCGCGGTGCGGTTTCTGACGCAGCGCGGCGCCCTTGTGACGGTAACCGATCTCAGGCCGGCGGACGACTTGTTGCGGTCGCTCGCCCTGATTGCCGACGCGCCCCGCGTGACCCTGCATCTGGGCGGGCACGCACCAGACGATTTCCGCGATTGCGATCTCGTGGTTGTCAGCCCGGCGATCCCCAGGCAGAGCCCGTTTCTCGAAATTGCACGCAACGCGGGTATCGCCATAACAAGTGAGATGAACCTCTTCTGGGAACGCAACCCCGGTCGCACGATCTGCGTCACCGGCAGCAGCGGAAAATCGACAACCGCCGCGCTGCTGCACGCCATTCTGAGCGCCGCAGCCAATCGGTCGCCGGAGGACCGGCCGCCGGAAACCGGCGAAGCCCGACCCGCCCAGCCCGACTCGGCCTCACCCCGCTGCTGGCTTGGCGGGAACATCGGCGCAAGTCTGCTGCCCTCGGTTGGCGAGATCCGGCGCGACGACTGGGTCGTCGTCGAGCTGAGCAGCTTTCAGCTCGAAGACCTGGCTCCGCTGAAACCTGATCCTGAGATTGCGATCGTCACCAACTTCACACCAAACCATCTCGACCGGCACGGCACGCTCGACGAGTATCGCCGTGCAAAGCAGGGTCTTTTGCGCTGGCAGACGCCAGACCACGCCGCCATTCTGAATCAAAACGACGCCGACGTCGCCGCCTGGCCGACGGCGGCGCGCAAGTTCTGGTTCGGCCGAGACGACGAAGGCCGGCAGGGGTTATTCGCCATCGGCTTCGAAGGATACAAGCGCCGGGCCCTGTATCGCATGGCGTCGCGCGAACAGGTGCTGCCTCTGGGCGACTGGCTGTCGCTGCCGGGGGTCCACAATTTGCAGAATGCGCTGGCTGCGACCTGCGCGGCGCTCGTCTTAGAGACCCCGGTACCTCAGGTTGCAGTCGGCCTGAGCTCGTTTCACGGGCTGCCACACCGATTGGAGCTGGTCGCCGAAACGGCCGGGCGCCGGTTCATCAACGATTCGAAAGCGACGACCCCCGCGGCCGCCATGCTCGGGCTGGACGCCTTCCGCGCGCCGCTCGTACTGCTCGCGGGAGGCTCAGACAAAGGGGTCGACCTCGCCGATCTGGCGCAAGGAATTGTGGCGCGGGGCGTAAAGGCTGTCGCCCTGCTAGGGCAGACGGCCGACACCCTGTACAAGCTGATTAAAGCGGCCGACCCGCAGGGTCGCATCAAGTCGAAAACCCACGTCACGTTCGATGCGGCGTTCGACTGGGCGGCGGCCCAGTCGTCGCCGGGAGACGTCGTGCTGTTGTCTCCCGGCTGCGCCAGCTACGACTGGTTCGAGAATTACGAGGCACGCGGCGAGGCTTTCGCGCGCCGGGCCCGTGGTTGGAGTCCGAGCGAGTGACGACCGCGCGAAGTTCGTTCGAGGTCAGTTTTCTTCTTCGAATTCCGCCTGGGCCTGCTCAAACGCCTCGAGCTGCTCCTCGCTGAAGCCGAAGTGATGCGCGAATTCGTGGACCACCGTCGCACGAATGTTCCGCAGCAAGGCCTTGCGCGTCGGGCAGAATCGCTCCATGGGACGCTTAAAGATCTTGATGACGTTGGGGTGCCGGTCGCCGTATCGTTGCTCGGTGAGAGGCACTCCCACGAACAGCCCCAGCAAGAGGCGGTCGCGGCCCGAAGTGCCACGCTCACTAACGGCCGCATAATCCTGCCCGGTGGGCTCGTCCTGCACGTCGACAACGACGTTTTCGAGATAGGGGCGAAACGATTCAGGCAATGAATCGACCGCCTCGCGAACGACGTCACAAAAGCGCTGGAATGTGAGATGCATGAGAGCCAACCTTCGACAAGGTCCGAGCGCCCAGGCCACGTCGAAAGCAGCCCGGGCATCGCCACGCTACTCGATCATACCGCCTGCCCGCTATAATCCGCCGTATGGAACCACGCTATGTCGTCCGGTACGGGGCGACGCGCATTGTCGGCGAATTCGGCATTAAGGGTCGCGATGGTTATGCCCGCGGCAGCCAGGTGATTGTCCGTAGCGATCGGGGCATCGAGGCGGGAGAAGTGTTGTGCGGAGCCACTGACCGCACGCGGGAGTATCTGGGGGCCGGCGATCTGAAGGGGAATATCCTGCGAGAGGCCGGCGATGCCGACCGGCAAAAACTCGACGAGTTGCGCTCGCTGGAGGCTGACGAGTTTGCCGGATGCCGCGAGCTGATTTCGCAACACAAGCTGGCGATGCAACTGGTCGATGCTGAGCACCTGTTTGGCGGCGAGCGGTTGATTTTTTATTACGTTTCAGAGAACCGGGTCGATTTCCGCGAACTGGTCAAGGCGCTGGCCGGCCGATTTCGCATGCGAATCGAAATGCGGCAGATCGGCGTTCGCGATGAGGCGAAGCTGCTGGCCGACTACGGCGATTGCGGCAAGCCGGTCTGCTGCAACACGCACTTGCGAGAAATGCCGCCGGTTTCGATGAAGATGGCCAAGCTTCAAAAGGCCACGCTCGACCCGACCAAGATTTCGGGGCGCTGCGGGCGTCTGAAATGTTGCCTGCGGTACGAGTACGACACGTATGAAGAATACCGCCGTGAATTGCCCGGAATGGGGGCGCTGGTCGTCACCCGCCAGGGGCAGGGAAAGGTGATCGGGCAGGAGATTCTCGCGCGAAAAGTGTTGGTGCAGTATGAAGACAGCCGGAACGTGCTGGCCGACCTCGCCGACATTCTGACGGTCGTCAGCAAGGGCCACAAAGCCGCGGCCGACGATTGAGCTTCTTCAGCCTCTTGCGTTCGGCCGGAGCTTTGAGTATGGATAGAGCTGTCGCGCGCCGCGAATGATTGACGCTTATGAATACCACCCAGAAATCTCCGCCGCAGCAACTGCGGTTTCATCCTCACGCTTATCTGTTTCTGCTGGCGGCGCTGCGCCGCACCCAATTGCGGCTGGGCCGATCACAGGCCCACGGCCCTGAGGATGAGCGGGCCCACGTCAACGGGCGTGAATTGCTGGTCGGCATTCGAGAGTTGGCGGTCGAGCAGTTCGGCCTCTTGGCCTGCGCCGTGTTTCACTGTTGGGGCATTCACTCGACCGACGACTTCGGCCGAATGGTCTTCGAGCTCATCGAGCGCGGCGAGATGCGCAAGACCGAAAGCGACCAGCTCAGCGATTTCTACGACGTGTACGATTTCGCAGAGGCGCTCGAGCGCCAATACCGAATCGACGTCAGCCGGGCCTTCTGCTGACCTTCGGGCATGAGCCGCAGCCGCAAGAGCGCAACGGGCGACGCACTGGCTACGGTCGCACCGGCTGAAAAACGTCGCGCACAATCAGCCGGCAGCGGTATTGTGTGGAGGATGGTCGCTAGTGCCGTGTTTCTGTGGACGGTGGCCCTGACCCTGATGGCCCTGCTGACGGCCAACCCGGTGCTGGTCAGCGGCGACCAGATTCGACGCTCTGACGATGTTGTCATCGCGCGCTTCGACGACGACGACCGACGCCGAGTTGAGGTCGAGCGGGTGTTGTTCGGCGACCTCGCGCCGGGCGACACGCTGACTGTGGTCAATCTCGACGAAGTGTCGCTGCGGCCTCGTGCCGCCTGTCTGTTGCCGTTAACGCGGCAGCAAGGCGATTTTGCCATCACAACGCTTGAAGGCCAGCAGTCATCCCCCTTGCTTTACCCGGCCGCACCGCAGACGATTGACCAGGTTCGCGAGATCCTTCGCGCGAAATGACCCTGAATCGGCGCCGGCCTTCTCAAGGAGTTCTCACCGGGCCGAATCAAAGCGAGCGACCGGCGCGCGACCGCCTATGGCCCATCACGCCCGTTTTCATGTCCAGGGGCTCGACTGCGCCGACGAAGTTGCGGTTGTGCGCGGTCAGCTTGAAGGGCAACCCGGTATCGAAGCCCTCGATTTCGATCTCTTCAATGCGCGCCTGACAGTCACTTTTGATCAGCGATTGACCGATCGTGACGCCATCGGCCGCCTGATCGGGCAAACCGGGCTGCGCGCGACAACCTGGCACGACAGTGGCCGCGACGAAGGATCTTCGAGCGGTGTCAGCGGGCGAGGCCTGCTGGCGGCGCTGAGCGGGCTGTGCCTGCTTGCCGCTGTCACCTGCCACGCCACGTTCGCGGGCGGGTTGCGTGCGGCCTTCGAGCACGGTGATCCGCCGCCAGTTGCACTGGGCCTGTATGTGGCGGCTATTGTAGCAGGGTCGTGGTTTGTCGTTCCGCGGGCGCTTGCGGCGTTTCGACGAATGCGGCCCGACATGCACCTTCTGATGTGCGTCGCGGTCGCCGGCGCGGTCGGCCTGGGCGACTGGCTCGAAGCAGCGACGGTGGCGTTCCTGTTTGCCTTGTCTGTCTGGCTCGAACACTCGAGTGTCGCCCGAACGCGCCGTGCCATCCGCTCGCTGCTTGACCTCGCGCCGGCTACGGCGCGTTGCGTACCGCAATCTGGCGGGCTGATTCAAGAGTTGGCCGTCGAGCTGGTTCGCCCCGGCACGACGATCGTCGTGCGGCCAGGTGAACGAATTCCGCTGGATGGCGTCGTGTCGCAGGGTCGGTCGCACGTCGACGAAGCCCCCCTCACGGGCGAACCTCTGCCGGTCGGGCGCGGGCCAGGCGAAAACGTCTTCGCCGGGACGATCAATGGCGAAGGTTTGCTGGAAATCCGCACGACACGGCCGGCAGGGGCCACCGCTCTCGCGCGAATGGTGCACCTCGTGCAGGAAGCCCAGTCGCGGCGTGCCGTCAGTCAGCAATGGATCGAGCGTTTCGCCCTGCGTTACACGCCCGCGATGATGTTGCTGGCGCTGGGGCTGGCGCTCGTGCCCCCCCTGCTGGGTGGCGACTGGTCAGAGTGGTTCTACCGGGCGCTGGTCGTGCTGGTGATTGCCTGCCCGTGCGCGCTGGTCATTTCGACGCCCGTCAGCCTGGTGTCGGCTTTGACCGCGGCCGCGCGACGGGGCATTCTGGTCAAAGGCGGCGCTGCGCTCGAGGCTGCCGCGACGTTGCGGGTGGTCGCCTTCGACAAGACCGGCACGGTGACACTTGGCCGGCCCGAGGTCGCCGAAGTGGTGCCGCTCAACGGGCACTCGACGCGCGAACTGCTCGAGCGGGCCGCCGCCCTGGAAATACAGAGCCGGCACCCTCTGGCGCAAGCCGTCGTGCGGCGGGCGCGGTCAGAGCAGATTGAACCGCTGCCGGCCGACGGGTTTCACGAGCTGCAAGGCCGCGGGGCTGCTGGAACGATCGGAGGGCGCGAGTTCTGGATCGGCAGCCCGCGCCTGCAGAATGACCGCCTGGGCGCAGACCAGGCGTTGCCTGCGCTCGTCAATCGCTTCGGGCAGGCGCAACAGACCGTGGTCGTCGTGGGCAACGCTGAGCATGTGTGTGGCGTGATTGCCGTTTCCGACGCCGTTCGGCCCGGGGCCGCTGAGGCGCTCCAAGCGCTGCGCTCGTCCGGCATCGAGCGAATCGTATTGCTGACGGGTGATTCTCCCGCAGCGGCTCGAGTCGTTGCGAGCGTGGTGCAGGCCGACGAGTGTCGCGCGGGGCTCTTGCCCGAAGACAAGGTTCGGGCGGTCGAAGAGCTGGTAGACGAGTTTCAAAGTGTGGCAATGGTGGGAGACGGCGTGAATGACGCCCCGGCGCTCGCTCGCGCCACGCTGGGTATCGCCATGGCCGCCGCAGGAAGCGACGCGGCCATCGAGGCGGCCGACGTGGCCCTGATGTCGGACGATCTCTCGCGGCTGGCGTGGCTCGTGAGGCACGCACGCCGAACGCTGCGAACCGTGAAGCAAAACATCGCCTTCTCGTTGGCGGTGAAGCTCTTGTTTCTGGCACTGGCCGCGGCCGGGATGGCCTCTCTGTGGCTGGCGATTGCCGCCGACACGGGCGCCACGCTGCTGGTCATCGCCAATGGCATGGCGCTTTTGCGGGGGTCGAATTCCGCGGGAAGCTGATTCGGCGGCCAGACCGCCGTCGCCCCGCCGTTTGCGGGTTGCAATTGGCCTTTTCCCAGAAACCTGATTCTGGTACACCGCGGCCCGGCATGCGCCTGCCCTGCGCCGTTAGCGGGCAGGCCGGACTGCATCTCTCTCAACATTTCACCAGAAGCATTCTGCGTCGATCGCGCCCGCGAGGCCTTCGCGTGTTTCGAGTTTCGTCCGGAACTGCGCAGCATCGATCTTCCGGCAGTTCCCTGCGGAAGCCCGGGTTAGTTTGCGCCGTACTGCTGCTTTCGCTGGCGACAGCAGGGTGCCGCTGGCCCTGGAAATGGCCGCAATTGTCGCGGCGCAACAAGCCGGCGCAGGCCGAAGAGCTGGCGCGGCAGGCGCGGCAGGCGGCTGATCGCGGAGACGCCGCCTCGGCTGAATACCTTCTCGCGGCCGCCGTCGCAACGAACCCTCGCGACTGCGAAACGCGCCTGGAACTCTCTGAAATGCTGCTGGAACACGGCAGCTTGCCAGCGGCCACCGAGCATCTGCGGCAGGTCGTCGCCGACCACCCCGATGACGCGCGCGGCCACGTGCGGCTCGCACAGGCGCTTTATCTACAGCACGACCTCGTCGGGGCCGAAAGCCAGTTGACTGAGGCGACCGAGCGCGACCCGGCACACCCCCAGGCATGGCTGTTGACGGCGCGAATCGAGCACCGACGCGGACGCGATAAGGAAGCCCTGTCAGCCTGCCATCGGGCGTTGTCAGCCGACCCCAGCCTCACGGCCGCCCAACTGCTCGCGGCCGAACTGCATCTGGCACTGGGGCACCCGGAACAGGCGACTCCCCTGCTGCGATCGTTGCTCGAGCAGCGTTCGTCTTGTGCGACCGAGCGGGCCGATGCCTCCTGGCTGTTGGGGTTGAGCTATGCGCGTGAGGGCCGCTGGAACGATGCGGCCGGCACGCTGCGCGAGGCGATTGCACAACGGGAACAATCGGCAGCCGACTGGTATCAATTGGCGTATGCCAGCTATCGCGCGAAAGATTCCAGCGGCGCGTCGCAGGCCGTCGACCAGGCGCTCGCGCTGGCGCCGCGTCACGCCGAAGCGCACGAGCTGAAAAAACTGCTCGATGCCGCAGAGGCCATAGCCAGGCCAATTCCTCCGCCGGTCGAACACCGTACGGCCCAGGTCGCGCACCCGACACCCGCTCGGTCGCTCAAGGACTGACCCCCGGCGCGAACAGGAAATACGCCCCGGTAATTACTCCAGCCTCAGTCAGCGCTGCCTGTGTGTTCCACGGAACCTGGTAGTACTTGTAAGGGACGTATTGTCCCGGTCGGTACCACCCCAGCGCGTAGCGCTTCTTCCACATCGGGTCGATCGACATCTGGTACGGCAGACCGAGGAACTGCGCCGCGAACAGCGCGCCCGAGAACACGGGCTGAATCAGGTAGTGTCGGGTGTGGCCGTAGCGCTCAAGGCAGGGGTCTTGAAAGTACAAAGGCAGGCTGTACAGGTTGGTCGGTTCCCAGCAGTAGTGGATATGGGGAAAGTTGCGGATCGGGTAATCGAGCGACTGCCCTGTGAAACGCGAGCTGTCGCGCAGATCGAGCTCCACCGGACACTCAGGGCAGGCGGAGGCAAGCGGTTCGCCATTCGATGATTCGCACTCGGGGCATTCGGGGCTGCCCGGGCGCGGGCAAAGGTTGTAACAGCGATCTAGTTTTTGCGTTTCGGCGTCAGGCTCGTAGTCGAAATACGGCCTGATCGCATCAATTCTCTTGAACGGCCGCACCAGTTGAGCCCGCAGCCGCTTTTGGGCCGGTGTGTCTTCGTCTGAACCGGCCACGCCGGGGGGGGCTGGCGGGGGGACGTTTCCCTGAACAATAGGGCTCGGCGCCGACCGGTCGTACTGTTCTGCCCCGGCGTCGCCGTCGTCGAGCCCCGGCGGAACAGCCTCGGCCTCTTCGGCGCCCAGTCGCGGCCAGTCGGGCAGGTCGACTTGCGACCCATCGCCCTCGAGACCTTCGCCTGCCGAGAATTCCTCCTGCGCCGCGTCGACGGCGCCGACGATCGCTGAAACAGGTTCGGGTAACTGGGCCTCGAAACCGGTTTGACGAACGGCGTCACCCGTTTGGCGAACGGGGTCGCGCTGCATGACTGTTCGCGGCCGCGAAACGACTTGCGGCGGCGCAGTGACTGCGGGCCGGCGGACCGACCCGGCCTTTCTGCGGTCGGCACGAGCATGCACTGCCGGGGCGGCGACCCGCCGAGCACCGGCATCAGCGGGTGGTTCGGGCCGCTGCTGTGCCGGCGCGACTGCCGGAACCGCAATCACTGCCGCCACGATCAATGGCAGCCGCCACGCATTACCGCACGTCAAGCGGCGCGTGCTCGGCGGTGTAGTTCGGCGCTTCCTGAGTAATGGAAATGTCATGGGGATGGCTCTCCCGGACGGCAGCCGGCGACACCTGGATGAATCGGGCTTCCGTGCGCAATTCCGCAATCGAACAGACGCCGCAATACCCCATTCCCGCCCGGAGTCCTCCGATGAGCTGATACAGCAGGTTGTGAAGGCCGCCGCGGTACGGGACGCGGCCTTCGACCCCTTCAGGAACCAGCTTTGAGATACGTTTAGGATCGTCCTCCGAGACGCTCTGGCGATAGCGGTCGCTGCTGCCCTGCATCATGGCACCCAGAGACCCCATCCCGCGATATTGCTTGAAGCTGCGGCCCTGATACAGAATCAGCTCACCGGGGCTCTCTTCCAGACCGGCGAGCAATCCTCCCAGCATCACACAGTGCGCGCCGGCTGCCAGGGCCTTGGTAATGTCTCCGCTGTAACGAATGCCGCCGTCGGCGATGATCGGCACGTCGGTATCGACCACGGCGCGGGCCGCGTTCGCCACCGCGGTCAACTGCGGCACACCGACGCCCGAAATGATCCGCGTGGTGCAGATCGAACCCGGGCCAATGCCGACCTTGATGGCGTCGGCGCCGGCGCGCTGCAGGGCCGCCGCGCCTTCCGTCGTCGCCACGTTGCCGGCGACCACGTCGATCGACCAGCACCGCTTGATTTCTCTGACTGTTTCAATGACGTTCTGCGAATGGCCGTGTGCGCTGTCGACCCCCAGCACATCGACCCCTGTGTTGATCAGCCGCTCGGCCCGCTCAAAATCCCGCACGCCCACCGCCGCCCCGACGCGCAGGCGGCCCCGGGAATCTTTGCAGGCCAGCGGAAAGCGTAAGTTCTTATCTATGTCCTTGATCGTGATTAACCCCTTCAATTGATATTTTTCGTCAACCAGGAGCAGTTTCTCGACCTTATTTTCGCGAAGAATCCGTTGGGCCTCCTGCAGGCTGGTGTTTTCAGGGGCAGTGACCAGCTTGTCTTTGGTCATCACTTCGGCGATGCGCGTTTCTTTCGATTCCAGAAACCGCAGGTCGCGGCGCGTCAGAATGCCTTTCAGGACGCCGTTTTCGGTGATGGGAACCCCGCCGATGTTCCGCGAATCCATGATCTCGGCAGCCTGGCCCACGGTGGCGTTCGGGGGCAGAGTGACCGGGTCGACGATCACCCCATGTTCGCTGCGCTTGACGCGATCGACCTCCAGCGCCTGCCGCTCGATCGACAAGTTCTTGTGGATCAGGCCGATCCCGCCTTCCTGGGCCAGCGCGATCGCCATGTCGCTTTCGGTGACCGTATCCATCGGACTGGAGACAATGGGCACATTGAGCCTTATGTTGCGCGTCAGATGCGACGACACGTCGACGTCGACAGGCAACACCTCGCTGTAACCCGGCTCAATCTGCACGTCGTCGAACGTCAGGCCGCGATACGCAATGCGATCTTCCATTGAATCAGCTCCTGTTGCAGACGAGGTGTTTCAAGGCGCCGGCCAAACCGACCAGCATCTCAACTTCCAACTCTTCGGCCCGCGCTCCCGGCGGGACGCCGCATTGAGAGAGCACCTGTTCGACGTCTCCCTTGCCGACCTCGTTCCGATAGACGCCGACAAGCGCGCTTCTCAGCAGCTTGCGGCGTTGTGTAAAGATCTTCCGCAAGAACTCCTGAAAAAACGCCCGGTCTCCCGGGGCCTGGCGGCCAGCCGCCTTGGGAACAATGCGCACAATCGCCGAATCCACCTGCGGTCGAGGCCAGAAGACCTGCGGCCCGACTTTCTTAAGGACCTCAACCTCGCATTGAGATTGTATCCAAACCGAGAGCGCTCCGTAATCGTGCGTGCCCGGCCGGGCCCGCAGCCGCTCGGCCAACTCCCACTGAATGGTCGCCACCATCAACTGCCATTGCCACTCTGACGCGATCAGGTTCGAGATGACGGGCGTCGCCACGGAATACGGCAGATTCGCCACGAGCTTCAGGCGGCGGTCGGGCGCGACGCGCAGCTCACGATCAATCGCTGCGACAACCGCCGTTGCCAGGTGATGCTTGCTGCGCAACGCATCGCCCAACAGCAATGTCACGTTGTTGCACGCCGCAATCGCCGAGCGCGCCAGCCCATGCACGCGCGGGTCGATTTCGACCGAAACGACGTGCCCGGCGTGGCGCGCGAGAAAATTCGTCAGCCCGCCCGTTCCCGCACCGACCTCGAACGCCACATCGCGTGCGTCGAGCCGGGCCTGGGCGACGAGATACTCCATCAGGTTCAGGTCGATCAGAAAGTTCTGACCGAGGTCGCCGCGCGGATGCCAGCCCAGGCCGCTGAACAGGGCCATCAACTGCGAACGGGTCTGGCGCTCGGATACGGTCATCGCCTTTTCGTTTCTGCAGGTGCAGTAATCTACAAGGAGAAACGGAAACACGGAGAAGAATCTGGAAACACTTCGGGCGAGCGGAACTTTATTGTCCCTGCATTCTCCGTACTACTGATTCGTGATTTGTTGTCTTCCTGCGCAAATTTTTTTGAACCGCAGAGGTCGCCAAGAAACGCAGAGATTCTCCCTCCCCAGACCCTCTCTGCACTGCAAACGTCTGAATTCTTGTTTCGGCAACAAGATTCGCCGGGTTTCACCTACGACAGAAACAGGGAGACGCCTCCTTGCAAACATCCCTGTCTATTGGAGAAATTTCCGTACGTATTTACCGAGGATGTCGGTTTCGATATTCACCGTGGCGCCGGGCTGACAGGTTCCCAGAGTGGTCGCCTGCAGCGTGTGCGGGATCAGGGCCACGCTGAATCGTTCGCGCTCGACCTCGACAACCGTCAGGCTGACGCCGTCCACTGCGACCGAGCCTTTAGGCACCAGATCACGCGCCAATTCGGCCGGCAGACGGAACCACACCGTCAACCATTCGCCCTGTGGCACCAGGTGGTCGACCAGGGCGACGCCGTCGACGTGACCCTGGACGAAGTGCCCGCCCACGCGCCCGTCGACAGGCAAGGCGCGCTCGACATTGACGCGCTGGCCAACCTGCAAGGCGCCCAGGTTTGTCTTCGCCAGGGTCTCGGGGCCGGCCTGAAACGACCAATGGCCGCCGCCCAGTGCGACAGCCGTCAGGCAGCAACCGTTGATCGCCACGCTGTCACCCACGCGCACCGCGCACAGATCTTCAGGAGGCGTCAGGGTAATGCGTAAGCCTTGGGACTCGGGCACGACCCTCTCCACTCGTGCGAGACCCTCGACAAGACCAGTGAACATAGATGCATCGTATGGAACCCGGGCCGCCGCAGGCAAATGAAGCCAGCACGATTTGCCGGGCCCGACAGGGACAGGAGTTCCGGCCGGAATAGCCGGCACTGCACTTCTCGCACGCTGCGGGCAATCAGCCAAAACCAAATCCAAACGCCATAGAAACCAAGCGCTGGCCGGCCATTTGGTTTTCTTGCAAGTCCTCGCGGCACTTCGGCTTGCGCTAGATGCTCAATCAGGGCCCCGAGATTTGGTTTCTTTGCAACTCGTTGCTTTCAAGAGATTTCTGTTCAAAATGCTCGATTCGAGCGCTATTTTCGCCCCTTTGAGCGGCTGCGGCCTCGGGAAGCGACCAGACGACCTGCATTCTTCCATCGAATTTTTTGCGCCGGATGATGACATTCAGGTCCTCCCTCGCTCGCCGCAGTGTGGAAATTGAAATCAGGCACTGCCGCGCCAAACGCAGCATGTCCGACGCGCGTTGTTCCCCTTCCGACAGCATGTCGCGCAGCCAGACGATTGCCTGGCGGCGCTGGCGCCAGCGGCAGGCCTTCTCGTCACCCTCTCCCGAAGCCGCCCTGTCCCAGTCGGGAAGTTCCTCGCGCGGGTCCCAGATGACGCGGCCACCGATGATGCGAAACGCCAACTGGCTCGGCAGAGGGCCGACGTTACTTTTGATCGGCGACAGTACCCGTCGTGCGGCATCGTTCGGGTCTCGCGCCACTCCCAACACCATTCGGGCGATGGCGGGCATGGCCTGGCTCCCCAGCGGGCGGTACAGCCCCGGCTGATCGACTTTCTTGTTGAGGTGGTGGATCCCCACGATGGCGAGACGGAACCGTGCCGCAAGATCGACCAGCGGTTGCAGCATCCGGCGGACCTGCACGTTGTCGCCGGCCGAGAGGCGCGGAAAGAACGACGCCAGCGGATCGAGAATCAACAGCCGCACTGGGGGGAACGCTTCCAGCTCCGGATCGAGGAACCCGTCTTTGCCATAGGTCACCCCGTCGACGACGAACGAGACGGTACGGCAGGGCTCGGCATCTCGCTCGCGGATGAGGGCTTCGAGTGCGCCGATGTCGTCGGGAAGCGCGAGGGGACGAAGCCAGGTGTGAGGCTTCCAGATTTTTTCTTCGCGCCCCGCGGCCCCGCGAATGACTTCAATCAGGCTGAGGTCGGCCCGCAGGCGTTCGAGCCGCGGGCGGATCATGTCATCAACGGCGTCTTCGGCCGCGAGAATCAACGTGTGTCCGCGGCGCACGGTGCGCGGCGACAATCCACCAGCTCTTCCCGCTCCTGCGGCAGAGGAGGGGGTGGTCGCGGTGATTGCAGGAGAAGCCGAGTTCCCTGCGGCAGCATCGAGAGGCCCGGCCGCCGCACCGCAACTCTCCCCCTGCATCGGAGACGAGAGAGAGGGCGCTGTCGCGGGAGGGTTCCGATTCAAAGCCAGCGGCGCATCGGGCCAGCCGCGGCCGCGCGAGAGGCGCGCCGCGACGTCGAGCATCAACAGCGATTTCCCCAGCCCGACGTCGCCCACCAGCAGCGTGAATTTCCCGAGTGGGATCCGCCCCGGCCAGAGCCATTCGACCGGCTTCGCGGGGGTCATATCGAGCCGCTGACGAACCACGTATTCGTGGACGTTTCCCGCGTTGGGCGGCTTGGCGCCGAGCGGCTCGCTGGAATTGCGCTGGCGGATGTCGGGGCCGAGCACGCACGCGGGAGGACAGGGGAGCTCGGGATTCGGGCGTGAGTACGCCGCTTCGCCTGGGGGCGCCTCAGGGATTTCGATGGAGGACATTCCATCTTCGCGCGGGGCCCAGGGGTCGCGTTCGAGATCGTGTGTTGACATGGCAGTTCGTAAGAAGGGACCGAGGTGCCCGGGACCGGGCGGGGCAGCGCGGATTCTCAATCCGTGCGGTTCCGTGGTCCGGCTCGCCGAGCCGGACAAACCGCCGCGCGCCGCAATGCCGGCCCGTCCGGGTCAGCGACCCGGACTACGGGGTGGGGGGTGGTTTTCCGGGCCAAATCACGCTCGCCCCCCCCATCCCTTCCCCCGCGAGGGGGGAAGGGAGCGAAAACGCGCTTCGCCGGGAGTTCGTGAATATGCCGATTGGCTCTGTGCGAATTCCGGCTGAAGCCGGCACTGCGAACGGTCGACAAGCCGTCGTGGAGCGCGTGATCCAGACAGACGAACCAGGGGGCCATTTGCCGACGGTCGCGGGCTCATATTATACCAGCGCGCGAATCGCCGCGCCGAGTCGAAGTGCGCGCGCATTTGGAAAACACGCCCGAAATAATTCAGACGCCGTCCGGCTTCCCGCGGTACGTCGGGCTTTCAGCCTGACAGCGACGGCAGGTGAATTGTCGCGCCCCAGGCGTTTTGCTGCCATCGCGCCTTACGCCGCACGGGAGCCGTCACGGACGAACAGCTTCTCTTCACCGCGGACGACCTCAGGCGTGACGACGTACTTGCGCCCCGCTTCCTGTTCGGGCAGTTCGAACATGATGTCGAACATCAGCCCCTCAATGACGCTGCGCAGGCCGCGGGCGCCGGTGTCTTTCTCGCGGGCAAAACGGGCGATCTCGCGGAGCGCATCGGGCGTGAACTCGAGATGCGCATTTTCCATCTCGAAGAACTTCTGAAATTGCCGCACCAGCGAATTGCGCGGCTCGGTCATGATGTGCACCAGGTCGTCTTCCGAGAGCGGCGACAAGGCGCTGATCACAGGCAACCGGCCGACCAGTTCGGGAATCATGCCGAACTCGATAATGTCGTCGACGGTCGACTGGGCGAGCAGCGTACCGCGCTGTTTGTCGTTCTGGCTGCTGTTGCCGTCGCTGCCAAAGCCGATGGTTTTCTTTCCCAGCCGTTTGGCGATGATGTTTTCCAGACCGACGAACGTTCCGCCGCAGATGAACAGGATGTTGGTCGTGTCCATCTGAATGTACTGCTGCTCGGGGTGCTTGCGGCCCCCCTGCGGCGGCACGTTGGCGACGGTCCCTTCGAGCATTTTCAGGAGCGCCTGCTGCACCCCTTCGCCCGAGACGTCGCGGGTGATCGACACGTTCTGGCTCGTCTTGCCGATCTTGTCGATTTCGTCGATGAACAAGATGCCGCGCTGGGCCTGTTCAATGTCGAAGTCGGCGGCGTGCAGCAGTTTCAGCAGCAGGTTCTCGACGTCTTCTCCCACGTAGCCGGCTTCGGTCAAAGTCGTTGCGTCGCCGATGGCAAATGGCACCTGCAAGGCGCGGGCCAGCGTGCGGGCCAAGAGCGTCTTGCCGCAACCCGTGGGGCCGATCAGCAGAATGTTCGACTTTTCAATCTCGACTTCGTTCTCGGCGTCAGCCGACAGCATGAGCCGCTTGTAATGGTTGTGGACGGCAACCGCCAGCACTTTCTTGGTGGACTGTTGACCCACAACATAGGCATTGAGGTGTTCGACGATTTCGCGGGGCGTCGGTACCTTGTTGAACAGCGGGCGGGCCCCCCCGCGACGCCGCTTTTCCTGTTCGAGAATCGACTGGCACAGTTCAATGCACTCGCCGCAGATGTACACGTCGCCGGGGCCTTCCACCAGCGGCCCCACCTCACGGTAGCTCTTGCGGCAAAACGAGCAGTTGGCGTTCTTCTTTCCGGTGGCGCCCCGATTCCCGGATGTGAAGTCTTTACCGGTTGGCATCAGCGTTCCCTGAGAAGCTGTTTCTGCGCTGCTTTGGATGCGGCCGACACATGCCCCGTCAGCCGGTATTCTTTACCGAGACCTCAACTCTTTTCCACTTTCTCGGCTGGGGGGAGTCGAGTCTCGCCGGGTGGGCGTGCCGTTGGCCCCAGCCGCGACGCAATGCGGCCCTTGATAATTCGGTATTCATCGTCGCTAAGCTCACCCTGCCGGTTCAATTCGCGGTAGTGCGCCAGCAATTCATGTTCAGACGCCGCAGGACCAGCATTGTCGCGCCACCACGATCGAAGATAGTAGATCGCGACAATCAGCAGCCCAATTGCCCCGACGACACTCAAGAGCGGCACCAGCGTCTGCCGGAACAGGTCGGATACACCGCCCATACCCTGCCCTCAGTTTTGACGCCTGAGAATCGCCGGAAGCTGCGCTAATCATATCGGCTGGCCCTGACGGGGCAAGAGTCGTTTCGCGCTGCCGCCGTTCGACGCGGTTTACCCCGTGATCCGCCCTGACAGCCCCTTGCCGACAAGCTCTGTGAAGGCCCCGCCGGCATCCAGGCGGTACGAAATCGCACGCCTCACCTCCTTCGGCGGCACCTCAGTTTTCCGTCTCGGATCCCCCCGTATGCAGATCGCCGATCGAGTCGCCGCTGAATTTCCAGAACCAATCAAGTCCGGCTTCGCCAAACAGCGCGTCGATGGCCGCGCCGTCGGTCAGCACGCTGGTGCTGTTGACGAGAAAGCTCCCGTTGAGGCCGCCACCGGCACGCAAGTGCGCGATTCGCAGCGAGTAATCAGCGTCGGTCCGCACCCACTCGGCCATGATGGCGTCGATTGCCGCACGATTGAGGACTCGATTCCCTTCGTTGTAGTACGACAAGAGGCCGGCAATGAGCAGGTCGTCGTCGTCGCCTCCCATCAAACTGTCGACGCCGCTCCCGCCGACCAGAACATCTCGTCCGCCGAAACCAAACAGCGAATCGTTGCCGGCGCCTCCCACAAGCAGATTACTCACGCTGTTGCCGCGAAGCGTGTCGTTCAGAGAGGTTCCCACCAGCATCTCGAACTCACCGGCGGCCGACAGCGTCAGCGTCAGATTGCCGTTGACCGTCTGTACCGCCGTGCTCCCCAGGTCAACCGTCACCCCCAGCGTCGTCGTCTGCGCGAAGTCCAGCAGGTCGGTCCCGCCCGCCGCCGC
>JBQTIL010000037.1:0-88822 GCA_052388175.1 Planctomycetaceae bacterium | reverse complement strand
AGAAGACCACACAGAAAAAAAGGGAGCACTTCTCCGGTCCCTCTGTTGACTCCTGTCTGGATTTCGTGTTTCGAGACCTCTGGCGAGCCAAAAATGAATCTCACAGGAGCCAACGAAGGAAACGGAGATGCGTGCCACACGCCGCCGGGGTACTTCGGCCCTGTGCATTGTTGCGCCGCTTGCGAAGAATACCGGGGAGGCTGACGCCCCCGCTCGCCCTGCTTTTCGACTTTTCGACTTTTCGACTCTTTGACTCTTTGACTCATGCCGCACCTCGCCCGCATCCTGATCTATCCTCTGAAATCGTTCGACCCGATCGAGGTCTCGGAAGCGACGGTTCTGCCCGATGGCGCGCTGGAACACGATCGCCAGTTCGCGCTTTTCGACAGCGAGGGGCGCGTCGTCAACGGCAAGCGGACCCTGGCAGTTCACCGGCTGCGCACGCAATTCGACCTGGCCGCCGGCACAATCACCCTCGAAGCCGGAGCTGCCCGGCGAACGTTTCGGCTCGACGCCGACCGCGCCGCGCTGGAAGCGTGGCTGTCGGAGCACCTGGGCACGCCGTTGACGCTGCGCGAGAACCGAGACGGGGGTTTTCCTGACGACGGCGAATCGCCCGGCCCAACGGTCATCAGCACGCCGACGCTCGTCGAGGTGGCCGGCTGGTTTCCCGGCCTGACGCTTGACGAAGTTCGGCTGCGGTTTCGCGCCAACCTTGAGATCGACGGCGTCGAGCCCTTCTGGGAAGACCGCTTGTACGGTGAAGAAGGAGACGCGGTCGCGTTTCAAATCGGCAGCGTGAGTTTTCTGGGGACGAATCCCTGCCAGCGGTGCGTCGTTCCCACGCGGTCGCCCTTCACGGGCGCGCGGACGGCCGAGTTTACGTCGCTGTTCGAAGAGCGGCGCTACGAGGCGCTTCCATTTTGGGCGACCCGCTCGCGGTTCGACCATTTCTATCGCCTGGCGACCAACACCCGCCCCGCGTCGCGCGCGGGCGGCGTGATTCGCGTGGGAGACGAAGTGCGTATTGCCGAGCGCGGCTGATTGGCGTTCGCGTTGCAGTGTGCGTGCAGCTCGAAGCGGGTGCGCCCCGCTGGGTTGTCTCGGAAAACCAAACCGAAAACTCGTCTCCGTTGCCTCTGTTTTCTTCTGTTCCCGCTACTTCTGTCGCCGGATGACCGCGGATGATTTGAAAATGCGGAACAGGAGCGAACAGCGTCAACAGAGGACATCCATTCCCTTCCGTCCCTTCCGCGTCCGACTGAAGGAATCGCTTCGTCGCCAGGGGACAGGCACAACTTTCCCGGAATTCGTCCTGGTTGCCGGTGAATGCCGCTCGATACCGCGCGAGAAATTGAGCCAGTCCCCGGGCCGTGAACGGGCTACCTGCATTCCTGCTTTTCTCAATTCGTTGTGGCCAATCGTCGCTCCACGACGCGGCGCAATTGGCTTCGCGACGCTGGCATGTCTCGCCCTGTTAAATCACAATCGGGGCCGTGCCGCGCCGGCAGGCCCTCTGTCTGTCGCGCTCCGTCACGAAGAGAATCCGCAATCCGAGCTCCACAACCCCAAATTGCTCACCATGCCTTGTGATATTGCACTCGTCGGTCTGGCCGTCATGGGAGAGAACCTTGTGCTCAACATGGAGAGCCGGGGGTACTCAGTCGCCGTCTTCAACCGCACGGTCAGCCGCGTCGATGATTTTCTGAAACGCAACCCGGGCAAGCGGCTCGTGGGGTGCAGGTCGCTGAGCGAACTGGTCGCGCAGTTAAAGCCGCCGCGAAAGATCATGCTGATGGTCAAGGCGGGGCCGGCTGTCGACGACCTGATCGGCGAGCTGAAACCCCTGTTGTCGCTGGGCGACATCGTGATCGACGGCGGCAACACCCATTTTTTCGACACCAATCGGCGCACGGCCGAGGCCGAGAAGACGGGATTGCTGTTTGTCGGCGCCGGGGTCTCAGGGGGCGAAGAAGGCGCCCTCAAAGGCCCGAGCATCATGCCGGGGGGCTCAGCCGCCGCCTGGCCGCATGTGAAAGACATTTTGCAGAAGATCAGCGCGAAAGTCGGCCCGAACGATGACGTTCCCTGTTGCGAGTGGGTCGGGCCGGCCGGCGCCGGGCACTACGTCAAGATGGTGCACAACGGCATCGAATACGGCGACATGCAGCTCATCTGCGAAGCGTACTTCATTTTGAAGAACGCCCAGGGGCTGTCGAACGACGAGCTGTACCAGGTGTTCGACGATTGGAACCAGGGAGAGTTGCAAAGCTATCTGATCGAGATCACCCGCGACATCTTCGGCGTCGCCGACCCCGAGAAAGGGGGCCAGCTTGTCGACAAGATGCTCGACACGGCGCAGCAAAAGGGAACGGGCAAATGGATGAGCCAGCATGCTCTCGACCTTGGCGTGCCGACTACCCTGGTCACCGAGGCCGTTTTTGCCCGTTGCCTGTCGGCCCAGAAGGCCCAGCGCGTGAATGCCGCGAAGGTCTTTCCGCCGCCGGCCAAAATGTACTCAGGTGATCGGCGGAAATTCGTCGCCGACATCCGCCAGGCGCTGTACGCCTCGAAGATCGTCAGCTATGCGCAGGGGTTCGTGCAGCTCGAAGCGGCGGCCCGCGAATTTCAGTGGGGCCTGAATTACGGAAACATCTCGCTGTTGTGGCGCGGCGGGTGCATCATCCGCGCCCGGTTTCTGGAAGACATCAAGCGGGCCTTCGACAAGAACCCCCGCCTCGAAAACCTGCTGCTCGACGACTTCTTCTCCTCGGCTATCAAAAAAGCCGAGCCGGGCTGGCGGCACGTCGTTGCGACGGCCGTCGACCTGGGGCTGCCGGTGCCCGCGTTCGCGTCGGCCCTGGCTTATTTCGACGGCTACCGCCGCGACCGGCTCCCTGCAAATCTCTTGCAGGCCCAGCGCGACTACTTCGGGGCCCACACGTACCAGCGAATCGACCGCGAGGGAACGTTTCACACCGACTGGATCGCGGCACGGCGACAGCCGCAGAGCGAAGATCGAAAATAGAAGATCGAGGATCGGGCGATGTCCAAATTCGGCGGTCGATCTTTGATCCTCTCTCTTCGATCCTCGAGCGTTGCCCCACGGGCACGCTTCTGAGGAGGGCGCGGCAGCGTGCATATCCACTTCCTGGGCACCGGCGGCTACCACCCCAACGAACGGCGGCATACCGCCTGCGTGATGCTGCCCGAGGCGGGGGTGGTGTTCGACGCCGGCACTGGGTTGTTTCGCGCGGCCGAGCGGGCGCAGACCGAGCGGCTCGACATTTTTCTATCGCACGCCCATCTCGATCACATTTCGGGCCTGACCTATCTTCTGGCGCCGCTGGCAACCGGGAATTTGAAACAGGTGGCCGTTCACAGCGCGCCCCAATACCTCGCCGCGGTCCGCGAGCACCTGTTCGCACAGCCGATCTTTCCCGTGCTGCCCGCGATTGATTTCATTCCCCTCGCCGATCGGGTGGCCGTGGGCCAGGGTGGCACTGTGACCCATTGCCCTTTGACGCATCCCGGCGGGTCGCTGGGTTACCGCATCGACTGGCCCGGCCGGTCGCTCGCGTATATTACCGACACGTTCGCCGACGGGTCATATCTGGAGTTTGTGCACGGCGTCGATCTGCTGATTCACGAGTGCTACTTCCCCGACGAGCTGGCCGAGTGGGCCGAGAAAACCGGCCACAGCTTCACTTCGCAGGTGGCGCACCTGGCCCGCGATGCGGGAGTGGGGCGGCTGATTCTGGTGCACGTCGACCCCCGCCGCGCCGACGACGACCCGGTCGGGCTGGAGGCCGCCCGGGGAATTTTTCCTGAGACGACGCTGGCCGAAGACCGGATGGTCGTCGACGTCTGAATGGCGGTCTCGCTATCGCCGCATTGTGCGGCCTGCACCCCCGAGACGCGTGGGCTCCCTTTTCATTCTCGCGCCGGTGTTCTAACCTCGCGTCATGGAGGCGAACGTATCCGCAACCGGGCCGCAGATGATTCTGCTGGGGACCGGCACGAGCAATGGCGTGCCGATGATTGGTTGCCACTGCGACGTGTGTCGGTCGACCAATCCCAGGAACCATCGCACCCGAACCGGGGTCCTCGTCCGGGCGCCCGATGGCAATTTTCTGATCGACACCCCGCCCGAGCTGCGGCTGCAGCTTGTCCGCGAACAGGTCGATCTGGTACACGCGGTGCTCTTCACACACGGGCACGCCGACCATGTGTTCGGCATCGATGACCTCAGGCTGTTCGGCTACTACCTGCAGCGGCCCGTGCCGCTTTTTGCCGAGCCCGAAACGGCCGCGCGAATCCGCACGTCATTCGACTATTGTTTTGCGGAGCCGACTGTCAACGATCATCTCGGCGCCCGGCCGCAGCTTGAAATGCACGAGCTGGGCCTGAAGGCCTTCGACCTGCTGGGGCTTACGGTGCGCCCGATTCGTTTGTGGCACGGGCGGCTCGCCGTGCTGGGCTTTCGCATCAACAACGTCGCCTTCTGCACCGACGTCAGCCGCATTCCTGACGAAAGCTGGCCTTTGCTGGAAAATCTCGACACGCTGGTGCTCGACGCCCTGCGCGACAAGCCGCACCCGACGCACTTCGGCATCGGCCAGGCGCTGGAGGTGGTCGAGCGGGTTCGGCCGGCGCGCACCTACCTGACGCACATCTCGCACCAGCTCGAATACGCCCAGACCAACGCCCGATTGCCCGCGGGCGTCGAGCTGGCTTACGATGGGTTGAGGATCGATCTTTGATAACGATCTCGCTTTATCCTGTATGTCGAGTCTAACTTCCTAGCCTTGTTCCCAAGCTCCCGCTTGGGAACAAGGTTGTTTCGTCATGCGTGTTTCGTCATTGATTCGCCATTCGTCATTACGCATTCGTCATTCCCCCTGCCATGCCTGACCACGACGCGGCCATGCTGGCATACGCGAAGCTGGCCGGCCTCTCGCAAGACCGCCGGCAGCTCGGGCCGCGCGACAAGTTTCTCGTGCTGGCCGGCGCCGCGGCATGCCGCGGCGGCTGGCCCGCCGTCGCCGACCGCTGTCGCGAACTGGTGCTCGCGCACAACCCCGCCCACCTGCTCAAGCGCTACGAAACATTCGGCGCAGCCTGCGAGGACGAAGATTTCCTGACGTACCTCAAGCAGGTCGAGCGGTTCTGCCCCTACGAAAAGGCCGAGCACCTGCTCGACCGCCAGGAACTGACACCCGACCTGCCCCCCGTCGCCGCCAAACTCAGCGCAGGCGACTACGCCCTGCTGCTACTGGGCCATTCGGAAAAGAAGCGCGGCGAGTGACCCGTTACTGCACGTCGGGCTTGAACTTCGCGTGACAGTCGTTGCAATTCGTCGCGGCGCTGTCGAACGCCTTGGCGGCGGCGTCTTTGTCGGCCTTCTTGAAGGCGGTGGCCGCTTCGGTCATGTGCTTCTGAAACTCCATCGCGAACTTCTTCCACTCCCCCACCTGGGCCGGGTCTTTCACCTCATGCGTGTCTTCATGGGCGACGAGCGCGAGCACCGCCAGCACGCTCGCGTGCCGGGCGACTTCTTCGGGCTTCTCGGGCATCTTGCGCTTGGCCGATCGCAGCTTGTTGTTGCGAAACGTGACTTCCTTCATCACCGAGCGGAGCTTGCACAACTTGGCCCAGTCGGCATCCGACTTGGCGTTGGTCGGCTTGCCGGCCCGCGCGTCGGTGACGGCGGCAAACCCCTTCTTCGCGTCTTCGAGCGACGTGGCCGTCGCGATGGCAATGGCCCCATCGCGCACTCCGGCCGCCGTGGCTTTCCATTCTGAGTTCTCGTCGGTTTCGACAATCGCCTGGGCCAGCACCGCCAGCACCCCTGCGTCGCGCGGCAGCGTCGAGCTTTTCGTTTCCATGTACTTCTCGTTGCTCGCCAGGGCCTCTTCAATGGCCTTGATCTTCGCGTCGGCTTCGATCGCCAGGTCGGCGACCGGGGCCACGTCTGAAATTTTCGCAGGCGCGCCGGCATAGGCCGGCAGCCAGGCGGCAAAGGTCAGCGTTCCGAGCGATGCGAACACGAGGGCCTTTTTCAACACGACGAGTCTCCTTGAGTTGGCTGAATGCGTGACAATTGGTGCGCCACAGGGTCGGCCGCAGCGTCACAAGAGCGGTGGGAAGCTGCCGGCGGCCTCGCGAGCCTGTCGTCACTCTACATGACATGCCTGAATGACCGACGGATGCTGTTCAGGTGGGACGACCGCATTTTGAATTCGCGGCGAGACGTTGTCAACTACGCGGCCGGACGGGACAAGAGGGGAATAGGTGACTGGGTGACTGGGTGACTGGGTGACTGGGTGACTGGGTGACTGGGTGACTGGGTGACTGGGTGACTGGGTGACTGGGTGACTGGGTGACTGGGTGACTGGGACCTAGTCACCTGGGAACCTTTTTGAACAGGAGATCGCGAAGGTCGCAGAGAAGCAAACGGTCGTCTCAGCGTCCTCGGCGTGCTCCTGTTCCCTTTTCCGACGTCGAAATGTTCAAATCCCATTCGTCCGCTCCGCCTGTTCGAATTCCGTGATCCGCTGGCGGAGGTTGTTCAGTTCGCGCTGCATCTGGCTCGTCTGGTTCGCGACAAAAAAGAAGCACATGGGTAGGAAGCAAAGGAACGCAACCGCCCAACCCATTTCCCCCGACATGCTGATCCCCAAAGTCAGAGTTATGATCGAAAGAGCTACGCAGAACCAGAACGGGGCCCAAGCAGCACTTGGTTTCATGACGTTCTCCTAAGAACTGTTATTGCACCGACCACGATCGCGCAGGTCATCGACGAATGGCGTGCGCGATTCAGGCTGGTTTCCTTGCCGGCATTGTACCGGGGAAATTCGACGGCGGCGCGGGACGACCTTCGAAACCGAGAATTCACGCCGTCGGTTCCGACGCCGTCTCTTCCGCAGGCGCCCGCTCGGGGGCTTCTTGGGCCTCCGACGACGGCTCGGGCTCCAACTCGACCACTTCGACGCGCCGCACGCGGGTCGGTTCGGCTTCGAGCACGGTCACTTCGTGCCGGCCGATGCGGAGCTTTTCGCCGGGTTCCGGAATGTGCCCCAGCAGCTCGACCACGAGCCCCCCCGTGGTGTCTGAAGTGACTTCGGGCAATTGCACGCCGCACGCCTCGACCAGCTCGTCGACAGGGCAGAGCGCGTCGACCAGAAAACGGCCGTTGTTGCGGCGCAAGATCATCGGCAGCTCGCGGTCGAACTCGTCTTGAATCGGCCCCACGAGTTGCTCCAGAACATTCTCGAACGTCACCATGCCCGAGACGGTGCCGTATTCGTCGACGACCATCGCGACGTGCGTTCGATTGCGCTGGAATTCACGCAACAGCACGTCGAGCCGCATCGTCTCGGGAAAAACCGGCAACTTGCGGGCCAGCCGCGTCAGCGAGCCGAGCTGAGCGCCCGAGGCGATCGCCCCCAGCACGTCTTTGGTGTGAACCATGCCCACAACGCGGTCGAGATCGCCGTCGCACAAAGGAAAGCGGGTGTATTGCGACTCGGCGATGACCTGCAGGTTTTCATTGATCGACCGCCGCGTGTTGAGATAAACCACGTCGCGCCGCGGTACCATCACCTGCCGGGTGATTTTGTCTTCGAGGTCAAGCACGTTTTCCATCATCAGCCGCTCGCGGCGGCTGAGCTCTCCGCCAGCGGCCGTCTCGGTCAGAATTAAGCGCAGCTCTTCTTCGCTGGGCAACTGCTCGCCGGCGGCCGCCGCGCGAACTCCCAGCACGCGCAGCATCAGGTTGCTGGCGTGGTTCAAAAGCCAGATGAAGGGCCACAAGAGCTTGTAGAACACGGCCAGGGGGGGCGAGACGGCCAGCGCCGTGGCCCGCGACGAGCGAATCGCCATGATTTTCGGCGCCTGCTCGCCCAACGAGATGTGCAAAAACGTGATCAGCACAAACGACAGCGGCAATGCCACCGTTTCGGCTGTTTCAGGTGGCAGGCCCAGCCACGTGATCATGGGCTTCAACAGCTCGATCCCCAGGTCTTCGCCCATCCACCCCAGCCCGAGGCTGGCAAGCGTGATGCCCAACTGGCAGGCGGAAAGATAGACGTCGAGCTTTTGCAGCAGGCTGCGAGTGATCTTCCCCGACCACGAGCCCGAGCGGGCCAATTGCTCGATCTGGCTCAGCCGCACCTTGACCAGTGCGAACTCGGCGGCGACAAAGAATCCGTTCGCCAGCACGAGAAACAGTACGAAGATGATCTGCAGGGCCATCATCATGGGGTCGCTGCGTCGATCGTCAGCGGCCGTGATTGTACGGCCGGTTGCGAATCGTTGCAATTCGCGGAATGAACCCGCAGGTTGCCGACGCCGGCCCTCGACCTATTCCGCATGCCGCCGTTCACCCCAGGCCCAGCGGAAGAGGTTGCGCGAGTCGGCGGCTGCGGCCCCGGCCGACGGGGCCCCCAGCACCACCACAACCACCTCGTCGCCGCCGCGCTGCCCCGAAGAGACCAGGCACGAACCGGCGCCTCGCGTGTACCCGGTCTTTACGCCGTCGTACCCTTCGATCGCCAGCAGCCGGTTCGTCGTTTTCCACGACAATTTGCGCACGTTGCCCTCTCGGGAAGTCGCCTCGGCCTCATGCCTGCGCGTGGCGACAATCTCTCGAAACAAGGGCAGCTTGCGGGCCTCGACCGTGAGCCGCACGAGATCGCGGGCACTCGACACGTGCCCCTTCTGAGGCAGTCCGTTGGGGTTCAGGTAGCGTGTCGCCGAGAGCTCGAGCCGGCGCGCTTCGCGATTCATCTCGGCGACAAAACGGGCGACCGGGTCGTCGGTTTTGCCCTTCGCCGGAGGATTGAACCGCCTTCCGAAATGCTCGGCCAGCGCAATGGCCGCGTCGTTTCCCGAAGGAACCAGCATCGCGAAGAGGAAGTCGCGAATCGCCAGCTTGTCACCCCGCTTCAACCCGCACGACGACCCTTCGGTGCCCGCCGCCCGCTCGCTGAATGTGATTTTTTCCGACAATTTCTCCGGAGTGTTCTGAATCGCGCGCAAGATAACAAATGCCGTCATGATCTTGGTGGTGCTGGCCACGTCGACGGCGGCGGTCGCGCCCGAATCGGCCAGCAGCTCGCCCGTGCGGCCATCGGCCACGGCCCAGTTGCGGCAACTGACGAAGGGCACGCCCGAGAGCGCGTCGCGGGGCTTCAGCGGCGGCAATTCGACCGCGGGTGGACGTACCGCCCCCTCGTTCGAAGTCGCCCGGCGCTCGGCCCGGGCCTCGTTCGCCCGCGACCAGAGCGTGAGCGAAAGCAGGCACGCGCTGGCAGGCACCAGCAGCAGGACCCATGGTCGTACCCCGCACGGCGTCCAATCTGGCATGTCTGATCTCACAAACCCGTTGCAAATTGGGAAAAGGATTGTCAATCTGAAATGCAGGATCCCGGTCTCGCTCACTCTGGGAGTCGCACTTGTGCCGTATCGACACGCCCTTCGCGCTCTCGGACCTGCGTTGATCGTGGCGCTCTGGGCCCCCATCGCACCGGCCGCCGATCAAGCCGCCGCGCTCGATTACACGCGCGACATCCGGCCCATTTTGTCGGACAAGTGTTTTCGTTGCCACGGTCCCGACGAGGCGGCCCGCGAATCGGGTTTGCGGCTCGATCTGCGCGACGCCGCGCTTCTGCCGGCCGACTCGGGCAGTCGGGCGATCGTTCCCGGTAAACCCGAGGCGAGCCGCCTGGTCGAGCGAATCGAATCAACTGACTCCGGCGAAGTGATGCCCCCGCCTGAGACGAACAAAAAGCTGTCTGCTGCCGAAAAAGAGCAGCTCAAGCGCTGGATTGCCCAGGGCGCGCCGTACCAGCAGCACTGGTCGTTTGTCGTTCCCAGGCGCCCCGAAGTACCCAACGTCAATGACACGCGCTGGCCCCGCAACGACCTCGATCGCTTCATCCTCAGGAGGCTCGAGACCGAGCGGTTGCGCCCCGGCCCCGAGGCCGACCGGGTAACGCTCATCCGCCGCCTGACTCTCGACCTCACAGGCCTCCCCCCGACGCCGGCGGAAGTCGACGCGTATCTGGCCGATGCCAGCGAGCACGCTTATGAAAACGTCGTCGACCGGCTGCTGGCCAACCCTCACTATGGAGAGCGAATGGCCGTCGACTGGCTCGATGCGGCCCGCTTCGCCGACACCCACGGCTACCACATCGACTCGGGCCGCGACATGTCGCGGTGGCGCGAGTGGGTGATCGAAGCGTTCAATCGCAATCTGCCGTTCGACCAGTTCACGATCGAACAAGTCGCCGGAGACCTGCTGCCCAACGCGACCAATTCGCAGAAGATCGCCAGCGGGTTTCACCGCAATCACATGATCAATTTCGAGGGAGGGGCGATTCCGGAAGAGTATCACGCGCAGTACATCGTCGACCGTGTCAACACGACCGGTATGGTCTGGCTCGGCCTGACGATCGGTTGCGCCCAGTGTCACGACCACAAGTACGATCCGATCACGCAGCAGGAATACTACCGGCTCTACGCCTTCTTCCATAACGTGCCGGAAAAGGGGCTCGACGGCATCAAAGGCAACGCCGCCCCACTGCTGAAGGCGCCGACGGCCGAACAGCAAACGCAGCTCGATCGTCTTCGCGCCAACTTGGCTCAGCACGAAGAGCAGTTGACCGCACCGCACGAAGCCGCCGACCGCGCACAGGAAATCTGGGAACGCGCATTCGCCTTGTCGAGCTCGGCCACGTGGCTGGCTGTCACGGGCAAGGCAGGCCCGGCGGCTCGTCTGACGGCTGCCGGCGGGGCGACTTTCGAGCCCCTCGACGACGCTTCAATTCTGGTCGTCGGAGAAAACCCGCAGAACGACACGTACACCATCGAATTCGACGTCGAACGACCGACCATCACGGGCATCCGGCTCAACGCCCTGCCTGACGACCGGCTGCCCGGCCGCGGCCCGGGTCGCTCGGAAAACGGCAATTTCATTCTCACCGACGTGCGCGTGGCTTACGCCCCAGTCGGGGCCAACGGGGTGCCGGCAGAGCCCGTTGCGGTGCGCATTCATACCGCATCGTGTGATTTCAACCAGCCTGATTACCCGATCACACTCGCGATCGACGACGACCCGGTCAGCGGCTGGGCTATCTTTCCGGCCGTCAGCAAAGAGCATTTTGCCGTATTCGAGCTCGAACGGCCGATTCAGTCTGACGAGCCACGCGTTCGCGTAGGGGTGACGCTTCAATTCCAGTCGAACTGGCCGCGGCATCAGCTCGGGCGGTTTCGCCTGTCGCATACCAGCGCCCTACAGATGCACCCGCTCGACACATTGCCCAAAGACGTGCGCGAGATTCTGACGGCTGAGGGGGGCCGGCGTTCTGAGGCCGACGGCGAGGCGCTGCGTCGCTACTACCGGCTCATCGTTTCGCCGTTCTTTCGGTCGGCAGGCGACGAATTGAAAAAGCTGCAACAGGAGCAGGCCCGCGTCGAAGAGTCGATTCCCACCACGATGGTCATGCAAGAGCTGCAAACGCCGCGCGACACGTTTGTGCTCGTCAGGGGCGAGTACGACAAGAAGGGCAATCAGGTGACGGCCGGAGTTCCCGCCGCCTTGCCGGCGCTTCCCGAGGGAGCTCCGCTCAACCGCCTGGGGCTCGCCCAATGGCTGGTCGCCCCCTCGAACCCCCTGACTCCCCGCGTCGCGGTCAACCGTTACTGGCAGATGTTCTTTGGCACCGGATTAGTCAAATCGTCAGAAGATTTCGGTTCGCAGGGAGAACTCCCCAGTCACCCTGAACTGCTCGACTGGCTGGCTGCCGAATTCTCCGCGCCGGCCACGAGCGCCGCCGAACGGCCGGCGACCGGGTGGGACGTGCAACGGCTGGTGCGGCTATTCGTGACGTCGGCCGCGTACCGTCAAAGTTCCGCCGTCTCACGCGAGCTGCATGCGCGCGATCCTGAAAACCGGTTGCTGGCGCGAGGGCCGCGCTTCCGGTTGCAGGCCGAGTTCATCCGCGATCAGGCGTTGGCAGCCAGCGGGCTGTTGAACGCTCGCATCGGCGGCCCGAGCGTGTCACCCTACCAGCCGGCGGGCCTGTGGGAAGAATTGATGTCGCGCGAGGACGGCAAGCGATTCACCGCGCAAACCTACGAACAAAGCCATGGCGCTGACCTCTATCGCCGCACGATGTACACATTCTGGAAACGGAGCTGCCCGCCCCCGACTCTGGCCACATTCGACGCGCCCGACCGGGAAACGTGTACCATCCGCCGCGCGCGAACCAATACGCCGTTGCAGGCCCTGGTGCTCTTGAACGACCCGACCTACGTCGAAGCGGCCCGTGCGCTGGCCGAGCGGGCCCTGACACAAGGCGGGGCCACGACCGACGCCCGCATCGCATTCGCGTTCCGGCTGGTGACGGCGCGTCGGCCGACCGCCCCCGAATCGTCGATCTTGAAAGAGCTTCTCGAAGCGCAACTCGCAAAATACCGCGACAATGGCGCCGCCGCCGCGAAGCTGCTGTCTGTCGGAGAGTCACCGAGAAACCCGGCTTTCGATGCGGCCGAACTGGCCGCCTGGACGACGCTCGCCAGCGCAATCCTGAACCTGGATGAAACCGTGTCACGTGGTTAGGCGGCAGAAAAACCGCGCAGGGCCGTCAATTTCACACACTCAGCGAGCCAGCCGATGCAGCCCGATCGTGAACTCGAATTGTTCCTCACCCGTCGCCGATTTTTCGGCCGCACCGCCTGTGGCTTGGGCACCGCCGCACTTGCGTCACTCTTGAACCCGCAACTGTTTGCCGCGCCGACCGAACGGACGACGCGCGTGCCAGGGGTTTTGGGTGAGCCGCATTTTCCGGCCAGGGCCAAGCGGGTGATTTATCTGTTCATGTCGGGCGGACCGTCGCACATCGACCTGTTCGACTACAAAGCCAAGCTCAAAGATCTGCAGGGCACCGAGCTGCCGGCCGAAATTCGCATGGGCCAGCGCGTCACGGGCATGACGGCCGGGCAGAAATCGTTTCCGTGCGCCGCGTCGCTCTTTCAGTTCGCCCAACACGGGCAATGCGGCGCGTGGGTCAGCGAGTTGTTGCCGAAGACGGCCGAAATCGTCGACGACATCGCCATCGTCAAGTCGATGAACACCGAGGCGATCAATCACGACCCCGCCATCACCTACATTCAGACGGGCGCTCAGCAGCCCGGCCGCCCCAGCTTCGGCGCGTGGCTGAGTTACGGCCTCGGAAGCGACAACGCCAATCTGCCCGCCTTCGTCGTTCTCATTTCGCAGGGGTCAGGCAACAAGACCGATCAGCCAATTTTTGCGCGGCTCTGGGGCAGCGGATTCATTCCCAGCCAGCATCAGGGAATCAGGTTCCGCAGCGGCGAAGACCCGGTGCTGTACCTTTCCAATCCGCCCGGCATCGACAGCGACTCGCGCCGTCGCATGCTCGACGGAATCGGCCAGCTCAATGAACTGGCGGCCCAGTCGTTCGGCGACCCTGAAATCAACACCCGCATCGCCCAATACGAAATGGCGTATCGCATGCAGACTTCGGTGCCCGAGCTGACTGATCTCTCGCAAGAGCCCCGGCACATCATCGACATGTACGGCATCAAAGAAGACGGGGTCGATGGCGGCTTCGCCCGCAACTGCCTGCTGGCGCGGCGGATGGCCGAGCGGGGGGTGCGGTTTATCCAGCTCATGCATCGCGGGTGGGACCAGCACTTCACGCTCCCCAGGCAGATTCGCGGGCAGGCCAGCGACGTCGACCAGCCCTGCGCGGCTCTCGTCAAAGACCTCAAGCAGCGCGGTCTGCTGGATGAAACGCTGGTCATCTGGGGCGGCGAATTCGGCCGCACGGTTTACAGCCAGGGGGCCCTGACCGCCGACAACTACGGTCGCGACCATCACGGCCGCTGCTTCACGATGTGGCTGGCCGGCGGTGGCGTGAAGCCGGGAGTCACCTGGGGCGAAACCGACGACTGGTGCTACAACATCGTGAAAGACCCGGTGCACATCCACGACCTGAACGCGACGGCGCTGCACACTCTGGGGATCGACCACACACGGCTGACCTACCGCTTCCAGGGGCGCGATTTCCGGCTGACCGACGTCCACGGCAAGGTGGTTACCGGGCTCTTGGCCTAGAGACCGGCGGCGCCTTGCACGGGCCGGTGCGGAAACAGGCGGTCGAACAGCAGGCGGATGAGCCCATCAATAATCGGGCCGTTGCCTTTGACGTAGATGTACCGCGCCGTCTGGAACGCGCCGAGCTTCGAGCGCTTCAGCTCGTCGGCATCCTGCCCCAGAGTCAGCGAGCGGGCGCCGTGCCGCTGGGCGCTGGCGACGGCCTGATACAGAATGTTGAAGTACAGGTCGTGCTCGTGGTTGCGGGAGTAATCGAGGCCCATGTAGATCGGGTGGAAGCGGTCGCCCGCGAATGCCGACAGGCCGAACCCCAGCACACGTTCTCCTTCCAACACAAACGAACACTCAAAGTGCTCGGGAAGCTGCCGAATGGCTTCGACGAAGAATTGCCGCGGCAGAAGTTCGAGCTTGGTCTGCGCCCGGTCGAAAACGGCCCGGTAGAGTTGATACACGTCTTCGGTCAGGTAGTGTTCGACCTCCGCCGCGTCTGAAGTCACGAGTACCCGCAGGTGGCCTTTACCAAGCTTCTTGAGCGAGCGCCGGATGTCGCAGCGCTTTTTGTGGTTCAGGCCCGCAAGAAACGTCTCGAAATCTCCGACCGCCAGCTCCAGCTCGTTCATCGGCAGACTGTCGGCCCGGCGGTAGCCCAGAATTTCGAGCTCGCCGAGTGCGGCCAGTTCGTCTTCCCGGAATTCCTTCAGCACGATGCACCGCGCACCCTCGCGACGCGCGGTGGCCTGCAGGGTGCGGTCGAGCGCTTGCAGAATGGCGGCGTGGTCGGCGCCCGCGGCAAATCGCAGGTGGCTGTCGCCGCTCGAGAAAGGCAGCCCGCAGAACACCACCTTGTGCCGGTTCACCACCGGAAACACGCGCGAGATGGCCGACAGAATCCGCCGCGTCGGCCCCGGCGGGGCCAGGAGCAGCGAATCGAGCGTGAAAGTCGAAATGCAGGCGCAGGCGGCCGGGGCCCCCTGGGCGTCGTAAAGCAACACATAGCGACACGCGGCACAATCCGACATCGTTCGTTCGACCACCCCGAAGAACCGGGGCGTCATGAACACGTCGGCACGATCGCACAGCGAATTCCAAAGCTCGGCGTCGATTTCGGAAGACGTTTCGAAGATCTCGGCGTCGTATGCCGCAGCCGGCGCTGGGCGAAAGTGAGGCGCACGTTGCGGGTGCTGAAACGAGCCTGTGCCGGTGCGCTGGCGAGTGGTTGGTGCGAGTGGCGTCATGGAGGCGGGTCTTCCAATGCGGCTCGTGGCCTGCACCGCGAACCCGGCGCGTGGACAGACGCGCAAGCGCGCTGGGGGCCGCGGGTAGCACGAGCGCTATTCGAGCGTGAAGCTCGACCCGGTCAGGCCGATCGGCGGGCCGCCGGAACGTCGGAAGCGAGCGCTGGCATCGGTGCCAGCAGCGGGCGCTGAGGAAACAACTGCTTAAACAGCAGCCGGATGACGCCATCCATGACGGCGCCGGCGCCTTTGATGAAAAAATAGCGGGAAGTCTGGCGGCAGCCGAACTTGGTGCACTTCAACTCGTCGGCATCCTGGCCCATGTGCACGTTGCGCATTCCGCGCCGCATGGCGCGGTCGAGGCCGAGAATCATCAGGTTGAAGTACACGTCGTGGTCGCGATTGCGCGCGTAGTCGACCCCCAACACGAGGGGGTGGTACGTAGTGCCCGAAAAGAGACACAGCCCAAACCCCAGCACATCGTCGCCGTGCCGGGCGAAATGATACTCACAATTTTCGGGCAGCCGGCGGGCCGTCTCGATGAAAAACTCTCGCGGCAGAAGTTCCAGCTTCGTCTTCGCCTTCGCCACGACCGCTCGATACATGTCGTAAACGCGCGGCGTGCACAACCGCTCGATCTCGCCGGGGTCCGACGTGGCAAACGTGCGCAGGCCCGTCTGTTGGGCCTTTTTGAGCGATTTGCGAATCTCGTACCGTTTGCGGTTGTGCAGGCTCGCGAGGAATTCTTCCAGATTTGCGTGTTCCACCAGAAAGTGATTCATGGGCAGGCTGTCGGCACGGCGATAGCCCAGCGATTCGAGGGCCGCCAGCGATTCCAGATCGCCGCCGTTGAATTCTTTGAGCGCAATGCATTGCGCACCGTCGGCACGGGCGACGTCTCGCAGAATCGAATCCAGCGAGCGCAAGATCGCGGCGCGGTCGACCCCGGGCGCGAACCGCAAGTGGCTTTGGCCGCCTGAAAAAGGCAGCCCGCAAAAAAGTATCTGAAACTGCACCAGCCGCGGGGCGATTCGCTTCAAGCCCGCTGTCAGCTTCTGCAACACCCCTTCTCCGGCCAACACCGTGCTGTCGACGGTGTAGGTGCACAGGCAGGCGGCCGCGGCCGGCCGACCCCGCGAATCGCGGAACAGAACGAACCGCAATCGAGTCTGCCCGGCCATCGACGTTTCGACGACCCGCAAGAGCCGCACGTCCATGAACAGGTCGTTCGGATCACGCAGCGACTCCCAGGCGCAAATGTCGATTTGAGAGACGCTGGTCCACACCTGAGGCTCATAGGGCCCGCCACAGCGCACATCGCCGGGGCCGACGTAGACCGACAACTGAGGGGCGGCGAGCGTTTCTGCTGAGACCGCCGACGACTGTCTGCCTGTGGACTGCACGTTCGATCTGCTCCCGGCGCTGAAATCCGTTTCAGTCTGGGTCGCGGGCGTGTCAGGGCGGCCTACTCGGCCGTCGCCAGCGTCTGACGCTGCACGCGCTTGCGAATCCTTTCCAGCACGATTCTGGTCAGTTTCGGCAGGCTCAGGTTGAACGCCCCGAACACCTGCGTAAACGCCCACACCGACCCGGGTGATATTTTCGGGCGCGCGCAGACGTAGCGGTTTTCGTACCGCGGGCGAAAACGGCTTTTGAAATGCCTGAGGCCCGCCACGTCGAACACCAGACCCAGCCAGTTTTCAGTGAATTGCATTCCCCGCCGCACCAGAAAACTGTCCCCCGGAAGCGGCTCGCAGCGCAGCCCGGGGTCGAGGCACATGCCGACGCGACCGGCCCCTTCGCTCTGCAACTGGTTGATCAGATGCTGAATCAGAAACGCCATCGTGCCCCGGACCGAATTGGCGCGATGCCGGTACATCTCGGTGGCCCAGATCGTTCCGCCGCGCATTGGGTTGCAGACGACGAACCCTTCCAGGCGGCCCGCCCCGTGGGCGCTGCGCGCGAGAAACAATCGCCTTCGGCCCAGTTCGTGAATGTCAATGCGACCTTCGAAGAACCGCATTTCGTCGGCCTGCGGTTTCAGCGACAGGCACTCCGCGGCAACTTCGAGGACTTCGGTCAACGTTCGTGACCATTGCTCGGGCGTCAGCTCTTCCGGGCGGACCTCGAAGGCCGTCAACCCGTGTCGCTGGCAATAGTTCGATTGGCGGCGCACCCATTCGTAGGCTTTGCCGCTCCACGTGCACGCGCCCAGGTCGATCACCGGCTCTTCACCCCATTTGGTGACCTGAAAACCGAAGCGGCGAAACACCGGCAGGTCTTCGTCGCCGATGTTGTGAAAAGCCACCTTCAGCCGCCGGCGGTCCGTATGCTCCACGAACTCCGCGAGGAGATCGGCCTTGTGGTCGTCGGGCGCGATCAGCCCCCCGCCCACCAGCACATAGCGGCCCCGCATGACATACGAGATCAACCCCTGGCGGCCCTGAGACCAGAACCGTTGCCTGCCGGGCTCGGTTGCGAGGTAAGAATCAAAGTATCCCCCGTGCTCAAACGCAAATTGTTCAAGAACGTCCTGCGAAATGGCTACGTCGGCGTCGGCCGCGCCGGCAGGCAGCTCGATGTGCGGGGCCGCCACGGGCTGGTCGACCCGCAAGATCGAGTCGGCCGTTCGAATCGTGACCCCGGCCCCGGGGCGCGGGCTGCTGACGAGTCCTTCGCGGGAACCATTCGTTTCTCTGCTCGCCGACTCTCCAGCTTCGGGGGGCTGAGAGCGAGAAACGCGCTGGGGCATTTGGCCATCCTTTGCTGCCGACGGGAATCAGGGCGCGGTCGGAGTCTCTCCGCGGACACCGTGAATTCGTCAGCCGAATGGCCAAAAGTGCAAAGATTCCGAGACTTCCGGACGTGCCGATGGCAACGTCATCCACGCGGGCGGACTTTACCGGCCGTAGGGTCGGCCCGGGAATTTTCGAAGACCCGGGGTGGGGGCAGCTCGCTCGATTTCCCCAGCGCGCTAACGATTGCCGAGGAGGCAGACGCGGCTCACAATCGACGGGTTTGGCCCGGTGCGCCGCCGCGGTCAGGCGATCGTCACCTTGCCCGGAAAATGAACCGTTCACACAAGGGCCGATGCCGGAATTGACACAATGTCTAATATCGCCGGGGGACGCAGACCTCCCGTCAATCGACCCGCGAATCTTTGATCGGAGGCAGTAGGGCCCCTTCCTTTTGCACGTGTCGCTCCCACGTTCTGAGTGCCGACTGACGTTGCACGGCGCTGGCGCGGTATTCGTGCGTTTTTCCGGTCAGGCGCGCGACCTGGTAAAACGCCAGCTCGCGGATCGACACTTCGGAATGATCCATCCATTCGAGAAGCTGTTCCGAGAGGTCTTTGCCGCGCAGGTCGTCGACGTTGAAGCCCCACAGCAGCCGGTAAACGACTTCGGCATCATCAGGCGTGTACAGTTGCGCGAGCTCTTTGCGCAGCAGTTCCCGGTTTTCAGGAGCGGTGGGGAGCCATTGTCGCAGTTCGACGATGGCCGCGCGTCGTGATTCATCGTGCGGCGTGCGCTGCAAAACGGCGATCAGCGGCTGGATCGCTTCAATCAGCCCCAGGCAGCCTGTCGCCAGCCGCGAGATCTGAGGGTTCTTGTCTCGGGCCGAAGCCGGCAACGACAGCTCAACGCGATCTTTGAGGTTGAATTCCTTTTCGAACAACCCTGCGACCCGCTCGCGGGCGCCTTTGAGCGATTGCGGCGACAGCCACTCGGGAATCGTCAGCAACTGCGGCGTCATCCCCGGCGGCAATTTGAGCCACGTAGGCCCTTTCATGGCCGTCGCTTTTCCCGTCGGGTCAGTCACGACCACCTCGCCGGCCGAAACGTAGATTCCGCCGACGAAATCAGTCGCCGTCGGGGGTTGTTCGTATTGTGAAGGTTCGAGGGGCAAAAGTTCGACGCCACAGATGGCGCCTGGCTTCAATTCCAGTTTCCACAAGCCATCTCCCAGGCCCACCGCGAAGACCACGGGCTTCGCGCCATCCGGGCCAGACGAACTCGCCCGAATAGCCACCTGACCGCGGCGCAGTTCGATGCCGGTCGGTGCGACGGCCGTGGCCCCCAGCCAGCGGACAGCAGTGCCCGCCTTGCCGCCCAGCAGCACGGTCGCTGACCCGTCTTGCAGCTCGAATGTCCCCTGGTAGGGTTCGGGCACGGCCAGCAATTCACCCGGCTGCACCAGCCATCGGCCCGGCAAGACATACCAGCCTTCATCGGCCGGAACGAAATGCAGCGCGAGGCCCGCCTGCGATGGGTACCGCGCCGGCGGCGCCTGCACGACGACCGGCGGTTTTTCAGGCTCGGCGGTCTCAGCCGGTGCCTCGTCAGCAACGACCACTTCTCCCTCGTCAGCCGTCGGCTCGGCCGGCTTGCGCTGGAACACAGGCTCGTCTGACTCAGGTTCTTCTTGTGGCGGGGGCAGATCGATTTCGGTGGCCGCCGCAGCCTCACCTGCCGGACGCGATGGCGGGTCGGTCGAAACAATTTCCCTTCGCGGTCGGCGTTTGGCAGCCGCCACCTGTTCACCCGTCGCCTCAGCCTCGCCTGCCGCGCCTTGCGGTGTCGCTTCGTCGCTTGCCGCCACTATCGGTTTGCGCGCTGGATCACTTTTGAAAGGAGAGATTTCAAGCGCCAGAATGGCCCACACCACCACGAACACGGCGGCAGCGGCCCCCCCCAGAACCTTCTTCCACGAAGTGCCGGGCCGCAGATAGTCGGGGAGGTTTGTCGTGAACGAATCGGGGGCACCGGCGGCAACCTGGGCCAGGGCCCGCCGCTGGCCATTGCCCGCCAGCGTCTGCGCCTGCTTCAAAACGTCGTGCAACGCTTCGCTGGGCAGTTCGTCGGAATGCGCGCCGACCGACGCGACGGCGATGCGGTCGGCCGAAGGCCCCAGGGCGTACATCCGCTCGCGCGTCTTCTGTGAGACTTCGATCGGTTCGCCGAGCGCGAGCGTCAGCACCTGGTGGCAGGCCGCGACCTCGGCGAGGTGTACGTCCGATTCGAGGCAGATTTTTTCGACGTCTGCCACGCCATCGGGAGGCAGAGTGTTATCGAGGTATTCGGCGACGGTGTTGGGGTCGATCCCCACCCCCGAGCCTGAGAGACTGGGGGCGGTCAACCGGCGGCGGCGCATCACTTCGCGAATGCGGCTGACCAGCGACGACGCCAGGCTGCTGTCACCCAACTTGTTGCCGATCTCCTTGGCTTCAGCCGGCTCGAGGATATCGTCGAGATACGCAAGCAGCGTACGGAGCGTAAGGCGCATGTGAAAATTCCTGTATTTTGAGTGCGCCCCAATCGTTCAATGCCGCACCTGGCGCAATCGATCGTTGTTGGGCGTCAGGGAGAATAGTGCAGATCGGCACTGGTTTTCGTACAGGAATTTTGGCTTCTGCCAGAAGCCAGAGAGCAGACCCCCACAAACCATTGCTATAAAACAATTTATGGCGCGCGAGTCTGAGTCGGGTGCATCGAGCCAAGCGAGTCGCACCGTGACAAAAGAGTCTTGTCACGACGGAACCGCTTTTGTGCCATCCGGAACGGTGTATCCGCGCTCCGCTGGGCGCTCCCTGCGTTTACCGGGGAATGGGGCGGCATGCGTCTGCTGGTTTCACGCCGCAGGGTGCGCTGCCGCGTGAAGTGCCCCGGCCGCTCGAAGCAGCCGGGGCACTGCGGGGTCAACCATTGTCGACCTGCCAGGGTCAGGCGCGTTGGGGCGCCCGCTTCAACCGCGCGCCCAATCGCACGCTCGGGGCTTCGACGAACGTGTACATGAGGTGCGCCGCGACGACACTGGCAGCGAGGGCGGCCAGCAGCCACGAGGAGGCTGCCAAAGGGGTCAGCGTCTTGTTGAGCGTCATGTGCTCGTGTCCCAGCGTCGTGACCACGTGCGCGACCGGAAAGTGCACCAGATACAGGCTGTACGAAATCCGCCCCAGGTATTGCAGCCAGCGGTAGTCGAGGGCCGTCGTCAGCCGGCCGGCGCGGCCCAGCAGATAGATCGAAACCGCCGCAACGAGGGCAATCGAGAGATCGAGCGACCAGTACCAGCAGAGTCGCATCGCGAGCAGCGCAGCATAAGTCCAGAACGCCCACGCGGGCACGCGACCATCCAAAGCCCACCAGCCGGCGAACCCCAGAAAGAACATGCACAGAAAGTGCGTAATCCAGTGGTCACGGCCGGGGTGGTACCAGGGAACCGCAGCGTCGGTGAGGTTCCAGACAAACAGCGATGCAATGGCCAGCGGCGCAAACAGGCCCAGCAGGGCCCATGGTCGCGTATTACCCGCTGGATTGCGCGCCGGTGCGCTCAATCGCTGCGCGACTCCCAGCCCGACGACGTACAGAAGATAGAACTGCACTTCGATGCACAACGTCCAGAACCCGGCCGAAAGGTTTTCGTACCCCAGAATGTTTTGCAGGTACAGGCCGTGCGCCGCGAGGAGCTTCCACGTCACCGGGGTCTCCATCGGGTCGGGCACGTCCATCGGCGAGACGAACCCCAAGTGCAGGGCGAAAACCCAGTGCACCAGCAACACGAAGCCGATCGTCGCCCAGTAAGGCGGGTCGAGCCGTATCGAGCGCCGCAGCGCATAGTTCCCCAGGTACGCCGGCGTGACCCGCGCGTTGCGCACGCTGTATGCGATCACAAACCCGCTGATGACAAAAAACACCTGCACGCCGATCCAGCCCCGGTCGAGAAAACCGCGCACGCCTGCGGGGATGACCTTCGCGGCCGTTTCCGGAAGCGGACCGTAGCGGTTGATGTGGTAACAGGCCACGCTCAGTGCCGCCAACCCACGCAGCGCATCAATGAAGGTCGAGCGCCCTTCGAACGTGCGGCGGGCCGCCACCTCGTTCCCAAGCTCTGCTTGGCGAATCCCGGCGCGCCGGGAAAGCTCTGCTTCGAGCGATGCACCGGCCCGCTGGGCGGCAATGGGGGAATCGGTCGAAGCAGGACGTTCGACGGCGGCGTTCTCCGACAGAGCCTGGGAACGAGGGCCCTGACCTCTCAAATCCGAAATCCGCAATCCGAAACCGAAAATGGTCCGCCTCTCAGTACGCCGCAAGGATTGGCACCACCGCCGTCTGCACCGGCCCGCCGGTGACGTGCACGCTTCCTGCCGCGTCAACAAACACATTGACTTCGCTGCGCACACCGAATTCAGGCAGATAAATGCCGGGCTCGACCGAAAAGCAGGTTCGGCGCAACACGCGGCGTTCTTCGTGCGTTTCGAGGTTGTCCATGTGGGCCCCGTTGCCGTGTGTTTCCTGGCCGATGCTGTGCCCCGTGCGGTGTACGAAGTATTCGCCGTACCCCGCCCCGTCGATCACGTCGCGGGCGGCTTGATCGACCTGCCAGCCGGCAAGTGGCGCCTGGTTCGCGAACGCTTCGCGCACGCACGCGATTGCGGCGTCGCGGGCCCGGGCCACGATCTGAAACACCTCTTCGTACCTGACCGGCACCTGGGTCCCGATGTATCCCGTGCGGGTGAGGTCGCTGTAGACGGCGCGGGGTTGTTTCAGTTTGCCCCACAGGTCGATCAGGACGAAATCGTCCTTCCGCAACGGCGTGTCGCCCGCTTCGTGATGCGGGTTGCCGCTGTTGGGGCCAACCGCCACGATCGCCGCATGGTCGGCCGTCAGCCCGCATTCGTCGAAGTGCCGGGTGATTTCGTGCTGCACGTCGAGCTCACGAACGGTCGTGCCCGCGCGGGTTTGCCCGGCAATGAACCGCCACGCGCGCTCGTACGCCCTATCGGTGTGCACGGCGGCCTCTTGGTGCATCTGCCACTGTTGGTCGTCCCACACGGCCTCGAAAAGCTGAATGAGGTCGCCCGAGGAGCACAGCTCTGCGCCGAAACTGCGCAACAGCTCGACGACGCCGCCATCGACCCGTGACACGTACGGGTTGGCGTTGCGCGGCGAATATTCGAGCGCGACGCGGCGCAGTTCGGCCACCAGCGATTGCAGGCCCGCTTCGAATTCCTGCCACCGCAGGTAGACGCGCTTTTCTCCGGGCAGATGGTCGAGCGCGCCGGCTTCAATGCGATGCACCAGCTTGCGCGGTTCGCCCTTTGCGGGAACGCAGTACGCAAAACGGCGCGTGAACGTCGGGCCGTCAGCCAGATCGAGCACCCGCCGCGCCAGCAGATTGCTGCCTCGAAAGTCGAACAGCAGCCAGCCGTCGAATCCGAATTCCTGTAGCGCCCCCTGCACGGCCGCCAGGTCAAACATGGCCACAAGCTCCCTGTTTCAGAGCCGTCGATTTTGGCGCCCTTGGCCAACGCGGTCAAACCTCCGGCTCAGCGGTAGCAGAATTCGTGAGAATTTTGCCGAGCCCAAGTCGCGCCGGCATCGCGTCGGAATTCTCCTGAATTCCGCTACGTTCCTGCCGATGTGCTGCCGGAATTTTCACGAATTCCGCCACTCTCCGCAGCGCTGGGGTGCGGTTCCCTTGGTTCCATCGGCAATAGCAATCGCAAGACGACCAGAATCAGGGCCGTGGCACCACTTGCGAGCAGGAACCGACCGGAACCGACAATGGCGCCGACGGCCGACACGCACCAGATCGACGCGGCCGTGGTGAGGCCGTGCACCCGCTGGTGACGGCCCGCCAGAAAGATCGTTCCCGCGCCCAGAAAGCCGACCCCGGTCGCCACGGCCTGAAACGGCCCCAGCAATTCGACCTGCACCCGAGCAGCCTGAGGCAGGTTGCTCGCGTCGGTCGCCAGCCGGTCGAGGGCCAGGTCGTCGCACGACGTGAACATGGTCGCGCCGAGGGCTACCAGAATGTGAGTTCGCAACCCGGCCCGTTTGCCGATGGTTTCACGTTCCCAGCCGACGGCGCCCCCCAGCCCCGCCGAGACCACGAGGCGCAGCAGAATCCAAAGTTCCTGGGTCATGGTTTAACACGCGCCTCCTCAAGAGTGCTGGTTTAGGTGAACTAAAATGACACAGCGGCCCAGCCCAAGGCCTCTTACCTGTGGCTGCGAATCTGTTGCAGGATCTCCCGCCCAAGCCCGACCGCTGTGCGGTCGGCTTGGGTCGACGAGCCCCATGAAGGGATGCTCCTGGAGGTTTTGGCTTGGCAGGGTCAGGTTGACAAAAATGTAAGGAACTGGCTATAAGCTACGCTACGATAAAGTGCCCGCAGGGTTGTCCAACGCAGGTTCCGTGCGACGCGGGGCGCTCTCGAAGGAAGAGGTTTCACCGACGAAGCCTTCGCAACTGTCCCTTCCACGTCGCCTGCGGGTTCAGCCGGTTCACAGGATGTGTAACCGACATGCTGTTCCGCCACCAGACCGTCGGCGTTGCCGTTGATGCACCCGCAAAGCTCAACCTCTTCCTGAAAGTGGTTGGGCGGCGCAGCGACGGCTACCACGACCTCGAGACGCTGATGGTGTCGGTGGGCCTCTATGATACTGTGCGGGCCTTCGACGCGCCGGGCGAACAGTTGTCGCTGGTCTGCTTTGACGCTGCCCGCACGCTTCGCGAGCCGCGCCGCGAATTGCCCCCGGCTGACGCGGGCAACCTGGTGCTGAAGGCCGCGACGCTGCTCGCGCAACACGCCGGAATTCGCCGCGGGGCCCGGCTTGAGCTCACCAAGCGCATACCGATGGCCGCGGGCCTGGCGGGAGGCTCGAGCGACGCCGCCGCGACACTCGTGGCCCTCAACCGGTTGTGGGGCCTGCGGCTGCCTCTCGTTGAAATGCAACGGCTGGGCGCTGCGCTGGGCAGCGATGTGCCGTTTTTCCTGTGCAACTCAGCCGCCGCCGTCTGTCGCGGCCGCGGTGAAATCGTCGAACCGCTGGCGGTCGGCCGGCGGCTGCACTTTGTTGTCGCCCGTCCGCCGACAGGGCTTTCAACGGCCCTCGTTTTCCAAAACTGCCAGCCGTCGCGCCAGTCGATTTCGGTCGAGCTGCTGGCTCGCGAAATCGGTCGCGGGAGGCTGGAGCGGATGGCCAGATCGTTCCACAACACCTTGCAGGAACCAGCCGAACGGCTGAACCCGGAAGTCACGCGCCTCAGGCGGTGGTTTTCTCGGCAGCCGTTCGCCGGACACCTGATGAGCGGTTCGGGCAGCAGCTATTTCGGGCTGTGCCGGTCGCGCACCCAGGCTTTGCAATTGGCGTCACGTTTGAGGGCGGCGCGTCTCGGAGACGTGTTTGTCGCGGGCTGCCGGCCATAGCACAGGGACTGCATTTTGAAGGAGAACGGCCGTGGAGATCACTGAGGTTCGCATCAAGCTGATGGAGGACCAGCAAGAGCGATTGCAGGCGTTCTGCTCGATTACGTTTGATCACTGCTTCGTGATTCGAGACCTGAAAATCATCGAAGGCACCAAAGGCTCGTTTGTGGCCATGCCCAGCCGCAAACTGACCGACCGCTGCCCGCGGTGCAGCACCAAAAACCATCTGCGGGCGCTGTTCTGCAATCAGTGCGGCGCGCGGCTGTCGGAAGACCGGGCCGGCAAAGACGCCGATGGCCGCGCGAAGCTCTACGCCGACATCGCCCACCCCATCAATTCGAAGTGCCGCGAATTGATTCAAAACAAGGTGATGATCGCTTTCCGCGATGAATTGGTCCGCTCGCAGCAACCCGGGTACGTCTGTACCTACGACGACTACGGCGAAGACGCCTTTGCCGACCTGTCGGAGTTCGAGATGCCGCTCGAAACCCGCCCTGCGGCCGCCGCGACCGTGCATCGCGTCGAAGCGGGCAACGGCGCGGTCAATCCGCCGCATATCAGCCCCGCAGGCGAGCCACGATTCGCCCAGCGCGTTGCCGCCGGCCGATCGCGCGGGCCTGAAATCGACGACGAATTCGGCGAAGGACTCGGCTAAGGTCAAATAACGAAGACGCCATTCGCGGTCACCGGAAGTACTCAACCGCGTTGCGGAACAACTGTAGCCCCTCGCCCTCATCGGCGGTCAAGGGTCGCCGAGTCCATCGGGGGTGCTGTGTGGCAAACAGGTGCCGCTCGGGGTGCGGCATCAACCCCAGCACCCGGCCGGTCGGGTCGCACAGACCGGCGATATCGGCCGTCGAACCATTCGGGTTTGCATCGGGCAGGTAGGTGAGCGCGATCTGCCGGCGGTCGCGCCAGCGCGAGATGACTGCGTCGTCTCTCACGGCGACTTTTCCCTCCGCGTGTGCGATCGGCAGGTACAGCTCGGCGACACCTCGCAAGAACACGCTCGGGCTGTTCGCCGCCCTGAGCGGCACCCATTTGGCCGTGTAGCGGCCGTTGTCGTTCCAGGTCAGGGTCGAATCGGGCCGCGTACCGGGGCGACGCGGCCAACCGGCCACGCCATCCGGTAGAACGCCTGCGCGCATTAGAACCTGAAATCCGTTGCAGATTCCCAGAGCCAGGCGGTCGGCCGCAAGGAACTCGCCCAGCGCCTCGGCCAGCCGCCACTGAAGCTGCGCGCCGAAGATCGCGCCCGCCCCCACGTCGTCGCCGTAGCTGAATCCGCCCGGAATACACAGAACCTGAAACTCGCGCAGCAGCGACGGCCGTTCAATCAGCCGGAACAGGTGCCAGCGCTCGGCGGCCGCGCCGCACAGTTCGAATGCATACGCGGTCTCAACGTCGCAATTCGTGCCAGGAGCGCGCAACACCAGGACGCGAGGAGTGGGCATGGCGTCGAGTTTAACCGCGCCGCATTCGAAGATGAATGCCTGGCGGCGACATTTTCCGGCGCTCACACCACCAACGGCGGTTTGCCAAACCGCGATCGCAGCTTGTTGAGCGCGTCAAGCACGTGCTTCCTGCGCACCAGAGACCGTTCGAGCCGGCGTTTGCCGGGAATATCCATCAACATCAACCCCACGAGAAGCGTCAGGATCCCCTGGCCGGGGGTCAGCAGCATGATCACCCCCGCAACGACCAGCCCCACGCCGAGCACATTCTTTACGATCAGCCAGGTCCAGCGCAAGGCCGGATGCCAAGTTGCCGACGGTCGGTCGAGCTCTTCATCGCGAAAGTACCCGGCAGGAATCTGCACGACGAGAACTGCCACCAGCACCAGGCTGCCGACGAACAGCGCCGCAGCCAGGGTCAGACCCCAGGCGGCCCCATTCACAGTCAGATTGCCGACGTCCAGCAGCTTGTCGAGGGCCATGGTTGGTGAATCAATTATACGAACCGAAAGATTTTGCCGGCATTTACAAACCGCCCTGTCCTGAGACACAATACTGCATTAATGTTCAGGCGTCGAATTGCCGTGCTATGCCCCTCGATACGTTCCACCCGCTGATTCGCCGCTGGTTTCTCGGGCGGTTCCGCGGGCCGACTGACCCACAAAGGCTCGGCTGGCCCGCCATCGCCGCTGGCCGACACACGCTGATCGCCGCCCCCACGGGCAGCGGCAAGACGCTGACGGCGTTTCTGGCGGCCATCGACCAGCTCTTGTGCCAGGCGCTCGCGGGCAACCTCGCCGATGAGATGCGGGTCGTGTACGTGTCACCCTTGCGGGCGCTGTCGAACGACATGCACCGCAATCTCGAAGCGCCGCTTGAGGAAATTGCGGCGCTCGCTCTCGAGGAGGGCTGGAAGATCCCGCCCATCCGCGCGGGGCTCCGCACGGGTGATACCCCGGCGCGTGAACGCGCCCGGCTGATCAAGAACCCGCCGCACATTCTCGTCACCACCCCCGAATCGCTGTATCTGCTGTTGACCAGCCGCCTAGGGCGCGAGCGGTTGAAAACGGTTGAGACGGTGATCGTCGACGAGATTCACGCGCTGGTGCGCGACAAGCGCGGGTCGCACCTGGCGTTGTCGCTCGAACGTCTCGCGGCGCTGTGCACACAACGCGTGCAGCGCATCGGCCTTTCGGCGACGCAGCGGCCGATGGATGAGATTGCGAGGTTTCTCGTGGGGCGGAGAGACGAAGATCGACAATCGAAGGTCGACGATCGAACCAGTTGCCTGGCAGGGCACCCCGTGTCTTACGATCCACGTTCCACGATCCACGATCTTCGTTTACCCGTCGTCATCGACGTCGGCCATCAGCGCGATCTCGACCTGGCAATCGAAGTTCCTCCGAGCGAGCTGGGGCCCGTCTGCATGCACGAGCAGTGGGCCGAAGTCAACGCCCGGCTGGTCGAGCTGATCAATACGCACCAGAGCACCCTGATTTTCGTCAACACGCGGCGTATGGCCGAGCGCGTCACGCACCAGTTGACGCAATTGCTGGGAGAAGACGCGGTCAGCAGCCATCACGGGTCGCTGGCAGCGCCACTCAGGCACGATACCGAGCAGCGGTTGAAGTCGGGGCGGCTGAAGGCCGTGGTCGCCACGGCCTCTTTGGAGCTGGGCCTCGATATCGGTTACATCGACCTGGTCGTGCAACTGGGCTCGTCGCGTTCGATCGCCACGTTTCTGCAGCGCATCGGCCGCTCAGGCCACGCGCTGGGGTTGGTGCCCAAAGGGCGCCTGTTCGCGCTGACGCGCGACGAGCTGATCGAAGCCCTGGCCCTGTTGCGGGCGATTCGGGCCGGGCGGCTCGACGCGATCCCCATTCCCGACGCGCCCCTCGACATTCTCGCCCAGCAAATCGTCGCCGAGGTGGCCGACAGAGAATGGTCGACCGACGACTTGTACAACCTTTGCCGCCAGGCCTACCCCTACCGCAGTCTTTCCCGCCGCGACTTTGACCGCGTCATCGGGTTCTTGAGCGAAGGCATCACGCGCTCGGCAGGGCGCGGCCGCGTGTACCTGCATCACGACCAGGTGGGCCGCCGCGTACGGGCCCGGCCCGGGGCACGCATCGTCGCCGCGCAGAGCGGCGGGGCGATTCCCGAGATCGCCCAGTACCGGGTCGTCGCCGAACCCGACCAGACCGTGGTGGGCACGCTCGACGAAGATTTCGCCAGCGAAAGCCAGGCGGGAGAAATCTTTCTGCTGGGGAATACATCGTGGAAGATTCTGCACGTCCGCGGCAACGACGTGACGGTTGTCGATGCGCAAGGCGCTCCGCCATCGATTCCGTTCTGGCGCGGTGAGGCGCCCGGCCGCACCCGAGAATTGTCGGAAGAAGTTTCGCGCCTCCGCAAAGACCTCGAGCAGCGTCTCGACGACGCGGCGGCCGCAGAAACGTGGCTCGTGGCCGAGACAGGCGCCAGCCCGCAGGCGGCGCATCAGGCGGTCGAATATGTTCGCGTGCAGAAGGCGGCGATCGGGTTGGTTCCCACGCAGAAGCGCATTGTCTTCGAGCGGTTCTTCGATGAAACCGGCGGAATGCAACTGGTCGTGCATGCGCCGTTCGGTTCGCGCGTTTGCAAGGCCTGGGGCCTGGCGATGCGCAAGCGGTTCTGCCGCAGCTTCGACTTCGAACTGCAAGCCACGGCCGACGACGACGGCTTCATCCTCTCGCTCGGCCCGCAGCACAGCTTTCCGATCGAGAGCCTGTTCGGCATGCTGACGGCGGCCAACGCCCGGCCCCTGCTCGAACAGGCGCTCTTGTACGTTCCCACGTTTCAGACGCGTTGGCGCTGGAACGTGATGCGGGCGCTGCTGGTGCCCCGGATGCGTAACGGCAAGAAAGTTCCACCGGCGCTGTTGCGATTTCGGGCCGACGACCTGCTGACGGCCGTCTTCCCCAAACTGACCGGCTGTCAGGAGAACGTGACGGGCGACCTGGAGCTTCCCGACCATCCTCTCGCGTTGCAATCTATGCACGACAGCCTCACCGAAGCGCACGACGTCGACGGCCTGATCGACGTGCTTTCGCGCATCGAGCGGGGCGAAATCGAGCTGGTCGCCCGCGACACGCGCGAACCGTCTCCCTTCTGCTACGAGCTGCTCAACGCCAATCCCTACGCGTTTCTCGACGGCGGCGAGATTGCCGAACGCCGTACGCGGGCCGTGGCCACCCGCAGGTCGCTGTCGGTCGAAAGTGTGGGCGATTTGTGCCGGCTCGACCCCCAGGCCATCTCCCGCGTCATCCGCGAGGCGCAGCCGCTGGTGCGCGATGCCGACGAATTGCACGATGTGTTGTTGAGTCGGATCGCCATCGAAGTGTTAAGGCGGGACGGGGGACCAGGGACCGGGGACCAGATCGCACCTGCTCCTTCCGGCACGGGGGGAGTCGCAGCGCAGGTCGAGTCGGTCACCGTCACCCCGGCCCTCTCTCAGGGGGAAAGGGGGCAGGAGAGTGACTGCCCACCGGAATGGCAACCACTGTTCGACGAGCTCGTGCGCGATCGCCGCGCGACGGTCGTCACCCGGCCGGGCCAGCCCCGGTTGTGGGCCGCCGCCGAACGATTGCCCGCGGTTTTCGCGGCGTTTCCCGATGCGGTCGCCGTTCCGCCGCTCGACGTGCCTGAATCGGTCCGCCGCGACTGGTCGGCGGAAGAAGCCCGGGTGGCGCTCGTGCGCGGGCTGGTTGAAGTGTGCGGGCCGACGACAAGTCGCGACGTCGCGACGAGGCTGGGAATTCTTGTCAACGAGGCTGATGCGGCCTTCGAAGCGCTCGAAGGTGAAGGGTTGGTCTTACGAGGTCAGTTCACCGTCAGGCGAGCGGAGGGCGTCAGCCCCCCGGTGGACAGCGCGTCGATGGGGCCTTCGTCGAACGAGCCGGAATGGTGCCATCGCCGGCTGCTCGCGCGCATCCATCGCCTGACAATGGAAGGCCTGCGCCGTGAGATCGAGCCGGTTTCGGTCGATGTGTTCGTGCTGTTCCTCGCGCAACACCACGGCCTTTTGCCGGGAACGCACCGGGCGGGGCCCGGCGGCGTGTTTGAAGCGATCTCGCAGCTCCAGGGGCTCGATTTGCCCGCCATCTCGTGGGAGCGCGATCTGCTCGCGTCGCGCGTCGAGAGCTATCGCCCCGAATGGCTCGACGAACTGTGCCTGACGGGGGAAATCGGCTGGGGCCGCCTGTATCCCACCCGCCGGCTGCCCGACCGCGCGCGGCCGCTGGCCAGCCTGACCCGCGTCGTGCCGCTGTCGTTATATCTGCGGGCCGATCTCGGCTGGCTTCAGCCGGCAGAGCCTGCGGCGAATGCGCCGTCACTGAGCGGCCCCGCGCAACACGTTTACGAACTGCTCCACGCGTACGGCCCCATGTTCGCCTCTGACCTGCTTGCTGAAACGCGAATGCTTTCCGACCAGCTTCGCGACGTTTTGGGAGAGCTCGTGGCCCAGGGGCTGGCGACGGCTGACGGATTTGCCGGCCTGCGCGCGCTGCTGACGGCCCGCGCGCGATCGACGGTGCCCGAGACATCGGCAAAGCTCGCGCGGCGCCGCGCCCCGCTGTCGGGGGCAGGAAGGTGGGCCTTGCGTCTCTGCAGCGCCTCGGATCGTGGTTCAACGATCGAAGATCGCGCCCTCAATCCGTCAGTTCAAGCCACGATCCACGATCCTCGATTTTCGGCTGAAAGCTGGGCCTGGCAGCTCTTACGCCGCTGGGGCGTCGTCTTTCGTGACCTGCTGGAACGCGAGCCCGGCGCGCCGCGCTGGTTCGAGCTGTTGCAGGTGTATCGCCGGCTGGAAGCGCGGGGCGAGATCCGCGGCGGACGGTTTATCACCGGCGTGGCCGGAGAGCAGTTCGCCGTGGGAGAATCTGTGCGCGCGTTGCGGCGAATTCGTGACGCCGGGCCGCAGCACCAACTCGTGGTGGTTTCCGCCGCTGACCCGCTCAACCTGGTCGGAATTCTCACCTCGCACGTACGCATCGCCAGCAACGCGTCGAGCCGGGTGGCATTTGTCGATGGCGCCCCCGTGGCCGCCCTCGTCGCCGGCGAATTGAAATGGCTGGTCGAGCCGACGGATGCGTTGCAGAACCTGCTGCGCGACGGGCAGGCGCTGCACAGGCAGCGGGCCGGCGATAAAGAGAAAGGGCCGCAACTGAACGAGCATGCCGCAGCGTCGGGCGACCAGGCAAACCGGCCGCAACGACGCCGGTTGGCGGCGCCGCGGTCGCTGTTTCCGCGGTGGTAGGCATTATCGCCGAAGAAGCGGGGCCGGTCGGCGGGTGCGGGCTTTCATGCGCCGTCGCGGTTTCAGTTGGACTGTCAGCGACAGATTCAAAGCCGTGGCGATCCGCCGCAGAAGCGCCAGCGAATGTCCACGATAGTCGGCATCTTCAACGCGGGCGATAACCGGTTGCCGCGTGCCGGCGCGGCGAGCCAGCTCGCTTTGTGTCAGCCCGGCGCGGGTTCGCGCGTCGTAAATCATCTGCGCGATGGCTGCATTCAGATACTCTTCGTCGACCATCTGCCGCAATTCCTCGTCGCCTTGAATCCTGCGGTTGAGAATCTCGATGGCGCTCGTTCGCCTGGTTCTCATATGGTTCCTCCATCGATGGGTTCGCTATACGTGTGCTTCTCAGGCGCGGACTCGAACCTGAGCTTCCGTCGCAATGCACGATCAATGTCAACAGCCGGTACGACGCCTTCTTTTGTCAGCGCGTGGGCCAGCACCGCAATGGCGCGACCGTGAAAGAAATACAACAGTCGATAGTACTTCGGGCCCTGTCTGACCTCGGGAAACTATAACAATAATGTGATTTTCAGACAAGTCGGCCGCTCTCGGGATCTCCTCCAAATCCGCGATGGTCACCGAGTGGCCCGTGACACCTCCCGTGAACTTGACCTGGGCCATGACGCGATTACAATAGCGTCCGAACGGTCGGTCAGTATCAGGCCGTGGCCTGGCAAGCCCCACAGTCGCGTGGAATTCCGCCCGACGCTTCCCTGAGGGTGGCCGTCAAGTCACAGCGAAGCTCGAGACCGCCGCCCAAGCCGGCGAGTAGTCGGCGCGGCCTCTTCGCGAAGGCTTTCCTTGCAGTTCGCGGACGTAGAGCACCCCATTTGCGTCGGCTATTATTGAACTTGATTTTCTCGGGCCGTGTCGGCGCCCGAAGGCCTCAGCCTAGTCGCCGGCTCTCGTAAAACCCGTGCCGATCAGAGATTGCAACATCAGAGACCTCATCAAGCAACAACACTCCGCCTGAAGGCGGTACTACGAGCAAGAACCCATCGTGCCCCGCACCAGAAATCTCCTCGTCGCTCAATCCGGCGGCCCGTCGCCCGTCATCAACAACAGCCTTCGCGGGTTGATCGAAACCTGCCGCGAACTGTCGGAATTCGGCGCCGTTTACGGCGGCTGGCACGGCATTGAGGGGGTCCTCAAAGAAGAGTTGCTCGACCTTTCCGCCCAGGACCCGCACGAAATCGCACTCTTGCGCACGACTCCGGCAGCCGGTTCGATCGGCACCTGCCGTTACAAACTTCGAGAACGGCAGACTGAAGATTTCGATCGCGTCATCGACGTCTTTCGGGCGCACGACATCGGCTGTTTCTGCTACATCGGCGGCAACGATTCGATGGACACCGCCCATAAGGTCGCCCGTCTCGCACGCGAGCGCGGGCTCGATCTCGTGGCCGTCGGCGTCCCGAAAACGATCGACAATGACGTCGGAGACAGCGAATTCAGGCTGATCGACCATACTCCGGGGTACGGCAGCGTCGCCCGCTACTGGTCGCACTACGTGCAACTCGCCAATGAAGAAAACACCGGCAGCTCGCCTGCCGACCCGGTGCTGGTCTTGCAGGCGATGGGGCGAGCCATCGGGTTCATTCCGGCGGCGGCGCGGCTGGCCGACCCCCACCGAACGCTTCCGCTGCAAATCTATCTGGCCGAGCGGCCGCTTTCGATCGCACAACTGGCTGACCAGGTCAACGACCGGCTGAAGCGCGACGGGCGGGTGATTGCCGTCGTCAGCGAGGGGTTGAAGCTGGGAGACATCGGCGAGGTAAAAGATGCGTTTGGGCACACCTCGTTCGGGGCGAGCCGGCTGACCGTCGCCCAGCTCGTCGTGAACGCCTTGAACGACCGCGGTCTGGCGGTCAAAGGGGCGGCACGCTGCAACATTCCCGGAACCGACCAGCGACACAACATGGTTTACGCTTCGACCATTGACCTCGACGAGGCCTATCTAGTCGGCCGACAGGCGGCGCTCTTGGCGGCTGCCGGGCAAAGTGGCTACATGGCCACGATCCTGCGAAACCCCGGGCCCGTCTACGGCGTGCGTTACGACAAAGCGGCGCTCGCCGATGTCGCCAACAGCGAGCGCACGTTTCCGGCAGCCTGGATTACCGCCGACGGCTGCGACGTGACCGACGACTTTGTAAGGTACGCCGCGCCGTTGACGGGTGAAGACTGGGTCAGCGTCCCGCTGGTCGGCGGCCGGTTGCGACTGGCGCAGCTTAAGCCTCTGTTCGCCAATCAGAAGCTGCCCAAATATGTGCCGCAGGCCGATCGCACCTGAGGCGTCCCGCCGGCCGCGTGCCGACCGCCCTTGAAAGATCCTGGGCGGCATCGAATTGAACCATCGTTAGTCGAATAGATTGTAGAAAGCCGAGACAGCTGTGCCAGACGTTTCCCTCGACCGCTTCAGCCGCCAGCGCGAGTACCTGGTTGCCATCGACTCTGACGGTTGCGCGTTCGACACGATGGAAGTCAAGCACAAAGAGTGCTTCATTCCCAACACCATCAAGTACTTCCGCCTGCAACCGATTTCGAAATACGCGCGCGAGGCGGCCGAATTCGTCAACTTGTATTCGAAATGGCGCGGAATCAACCGCTTTCCGGCCCTCGTCAACACGATCGACCTGCTGATTGAACGACCCGAAGTGGTTCGCCGCAACGTGAGGCTGCCCGAGATTGCGGGCCTTCGCGAATGGATCGCGCGCGAGACGACGCTGGGCAACCCGACCCTCGAACGCGAAGTCGCGAAATCGAACGACGAATCTCTCAGCCGTGCGCTCGAATGGTCGCAGGCGGTCAACGAGTCGATCGCCAGAATGGTCGAAGGGGTGCCTCCATTTCCGTTCGTGCGCGATTCGCTCGCGGCGCTCGAGGGCCTCGCCGATCTGATCGTCTGCTCGGCGACTCCGGCCGCCGCCCTGCAGGCCGAGTGGAACGAACATCAGATTTCCAACTTCGTTCGCGCCATCTGCGGCCAGGAGGCGGGCAGCAAACGCGTAATTCTGGAGCGCGCCCGATCGCACGGGTACGAAAACAACAAGATCCTGATGATCGGCGACGCCCCGGGAGACCTGCAGGCGGCCCGCGGGGCCAGGGCGTTGTTTTACCCGATTAATCCCGGGGCCGAAGAGGCGAGTTGGGAACGGTTCTTCAAGGAAGCCCGCGACCGGTTTCTGGCGAACACGTACGCGGGTGAGTACGAAAGGGCGCTGATCGCCGAGTTCGATGCGTTTTTGCCCGAACTCCCCCCGTGGAAGCAGCGCCGGTAGTACCGCGTCACCCGCCAATCCGCTACAGTAGCGCCCGCCGTCGGCGGCTTCTGCGCCGCGATTCCACCCGTTTCCATTCTCGTATTCTTTGAATTGGACCGCTCCATGGCCCGTAATCGCAAGGCCGAAGTTGACACTGCCGCCAAAGAGATCGATTTCGCAAAACAGAAATATCAGCTCGAGCTCGATACCTCGCTCGGGCGAATCGTGCTTGACCTGTACCCCGATGTCGCTCCCGGCCACTGCCAGAACATGCTGGCCCTGGCAAAGATCGGCTACTACGACGGCCTGATCTTTCACCGGGTGATCAAAGGCTTCATGATTCAGGGAGGGTGCCCCGAAGGGACTGGCACCGGCGGGCCCGGCTACACGATTCCCGCCGAATTCAACGCCACAAAGCACGAGCCCGGCGTGGTGTCGATGGCCCGCACCAACGACCCCAATTCGGCCGGTTCGCAATTCTTCATCTGCCTCGAAAAGGTGCCGCACCTCGACCGGCAATATTCCGCTTTCGGAAAAACCGCCGACGCTGCGAGCCTCGACGTCGTGCTCAAGATCGGCGCCGTGGCGACCGGGGCGAACGACCGGCCCACCACGCCGGTCACGATCAAATCGGCGAAGGTTTCGGCATCGGCGAAGTAGCCGGCCGGCGGCGGTGGGCCTCTCGAACGCTTCAACTGCCCGCCGAAATTCTGTACCAGCATCTTCTCTCCCCATGCCCGGCTGTGCGCAGGAGGCTTGCGATGTCATTGGGAAAAGCCATCGGCGGATCTCGTCTGGTTTTGGCGCTGGCAGCGGTGGCCTTGGCGCAAAAACCCGCCATTCAACCGGCCAAACAGCCTGACGAAGCGCTCTGGCCCCCGCCCCCGATCGTCTACGCCTCGCGGCAATCACTCGGAAACGGCGTCACCCTCGCACGGCTTTCGAGCGGGCTCACGGTCATTGTCCAGGAGAATCATTCCGCCCCCGTCGCAACCGTACGGTGTTACGTGCAGAACACGGGTAGCGCCTACGAAGGCAAAGACCTGGGCGCAGGGCTCAGCCATGTCCTCGAGCACCTGGTAGCCGGCGGCACCACCACCAAACGCACCGAAACACAGATTCGCGAAATACTCGATTCGCTGGGCGGGCACACCAACGCCTACACCTCTGACGAGATTACCTGCTTTCTGATCGATTGCCCTGCGAGCGGCGTCGCCACGGCCATCGAACTGCTGGCCGAAAATATGCAGTTCTCGCTGTTGCCCGAGGCCGAGTACGTGCGTGAAATGGGGGTCGTGCAGCGCGAGCTCGAAATGGGTGAGGCCGACCGCTCGCGCGTCCTGTACCATACGATGAAGCAATTGGTGTATCTCGAGCACCCGGCACGGCACCCGACGATCGGCTATCTGGCCGTCGTACAGCAAATCAAGCGCGACGACGTGATTGCTTTCTATAAGAACCGGTACGTGCCGCAGAACATGTCGGTCGTTGTGGCAGGCGACGTCGACACCGACAAGGTGCTCGACTCTGTGCTGGCGAACTTCAAGCAGTTCCAGCGGACGACCGAACGGTTCGCCGTGCTGCCCGAAGAACCCGGGCAGGCGGCCCCGCGCTCGGCGCGGCTTGAAATGGACGGCCAAACGACGCACTACGCCGTCGCCTGGCCCACCGTCGCGCTGCAACACCCCGATTTGTACCCGCTCGACGTCGCCAGCCACATTCTCACCAACGGCGACTCGTCGCGGCTGATGAAGCGGTTGCGAATCGCCGCCCCCCTGGCGACTTCCGTCACCAGCGCGTCGTATACGCCGGGTTTCGTCCGCGGCTGGTTTGAGATAGCCGCCGAGTGCGACCCTCAGAACCTCGACGCCGTGCGACAGATCATCGCTGAGGAAATCGAGCGCTTGCGGAAGGAACCGGTGGGAGAGGCCGAGCTGGCGAAAGCGAAACGGCAGAAGGCGGCCGAGCACGTTTTTCAGCAGCAGAGGGTCGAAAGCCAGGCGGAGATGCTTTCGGCCAGCTATCGCGCTACGGGCGACCCTTTGTTCGACACCCGGTACGTCGATGGCATTCAGCAGGTCACGCCCGATCAGATCATGGCGGTGGCGAAAAAATATTTTTCGCCCGAGCGCCAGAATACGGTACTCATCGAGCCGCTGGGAAGCGCTGCCGCCAAGGACGGCTCTCAGGCGGCCGACGACGCCGAGTCGCCCATTGCCAAAACCGTCCTGCCCAACGGCCTGACGGTGCTGTTGAAACGGCAGGCGGCGCTGCCTCTGGTGACGATGCAGGTTTATGCCCGCGCTGGCGTCGTGGCCGACACGCCCGAAACCAGCGGGCTGGCGTCGCTCACAACTGAAATGCTCGAAAAAGGAACCAAAGCCTTTAGCGCCGAACAGATTGCCAACTACTTCGATTCCATCGGCGGCACCTTGGCGCTCAACAGCCAGACCAACACGAGCTACCTGCAAAGCGCGGTCCTCAAAGACGACGCGGCGAAGAGCCTCGACTATATCTATCAGGTCATCTGCCAGCCGACGTTTCCGGCCGCCGAATTTGCGACCGTGCAGAAGCTGCGGCTGTCGCGCATCGCAGCCCGCCAGGCCAACCCGCAGACCGAAATCATGGATTTCTTCGCGCGGCAGTTGCCGCCGACGTCGCCCTACGGCCGCACGGCGCTGGGTGATCCGGCTGTCATCCGCAAGCTGACCCCCGACGACTGCCGCAAGTTTCACCAGACGTGGTTCGTCCCGGCCAATCTGGTGCTGTCGGTCTTTGGCGACATCGACCCGCCGGCAATACTGCGGCAGATCGAGCAGACGTTCGGCAAGGTCCCCCGGGCCGACAAATTCAGCCTCCCGAAGTTTCCCAACGACCAAGCTCCCTTGTCGGCCGAGGTGGTCAAGCACCTGCAGAACCAGAAAAAGGTCGCGATGGTGCTGATCGCATTTCCGACCGTCAGCGTGCACGATGAACGGGCCCGGGCGACGCTCGACGTGCTCGACGCGGTTGTCACGGGGGGCGGCGGGGCCGGAGGGAGGCTGCACGAAGAGCTGCGCGGCCAGCAGCTTGTCTACTATATCTTTGGAATTCAGATGAGCGGCTTCGCCCCGGGGTATTTCGTGTTTCTGGCGCAGACGCAGCCAGACCGCGTTCCCGAGGTCGTCGAGCGCATTCGGGCCAATCTCGATAAGATTCGCCGCGAGGGAGTTCCCGCCGACGAGTTCGAGAAGGCGAAGGAGAAGCTCGTCGTCTCACACGATTTGAAGAACGTGACGCCGGCGGAACGGGCCTTCCAGGCGTCAATCGACGAACTCTACGGCCTAGGCTTCAACTACGATAAATCGTACGCCGATCGCATCAGCCGCGTGCAGCCGGCCGATGTTCAGGCGATCGTGCAGAAGTTCTTCACGCACGCCATCACGGTCACGTCGTCAGCGTCGGTGGCGCCAGACTTGAAGAAATGAAATGTCAAATGACGAAATCCAACTGTCTGATGAACGACGAATGACAAAGCCTGAATGACGAGGCGGCGCGGTCGGCCTTCATTCGACATTCGTCATTTGTGCTTCGTCATTCTGATTTCGTCAGTCGGCATTCAATCCGTATAGCCTTCCGAATGCCCGCCGTCGAAGTACTGGCGTTCGAGCTCTTTCGTGTTGCGTTCGACGCCCAGAACGATCATCCGCCGCTCGCCGCCCCGGGGGCTTATCGCGGTAAAGGCGACTACCTGGCGGCCCTCGGGCTGATTGACGCGAATCGTGAACGACCCGTCGTCGCGCAGTTCGACCGCCTCGCCCTGCACCGTCAGCGTCGAACCCGGGCGGGTCGTTCCGTGCACAATGAGTTCGGTATCGAGCCGGAAGCAGAACTCACCCGTCTTCCGCTCTTGAGACGCCGCCGGCCCGAAGTGAGAGAGGCTCGAGAACCCCAGGGGGCGACCGAGCCGCGCCTCGGCCCCGTCGCGTGCGTGGCCGTTACGGTCGCTGCCGTTGCGGGCGTGCCCCTCGGCCTTCCCTTCGCCGGCAGTGCCCAGATGGGCGTTCATTTCAGGAAGGTGGCACAAGTTCGATTTTGCCAGACCGAAAAATGTCCGCTGTCGCGTGAGGTACCCGATGTGGAAACGGTACACCCGATGCTCAGGCGACACGTGCAGATACCAGGTATCGACCCCCGCGGCAATCGGCACATCTTTCACCGCGACTTCCGACGAATTGTTGGCGTCGCCGTTGAGCACCGCCAGCACCCGAATCACCGGCGTCGCCTGATGCCAGTCGGCCGCCAGACGCGATTCCGCCCGGCGAATCGAATCTCGGGTCAGGTCCCAATGCGCCCGAACCCACAAACTGTCGCAGATGGAAACGTCGATGAAATTGGCGCGGCCATTGTGCCTGAAGTCGGCGACTTCGGTGGTGCACAGGTCTCGATTCCGGGCCGACAAAGACTCGGTGGTTGCCGCGCCCCGCCGCCGCAGCGTGCTGCGCCCCGCCCGGCGCAGGCCGGCTCGCGACTCTGACTTAGCTTTGCGCCCGTTTGAAGCAGAGGCGGTTGCCCGACTCGAACGCAACAGCGCCCGTACGAGTTCAGCCTTGGTCAGCGAATGCCAGCGCGCCACTCCCTGGCGGCGCGCCAGACTCTCGAGCGATTTGCGCGAACGCGACTTCAAAGCGGCTAAGGTCATGCTTCGGTACTCCGACTTCCCGGCGTAAGCGCTGACTACGCGGGCAAAAGTCGCAGTCCTCCGTGACCTGCGGTGCCATTTCTCAGGAATAGGAACGCGGGTCGATCGTGACACCGCAGACACATCAACGTAAGCAAACGTATAGTTCATTAATATCAGGCGCAGGGCTGAGATTCAATGCCGCGGTTCGGTGATGGCACGCGACGACCGGCCACAATTTCCCGTATCTTACAATCACGACGGCGTTTATGATGACCACCCCATTTCGACCCAACCGATTCGCCTGACTCGCCGCGGTCGGACAGCCCCCTTGACTGCCATCCACCCCGGGTTGGAATGAGGCTTCCGTTTCCCGCCCGTAAAACGTCGCAAAACCATCCTTGAGAAATCGTTTTTGGCGCTTCGCGACCACTTTGACAACGCGCAGGGGCACGGCTAGACTGGCCGCGGAATTTCTGTCGGAATCGTTAACGTGGTAGGGAGTTTCGGGCTGGCAGCCGACGGCGGCCCAGCCGGGTCGCCGGGGTGCTGGTGCATCTCCCGCGGCCGACCAGGGCTGTCGGCCGAAAGGCTTCGCGGAAGGGCAACACCTGGTCGATGTCCGCACCACCCGATGACAGACGACCGCCCGTGGCGGTCGCCATGGAATGGGTCTCGCGGATTACCACCGTCGCCTTGACGATGGTTCTACCCGCCTGGGCAGGCTACTGGTGTGATGGCCGGTTCGGAACAGGACCATGGTTGCTGATTCTGGGCGCCGGCGGTGGGATGGCGATCGGCATGTTGCAACTGCTGAGTTTTGTCGACAAATCGAACAAGAAAAAAAGGTCTCGCAATTCATCCCGCGACGCAGGCTGACATGATGCATTTTGGCGCCGACACCATGGTCGGTCGGACGTGGCGGCTGGCGCTCGCCATGGCAGCCACGTGGCTGCTCGCGCTGGTTCCGGCGGTCAAGTCGTTCGGCAGCGACGGGCTGGCGGCTTTGACTTTTTCAGCCCTCGTGTGCTTCGTGCCTGGTTGCGTGGTGTTTTGGATCGTTGCCGCCGCGGCCCCCCGCGCGGCTCAGGTTCGCGCCGTAACGATCGGTACGTTGTTGCGAATGGCGAGCGCCCTGACCGGCGCCTACGTCATGCATCAGGTCCTTGGATTCGAACCTCGGAACTACCTCGTCTGGTTGGGGTTGTGCTATCTGGTGGCGCTGGGTGTTGAGACATGTCTTTTGATGCCGCGCGCGAGGAACCCTCAACCAGGCTGACCCGCGGGCGGCGACCGCGGATTCACGGCGATTCACCCGGCAATAGGCAAGCGTTCACTTCGTTGCAAGCATAGGCAGCATGGATTCCGGCGGACACACAAGCGACGTTTTTCATCACGTTCGCGATGCGCTCGAATTTGAATTGCCCCGCTTTCTGGGGGGCACGTGGCATATTCCGCAGCCGTTCGGTGAGTGGTTTCCGATTACGAAGTTCATGTTGCTCGAACTGGTCGCGCTGGGGCTCGCCGTGTTGATCTTCCGCGGGCTGGCCCAGAGGGTGTCTGCGGGCGCGCCGGTTCGCGGCGGGTTCTGGAACTTCTGGGAAGTGATTCTGGTGTTTCTGCGCGACGAGCTGGTGCGCCCGCTGATCGGCGAAGAGCACGGCGGGCATATGGAAGCCCATCTCGAAAGCCCGGGCGTCGATACCGGTCATTCGCTGGCCCACGCCCCGCCCCACCGCCACCACGCGCCGCCCGAAGCGAAAGCACCAGGCACGCACCCGGCCGACCGCTTTCTGCCGTTTATCTGGTCGGTCTTTTTCTTCATTCTGTTCAATAACCTGCTGGGCATGTTCCCGTTTCTCGGTTCGCCGACAGGCAGCATCTGGGTGACCGGGGTCCTGGCGATCTGCACGCTGGCCTACGTCATTTGGACCGGTTCCGACGCGCTCGGCCCCGTTGACTTCTGGAAGGCGCTGGTTCCGCAAATGGACCTGCCCGGCTGGCTCAGGCCCTTCATCATCCCCCTGATGTGGGTGATCGAATTCGTCGGGCTGTTGATCAAGCATGGGGTGTTGGCCGTGCGTCTGTTCGCCAACGTCATGGCGGGCCACACGGTCATCGCCGTGATCTTAAGCTTCATCGCCGCACCGGCGGTCGCCGGCGGGGCGTTGTATTACCTGGTTGCGCCGGCAAGCGTTCTGGGGCAGGTGGGAATTGGTTTGCTGGAGCTGTTCGTGGCGTTCCTGCAAGCGTACGTATTCGCGTTTCTCGCCACGTTGTTCATTGGGTCTGCGGTCCATCCGCATTGAAACACGAGAGGAGACATAATTGTGAGTCAAGCCATTCGGACGTTCGCTCTCGCGGTGGGGGTTCTTCTGGTCCTGGCCGTTCCGGTCTTTGCGCAAGACGTTGGGGGCGGCACGTCGTTTTCGTCGTCCTTCGGCGCAGGTCTTGTGATCCTCGGTGCTGGCTACGGAATCGGAAAGATCGGTGCGGCTGCCACAGAGAGCATTGCCCGACAGCCCGAGGCCTCGGGCGATATTCGCGGGGCCATGATTCTCGCCGCCGCGCTGATCGAAGGGGCCACGTTTTTCGCGCTGATCGTGTGCATCATCAACGCCGCGAAATAACCGGGTAACCCGGAACTTCACAGGTGACGGTGTCCTCATGATGAAAGAAAACGCTTGCGCAATCTGTCGGCGCATGGCGCTGGTTGTGGGCCTCGTTGTCGCGTCGACGTCAGCCTCTCGCGCCTGGGCCCGGGACGCGGATTCGGCTCAATCTGCCGAAGGGCACGCCGCAGCAGGTGACGGGCATGCACAGGAAGGCCCGATCACCGCCAAGGCGCGGGACGTCGATCTGGCGATCTGGTCGCTGATAACCTTCGTCGTGTTTGTCGTGGTGCTGAAGAAGGTGGCCTGGGGGCCCATTATCGACGGGCTGACCAAGCGGGAAGCCGGCGTGCTTGAGAATATCTCGCAGGCTGAAACGGCCCGCGTGCGTGCCGAAAAACTGCTTGCCGACCATCAAGCGAAGCTCGACAAGGTGCAGGACGAAGTTCGCGAGATCGTCGCCGAGGCGCGGCGCGACGCCGAGCATACGAAAAACGAAATCGTCGCGCTCGCGCACAAAGAGGCCGAATCGACCAGGCAACGGGCCGTACAGGATATCGAACGGGCGCGCGACCAGGCCCTCGACGATCTGTTCGCCCACATGGGGCGGTGCGTCAAAGAGGCCACCGAGCAGGTGGTCGGCCGCACATTGACCGATTCAGACCACGAGCGTTTGATTGAAGAAGCGTTGACGAGCGTCGCCCGCAAATAGGCGACGTCTCGCCCGAAACAGCGTGGCCGGCGAGCGGGGTGGCGCAAGCAAGCCCCCGATGGCCGCCGGGGTTCAACCCGGCCCCTCGCAGTTGCAAAGGTTTCAGTCAGCATCACAGGCGAAAAGCGGTATGTCCGACAAACCAGGCCTCAGGTCGCGAGTCGACAGCGTGCTGGAAGACCCCAGTGCCGGCGCCATTGCGCGGGTGTATGCCGACGCTTTTCTCAATTCGCTTCCGGCCGACAAAGCCGACGAGTTGCTCGAAGAGTTTCAGTCGTTTCTCGACGACGTGCTTCGGAAAAACCCCGATTTTGCCGAACTGCTGACGTCGGCCCGGGTCGGCCGCGACGACAAGCTGCGGCTTATCGATCGCGTTCTGGCGGGACGCGCGAGCGAACTGTTCACGAACTTTCTGCGTGTGCTGGCGCGGCACGACCGCCTCGACCTGCTGCCCCTGATTCTGCCGAAATGCCGCTTGCAGCACGAACTGCGGTCGGGGCGCCGCCGCGTGCAGGTGCTTTCGGCCCGGCCGCTGTCGGCCGAGTCGCTGGAGAATATCCGGCAACACCTGGCGGCGAAGTTTTCGTTCCAACCTGTCCTTGAAAACCAGACCGACCCCGCTTTGCTGGGGGGCCTGCGCATCCGCGTGGGTGACACAGTCTACGATGGTTCATTGCGCGCGCGGCTCACGCAACTGCGGCAACACGTGCGCGAGAGGAGCTTACATGAGATTCAAAGCGGACGAAATCGCTTCAGTCATTCAGAGAGAGATTGAAGACTTTCGCGGCGAGATCGAAACCAGCGAAGTCGGCCGAGTGCTGGAAGTGGGCGACGGCATCGCCCGCGTCTACGGCCTTTCGGGCGCCATGGCCGGCGAAATGGTCGAGTTTCCCACCGGGGTGCGCGGCCAGGTGTTCAACCTGGAAGAGAATTCCGTGGGGGTCATCATTCTGGGCGACTACCTGACCATCTCCGAAGGAGACGAGGTCAAGAGTACCGGGCAATTGTTGTCGGTTCCCGTCGGCGCCGCGGTGATCGGCCGCGTTGTCGACCCGCTGGGCAACCCGCTTGACGGCAAAGGCCCCGTGCTCTCAACCGAGACCCGCCCGCTCGAATCGGTGGCGCCCGGGATCGCCGGGCGGCAGCCGGTCAAAGAGCCGCTGCAGACCGGCATCAAGGCCGTCGACTCGATGACGCCCATCGGCCGCGGCCAGCGCGAGCTGATTATCGGCGACCGCAAGACCGGGAAAACGGCGATCTGCATCGACACGATCATCAACCAGAAGGGCCAGGATTGCATCTGCGTTTACGTGGCCTGCGGACAGCGAGCCGCGTCGGTCGCCGGCGTGATCGAATCGCTGCGGGCGCATGGCGCGATGGATTACACGGTGGTGGTCAGCGCACCGTCGAGCGCCCCTGCCCCGCTGCAATACATCGCCCCCTATGCCGGGGCGGCGATCGCCGAGTATTTCATGTACCAGGGGAAGCACACCCTGGTGGTGTACGACGATCTGTCGAAGCAGGCGACGGCGTACCGTCAGTTGTCGCTGTTGATGCGGCGGCCGCCCGGCCGCGAGGCGTTTCCGGGCGACATTTTCTACTGCCACAGCCGCCTGCTCGAACGGGCCGCCAAGCTCTCCAATGCACTGGGGGGCGGCTCGATGACGGCGCTGCCCGTGATCGAAACGCTGCAAGGAGACGTTTCGGCCTATATTCCCACCAACGTCATTTCGATCACTGACGGTCAGATCTACCTCGAACCCGACCTGTTCTTCGCCGGCGTGCGGCCCGCCATCAATGTGGGTATCAGCGTGTCGCGCGTGGGCGGCAACGCGCAGACCAAGGCCATGAAGAACAAGAAAGTCGCCGGCGGGCTGCGGCTCGACCTGGCCGCCTTCCGCGAACTTGAGGCGTTCGCCCAACTGGGCACCGAGCTCGATAAAGAAACCCAGGCGCGGCTCGACCGCGGCTATCGCATGGTCGAGCTGCTCAAGCAACCTCAATTTCAGCCCATGCACGTGGCTGACCAGGTCATCAGTATTTTCGGAGGCACGCAGGGCTATTTCGATGGCGTCCCGGTCAATCAGGTCGCCCAGGCCGAGCAGGAGCTGATGGCGTTCATGCGCGAGCAGAAGTCGGAAGTGCGCAACAAGATCGTCGAGACGAAAGAGCTGGGCGAACAAACCGAGCAGGAGCTGCGAAAAGCGCTCGACGCGTTCCGCACCCAATACGCCGCCACTCATAAATCGTGAATCACCACTCATACCCATTTCGCCGCCCAGTTTCGCCGCCGGGCTTGCCCGGCGCGTTGTGAACAGCGTTTGATCAATACTCATGGCCAAAGCACGAGCCGTACTGAAACGCCTGAAGGCGGTCCGCAACATCCGCAAAATTACGCGGACGATGGAATTGATCGCCACCGCGCGGTTCAAGAAGGCGATGGATCGCGCCACCGAGGCGGCCGCCTACACTGCCAAAATCGGTGAGCTGGCCGCAGACCTGGCCCGTTCTGCGACCGACTTTACGCACCCGCTGAGCGAAGTGCGCGAAGTGCAGAAGGCCGGCGTGCTGTTACTGCTGACGTCGAACCGCGGGTTGTGCGGCGGGTACAACGCCGGGGTCACAAAGCTGGCGTTGCAGAAGATTCGAGCAGTCCGCGAGCAGGGGCAAGCGCTGACGCTCGAGGTGTCGGGCAAGCGCGGCATCAACCTGATGCGGTTTCAGCGCATCCGCCCCGATACGACTTACACGCAATTTGAAGACAAGCCCCGATTCGAAGAGGTCGACGAGATCGCCGACCGCTACATCCGCTGGTACATCGAAAAGAAAATCGACTGGGTCGACGTGGCCTACGTCAAGTTTCTTTCGGCGTCGCGCCAGACGGCGGTGGTCGAATCGCTCCTGCCGCTCGCAAAACCACAGGCAGCCGGCGAAAAAGCGGGCGACACGGCCATTCAGTACGAGTACCTTCCATCGGCCCGCGACATTCTCGAAGAGATTCTGCCGGCCGCGTTCAAAGCGCGGCTCTTCAAGTGTTTTCTCGACGCGGCCGTCAGCGAGCAGATTTTTCGGATGGTCGCCATGAAAGGGGCGACCGAGAACGCCGGCGAAATGATCAGCAACTTAAGCCGCATTTACAACCGCGCCCGCCAGTCGCAGATCACCAGCGAGCTCAGCGAAATCATCGGCGGCGCCGAAGCATTGAAATAAGCCGACTGCCCGCGAGCGGCGGGGTTGATGCCCGCCGGGATCGACCCGGTGCCTCGCAGGTCGGAATGACACAAAAGCCAACTTCACAGGGACACCTCACAATGGTCACAGCCACAGCCAGAAACGCCTCGACCCACGCTTCGTCGGCCAACATCGGAAAGGTCACGCAGGTCATCGGGTCGACGTTCGACGCTGAATTCGCCGAAGAGCGACTGCCTGAAATCTACAACGCCGTTAAAGTCGAATCGACGGTGAAAGGCGTCACCCTGAACCTCACGGGCGAGGTGCAGCAGCACCTGGGCGGGGGCCGGGTGCGCTGCGTGGCCCTCGGTTCGACCGACGGCCTGGTGCGCGGGATGGACGTGGTCGATACCGGCGCGCCGGTTTCGGTGCCGGTCGGCAAGGGAACGCTCGGCCGCGTGTTCAATCTGCTGGGCGACCCCATTGACGGCCGCGGGCCGGTGAATTGCGAAGAGCGCTGGCCGATTCACCGTCACGCGCCCGAGCTCAGCAAGCTCAGCCCCAAGACGGAAGTCTTCGAGACGGGCATCAAGGTCATCGACCTCTTGACCCCGTTCGTCCGCGGCGGCAAGGCCGGGCTGTTCGGCGGGGCCGGTCTGGGCAAGACCGTCATTCTGCAGGAACTGATCGCCCGCATCGCCAGCGCCCACGGCGGCTATTCGGTGTTCGCCGGCGTCGGCGAACGGACGCGCGAAGGAAACGACCTGTGGCTCGAAATGCAGGAGGCGAAAATAGGCAAGACCGATCGCAGCGTGATCGAGCAGACGTGCATGGTGTTCGGCCAGATGAACGAGCCGCCCGGTGCACGTTTGCGCGTGGCCCTGTCGGCCCTCACAATGGCTGAATGGTTCCGCGACGCGACCGGCGCCGATACGCTCTTGTTCATCGACAACATCTTCCGGTTCTCACAGGCCGGCAGCGAGGTCTCGGCCCTGTTGGGGCGCATGCCCAGCGCCGTGGGCTACCAGCCAACGCTCGGCACCGAATTGGGCGAATTGCAGGAACGGATCACATCGACCACGCAGGGAGCCATCACCAGCGTGCAGGCGGTGTACGTGCCTGCCGACGACCCGACCGACCCGGCGCCGGCCACGGCGTTCTCGCACCTCGACGCCTTCATCTATCTTGAGCGTCGCATTTCCGAAAAAGGCATCTACCCCGCGATCGACCCCCTGGCCTCTTCGAGCCGAATTCTCGACCCGCAGGTCGTGGGCGAACGGCACTACAAAGTCGCCCGCCGCGTGCAACAGACGTTGCAACGGTATCGCGAGCTGCAGGATATTATCGCCATTCTGGGCGTCGACGAACTGAGTGAAGACGACAAACTGGTGGTGCATCGCGCCCGCCGCATCGAACGCTTTTTGTCGCAGCCGTTTCTCGTGGCGGAAGTCTTCACCGGCAAGCCCGGCAGCATCACGCCTTTGGCTGAATCCATTCAAAGCTTCGAAGAGATCTGCGACGGCAAATGGGATCAACTGCCTGAATCCGCCTTCATGTATGTCGGGGGGGTTCAAGAAGCGGCCGAACAGGCGAAGAAAATGGCGAGTTGAGCCCCTGATATCGCGGCGGCGCAGCTTTGCCAAGAAGCCCAACCGCTGCCATTGCATATCAAGCTGACGAGTGTCCGTCCCTGGTCCCCAGTCCCCGGTCCCTAGTTCCTTCCCCCATGGCCACTTCCCGCACGCTGCAACTGGTGCTGGTGACCCCCGAGACGACGCTGCTCGACGAACCGGTCGAGTCGCTGCGATTCCCGCTGTACGACGGGCAGATCGGTGTGCTTCCCGGGCGGGCGCCTCTCGTCGGCCGATTGGGCGCTGGCGAACTTCGCATCCGCACCCGCTCCGGCGAAAAGGTGTACTTTATCGACGGCGGCTTCGTGCAGGTGAAAGGGCCCGTCGTGTCGCTGCTCACGCACCGCGCCATCCCGGTCGGTGAGCTTGATCGAGGCGCCGCTGAAGAAGAATTGCAGGCCGCGCAGCGCAAGCCGGCCCGGTCGGAAGTCGAATTGGCCGCGAAACAGTCCGCACAAGAACGGGCCCGCCGCAAGCTGGCACTGGCGCGCCAAGGCTGAACCGGCCCAGTCAAATCGCCCCGGGGGCCTGCCCCAACAAATCGACTTGCCGCGCGTTCGACGGTCGGCAAACTCTTCGGTACCCGAAACCTTTGCGCCCGTTTTCCAGTTTCGCGCACTGGCGGAGGCGTCGTGGTGCGCATCGTTCGTCGAAGCGGCATCGCAGGTTGGTTCGTTTCAGCCGCGGCTGATTGGTTGCCGTCGACTGTCGCGCCTGCAAATCGTTCATGGTGGTCGAACCCGCCGGACGAAATCATGCATACCTGCGGCGGGTTTCCCGTCTTCCCGCAATCGCAGGTCGCCGCCATCGCGCTTTCGAGGTCTTGCCCCATGTCCGTTCAGCCGGGCAGCGCCGCCGCTGCCGACCTTGCCGATCTCGCCGACCCTGCCGACTCCAACTCCCAAACCACGTCACTCGTCCTGGAAGTCACCCGCGGTTCGACCCGTTTTCGGCGGCGCCCCGTCACCGGTCCGAGATTTCTGATCGGCGCCGGCGTCACCTGTGACCTGCGAATCGGCGGCGAAGGAATGCCCGCCCTGCACAGCCTCATCACAATCGATGTCGCGGGCGCGCAGCTCGAAGCCATCGCAGCGACGCCCGCCCTGGTGGTCAACGGCCGGCGCAGCCGCGAGGCGCGTCTGCGCGACGGCGACATCGTACGCATCGGCGACGTAGAACTGATTGCGCACATCGTCTGCGGTCAGCCTGCCAGCCAGGCCCCGACGACCGGCGCTCCCGCAGCGGTTGACGCCCAGGTGCGTGCGCCGGCCGAAATGTCGGCAGGCGAGCTGGTGGAGCTCATCGAACGGGAAGAACGCGAAGTCGAGCGTTTCGAGAAGCAGCGGGCCGTGGCCGCCAAGGCGCTCTTGCAAACGGCAATCACTCGCGGAGCAGGCCCGATGATCGACCGCGCGGCCGCCGCCCAGGCGTCACACATCCCCGCCCCGCACTTTCTCTCGAAGCGGCCGCAGGTTCTCGCGGCCCACGGGCGAACGATTCCCGCGGCGACCGAGGCCCCTTTCATCAGCCAGTTGGCCGAGGTCGGCCGCGAGCTGTCAGAATTGTCGCGCGAGATTCAAACCGCGACCGCGCGCGCCGGCCAGCGAGAGGCAGGTTACGCCCAGGCCGCCGACGCCCTGCTCGAAACACAGCAGCACCTGGCCGGCCAGCTCAAGGAAGTTGTCGAGCAGGTGCAGGCGCTGCACGTGCCCCCGGCCAAGCCCCGCGCGATCGCGTGACTCGAGACCGCGTGGTGCGGGCCCGGCGCCAGCCGCGCTACCGGTCTATTTCTCGCGAAACCGCAAATTCGGCTTCTCGACCGTGACGATCGTGTTCGGCGGAACGCTCTTGTTCAGCGACACGCTGGCCCCAATCACCGCCCCGGCCCCGATCACCGTGTCGCCTCCCAGAATCGTCGCATTGGCGTAGATCACCACCCCCTCTTCGATCGTCGGGTGCCGCTTCTTTCCGCGGATGATGTTGCCGTTCTCATCCTTCGGAAAACTCAAGGCCCCCAGCGTCACTCCCTGGTACAGCTTGACGTTGGCGGCGATATCGGTCGTTTCGCCAATCACGACCCCGGTGCCGTGGTCGATAAAAAACGACGGGCCGATGTTCGCTCCCGGGTGAATATCGATGCCGGTGCGGCTGTGGGCCCACTCGGTCATCATGCGGGGAATGATCGGCACCTCGAGGCGATACAGCTCGTGCGCCAGCCGCTGTACCGTAATCGCCTCGAGCCCCGGATAGCAGAAGATGATTTCGTCGGGGCTGGTGGCTGCCGGGTCGCCGTCGAAGGCCGCCTGTACGTCGGTTGAGAGCAGTTCGCGGATGCGCGGCAGCGCTTCCAGAAACTGAACCGCCTTGGCCTGACCGAGCGCCTCGAAATCGACCTCAGCCCCGGCGCCGCAACTTACGCTGTTTCGCAGGTCGTGTTCGTGCCTGAGCGCCCGTGCGAACTGCTGCGTGAGTGCATCGTGCAGGCCGTCGATCAGGTCTCCCACATGATACGACACGTTGCCCAGATGCAGGTTCTGACGGCGGCGGTATCCGGGGTAGATGACCTCTTTGAGGTCTTCCACGATTTCGACAACCGTACTCAAATTGGGAAGCGGGCAGTGCCCCAGATGATTCAGCCGGCTGATCGAACGGTACGTTTCGATGATCCGGCTGGTCAGCTCAGGCAGCTCTTCCTTAAGACGCAAGTCGGTGGCCATGGGAATTTCATCCTGTCATCATGGGCCGGCGACGTTCAATGCCGGCCCGAAACTGCCTGTGGTGTGCCGCCGCAGAGCGAGCGCGCGACCCGCCGAGGGCGCGACAGAACCGTTGGCTCGATGTGAGCTCAGGCCGCCGGCGAACAGCCCCCCCTGAGGATCCCGCGGGCCAGCCCGTACAGCAGGCGCACCGCCGGCGCGCTCGCTTCATCTCTCGAGAGCCGCACACTCAAAGGGGCCATACAGTTTACCTGTCCGTCACGTCTTGACGTCTCGAATTTTAGGTCGCCGTCAAAACTGGCGTCAAGCGCACCCGGTGCGCGATTGCTACCGTTGACAATCGGCACACGAGCGCAGCCAAGTTGAGGCGCTTGTTGCCGTTACGATGCCACGCGGCCCTTTTCAGCACGGATCAGTCGTGCGCGAAGGCGCAGAGGGAAACCGCACGTGGACCCGAATCAATCGCGAAGCGGCAGCCACCGCTCCACTTGCGGCATCGGCCCGTGTCTCAGAACCGTGAACGTCGCGAGCAACCGCCCTTTCGAGGCAAGCCGGGCTTACTTCAGCACCGTCGCGCTGGCCAGGTTCCGCACGTCGCGAATCTCTTCGGGTTTCAAAACGTGCTTCAACTTCGTGTAGCGAACGGGGTCGTTGCGGAATTTTGCGCGGCTCGCATCGCTCTCGAACAGAAACAGCGCGCCATCGTAGTACGCCCCGAACTTCGTGCTTCCGCGAATCGCGATGTCGCTTTCGGCCAGAGTCACCGGGTCGCAACCCATGAGCTTCGGGGCGTACCGCGCGGGATTCGACTTGAACTGCTCCCGCTTCTCGGCCGAAGCGAACTGATAGTGCAGCCCTTCGTGATCGAGCGAAACGTCTTTCTGACCGCTCTTCCAGGTGCGAGTCAGCCGCAGCGTCACGGGGCAGTAACCGTCGAGCCCCAGAGCGGCGACCGGGCGGGTGGGCGCGGCCGGCGGCTGGGCCGGTTCGCCCGCAGCGCCGGTTGCCGCGGTCAGCCGTTGCGGCTCGATCGGGTCGGGTACGAGCTTTTCGGCCGGCTTGAGATTGCCGTTCTGGGCCGATTCCGGCAGGGTTTCGCGCGGCGCCTGCGCCGCCGCCACTTCAGAATGCCGCGGCTGCGGCGCGGCGTTCAATTTCTGGGTCGCGTCGCGGATCGGTTTTGGACCCGTTTTCGCAAGCGCCGCAACGTATTTCTGCTTGTCGCCCGACTTCAACTCGAACCCTTCAGAGCGGTGCAAGACCTTGCCGTCGGGGCCCAGAATCATGTCGGTCGGCAGATGCTCGACGCGATACTTCGCCTGAACCTTCGGGGCCTTCTCGACGTCGACCTTGACCGCGACGAACCCGTCTTCCAACAGTTTGACGACCTGCGGGGTGTTGAGCACCTCGCGCTCCATCGTGCGGCACGGCCCGCACCAGCGCGTGTAGAAATGCACAACCAGCGGGCGGTTGAGCTTTTGCGCCTCAGTCTGTGCTGTCGTGAAGTCGCTCAACCAGACCGTCTCGGCCGTGGGTTCGGCCGCGCGCACTACGATCGCCGCAGCAACCGCACCGACAAGCCAAAGTTGGAACAGGGAGGAACGCATGGCAACGGCCTCAACGCGGGCGACTCGGAGTTCCAAATTCCTCTTTCCATTAGATCGGCAGCCATCGGCACTAAGCGCATCGGCTGACTAATCATTTCGCGGCCCGTTTCGACGTGCCGCGCCAGGCGTTGCGGTCGTAGCGAACAATCAGTCGGTATCATGGCCCGAAATCTTTGCCGTGCCGGTACGATCGCCACAGCCGGCAGTTTCGGGCACAATCTCGAACTGCGCATGGATCAGACCTCAAGAAGGAGCCGGCGCACCTGCCCGACGGCGCCCCAGCGCGATCGCGGGCGGCTGCCACGCTTGTCGGGGCCGGAGGCGACGCACAGAATGTGACCGCTGGGCCAGTTGAAGCAGGCAGCAGGTCATCACGAGCCACGCCATCCTCGAGGTCGCCATGAAAGCAGGTCGCCGGTCAATAGCGCGAGTTGTCGCATCAGTCAGTCTCGTGACGGCCTCTGTCGCGGCCGCCACGCAGGGCGCCCTGGCCGATGCGCCGCGCCCGCTGAACGTCTTGTTCATCGTCTCCGACGACCTGGGGGCCCGGCTGGGTTGTTACGGGCATCCCCTGGTCAAGTCGCCAAATATCGACCGGCTGGCCGCGCGCGGAGTTCGCTTCGACCGCGCCTACTGCCAGTTTCCGCTGTGCAATCCGTCGCGGGCGTCGTTTCTTACCGGCCTCCGCCCCGATACCACGGGCGTTTATGAAAACCTGATTCACTTTCGCGAAAACCTGCCCGACATCGTGACGCTGCCCCAGGCGTTCCGAAAGGCCGGGTACTTTGTCGGCCGCGTCGGCAAGCTGTTCCACTACAGCGTGCCGGCCAGCATCGGAACAGACGGTCACGACGACGATGCCTCGTGGCAGGAGCGCGTCAACCCCCGCGGCCGCGATAAAGACGACGAACCGCAAATTACCACGATCAACGAGTCGCTACGGGGGCCGGGGCGTTTTGGCGGCACGCTGAGCTGGCTCGCCGCCGACGGCGACGACCTCGAACAGACCGACGGCAAAATCGCCAGCGCCGCCATCAAGCTGCTCGACGAGCACCGCGACGGGCCGTTCTTTCTGGGAGTCGGCTTCTTCCGGCCGCACACGCCCTTCGTCGCGCCGAAGAAATGGTTCGAGCTGTACTCGCCGAACGACATTCGGTTGCCGCAGGTTCCCGCCTCGTGGAGGCAGACCGTGCCTGAAGCGGCCTTGGCATTGCTCAAGCCTGAAGAAGAACAACTGACCGATGCCCGCCGCCGCGAAATCATTCAGGCCTATCATGCCTCGACCAGCTTCATGGACGCGCAATTGGGGCGGGTTCTCGATGCCCTCGAGCGGCTGCAATTGGCCGACAAGACGGTGGTCGTTTTTCTCAGCGATCACGGGTACCAGCTCGGCGAACACCTGCTGTGGCAGAAACGGGCGTTGTTCGAACACGCGGTGCGCGTGCCGCTCGTGATCGCGGCCCCGGGGCGCGCGGCAGGCAAGGTCTGCTCGCGCCCTGTCGAGCTCGTTGACCTCTCGCCGACGCTCGCTGACTTGTGCGGCGTGGCGCCTCCCGACAAGCAAGACGGAAAAAGCCTCCGACCGCTGCTCGACGACCCACAGGCCCCCTGGGACCGCCCGGCCTACTCGCAGGTCGCGATGCACCTGAAAGACGTGCCGGCGACGAAACGGGCCCGGTCGATCGACTATTTCGGTCATTCGGTTCGCACCGAGCGCTGGCGCTACACCGAATGGGATGGTGGCAGGAAGGGGGCCGAGTTGTACGACGAGGCGAACGACCCCGACGAACTTCAGAACCTGGCGAGCTCCGCGCCTTACCAGCAATCCGTGGCCGAAATGCGAAAACTGTTGCGCGCAGAGTTTGCCAGCGCGCAACCGCATCTTGCGGGCGCTCGGCCGTCGGCCAACCAGCCTGCGGGCGGTGCCAGTTTGCCGGCGGGGTTCGTGCCACTCTTCGACGGCCACACGCTCGACGGCTGGACCGTGCGCGGGGGCTCGGCAACCTACAAGGTCGACGGTGGCGCAATCGTCGGCACAACGTCTGATTCACCCTGGAACACGTTTTTGTGTACCAACCGCGACTACGCCAATTTTATTCTCGAATTCGAGGTGCTGTGCAACACCGAATTGAATTCCGGCGCGCAGATTCGCAGCCGTGTTTACGAGCAGGATACCCCCGAGCAGTCGAACCCCGAGCGCATTCGCAAAGTCGGCCGGGTATTCGGCCCGCAGTGCGAAATTGCCAGTCACGACACGCACAGCGCGGGCAACTTCTGGGACGAGGCCCGCCGCGCACGCTGGCTGGGTGAGCTGAAAACGACCCCGGCCCGATATGCGTTCGGTGACGGCCAATGGAATTCATACCGCATCGTCGTCCAGGGCCCCCACTACCGTTCCTGGCTGAATGGCATTCCCTGTGCAGATTTCGAAGATGCGACCGACACGGCCGGATTCATCGGCCTGCAGGTGCATTCAATTCCTGCCGGCAAGGGGCCCTATCAGGTGCGCTGGAGGAATATCCGGCTGCGGGAACTCGCGGCCGGCGAGACGGCGCCGTAGCAGCCTTGGGGACACACCGGCAGCCAAATTCCGAGAAGATTGTGCCTGTCCCCCTGCATTGGGCGTGAACGGCTCCGCGCGCGAGAGACACTATTTTAGCACGACCGAATCGCAGCGCGCTGACGAGCTGCGGCGCAATTGGAAACGAGTGTGTGCATCTGGAAAATAGGTGGAAAACGTGCGTACGAGTGATACGGGCGGCTCAAACGGCCGGCCGGGCCAGGTTCGGGTGCCCGCGGGAGATGACGCATCACTGCCGTTGTGCCCTCCCGCAACCCCTTGCGCCTCCAAGTAATGCTCCCTTCCCCCCTCGCGGGGGAAGGGCTGGGGATGGGGGGGACGAGCGTCTCTGTGCACACGTCTCCCTGTTGGCACGGAATCGGTCAGGCTGGATTGTTTCCGCGGAAGCGGTTCAGCGGTACGCTGTTTGGGGAGCCATCGACCATGAAGCGAGAATTCGCCCGCCTGCTCCGCAAGCAAGCCACACTGCACGAGCGGTGCCTGTGGGACGAGCTCCGCAAACGCAAGCTCGATGGCTGCCGCTTTCGTCGCCAGGCGCCTGTGGGCAATTACGTCGTGGATTTTCTTTGCTTTGAGCGCCGGCTGATCGTCGAGCTCGACGGCGCCATTCACAAGGAGCAAAGGGAGAAAGACGAAGCCCGAACGGCGTGGCTCGAATCCCAGGGATATCGCGTATTGCGGTATTGGAACTCTGAAGTGCTTGAGGATCTGGAGGGAGTCTTGGAAGGGATTTGGGCGGCACTGCGGGCCGCAAAGCCGCGCCGCAAGGCAACGCGCGCCCGAAGTCGTCGCAGCGCGGGCGGGTGATGCGCGGGGAATCACGCGCCAGCGACCGGGGAGTGGTGCTACCCCCCATCCCCGACCCTTCCCCCACAAGGGGGGAAGGGAGAGGCTTTTGCACGGAGACGACTCGCACACCACGCGCCTGCGTCGTCTGGGTCGCTGACCCGGACAAATCCGATAACTTTGCGGCTTGCTCGGCAATGCGCCAGGTGCGGAAGGATTCTTTGGTCAAATGGCCGAACGCTCAAGTCATCAGAGAACCTGACCCCCTCTTGAAGGTCATTGGACAACAGGCCCAATCGAGCGTCTCCGATTACGCGAGCAATCGCTCGTCGCTGCCGTAGCGTGGCGCCACGCGGCGGTGTGTCGGACCGACGCGTTCAGGCGACTTCCAGGACACGATTCGGTTCCCTCAAAACTCTCCACGCTATTCCTTCTTTTTGCTCCAATGAACCGACCCCGGAGCGGGTCGGCCTTGATCGTCGACGAGCATTATGTCCGTTTCATTTCTCCAAGCACGGATTTCAACTCCGCTTGGTGAGGGGTGCCGAACAATTACTGACCCGCCACCCTGCGAGTTTTGCCCAATTTCAAATAGCAACGTTGACGGGGGGCGCACACTGGTGCGGTCGTGATGAAGGTACGACGATACGCGATCCGAAGAAATCCGTCCGATTTCAGTCGTTCCGTCCGATGCAACGATGACAAGTCTCTTCGCAACAATTTCGTCCACAACGATTGGCGTCTCCCGGACATCGGCTGCTTGATCCTCAGCGGGGACGAGTTCCGGAACGACACGTTCTGCTACGAGCTTGATTGATTCCGCCGGCGGACTCGTTGGCAAACTGGCGTACAAATGTCGAATTTGGTCCTTCGTTTCCGGCGTTACCCCCTGCTCCGGGTCCTCGAGCCTTTCGACGGTTCCGAGTGCGGTGTAGAGGCGCAATTCAATTATCCTGCGTTCCGCGTTAGCAGGCGCCTCGGCGATCAGTGTCTGGCCGCGACGAATCTCTGCTTTGCCTGAATCGAACTGCGCCTCTGCGGCGCTCATCACCGCCAGTAGGCACTGACCGTCGACTTGTTCCGAGATCGTCGGACTCAGGGTTTTGAACAGCGTGATTGCGGCAATTGAATCTGTGAACGACCCGCAGGCGTACAGGTATTCTGCGATTTCCAGAATCTCGTTCGCTGACGGCTGAGCGGTCTCGGCGGCGTTGAGGCACGCTGAGCAGAGCGCCACCAACTGGCGCCGCTCTCGATCAGTTGCCGGTTGGCGCTGAATACCCGACGTGCCAGTTATCGAGCAGATGATTGGCCGGAGATAGACGGCATCGGCGATTTTCCTCGCCGCTTCCAGTGAAGCCGTGAACCGCGTGCGCCTTGTCGCGGCTGCCTCCCTTGCCTCCGTCGCTCTTTGGATGTCGAGCGCATTGGATTGAAAGCCGGTGGCTTGCCAGGCCACCCAGAGCGCAAAGAGAGAAACCAGAGTTGCTGGTAGTCCAGTCAGACTTGGTAGACGCCATTCGCGGCGCTCCTGCGGCGGACTGTTTGGAGATGACACGGGTGTTGCCTCCTGTTCGTCGAGATTATTACCCCTCCTTGAAGATAACGTCTGCCCCGCCGCCGAGGATCACGGATTTTCGATCTCGACGTACAACACCGCGCAGCGGAACCCCGCTCGACTGGCACCCAGCGGCGCTAAATGACAGGCCGTGTTGCGAGTTTCGGTCACATCGACCGCAGGGACCTGGCGAACGGCGCGCCCACCACACCACGGCTCAAACTCGACGACGATTTCACACGTGATTGCGGCTGGCGCGTTGGAACGCGATCTTCGCGTGTCGCGCCCCCCCTGGCCCCCCCTTGTTAAGGGGGGAAGAGGGGCGTGCTCCCCCCCATCCCCAACCCTTCCCCCGCAAGGGGGGAAGGGAGCAAAGACGCGCGCTCGCCGCGAGCCCGCCGCGCCCCAGGGCAACATGTCAGTCGACGTCAGTCGAGGCATTCCTGACGTTCAACTCAAGGCAAACGGACGCCCAGCAGCCAACCACCGACGACCGCCAGCGCCAAGGCCCCTGCCGCAAACATCACTTTGACCAGCGACCTGCGGGCCTTACCCGCCAGTCTGCGCTCGCAATGCGGGCACTCCGGCAGCGCGACGTCGGTCATGTGTCCGCACCGGCGGCAAAACCGCACCGTCAGTGATTGTGATCGCCTGTTCGGCATTGGGAAATCAGTGCGAACGCCGCCGTAGCGACGTCCCACAATTGCGTCGAATCGAAGGTTGAGGTCGGCCTCCTTCATTCTGCACAGATTCTTCACAGAGAAACAATGGAGAATCTGGGAAGATTACGGAAAGTTCATCGACCCCACAGCAGCCGGTTCCGACCAGCACTTCAGACGCTGCCGACGGCCTGTCAGTGGCTCGGTGCCGCGCGCGCTTTCGGGTCGCGGTGGCCGTAAAAGCTGTACAGGACGGGCACGAGATTGAAAAACAGCAGCGTTCCCGCCATGCCTCCCACGACGACGATCGCCAACGGTCGCTGCGATTCGGAACCGATGCGCGTCGAGAACGCCGCCGGCAACAGCCCCACGATGGCCCCCAGGGCGGTCATCGCAATGGGCCGCACGAGCCGCTCGGTACCGCGGACGATCGCCTCATCAACGGGCATTCCCCCCACGCGCAGACTGTTGAATGCCGAGACCATCAACAGGCCGTTCATCACGGCCACGCCCAGAATCGAAATGAACCCGACGGCGGCTGACACGTTGAAGTTGAGTTGGGCCAGCGCCAGCGCCCACACGCCACCCAGCGACATGGCCAGCACATTGGCGAACACCAGACTGGCATCGAGCAGCGAATAGAACGCCAGATACAAGAGCACGAGAATCAGCACCAGCGACAAGCCCATGACCATGGCCATCCGCCGCTCAGCCTCCTGCATCTGCTGGAACTCACCGCTCCAGACGGTGTGGTACGATTTGAATTCCTCTCGCGCCAGAACGGGGGCGACCTGGGTCTGAGCGTCGGCGACGGTGCCGGCCAGATCGCGCCCGCGGACGCTGAACTTGATGGCGATCAGCCGCTGCCCCTGCTCGCGGTTGATTGTCGCCGCGCCGGTCAGCACAAAGCTCCCCTGCGGGTCGGGCTCGCCACGATCGTCGAGCGGGGTGACAAGATCACGCAAACGGCGATGCGGCACGCGCAAGAGCGGCCCCGTGGGGCCGTTGTAACTGCTACCCGTCAGGGCCGGGAGAACGAGGTTGGTGCCTGTGGCCGACAGGCCGCGGGCGATCGCCGCCGCCGTCGCCTCTCCGACGCCGGCCGTCGGCAGCGTGACGACGTTTTTGACAACCTCAACCGGTATATCGAGAATCTCGTCGGCCGTGCGCCGCAATTCATCGGGCCAGCGCAGCGTGATGTCGAAACGACGCTCGCCCTCGATCATCTGCGAGAACGACATGCCGCCCACGGCCGTTTCGATCACGTCTTCCACGTCGGCGACGCTCACCCCCCAGATCGCGCATTTGGCCCGATCAATGGGAAACGCCAGATTGGTCTGCCCCTTGACGCGAAATAACCCTGGGTCGTGTACACCCGGCACACCCGACAGCACCCCGACGCACTCTCGCCCAAGCTGCTCGAGCACGTCGAGATTGGGCCCGAAAATCTTCACCGAGTTCTCGCCTTTGACCCCCGACAGAGATTCCATGACGTTGTCGCGAATGATCTGGGAAAAATCCCAGTTGACCCCCACCACGTGCTGCGACAGGTCTTCGCTCAGGGCATCGATCAGCTCGGACTTTGTCCGGGGCCGCGCTCGGCCGGCCGGAATTGGCCATTCGCCGCGCGGCTTGAGCGGCACAAACACCTGCAGCTCGAAATACCCCGTCGGGTCGGTTCCGTCGTCGGGCCGGCCGATCTGAGTCGCCGCGAGTTTGACTTCCGGGAAGGCCGCGATCCGCCGCCGCACTTCGCCGGCGTTCCGCCCGACTTCCCCCAGCGACACGTTGACCGGAAACGTGCCCCGAACCACCATGTTTCCTTCTTCGAGTTCGGGCATGAATTCGCGGCCCATGCGCGGCAAGAGCACGCCGGTTACAGTCACCAGGAATACGAACCCGGCGACGGTCAGCCAGCGGAACCGCAACGAGATGCGCAGGTGCCACAGGTACAGCGCCTTCAATTTGCGCACCAGAAAATTGTCGCGGGCGGCCTTCACTTTTCTAAAAAGCATCACGCACAGCGCCGGCGACACGGTGACCGCCAGCAGCAGGGCCCCGGCGAGGGCAATGGCGTAGGTGTCGGCCATGGGCCCGAAAATCTGCCCTTCGGGCCCGTGCATCGTAAACAGCGGCAAGAGCGCGCAGACCATGATCAGCGTCGAATAGAACAAGCTCCGCTCGACCTCTTTGCCGGCGCGCATCACCCGGTCTTGCAACCGCAGCTCGATGGTCTCGCCCGATGTCAGCCGCCGGTAGATGTTTTCCACCATGATGACCGACGAATCGACGATAATGCCGAAATCGATGGCCCCGATCGACAGCAGGTTCGCCGAACGCTGGCGAACGAACAGAACCGAAAACGCAAACAGAAGGGCCAGGGGCAGGTTGACGGCGACGATCAGCGCCGGCCGCACCCCGCCCAAGAACATCAAGAGCACCAGCACCACCAGCACGATACCTTCGAGCAGGTTTTCGCGAACCGTTTCGGTCGTCACGTCGATCAATGTCGCACGGTCGTAATAGGGCTCGATCGACATGCCCGGCAACAGCCGGCCGGGCCGCGAATTCAGTTCCCTGACCCGTTCGGCCACCGCATGCAGCACGGGCATAGACTTCTCTCCCTTGCGCAAGAGAATGATCCCCTGCACCTTGTCGTCTTCGTCGATCAGGACTCGATCTCCCCCGGCATCGGTCACTTCGCGGCCCGCTTCATCGCGCTGCGGCCGGATCAGCCCGATTTTTCCCTGCCTGGTCTGTCGCCCCACGACGACGCCCTGGGTGCCATCGTCCTCTTCGGGGTGAATCGGCCCCCCCTGCACGACGTGCTCGACCCGGATCGGCACATTGTTGTTTGTCGCGACGACGATGTCGCGAATTTCACGCAACCGCCGCTTCTCGGCGTCGCGCAGCCAGCGTGCCGCCGATTGGGCATCAGGCTGCGCCAACGCCTGCACCATCGGGTCTTCACCGCCGCCCAGCAACCCGATGCCCCGCACCACCTGTACATTGCCCCCCAGAACGATGTAATTGCCCCCCACGTTCGCGTTGCTGGCGGCAATCGCGTCTTCCAATTGCTTCAGCGTGATGCCATATTCCTTCAGCCGTTGCGGGTCAGGCTGGATTTCATACCGCTTGACCGTGCCGCCACAGCTCACGACGCCGGCCACGCCGGGTATTCGCAGAAACTCGCGCTTGAGCGTCCAATCCTGCAGCGATTTGAGATCGTTCAGCGTGTAGATTTCTCGACCCAGCGCATCGCGGGGGCAGGTCAGCGTATAGCGATAAATTTCGCCGATGGGCGACGCGGGCGAGAGTTCCGGCCGCACGCCCCGGGGAAGGTCGACCCCGGCCAGTCGATTCAGCACCTCCTGCCGCGCCGCCAAATAATCGATGCCGTATTCGAACTGGTTGCGCAGGTGCGCCAGCCCGAACATCGACTTGCTGCGGGTGTATTTCAGGCCCGGCATGCCGGCCAGTGCGATTTCGAGTGGAATCGTGACCTGCCGCTCGATCTCTTCGGCCGATGCCCCCGGATATTGCGCCACCACTTCGACGATCGCGGGGGCAGGGTCAGGGTACGCTTCGACGTTGACGTGCAGAAAGGCGTACAGGCCGAACGCCGCCAGCGCACAGATCGCCAGAACGACCACAATGCGGCTGTGAACGGCCCATTCGAGCAGGCGACCAACCATCTTACTGACCCGCCACTTTCACGCGCGACTGAGAGTTCAGGCTTGCCAGTTCAGCCGCAAGCTGTATCGCCCCGGTGCTGACGACCGCGGCGCCTGGCTGCAGGCATTCTGCCGGGCACTCACCCGCGTGACCCGAGGCGCCTGCCGATTGAGGCGGGCAGCCTAGTACGATCAGCCCGCCGGCCTGCCGAATGGGAAACACCCGCCGCCTTGAAAACTGCCGCGGGTCTTCCGCCGACATGACAAACACGTACGACCGGCCATCAAGATCGACGAGCGCCTCGGGTGGAATCGCCACTTCGCCGGGCGGCGACGGAACGTCGACCCGCGCCGTCACGAATTGGCCGATGCGCAACCGACCGGCGGCGTTGTCGACCCAACCCATGACGAGTGCCGTGTGCTGGTTCGGGTCGATGATGCTGCCGATCCGGTCGAACCGCCCTTCCAGCGGCGCGGCCTTCGGGTCGGCTTTCAGGGTGATCGTCCACCGCCGCGACCGGAGGTCCAGGCCCTCGAGGATCGGCAGATCGTCTTCATAGCAGTGGGCCAGCACGTCGAGCCGCGTCAAGTCGGCGATCTTGAACAGATCGAGATCGCTGGCGACGAAATCTCCTACCGCGACGTTCTTCTCGACAATCGTCCCCGAGATCGGCGCGCGGACTTCGACCCGGGCCCAGTCACCCGCCAGTTCAGACCCGCGCGGCCAGATTCGATGCGCCCGCACCATTTCGGCCTCGGCGCGAATCGACGAAATCTCGCCCTCGGTCAAACGCCACGATCGCAGCGTGCCTTCGGTACGCAAGACCCCGATCATGTCGGCCTCAACCTCCCGCTTCGCCTCTCGAACGTTGCGTTCGGAAGTCGCTCCCTTCGCCGCCAGCTCTTCCAGCTTGTCGAGCTTCTCCTGACTTAAGCGCAGCCGCGAAAGGTTCTCAACCAGTTCGCTCTTTTTCTCTCCCAGTTCTTTACTCCAGATCACCGCCAGAACCTGCCCTTTGACGACCTGGTCTCCGAACTGCACCGGCCGCTCAGCCGTCGCGACCGCATCGCGCGCGGCGCCGTCTGCCTGCGGCATCGCAACCTGCTTACCGACATCGACCACGTCGCCCGCGAACCGCGAATGCACGTGTACCATGCTGTTTGTGTCGAGAAACAGCGTGCCGTCGAGCCTCAGGGGCTGAAGCGCCTGTGCCGTCTGCACCGGCGCGACCGTGATCCGCATCGCCGTTCGCACTTCATCGGGCACGCTCAGCGTGTCGTCGGCGACCAGAGTGATGCGGCCCAGGGCGCTCGTTCCCGACGCCACGGGCGCGTGCGACGGCGCCGTCAGGCTCGGCAATAGGTACCCCATCCGGGTGAGCAGCGCCGCCACGCCAACCAACGCGCACACGCCCAAAACGATCGTCGCCCGCCAGCGAACGTTGCGAGGAATAGGCACGAGCTGAACTCCGAGCGCGTTGCGTCCCCTCGGCAAACCTCTTTCCGTCGACCAACGAAGAAATTGCCCGCGTGTCGGGCACGTCGAAAGATGCACTCGAATGGGAAACGCCAGCTCAAAGAATCGTACGCCCAATGGCCAAAAAAACGCCAGAAGAGTTTCCATCCATAACGTATTGTTCGACAAACGCTTGCGCCCTCTTACCGAAATGTAACGAAATTGCCGATCGCAGCCCGCCGATTCCGCGGCCTGGTCCATAACCGGCTTTGATTGACACTCGGCCGATGAACCCGGCGGCTCGCTGTCCGCACACGCAAAGCCGGTTATGCACCCTTCCACGGCCCGGTCGATTGGGCCGCGATTCTGCCGGTTTCCCTGGGCTGTCGGTGCCCGCCGGCGAAGAAGTCAGGATGTCAGGACGTTTTTTCGCCGCGCCCGATCAGTTTTCGACGCGGCACGTCACCTGCGTGCGCGCCCAAACCCGGTTCTGCCCACGATTTTGCGGAGCGCTGCATTGGGCGCGCCGGTTGCTTCTGGGCACAGGCCGCGCTGACGTTCGCTCGCGGCTTCGCCGCAATCTCCTGAATGCACCCCAACGCATGATCGATTCAGATTCCACGAAAGTCACAGTGACCAGGCCCCGACTCTCGTGTTACGCGGGCTTTACGCTCATCGAACTGCTCGTCGTCATCGCGATCATCGCCGTTCTGGTCGCATTGCTGCTGCCCGCGGTTCAGCAGGCGCGCGAGGCGGCGCGGCGTACGCAATGCAAGAACAACCTGAAGCAAATCGGCCTGGCAGTGCACAATTACGTTTCGACGTTCGACTTCCTGCCCCCCAGCATGGCGATTGTCCCGACGATCTCGTCGAACGCCTCGTGGTCGGTCCACGGGCGGATCATGCCCTATCTCGACCAGGTGAATTTCTACAACCAGATCGACTTGCAGCAGAACTGGGCGAGCGCCACCAATGCACCCGTCGTCAGCGGAAACCGCGTGCCGGTTTACGTCTGCCCTTCCGACCCGAAAACCGACACGCCGCGGCTGGCGTCAGGAGTCAACCTCTACTGCACCAACTACGGCTTCAACTTCGGCACCTGGTTCGTCTTCGACCCGGCGACAGGGCGCGGCGGCGACGGCCTGTTCTTCCCCAACAGCCGCATTCGCATCGAAGCGATCACCGATGGAGCCAGCAATACGCTGTTGGCCTCAGAAGTGAAATCGTGGCAGGCCTACACACGCAACGCCCCGCCCCCCACAATCACCACCCCCGCCACCGTGGCCGACGTGGTTGCCGCCGCCGACGTGGGGGTCAGAGATCGCATTCAGCCCGCCACGCGCGACGGCACAGGGCACACCGAGTGGGCCAACGGCCATTCGCACCACAGCGGTTTCACCACGACGCTCACCCCCAACACCAACGTCGAATGGACGTATCAGGGCGTCGTCTACGACGTCGATTTCGCATCGCGGCAGGAAGGGTCGAGCACGACGGCGGCGAGTTATTCAGCCCTGACCTCGCGCAGCTACCACTTCGGCATCGTCAATGCGCTCTGGGCCGATGGTTCTGCCAAAAGCGCCTCCAAGAGCATTGACCTGCGCGTCTGGCGGGCGGCGGGTACGCGCAGCGGCGGCGAGGTATCGAACGGCCTGGAATGACTCGTGCGGCACAGTTCCAAATCGCAACTCGTCCGCTGCGCCGGTCTGTGTGGGCTGACGATATTCGCCGGCCGGAGCCTCCTGAGCTGCCCGTCTCGAAGAAAGGCGGGCCAGGGGCATTTCACGGGGAATAGTCGGCACAACTTGCCGCGCGGATCAAACGTCCCGTCCCGCCTTCGCCGGCCCAACCGAAGGCCTTTCTGGTTTGTAACGCTGTCGCGCCGCCCCGTGCCGGGCCTGCGGTGTTGAATCTCTCGCGGCGGTTCAGTGGCGTGTCCGCCACCCCTCGCAACAACTGGCCCACCGGAATTGCCCGTTCCTCCCGGGTTACGGGGGAGCCTTCCGGCGGCAAGTCGCCCGCCCGTACTCGCCGCCATGGGGAAGTCTCTCCCGCCTTGCAATCACCGGCGTCACGATTGAAACAGCCCGTTCCCCGCCGTCTGGCAGGCGCCTACAATTGCGGTTGCAGGTGAGGCCGGTCGGCGTGTTCCGTTCCCACAGACACCTCCCGAACGGCTCGCCCTGCAAATGCGTCGGTGGGAGAGCCAGGGTGGGACTGCGCTCTCCCGCCATTTGCCACTGATCTACGACCCGTCAGGGCGCGGGCCAGATGCGGGCCTATCCTGACGGGTCGTTTTTGTGCACAGCATTCGCCGCCGCACGAAAACTCGCAGGCTCAAGAGCGATACGCCGCCATTTCACCGCGACGCTCGTCATCGCCGGAACGTTCGCGCGCCGCCTGATCGCTTTCCTTCTGGTTTGTCATCCAGTCGGCCAACCGCGGCCGCCGATACAAGACACCCAGCGGGCCATCTTGAGCGCCTCACCGGGGGCCGACGTTTCTGATCTCCGGCGTTGACCGACTCACTCCTCCCGTCAGGGCGCCCCCAGTGCGGGCGCCCCTGACGGGCCCCGCGACGCGCACTCGCCTCGTATCCAGTCGCGCAGTTCCCCGCCGGGTCGCGCGACCGCTCTCTACCGGGCAGCGAACTCATCAGGCATCGAGGCGCGCCCCCTCGAAATAATTTTTCCTGCCGGCGGGTGCATTTTTTTTGACGATTGCTATAATCGCGTCGGCCGGGCAACTGTCTCGATCCTTCGGGCGGGTCCGTACCCGGAGGACGCAGCCGTGCGTCCGCAATTGCCAAGCCTGCGGTACTGCCGCCTCTGCGGCCATGTGACCGACCCCACGTTCAAGAGTTGCCCGCATTGCCAGCGTCGGCGCACAAGGCGTCGTCGGTCGCTGATTGATCGGGCGCCCGGAGTCGCAGGAACCATTCTACTGGTGGCTTGTATCGGCGCCCTGGTGGTCTTGCATCTGCAGAGTCAGGGCGCTGGGCCGAAGACGCACGCCGACGGCGACTCTGAGTCAGAAATTGCCCGGCGACCCGCTGACGAGACGTTGCCGATCAATCACGACGCATTGAACGACAGCATCCTGCTCGATCGGAAAAGCCGGTTCGTTGCGCCGCCCGACGGGTCGGCACTGGGCGACGGGGCCATTTACACGCCGGTCGATTTCAGCCGGCCCCGCGATTTCGGCAGCAGCCGCGAACGCCATTAGCCCGGTTTTTTTTCACACGCCCGATTCGTAGTAGCAGAGGCATCTTGCCTGTGCTGCCCAGAGCTGGAAGCCTGTGCGGCGTCGCAACGTGAATAACCCGGGCCAGGGCCGCGAACGCGGGATTCTTCTGAACGACGGTCATGCCAAATGGGCCATTGAGCGCGTTCATTGCCTCTGCGATTCCAGAAAAAAGAACAGCGACACGCCGCGGAAGCCCGAGCTTCGCAACGTGTCGCCGGTTCTTGTTAGCCGCAGTCCCGCCGCCTTCGATTACGGGGCCGCAAACGCCTTGGCGTCAGGCTCGGCCAGCAGGTTGAACTCAGTCACCTGTTGCTCGATGAACCTCTCGCCGTCGCGCTTGTTCGAGACCTTCGTGGCCTTCATGATGCCGCCCATTTCCTTGTAGTCTTCGTACGTCGTTTCCTGCAGGAACTCCTGACCTTCGGCATTGCCGACCATCGCCTCCAGCTTGGCGAGCAACCCGGTGGCCTTGTCGAAGTACAACTTGAACTCTTTGGTATCCGGCCCGGTGGCTTTGACCACCATGACCGGCTTGTCGCCGACTTTCCCCTCGCCGGCCGATTTGATCGTGAAGCCCGACGATTTCAGCGGCAGCAGCGTGATCGAAACGACCTGCAGGTACAGGTTCCGCCTCTCGTTGGTCAGGCCCGGGCTGTCAAGTTCGGCCGTCGCCCCACCGAAGCTCCGCCACCCTTTGTCTCCGTTCACAACGGTCACACCCTTCACGGGCTGGCCGCCGAAATCTCCGTCAAATTCGCTGCGCGACCGATCCATGCCCCCGACGGTCGTCGATGAGCTGAATTCCCCCTGGTTGCCGCCGAATGAGATCTTGCCTTTCGCTTTCCAGGCGTACCCCTTCGCATTGCTGAGCTTGTCGGCGCCGCCCAACGCAGAAATCGCCTTGTCAACAATCGCCTTCGCGTCACTGACTTCGTCGGCCCGCGAGGCGCCCGGAAGCCCGGCCGCAATGAGAGTGACCATCGTCGCCAGCCAGAGTGTTTTCATGACATCGCCTGACTTTCTAAGAAAAGGAAGGGAAACCCAGCGCGACTGCGGGGGCGAAATGTGCCTGCTTTCGCCTGGCAACGCAGACACGAGTGAGAACCGCACCTGCGTTCCAGGCCGGAAGCAGTACCACCGGCCCGATGGAAATGCGCCCCCAGCATGACCTTGGCAGTGCAGAATCGCAAGCCAACCGGCGGCCGCGAATCCGCTGCGGCTGGCCCTTCTGTCGCTTCCGCTCAGGCCGTCGGGGTAGAATCGCGGTCATGAAAAGAGCCAAACGCTCCGGAAACGATCGAGCTGATCCTTCCGTTGGCTGCGATACCGGTTGCCATACCGTAGATCGCCGTGTCACTTATGATCCCAGAACTCGCAGCCTTGTCTGCTGCTGTCTTGGCTGCCCTGTTCATTTTCAAGACAGTCCGGTGGCTCAATCGGCGCGACGACCCGCGGCCGGCCAGGCTACCCGACCCCACCGACACGCCATGAATAGAGCACGCCAGAGACCGACGCTGTGGTTTCTGATTGTCGTCGGCATCTGCGCCGCGTGCCTGTCCGCAACAACTACGGCCGACGACGCCCCGAAAGCCGACAAGTCAGCCGACCCGATGAACGGCATCGAAGCGGGTCAGGTGCGCGACGACAACGGGCTGAAGATGAAGCTGGTGTGGTGCCCGCCGGGGGTCGTGACGATGGAGCAGGTCGATGTCATCGAGAGAGTCGAAAAGATTGTGCCGGTAAAGGTCCACGTAACTCGCGGCTTTTGGCTCGGGCGGTACGAAGTCACGCAAGCCGAGTGGACACAGGTGATGAAGACAGAACCCTGGAAGGACGAGTTCCACCAACATTTCACGCAACAAGGGCCGACCTGTCCCGCCACTCCCATTAAATGGAATGACGCAATGGAGTTCTGCGTCCGACTGACGGAAAAGGAACGCGACGCAGGTCGCCTGTCAGTTCACTGGCAATACACCCTCCCAACCGAGGCGCAATGGGAACTCGCGTGTCGGGCGGGGACCGAAACCAAATTCAGTTTTGGCGATGATTCGACGTCACTTACCAACCACGCTTGGTACCGGGAGAACAGCGGCGGTACGACACATCCGGTGGGCAAGAAAATGCCAAACCCGTGGGGTTTCTATGACATGCACGGCAACGTCTGGGAATGGTGCCGTGACTCTTACACGCCGAAGCTGCCAGGAGGGAAAGACCCCGAGGTGTACTCAACAAACCCGCCACATGTGGCACGCGGCGGCGGCTGGACGGCTCAGCCTAAGGAGTGCCAAACGGCGTTCCGCGAATACTTCATCTTTGAGCATCAGCCCGTTTCTTTCAAATTCGGCGACGGCTTCCGCGTCGCCCTCATTCCCGTCCGGCAAGAGAAACAACTGCCCGAGACGCGATGAAGGAGCGCCGGCGATCATTCGGGTTCTGGGCGGCCGGGGTGCTGGTCGCGGGCGGCGTGCTGTATCCGCTGTCGTTCGGGCCGGCGTGCTGGGTTGAATCTCGCCTGTTGTTTCAGCCCAGTTACCTTTCGACGGCAAATGCCTATCCCACGACCCTGGTGACCGCCACTAAAGCTCGGTACACGCTGGCCGTGACGTTCAACTCGCGACTCTCAATCGTTTAACGCCCGTTGCTGGCGTTCGCAAATTCGCATCGGCGCGCCGCCATCACCGAACGACGTGATAGGCCGACGGTCGGAATACTGCCGCACTACCCCTGTTGGGCCGAGGGCGACGCGCTCGTCGCGTTTGATCCCGATTGAATTCCTGTCCGAGATGTTTCCCGCTGTTCTGAAAGGCGCTCAACCGGTTCGCGGTAAAATGCCGGGATGAGTGAACGACGCTGGAGATTCGGCGAACTGAGCGGCGCATTTGCCCGCTGGTCGTCAATGAATCCGAATGGGAGGCTGGCCGCTCTTGGGGTCGCGATGATCGTTCTGCCGAGCGCTGTTATCTACGGAGCAAGGGCCGCCAGCACCCTATTGGGCTCGTTGCCGGCGCCACTGAACATCGTCGCTGGCGTGGTTGCCATTCTGGGGATCTGGCTCTACACCGGCACGTTCCTGGGTCAGCCTGCCGGGTTGCTACTGATCTCGTTTGCGATTTGGCGAGCGGTTCGTGACCAACAGCGCCGATTAGCAAATCATTCCATCCCGATTAAAGACAATCTGTCATACACTCGCTGAGCAACTGCAAATCCGCGCCCCGGCCGATTGCGCAGCCGTTCGGGCCGATCGCATTGACGTCTATGCTGACCGTCCACGTTTCGCGTGCCCAACGGTCTTGTTGCCAAATTTCGACTTTCCAGCCGCTGCCATCGCGCGACGCCTGGACCTCCGTGGGCCCAATACAGGATAGATTCCAGCTCACTGCGCGGGCGGCGATCTCTGTCGCGTCTCTCTCATCGGAGACGGAAGCATCACAGACGTCCGAGATGTCAGGGAGCTCGTCTCTGACCCACCGCGCCCGGACGGAGGAGACGGCTCCATTGCCTCGGAGTATCCGAGCCGCGCGGAGGCGTCTTCGCAACCGGGGAAGAAACCGCGGTGAGCCCGCGCGCCATCGTTCAGAACGCGCGTCGCCTCTAACCGACGCTACGCCGCCGTGCGAACGTATCCTTGACGTCGGCGGCAACGTAATTGGTCTTGTGGGCCGTGACGGCCGCCATCAGCGTGTTCACCGTTGGAGCGAGCTTTTGAGGGTTCGTGACGTGTTGCTGCTTGGCCCGCTGTTGATCGGCGGCGATCTTCTCTTGGGCTACCCGCCGTTCCCGTGCCTTCTTCTTTTGCTTCTGTTTCTGCTCCTTGTTTGTCGCCATCTGCTCATCCCTTCGACTGTGCTTGACCGCTTATCGGTGTGTCCCCGCTTCCAGTTTTCTGTCGGGCCGACACGATAGCCCAATTCCCCATCGTCGTCCAGCGGTCAGTCGCCCGTTCGGTCAACAGCCAGTCATGGACCGAGCGGCGCCGATCGATGGTCCGATTCGTTCGGGCGAATTTTTCTGTGTTCCCGCGAACCCCCATGACTCGCTCCCCCCAAATATGTTCGCGGCGTCCCCGTTCGTCTATAATCACCGCCTCGATAGCGAGTTCGCCGCAATTCCATCGGCTTTAAGCTGTGACCTGCTCCAAGGAGTCAATCATCGCCACGAAGCGAAACACCTTCGCCAAACGTCAACGTGAAATGGATAAGAAGCAACGGGCCGATCAGAAGCGTGCGAAACGCAACAAGAAAAAGGACGAGGCGGGCAACCTCTCAGCCTTGCCGCAAGCCTTACCGACGTGATCGGCTGGGGCAAAATGGGTTTGCTGACATGGTGTCTGATGACGAGAGCCATCGCGCCCAAAGGGCCGCGGTCGGGCCCCTTTTCACGGTGCGGCCCGGGCTCGTACAACACGAGACTCACGCCCCGGCAAATCGCTTGGTCATAGGCAATCTGCGCGATAGACTTTGTCCATCGCGTGACGTCTGCGTAAGTAGTCAAGCACAAAGGACTTGGTGCGTCATGCGCCGATTCACGCGCGGAACGCCCCCGTAGCTCAGCGGATAGAGCAACGGATTTCTAATCCGTCGGTCGCAGGTTCGATTCCTGCCGGGGGTAATTCTCGTTCGGTCCGCCTTCGCGCTCGGCCACGCAGGCTCACGGCAAGACCGAATCCAGAAGCCTCACGACCTCGGCCCCGTACATCGTCACCGCGCCAAACACGGCCGCGGCCAGCGCCACTCCGGCCCACCATTGCCAGCGCCGCCACGGGCGACCCTTGGCCACGTCGCGACGAACCTCGGGCGATTCTTCGGCCGGAACGTTGAGCTCGATCACCACTCCATACTGCCGGCCCAGTTTCTGCAACTGGTCCTGAATGTTCTGCAACTGTTGCGCGACGCTCTCGACAGACGCGCCCGCCGAACCCGGTCGGCCCGATTCCGGTCGCCCCCCCTTCTGCGGCTTCGACAACTGTTGCAGCGCGTCGGTCGCCGTCTTTCGAGCGGGGTGCCGCGGATCGGCCGAATCGCCCAGCGGAAACAGCTCGCTCATCCCCGTGCTTAACGGCAACACAATGGCCAGCGACGTGCGAAGCTGTTCCCAGCTTCGGGCGAGCGATTCCGCATTGAGCCGGCTCGACCGGCCGTCGCGGCACATCAGAATTTCGACCATCGCCCCGGCGGCTGACGCCTTCTTTTTCGCTCCGTCATCGACCGACGGACGCAGCCGGCAGTCGCCCACCTCGAACGTCGGCCCCTGCCCCCCCAGGCGTCGGTCAAGCCGCAGCAGTGATTGCAGCAAGTCGGCAATCGCGGCCGGAGGTGCCGAACCGGGCGTCAGCAGAATCTGCAGGGCGCCGGGGCGGCGATGGGCGGCGGACGGACGGTGGCGCACGCCGCCTGATGGACCGCGGACGGCCCGCAGCCGCTGCAATTCGACCGCCAGCCAGGCCCGCTCGACCTGCAACTGTTGCCGCTCCTGCTGCAATCGCATGACCCGCTCGCCGATTTCGGCCGGAACTTCCGACTGCGCCTCAGCGGCCGTACCGTCGCGGCGCGCGGGGCGGCGCGCGGCCCCTTTTTCGGGCTTTTCCGGCTCGGCCTCGGCGTTGGCCGCGCGGTGCTGCCGCGAACGCTCTTCGAGAATCGCCATCCGCTCTTTCTGCAGCGCCTCGCGCGTCTGTCGGAATCGTTCGCGTTCGGTCTCGAGCTCGGTCTTCTGCTGCAGCGCCGCCTGGCGGGCGGCAGCGGCGTCGGCAAGCTGCTTTTCCACGCCGCGGCGGTCGTGGTCGAGCTTTTCAGACAGCTTCTGCGACTGCTGTTTCTCAGATTGCAACTGGGCAGCGGCCGCCTCCTGCTGCTGCTGTCGCTCTTTGAAGTCTTTCATCAGCGATTCGAGCTGGTCGCGAGCCAGGTCGAGGTCTGACTGTTGAATTTCGAGCGACCGGCGCTGAGCAACCAGCAGCTCGTCATTGACCGGCGCGGGCGCGGGCGGGTGCGACAATTCTTCGCGCAGCCGGTCGGATTCGGCCCGTTGTTCTTCGAGCTCGCGGGTGAGCGCCTCGATCTGTCGCGCCTGATCGTTCAGGCGGGCCCGTTCGATGGCAAGCTGATGGCGCTCTTCCGCGAGCGCCGGGTCGATCGCCGCAGGCGGGTTTGAGGTAGCAGCAGATGCGGCGCCGGCGGCGACCGCGATTTCGTGCTGACGCGTGCGTTCTTCGAGCAGATCAAGCCATTCTTTCTGCAGCACTTCCCGCGCGCCTTTGAGCCGCTTGAGCTCGGCTTCGAGCTCGGCCTTCTGGCGGGCGACGGTTTGCTGCGCCGCGGCCGATTCGGCGAGCTTCTGATCCAAAAGCCGCCGATCCTGCTCCAGCTTTTCGGCCAGCTTTTCGATCTGCTGACGGTCGACCTGCAATTGGGCGGTGGCGGACTCGTGCCGCGACTGGCCCGCCTGAAAGTCTTTGACCAGCGTGTCGCGCTGGGCGCTGGCCGAGCGTTCCAGGGCCTCATGATGTTCGAGGTCGCGGCGCCGGCTGGCCAGGGCCGCTTCGGTGTCGGCGTCGGGCGTTGCGGTCAGCGCTTCGATCTCTTTGCGAAGCCGCTCGATCTCTCCGCGGGCGTTTTCCAGCTCGCCGTCGAGCCTTTGAATCTCGCGATCCTGCTCGGCCAACCGAGCCTGTTCGGCCAGAAGCCGGTTGTGTTCGGCTTCGACGTTGCGGCGGTCGGCGTTGAGCTGCAATTCAAGTTCCGACAGCGCATCCAGCTCGGGCTGCAGCCGGGCCTTCTCGGCCGCCAGCGACTCGCGCTCGCGTGCCAGTTGTTCGAGCGCGCCTGAAAGGTGCTTGCGGTCGGCTGCCAGGCGCTGTTGCTCCTGGTCGAGTTGGGCGCTGACTTCGGCTTGCCACGCCAGGGTTTCGGCCGCCTGCTCGGCCCCCGCGACCAGCGCCGCGTGCGCCTCGCGCTCGCAGTTCAGCCGGTCGCGCTCGTCGCACAGCGCCGCCTTCTCAATTTCGACCTGCTCGCGCTCGAGCTCGATGAATTCCTGGGCCTCGCGCAAAGCGGCGGTGTCGCGCTCGGCCTGAGTCGACAGTTGCGCGAGCCGCTTCTGCTCGGCCACAAGCCGCGCCGACTCGGTTTCCTGCTGCCGTTCGAGCTCGCGCAGGGCAGCGCGGTCGGTCTCGAGGCGCCTTTGGTTTTCGTCGAGCTGCGTCTGGCGCGCCGCCAGCGTCTCCGACTTGCGGCGCACCGCCTCGCGCTCGGCCGCGGTCTGTTCGCCGGTGATCATCACCGCCGTTCGTTCCGATTCGATCTGCTCGCGCTGAGCGTTCAAGAGTTCTTGCGCTTCGTGCAGCGCCGTTGATTCGTGTTCGATCTGGCTGCCAAGCGCCGCCAGACGCTGTTCTTCTTCCGACAGACGGCGAGCCTCGCTGGCGCAGCGCTCGAGATCGGCCTCGAGCGTGGCGCGGCCCGATGCGAGCCGTTTCGCCTCTTCGGTGAGCCGCACCTGCTCGGCGGCGAGCCGGTCGGCCAGTTCGCACAGCGTCGCCGATTCGGTCGACAGCCGTTCGCGCTCGGCCTCCAACCGCTGCATCCGTTGCTCTTGCTGCTCGTGTGCGCCCGAGAGCGATTGTGTGCGTTCGGCCAGCGATTCCCACTCGGCGTGCCGCTGCGCCCGCTCGGCCTCGAATTCCGACCGCTCGCGCTCGAACCGCTCGCGCGTCGCGTGCAGTTCGGCAATCGCCTGCTCGGCCTCGGCCCTCTGCGCCGTCAGCCGTTCGACCTCCCCCTGCAACTGGCCGCATTGCCCTTCCAGGGCCTGGGCGTCGCTGCGCAACGCCTCATTCTGCGCCGACAACTGCCCCGCAATTTCATCGAGCTCGGCCCGGCGCGCCGCGAGACTTTCCAGTTCCTGGCGCAAGGCCTGTAGCTCGGTTTCGAGCTGGTGCCGCTGGTGGGCCGCGGCGACAATCTGCTGTTCGAGTTCCTGGCGTTCGGCGCGGGCCTGTTCGGCGGCCTGTTCGAGGCGCCGCCGCTCTTCTTCGACGCGCGCGGCCTCTTGCTCGAGCGCTGCCCGCTCGCCACCCAACACGCCCAGTTCCTGCTCAAGTGCCGCGCGCTCACGTTGCAGATCGCGGCGGCGGCCTTCCAGCTCGTCGCGCAGTGCCGCGAGCGCCGTTTCGTCGGCCTGGCCCTCGCGCGTGGCAACCGCAATCGCGGCCCGCTCAGCCGCCAGCGCCTCGCCTGCACGTCGTTGCGCCTCCTGCTCGGCCTCAAGCCGGGCGCGCTCTTGCGCCAGTTCGGCCTGTCGCCGTTCGAGCTCTTCTCGCTCGCGCGCCGCTTCGGCACCCGAACCTTCGACCTCGCGGCACTGTTCGTCAATTCGCGCCGCCCGTTCATCGAGCTCGCGGCGCTCATGCTCAAGCTGCGCCTTCAGGGCTTCGTGCGCGGCCTGATCGCTCGCGACCTGCTGTTCGCGTGCGGCCAACTTTTCTCGCAGCGCCTCGAGGGCCGCGTGATCGTCGGGCGATGATCGCTGCTCGGCGACGCGCGAAACCTGCTGCTCGAATTCGTGCCGGGCCGCGTCAAGCGCCGCCTGCTGTTCATGAAGCTGCTGGTACTGCTCGGCCAATTGGTCGCGAGCGGCGGCGAGCGCCGTTTCGGCGGCCGTGCGCTGCGCGATGGCCTGGTCGGCGGCCTCGCGCTGAGCTGCCAGTTGCCGGGCATATTCGTCGAGCACTTCTTCCCGGCGCTTCAGGTCTTCTGATCCGTTGGCCAGCGTCGTTTGCCGGTGATTCAACTCGTCGAGCCGTTCGGCCAGTTCCGCTTGCTGCGCGACGACGTGCTGCGTCTGCGATTCGAATTCGGCACGCTGCTTTTGCAGGCTTTCGAGGTCGGCCTGAACCTGTGCCGCAAGTTCGGCCAGCCGTGAGCGGTCGTCGTCGAGCTGCCGGCGGCGGGCTTCCAGCCGTTCGCGCTTCTGCTTCAGCTTGACGCGAACCCCTTTGAGGCGATTGACAACGTCGGTGATCTTTTGAGGCCGCTCGCGGTGCGGCTTCTCTACCGGCACGGGCGCCGCCGCTTCATGCTGGCCCATCGCCCGCCACCGCAGGCTGTTCTTGGGCTTGAGAGTACCCGTGTTTCCCTCGGCAGGCGGCGGTGCGGCAGTGGGGGGAACGGCACGCGGGCCGACTCGTTTGGCGCGCCGCGGCGGGGCGCTCTCGACGAACAGACTGCCCAGCAACCCGTCCTCCGACGGGTCGACCGGCTCGCCCGCGGAAGGATACCGCCCGAGAAACATGCGCCGCAGCATTTCGGCGTCGAGTTCGGCGGCATGCCCCACCCGCTCGTCGGCTGCGGTTGCCGCGTCACGCGCGATTCCGATCGCCTCGACCACCCGCTCGGCTTCGTGTTCGGGAGAGCCGTTGGCCCTCCCTTCGAACAGGGCCCGCGCGGCACGAAGCGCCGCGCAGGCTGAATTGGCCGCGTAGCCGGCCCGCCCCTCAGTCGCCTGGCCGTCGGCGATTTCAGCGGCCGCCCGCAGCGCTGCGTCTTCGATACTGCACAGTTCGACGGGGTCGACGCCCCGGCCGGCCGCCAGCTCTTCTGCCAGCCGCAGCGCCTCGAACAGCGGCTGCACCTCCGCGGGCGCCCCCCCGGCCGTCAAATTCAACGCCGTCGAATTCAAGAAGGGCTGTACGCGGCGCGCGCAGCGGGCCCCGAGGGCGAGCAACGCGTGCAGCGGAAGTTGCATCAGTTCACTGCTGGTTTCCACGGCATCCATTCGATGTTCGTTTGAGGGGGCTCGTCCCGGCGGTGATACAATCAATCGCGGCACGGGCCGCCTGACCGGGGGCCCAGTGCGCAATAAGCCCTCAAACATAGCTCACGAAACGCGCGCGGCGGCGGATGCCTGAACTGCCGCAAACCACGCTGGCAACATCGTTTACACGTATAGCGACGAATGACTACACTGACCCGCGCCGCACCCCCTGCCCCTCTATTCGTCACCATCGGAACCCGCCATGCCGTTGCACCGTCTGCTGGTCGCACTCGACAGCGTGGGGCTCGACCCCTTGGGTCACGACCGGCCGGAATCGGTCTATGCCGAAAGCCGGTTTCTGTTTCCGCCGGGTCGCTGTGACGTCTCGCTGCCGGTCGCTGTTGAGAGTTGGCGGGGGGCCCTGGTCGCAACCGACGTCACCGAAGGCTGCGAACAGGGTGGCATCGAGTGCGCGATCACGTATACGTCGATTTTTTCCGGCGAGAGCGCGGTACGACGGCACGGCCTGATGCGCGGCCTGGGGCTGTCGGATCGGTCTTTGGAAGAGATGATTGAGCGACGGAATCTGTTCCGCCAGTTCGAGCGACCCTGCCTGGCCAATGCGATCTTTCCCTTTCATCCTGAATTTCTGGGAAGTTCGTACGTGTCAGACCTGGTTCCCGCGGTGACGCGCGAGGCGGTTGAACAAACCCTCACGTTTCAGGGGCGGCCGGTCGCGTTTCGGGGAACGCAGAAAAACGGCTTTGCCGAGCTGTTCACGCTGGCGGAAATCAACCAGAACATTTTTGTGCACGCGGCGCGTCAAGCCGGGATGCGGCTGCGCACCTGGGCCGACGTGCGCGCGGGCGCGGCGCTCACCAGCTCGATGACCCATGAACTGGAAAGCGGCTTCAATCTGAGCGTCTTCGATCAGCCGCCGCTCTCACCGCGCACCCCCGAGCAAGCGGCGCACATTCTGGTCGAGCTGGTTCGCGCGCACGATTTCACGTTCTACAAATACCAGCTTGCCGAGGGGGCGAGGTCGTTCAGAAGTGCCGCCAGAAACCGCTCGATCGTCGCGAAGACGGCGCGGGCCTGGCCGATCTGTCCCGTGTGGCTGATGAGGTCGGAAGCCACCGTGATCGTGACCAGCGATCATGGACATCTCGAGCAGCTCGACAACTCGCGCGGGCACCCGAAATCGAAGGTGCCCACCTGGTATTTCGGCCCGCGCGCTGAGGCGCTGACGACCGATCTCGCGCGTCCCGAGGGGATTTTTCGCGTGCTGTGCGGCCGCGAATCAGAACAATCAGAATTCCCTCGCGAGCGCGTCTGAGGAATCAGGGGTGAAGGTCCGGGCGGCTCGCGGGGAATTCTGGACGCACAAGAACGCGGATCAGCCAAGCCATCCGGGCAATTCCCTACCTCACCATCGCGCCTTGGGGCGCTCTTTCGGGCAAAGAATCCACTCGTCGTCTCGACTGATCCGGCTATTTTCCCCTCCGTGCACACTCTGTGCCACGAGCGACGTGTGGGCGCGATTTCAGCCAAACTCCCGTCAATTCGACCTGGCGCGGGCTGCCGCGCACCCCAATCCTGTCCGTCGACTGACCACGGTGGTCGCGTAATCGCCAAGGGATCTTAGGCCGTTGCCTCTCCCTCTGGGAGCATCTCCCCCATCAAGGTGGAGGGGAGAGAAAGAAGCGCAGATACCAATGCTTGGGGCGAGGGCGCTTCACCCCGGCGCTTCACCCCGGCGCTTCACCCCGGCGCTTCACCCCGGCGCTTCACCCCGGCGCTTCACCCCGGCGCGTGCGCCGCCGGCCTGTGTCCCCGGCCGTTGCCGTTGGCCGGCGCACCGTTGCCTCGTTTTTTCGGCGTCGACAGAAACTGCACGTTCCCCGGCCCCAGGATCTGCTGCAGTTCGATTGCCAGCCGCGCGTCGGCGGCCACCTTCAGGTTCTGCGTGGGGGCCAGTAGATACCGCAGCTTCGCGGAAGGATCACTGTCTTCAAATGATTCAACGACCACCGCCACCCCGCAGCGGCCGGGGTAGCGCCCCAGCACGTCGCGCACGCGGTCGACGTCGGTCGGGTGATGCAACCCCCGCTGGAACTTGACCGCCACCTGTTCGGTGAATTTTCGCTCGGCCTCCTCCAGCGTGATCAGGTTCTGAACGATCAGATTGGGTTCGCGGCCGCGGCGGTCGACGCGGGCCTCGAGAAAGCAGATCGCCTCGGGCTGCACCAACTCTCCCAGCCGCGAAAACTCTTCAGGCCACATGATGCACCGCACCGTGCCGCTCACGTCTTCGAAATCGAAGTTTGCGTAGCGCGTGTGCCCGTTGCGGCTGGGCTTCTTGGTGTTCGTCCGTTTGATCGAAGAAATCATGCCGCCCAACCTGACTTCGGCCCCGTCGGCCAGGTTGTGCAGGTCGCGCGCGGTGTGCGACGAATAAAGCTGCAACCGCGGGGCGAACTCGGTCAACGGGTGCGACGTGAGATAGAACCCCAGCACTTCTTTTTCGACCGCCAGCTTCTGGCTGTGGGTCAGGGGCGGCACATCGGGCAGGCGAATGGCCACCGCGGCATTTGCGTCGGGCGCCGACTCGTCGCCCCCGAACAGGTTCTTCTGCCCCGCCAGGCGGTCACGGAACTTCGAGCTGGCGTTCTGAACCGCGCGCTCGGCCAGCGCCAGGTGCTGCGCCCGGTCGCCGCCGAATGTGTCGAGCGCGCCGGCTTTGATCAGAATCTCGAGGGCCGACCGGGTCAATTGCCGCGGGTCAACGCGCTCGCACAGGTCGAAGATGTCGCGAAACGGCCCGGTGGCCTGTCGCTCGGCGGCAATCGCGGCCACCGCCTGCTCGCCGACCCCCTTGATCGCCGCCAGGCCGAAAGTCAATGCGTCGCCGTCGACCCCGAACTCAACGTCCGACCGATTCACGTCGGGGGGCAGCACCTTGATTTTCATGCGGCGGCAGTCGTCGACGTGCTCGGCGATGCGGTCGGTATCTTCCATTCCACACGACAAGAGCGCCGCCATGAACTCCACCGGGTAGTGCGCTTTCAAATAGGCCGTCTGGTACGCGATCGCAGCGTACGCGGTGGAATGCGACTTGTTGAACCCGTAGCCGGCGAATTTTTCGATCAGGCCGAACAGGTTCGCGGCTTCGGCCCCGGCCATGCCCCGCTCTTGCGCCCCTTCGATGAACTCCTGCCGGTTCTTTTCGATCGTCTCGGCCTTCTTTTTCGAGATGGCCTTGATGCAGGCGTACGCTTTCGAGAGCTCGATGCCCCCCAGGCGATTGAGAATTCGCATCACCTGTTCCTGGTAGACCATGACTCCGTAAGTCTCTGCCAGGATCTCGTCGACCACCGGGTGCAGCTTCGGCGCCGATTCGATGCCGTGCTTGACGTTCACGTACGTCATCACCATCCCCCCTTCGAGGGGCCCCGGGCGATACAGGGCCGAAGTGGCGATGATGTCGTTGAACGCGTCGGGCTTCATCTTGGTCAAGAGGTCGCGAATACCGCCTCCTTCCAGTTGAAAGACCCCTTTTGTTTCGCCGCGCTGCAGCAGGCGGAAGGTCTGCTCGTCGTCGAGTGGAAAGGTGAGCGGGTCGAGCTGCTCGCCCCGGTGCTTTTTGACGTTCTGCACCGCCTTGTCGAGAATCGTCAGGTTCCGCAGCCCCAGAAAATCCATTTTCAACAGGCCGGCCTTCTCGACGTCGGCCATCGGCCACTGCGTCACGACTTCGTCTTTCCCGCTGATTTTCTGCAGCGGCACGTAGTCGGTCAGGGGCTGGTCGGCAATCACCACGCCGGCCGCGTGCGTGCCGGCGCTTTTCGCCAGCCCTTCGAGCTTGAGCCCCACGTCGATCACTTCACGAATCGCCGCGTCCTGCTCGTAAGCCAGCTTCAGGTCAGGGCTCTCGCGCAGGGCCTCTTGCAGTTCGACGTTGGGCCCGCCGGGCACAAACTTGGCGACCTCGTCGGCCCGTTCGAGGCTCACGGCCAGGGCCCGCGCCACATCGCGAATCACGGCTTTGGCCCCCAGCGTTCCGAACGTGCCGATCTGCGCCACGTTGTCGGTGCCGTATTTCCGCCGCACGTAATCGAGCACCAGCTCGCGGCGATCGCGGCAGAAATCGATGTCGATATCAGGGGCTTCGGCCCGGTTGGGGTCGAGAAATCGCTCGAACAGCAGATCGTACGAGAGTGGGCAGACGTTGCTTAAGCCCAGCAGATACGCGACGATGGCCCCGCAGGCCGACCCGCGGGCGAGCGCCGGAATGCCGTTTTCGCGAGCGAAGCGGGCGAAATCCCACACGATCAGAAAATAACTCGAAAACCCCATCCGCGTGATGACATCCAGCTCGTAGTCGAGCCGAGTGAGTGCCTCTTGCGGCGGGTTCTCGCCATACCGTGCCGCCAGACCCTGCTGGCACAGTTCACGCAGATACTGCGCGTCGGTCTGGCCCGGGGGGGGCGTAAACACGGGGAAGTGGCGTTTTTTCAGGTCCAGGTCGATCTGTACCTGTTCGGCGATCTGCTGCGTTCGCGCCACGGCGTCTTCCAGCCCGGGAAACGCGTCGTACATCTGTTCGGGCGTGCGGACGAAAAACTGGTCTCCCTCCATCTTCATCCGTTTGACGTCGCTGCGCACCGTGTGCGTGTTGACGCACAAGAGCACGTCGTGAACGCCGGCATCATCCTGGTTCAGGTAGTGCGCGTCGTTGGTCGCGACCAGCGGTACCCCCATGCGTTTCGCCAGGTCGATCGTGCCTTCGGCGCAGAGCCTCTGAATTTCCAGCCCGGCGTTCTGAATTTCCAGGTAGTAATCTTCGCCGAACAGACGGTGGTACCAGGCCACCGTTGCCTGCGCTTCGTCGAGGCGACCGGAAAGAATCTGGTTCGAAAGCTCGCCGGCAGCACAACCCGACAGGCAGACGAGCCCCTCGTGGAGCTGCTCGAGCAGCTCTTTGTCGATGCGCGGCTTGTAGTAGAAGCCTTCGAGAAACGCCGTCGAGGCCAGCTTGATGAGGTTTTTGAACCCGGTGCGGTTCTTCGCCAGGAGCGTGAGGTGAAAGCTGGCCTCTTTCATCCGCGAGGCATCTTTGTGCCGGCGGTCGCCCGGAGCGATGTAGGCCTCGTACCCCAGAATCGGGTTGACCCCTTCCTTGCGACATTCGCTGTAGAACTCGAGCGCCCCGTAGAGGTTGCCGTGGTCGGTAATGGCCAGGGCCGTCATCCCGGCGGCTTTGGTCTTCTGAACCAGCTCGGGTATGCGATTGGCCCCGTCGAGCAGGCTGTAGTGCGTGTGGCAGTGCAGGTGCACAAACGGGCGGGATGCCGCCATAGCGATACTCCGTTATCGTTGCGATCGGTTGCAGAACTCCCCAAGGCGCTTGTCCCTGAGTCGGCAACCGTCGAGATAGGCCGTTATTGTTTCATGAACGAACACCTGTATCGTACCAGTTTGCGTGCGAGTCGAAAAACCATCGCGTCGAACAGTTGCCGCCAGCATTGTCGGTGGCGTGCAGTCGACAGCACGACAAGGGGTTCAAACGTGCGCGCCACCAGAGATGCGACATGCTGATCCAGATAGAACCTGGGCGGCTCAGCCACGCAATGCCGGGAAACATGCCGACGATTTCGTCTGGCGAATAGCCGCGTTGCTCGTGCGATACAACGATGTCGCTCACCCGGACCCGGTGGCCGGCCACGCAGGCCTTCCCGCCGCAGACTCCGGGCGTTTTGGTGATGTGTTGCGCCAGAATGTTTTGCATCGTTCACCTCGCTACAGGGCCAGTCACGCACTCAATAATGATACTACATGGCACCTGGCTTCGTCAGGCCGCGCGCTTGTCAGCGGCTGCCGGACCTGCCAGCATAACCTGCCGCAGATTTTCCGGGGTTCGGTCGAAAGGCGCGCATGATTCGCATTGGCCTGATCGGTATCGGCTTCATGGGCATGACCCACTTTGAAGCCGCCCGAAAACTCAAACAGGCCCGCGTTGCCGCGATTTCCACGCGCGACCCGAGAAAACTCGCCGGCGACTGGACCGGCATCCAGGGAAATTTCGGCCCTCGCGGCACAAAGGTCGACCTGTCAAAGCTGCGGTGCTACCGCGACTACCGCGACCTTCTGGCCGACCCCGACATCGATCTGGTCGATATCTGCCTTCCGGGTGATAAGCACGAAGAAGTGGCACGGGCAGCCCTGGCAAACGGGAAACACGTGCTGGTCGAAAAGCCGATCGCCCTCGACCCGAAAGCCGCCGACCGTATGGTGGCGGCGGCGAAAAAGGCGGGCAAACTGCTGATGGTGGCCCACGTGCTGCCGTTTTTCCCCGAGTACAATTTCGTTGCCGAGACGATCCGCAGTGGCCGGTACGGCAAATTGCGGGCGGCCCATTTCCGCCGCGTCATTTCCACCCCCGACTGGTCGGCCGACATGGCCCGCCTCGAAAAAACCGGTGGACCGGGCATCGACCTGCACATTCACGACACCCATTTTATCAGCCTCATCTGCGGGCTGCCCCGGGCCGTGCATTCCCGCGGCATTCTCGAGCGCGGCTCTGCGCAATACCTGACGACGCAATACCTGTTCAACGACCCCGAGCTCGCCGTCAGTTGCGTCTGCGGCGGAATCGCCGCCAACGGGCTGGCGTTCGCCGCCGACTTCGAGGTGTACCTCGAGCGGGCCACGCTGCTTTATTCATTCAACACGCTCGGCAGCCAGCCGGTCGTGAACCGCCCGTTGACTCTGGTCACGCAGGATGGGCGGGCGACGGTTCCAAAACTGAAGCGTGACGCCTCATGGTGCGCGGCATTTACGGCAGAGCTGCAGCTTGCCGCCGACGCCGCCCGCACGGGCCGCGCGCCCGCACTGCTTTCGGACGCCCTCGCGCGCGATGCGCTGAAACTGTGCCAGCTCGAGGCCCAAAGCGCGGCAACGGGAAAGGTCGTTCCCGTGAGAACGTGATCGGCGGTGGCGGGGCCAATCAGCGTGCCTGACAACTTTTTTCAGCCGCGGCCAGGCCGAACAGGATTCGAACATGAGCCAACGGGGATAACAGAGGGGCCGATCTTCTCCTCTGTTACCTCTGTTTGCTCCTGTCGATTTTTTGGGGCTGCCGGCACGGAACGACCGTACTCACTGCGTGCGAGTGCTACAATACGCTGAGCAGCCGACCCGCTACCACCCACAAGGAGCCAGGATCGTGTATCGACTCACCGTGCTGTACGGCCACCCGAAGGACCCCGCCGAGTTCGACCGCTACTACCACGAGGTCCACATTCCGATCGCCCGCAAGATGAAGGGGCTCAAGGGGTGGACGATCGGCAAATGCGAGTCGACGGTCGCCGGCGAGCGTCCCCCTTATTACATGATCGTGGGCCTGTATGCCGAGACGCGGGCCGCCCTCGAAGCCGTCATCGCGTCGCCCGAAGGGCAGGCATCGGTTGCCGACGTTGCAAATTTCGCCGATGGCGGGGCGACGTTCTTATTCGACAACGAGCAGGTGCTGATCCCTTACGCCCTGAGTTAGACACGAGGCCTTTTTGACGATGTCTGCCCCCGAATCTGCGCCTCCGCCCGGTTCCCCTTCAGCCGCAGAATTGAAACTCGCTCTCAAGGCGTTCAAGAAGCGGTTGAAACTGACGCGGCTCGACGCCGAATCAAGGCTCGGCGTCGGGCCCTTAAGCGGCGGCTCAACCTGGGGGGTCGTGGCCATCGTCCCTCCGAACCAATACCCCCGCGCCGTCTGGGACGAGCTCGTCCGGCAGGGTAAACTCAAGAATGCCGGCCAGGGGCTCTATTCCCTGGTTGAGCACTGAGACGACGTAGCGTTCGCAGGGGGCAGTACCACGGTGGAACTCACGTGAACAACGAGACGCCACCCCGAGTCGAGTCGCCGGCGCCAAGCGCGGCACGCTCGCTGACTCCTGCCGCGGGCGCTGCCGCCGGCCATACGCGACCAGCGAAGCGAACATCGCACCGAACACAACGAACGACGCCGGCTCAGAATCTGATATAATGTACGAAGTTCTCACCTCTCTTATTCAGGAGCCTCTCATGCCCCTGCAATTGAAGACGCTGCGCGAAGTCTCCGCCGAACTGGGTATTCCCGAGTCGGAAATTCAGACCATGGTCAACATGAACAAGATTCGCGCGGTCTTCAAAAAGGGCAAGATCCACTTCGCGCCCGATGAAATCGCCAAACTGAAGCGGCAGCGAAAGACGTTGCCCGAATCAGCCATTCGATCGGCGGCGGCCGAAGCGGCCAGCGTCGCCGTCCCGAAGGTGGCGCCCCCGAAGCGACCCTCGCCGCCACCACGCCGGCCACGCCAGCCCCCGCCCAGCAGCGGCCCGTAGCCGGCCGTCAACCCGCCCCCAGAGACTGCCGCCCTGCACGATTGCCGCGTCGCCCTCACCCGTCACGCGACGCTGCCTCGCAACCGCAGCAGCAGCCGCTCGAGAATCAGCCTCTCAGGCAGCGCGCTGGCCCCTTTGACGTCGAGGTCGGCTTCCAGCAGCCAGTCGAGAATGCGCTCGGCCTTCGCGCGCGTCAGCCGCCGCAGGTACGCTTCGACGGCGTCGAGCGTAAATGGCTTGACCCCCTCGTCGGCCAGTGCCTGCCGCAGCGGTGCGCCGCGGCGCGCCGTTTCGACGCCGCGCGCGATCGGGCGGTAGCTGGCGTTGATTCCCCCCAGAAGCCTGAGCGGGTGCTCGCCCGCACCCAGCAGTTTGTCGAGCAGGTCGATGGCCACGTCGATGCGGCCGTCGCGCACCGAATCGAGCATTTTCCAGGTGGTTTCCGCCTTCCACCCCCCCACCAGCCGTTCGACGGCCTGTGCGTCGATCGCCCGTGCATCCCCCACGAACGTCGCCAGTTTCGCCAATTCCTGAGCGAGCAGCCCCAGGTCGAACCCCGCCAGCTCCACCAGCAGTTGGGCCGCGTCGCGGTTCAGCTTCTTCGCGTGCGCGGCCTGAGTGTGCTCGATCAGCCACGCCGTCAGCTCCGCGATTTTCTTGTGATCGAAAAGCGGGCATTCGAGCGCCATTCCTGACGTCGCGACTTTCTTGGCGAGCTTCGTGTTGGCCGGCCACGATTGCACGTCGAGCACCAGCACCGATTTTTTCGCCGGGCGGTCGGCATACCGTTCGAGCCCTTCGCGGTATTTGCTGACGAAGGCGTCGGCCAGGTCGACCACCACAACCTGCCTTGGGCTCCACATCGAAACCGTCAGCAGCAGATCGACAACCGTCTTCAGCTCGACCGTCTCACCCGGCAACCGCGTCAACCCCAGCTCGGCATCGTCACCCAACACCTGCGCCTTAATGGCCTGCAGAGCGGCTTGCTTCAAAAAGCCCTCCTTGCCATACAGTGCCACAACCGGCGGCACCGGGTGTTTTTCGGGTGCCTTGAGAAACGCGGTGGCCAGCATGACCGCCTCTTATTGACCTGAACTTCGGGCCTGACGTAAAGTCCCACCCCCTGACGGCGAATCACCGCCTGTCCGCGATGAGGTGTAGAGTCCGAATTGTGATTGGCCCCGATGCTCCTCGCAAGCTCCGCATTGCCATTGTATCGCTGCCCGGGCGAGGAGTACTCGATTCCTCATGCCGTGCACGTGGCGCGGATGGCAGCCAATTATCCCGGCTGCGCCACTTGCCTGTATCGAAACGGCCCGCGCGACGACCTGCCGCTCAATGACAGCGCCCCGGTCGTGTCTGCGTCCCCCTTGGCAGGTTCGTTGGTTGCCAGCGAGGGATTGCGCGGAAAATACCTCAATGCGCTCGACCGCCACCAGGCTTCGCGCGCCGGGGCCGCCTTTGCGGCCTGCCTGTGGAACGACTGGGCGACTTCCGCCCTCGACGAGAGGCGTCGGCCGGCGATTGCAATCGCACAACAAACTGCCGCGCCCGCCGAGTCGGTGTCGGTCATCTCTGACGGTGTGTTGAAAAAGGTGTCTGGAACTCTCCGCACCCGCGAACCTCCCCCGGAACCTGCATCTTCACAAAGTTCCAGACACCTTTTTCAACCCGAGGGCCGCCTGCACGTCGTGCTCGCGCATGACGAGCGGCCGTTCTCTCCCGATCTGGCCGTGGGGGTCGCCGCCGGGTTGCGACAGATGGGGTGCCACGTCGTCGATCTGGGATTGTCGACGCGGCCGGAATTTTGGTTTGCCGTCAGGCACCTGGGCGCCGCTGGGGGCGTGCAGATTACCGGTACCGGCTGTGACCCATCGTGGACGGGGCTCGATTTCGTGCGGAGAGATGCGCAACCCTGCTCGCGCGGAACCGGACTCGATCGCATCGCCCGCGCGTTCATCGACGGCGCCACGCGACCGTCGCGCCGTACCGGGGGGCAGCAGTTGCTGCCGCTTCGCCCGGTCTACGAAGCCCGATTCAAAAACTACTTTCACGCCCTGCGGCCCCTGCGCTTTGCGCTCGCCTGCCCGAATCGTCTGCTGCGAGAACAGATCGGGCGGCTGGTCGAGCGGCTGCCGGCCCGGCCGCACCTCGTCGAGACACCCGTTCGCGCTCGAAATCTGCTGGCCGACGACGACCCCGACGTGGCACGGGTCGCAGCGACTGTCCCTGCAATCAGCGCGCATTTCGGGCTTTTGATCGACGACGACGCCCAGGCCTGTGTCGTCTTTGACGAATCGGGCCGGCGCGTCGACCCGTTGCGGCTCCTGGAAATGTTTGCCGTCTGCGAAAGCGCGGCACGCCCGCAAGGGCCGGCCGGGCACGTCGTCTTCGAGGGTCGGCCCGTTCTCTCCCCCCCTTTGCAAGGGGGGGCCCTGAGGGGTCGCACCGCGCCAGGTTCGGCGTTCGAGGGCAGGCAAATCCCTATCGCAGATGCTACGCTCGAAGGGATGTGGCAGGCGATGCAATCTCCCGGGGCACTGTGCGGCGCCGGACAATCGGGGCGGTTCTGGTTCATCGAGGAGCACGCCGTGTGCGATGCGCTCCTGACGCTCTTCAAACTGTTGCAGCTTCTCAGTCAGAGTGACGCGGCGCTCTCGGAGGCCCTGGCATGAGTGACCGGTGGATCGCAGACCGCATGCGGCGCATCGACGCCTCGGGCATCCGCAAGGTGTTCGATCTGGCGGCCCAGATGAAAGACCCCATCAACCTCAGCATCGGTCAACCGCACTTCGACACCCCCGAGCCGATCAAGCAGGCTTTGTATGCGGCGGTCGCCGCCGGCAAGAACGCCTACAGCCAGACGCAGGGAATCGCCCCGCTGCTCGAGAAAATTCAGCGTTCGGTCGACGCCCGGTATGGGCACGCCGACCGGCAGGTGTTTATCACCAGCGGCACCAGCGGCGGATTAATGCTGGCGCTCTCGGTACTGGTCAACCCGGGAGATGAGGTGATCGTTTTCGACCCCTGGTTCGTCATGTACCGGCACCTGACGACGCTCGCCGGAGGCCGTACCATCGACATCGGCACCTACCCAGATTTTCGTCTCGATCTCGACCGCGTCAGAGACGCCATTACGCCGCGAACCCGCGCCATTCTCGTGAACAGCCCGTGCAACCCGACCGGTTACGTTGCGGGCGAAAACGAAATGCGCGGGCTGGCCGAGCTGGCGGCCGAAAAGGACGTCCCCCTGATCAGCGACGAAATCTACAAAGCGTTCTGCTACGACCGCACGTTCGTGAGCCCCGCCACGTGGAACGAACGCACGATCGTGATCGACGGGTTCAGCAAATCGCACTCGCTGACCGGCTGGCGGCTGGGGTGGGCGCACGGCCCGCGAGAAATCATCCAGCAGATGCTCAAGCTGCAGCAGTTCACGTTCGTGTGCGCGCCGCACCCCGTGCAGCACGCTGGCGTCGTCGCCTGCGATTTCGACGTCTCAGACCGCGTCGCCGACTACAAGCGCAAGCGCGATTTTATGTTGTCGCAATTGCGCGACCTGTACGAAATCGAGGGGGCCGGCGGGGCCTTTTATCTCTTTCCAAAGGTCCCTTGGGGCACAGGCACAGAGTTCGTCGCCGAGGCGATTCGCAACAACCTGCTGATCATTCCCGGCAATGTCTTCAGCCCATTCGATACGCACTTTCGCATCTCGTACGCGGCAGACGACGCGACGCTCGCGCGCGGCTGCGAAGTGCTGCGCCGCCTGGCGAAACGCGTTTGAGCGCATTTCACGACAGCAACAAACAATGCAAGTGGGGCCACAAAGAGGCTCAGGGGGCACAGCGCGGCGACGCCGCAACCAAGGAATAGGAAAAGACCACGGAACATACGAAACACACAGAAATAAGGCGAAATCATTCTCGTTTCCGTGTGTTTCCGTGTGGTCCGTGGTCAAGTCTTCTCGGCCCG